>JBGASF010000159.1:0-17695 GCA_044229835.1 Polyangia bacterium | reverse complement strand
AGCACGAGCACGAGCACGAGCACGAGTACGAGCACGAGCACGAGCACGAGCACGAGCACGAGCACGAGCACGAGCACCGAGCACGAGGCCGAGCGCGAGCATCCCCAGCAGCGTCGACCTCGCACCGTCGCGCCTGGTCGCGCCCGCCACCGCGCAGCCGTCGCTGTCGCTGCCCGGCGGCGCCGCGCTCACGCTGATGAAGATGTCCGCGCTCTCCACCGCGCCCAGCCGCGCGCGCACCGTGGTCTCGCCGGCCGCCACCGCCACCAGCCCGGCGCCCTCGGCGCGCACCACCGCGGGATCCGCCGACACCCAGGTCACCTCGGTGGTCTCACGCGAGCCGTCCTCGCAGGTGCCGCCGTAGCCCACCGTCAGCGCGGGCGACACCCGGTCGCCGGCGCGCAGCTCCAGCGAGACCTGCTTCGGGGTCAGCGTCGCCACCACGCGCTCGCCGGCCGGCGGCGCGTAGGTCCCGCTCACGCGCACCTCGAAGCCGACCCCGCGCGCGGCCGCCCCTGGCGCGTCCAGGTTGGCCACGCTGACCACCACCTTGCGGCGCTCGTTCCAGGCCGGCACCGTGAACGTCGTCGTCGCGCCGCCCTCGAGCACGCGCGCGGTCACCACCGACGCCGCGCCCGCCGGCGGCACCTCGAGCAAGCGCACCCCGAAGCGGCCCCCGGCGTCGGCCGTCAGCACGATGTCGACCGCCGCGCTCTTGCAATCGGGTTGCACCTCGAGATAGCCCGCACCCAGCGGCTCCAGCTTGTCGAGCCGCCCTGTGCTGGGGAAGGTCACCACCGGCGTCGCGCGCGCCCGCTCGCCCAGCGGCCCGCTCGACTTGCAGCGCAGCAGGTCCTCGCGCCAGCGCCGCCCGTCATCCTCGGCGCACGCGAACCACATCCACTCGGCATACTCGTCGAACGCTCCCGCCACGCTGCCCAGGCGCGTCGGTCCCAGCAGGTTGCCCAGCCCGACCTGCACCGAGTTGACCGCGCCCATGGCCACCCAGGCGCGCTTGACCAGGTCGTCATCCGCCGGACCACCCGCTGGCGACAGCGCATCGACCAGGTACTTCCACCACACGAACGCCGCATAGTGCAGCTGGCCCTCGGCCACCGTCAGCGACCGCTCGGGGTTCTTGAGGCGGAACGCCCACAGCACGTCGCGCGCCAGCCCGAGCTCGGTCGAGGTCCGGTAGCGATACTGCGCCCACGCCGCGGTGGCCTCGTAGACCCAGGTGTCGAGGCCGCGCGCGATGGCGAACTGCATGGTGTGATGCAGCTCGTGCGCGGCCACGCTGGACATCACGGCGGCCGGCCAGCTCTTGGGGTTGAGCTCGATCCACATGTCGATGCGCCCGGGGTCGACCACACGCGCATGGGCATAGCCGCGCCCATTGATCTCCATCACATAGACATCGAGCCGATCGTCACCGCCGGTGCCCGCGTCGGGCGGCGCCTCGGGCCAGCCGAGGTCGCGGGCGAACATCTGGCGCCCGCCGATGAGGCCCTCCTCGATGGCGTCGATGGCGTCGGGCAGCCCGTTGGCCGGCGCCAGATCGGCCAGCGAGTCCTCGGCCACGGCGTCGGTGCCGGTCTCGGTCCAGTGGATGAGGCAGCAGCCGTCCGCCGTCGGCCGGGTCTTCTCGGGGCCGCTCAGCGTGGGCCGCATCGCCGGAGCGAACAGCGGCCGCCGCGCCAGCGCATCCCAGCCCGGCTGCACGATCTCGAAGTCGACCCCGCGTCGCACCTCGACCGCCGCGCTGACGGCGCCCGCACCCGCGCCGGCACCCGCGCCGCCGCCTGCGCTCGCACCCACCCCGCGCGCCCCCGCCGGCGCAGCCAGCGCCGCCAGGGTCAGCATCACGACGTGCCGGCGCAGCATGCCGTTGCATTGTACCGCCATTCCACGCCATAACCCCAGCGATGCCGGCCACCTGGACAGCGCTCCTCAGCATGCTGGGCGTCCTCGCGGCCGTCTCGGGCGCCGGGGCCGCCGCGGCCCAGCTGGTCGCGCGCCTGCGTCCCGAGCCGTCGCCGTGGACCATCCGGGCCCGCGATGGCCTGCTCGGCTCCACCGTGGTGATGGCGCTGTCGATCGGCGCGCTGCTCATCTACTACTACCTCATCAGGTGACCTGACATGGAAGCCCTGCCCATCGATCCAGCCGTCGTCGACGAGTGTCGCGCCCTGGCCGCGCGCGTCGCCGACGGCGTGGGCCGCTTCATCCAGGCGCACTCGACGGTCTCCATCGAGCGCACCGTGCTGCGCGCCTACGGCGTCGAGGGCGCCGACCCCGACGGGGTGCCGCTGGTCAACACCTGCGTGGCCCGCCTGCAGGCCGCCGGGCAGCTCGGCCTCGGCGCCGCCCACGCCCTCGGCCGCGAGCTCCTGCGCGGCGCCGCCACCATCCAGGAGGCCGCCGAGGCCCTGGCCTATGGCGCCCCGCCCGAGCCGCCCGGCCCCGGCGACAACCTGGAGACCATCCGGCGCGCCCTGGCGCCCTACACCAGCGAGGCCCTGGCGGTCATCGACCGCTCGCGCCAGCACCGCGAGGCCGACCGCGCGCGCCTGGGCACCGGCCCGACCCCGCTCAAGTACGTCATCGTCGCCACCGGCAACATCTATGACGACGCCGACCAGGCCCGCGCCGCGGCCCAGGCCGGGGCCGACATCATCGCGGTCATCCGGTCGACCGCGCAGTCACTGATCGACTATGTCCCCATCGGCGCCACCACCGAGGGCTACGGCGGCACCTGGGCCACCCAGGAGAACTTCCGCATCGTGCGCGCCGCGCTCGACGACGAGCAGGAGCGCCTGGGTCGCTACCTGCAGCAGGTCAACTACTCGTCGGGCCTGTGCATGCCCGAGATCGCCTACCTGGCCGCAGTCGAGCGCCTCGACATGCTGCTCAACGACGCCATGTACGGCATCCTGTTCCGCGACATCAACCCGCGCCGCACCCTGTGCGACCAGTACTTCTCGCGCCGGGTCATCGCGCGCGCCGGCATCATCATCAACACCGGCGAGGACAACTACCTGACCACCGCCGACGCCGTCGAGGCCGCGCACACGGTGGTCGCGTCGCAGTTCATCAACGAGGCCTTCGCCCACGCCGCCGGCCTGCCCGACGAGCTGATGGGTCTCGGCCACGCCTTCGAGATCGACAAGGGGCTCGAGGACTCGTTCCTGCTCGAGATCGCGCAGGCCCAGCTGGTGCGCCAGCTGTTCCCCAGGCACCCCATCAAGTGGATGCCGGCGACCAAGCACAAGACCGGCGACATCTTCCTGGCCCACCGCGTCGATGGGCTGTACGACCTGGTCGGCGTCGCCACCGGGCAGTCGATCGAGCTGCTCGGCATGATGACCGAGGCCATCCACAACCCGTACCTGCACGACCGCTTCGTGGCCATCAAGGGCGCCGACTATGTGTTCCGCGCCGCGCGCCACCTGGGCGACGAGATCCGCTGGAACCCCGACGGCCTGGTGGTGCGCCGCGCCCGCGAGGTGCTGGCCTCGGCGCAGGCCCTGCTGCGCGAGACCGTCGAGGAGGGGCTGTGGTCGGCCATCGCGCGCGGCGTGTTCGCCGACGTCAAGCGGCCCGAGACCGGCGGTCGCGGCCTCGAGGGCGTGTTCGCACGCGCGCCCGAGTACCTGAACCCGGTGCTCGAGGCGCTGGAGGAGACCCCATGAGCCCCCCGAACAGCGGCAGCGCCGGTGGTGACGACGACACCCGCAAGCGCGCCCCGCAGCCCATCCGTGCCTACGGTGATCGCATGGGCGACGGCGCGGTGCAGCTGTCGTTCACCTTGCCGGTGGCGGCCTCGGCGCGCGCCAAGGAGGCCGCGCGGCGCTACGCCGAGGGGCTCGGCCTCAAGCACGTGCTGGTCACCGCGATGGAGGCGGCCGGCCGCGAGTTCACCTTCTTCGTGGTCTACGGCAAGAGCGACATCGTGATCGACTACGGCGAGATCGAGGTGCCCGAGGTCAAGAGCGCGGAGCGCACGCCCAAGGAGATCAACGACGTCATCAAGAAGCAGCTCGGCCGGCGCGTCATCGTGGTCGGCGCCTGCACCGGGTCGGACGCCCACACCGTGGGCATCGACGCCATCCTCAACATGAAGGGCTTCGCCGGCCACAAGGGGCTGGAGGCCTATCCCTGGGTCGACGCCCACAACCTGGGCGCCCAGGTCGACAACGCCGCGCTGCTGGCGCGCGCCGGTGAGCTGCGCGCCGACGCCATCCTGGTGTCGCAGATCATCACCCAGCGCGACGTGCACAAGGACAACGCGCGCCAGCTCATCGAGCTGGCCAAGCGCTCGCAGGTGCGCGACGTGCTCTTCATCCTGGGCGGCCCGCGCATCGACCACGCCCTGGCGCGCGAGCTGGGCTTCGACGCCGGCTTCGGCCCGGGCACGCGGCCCGAGCAGGTCGCCAGCTACATCGTGGACCGGCTGCTGGCGCGCCAGGCCGGGGTCGAGGGCACCGGGCGCGAGGGAGGCCTGCCATGAGCGCGACGCCACGCCATCCGACCGAGCTTCTGCCGCGCGCCACCCTGCGCGTGCGCATGGGCGCGCACGACGCCCACTATGGCGGCAACCTGGTCGACGGCGCGCGCATGCTGGCGCTGTTCGGCGATGTCGCCACCGAGCTGCTCATCCGCTGTGACGGCGACGAGGGGCTGTTCCGCGCCTATGACAGCGTCGAGTTTCTGGCCCCGGTGCGCGCCGGCGACTACATCGAGGTGGTCGGCGAGATCGTGAAGATGGGCGCCACCTCGCGCACCATGCGCTTCGAGGCGCGCAAGGTCATCAGCGCGCGCGGCGACCTGGGGCCGTCGGCGGCCGACGCCCTGGCCGAGCCCGTGGTCGTCTGTCGCGCCAGTGGCACCTGCGTGACCCCGAAGGCGGAGCAGCGCCTGGCCGGGCGGCCGCCGCTGATCGTGACCGCGGCCATCGTGGGCGCCGAGACCACGCGGGCGCAGAACCCGCACCTGCCGCACACCGCGGCCGAGCTGGGCGCCGAGGCGGCGCGCTGCCTGGCCGCCGGCGCGTCGATCGTGCACCTGCACGCGCGCGAGGACGACGGCCGGCCGTCCCAGTCGCGCGCGCTGTTCCGCGCCGCCATCGCCGAGATCCGCAAGCTGGCGCCCGGCCTCATCGTGCAGACGTCGACCGGCGGGGCGGTCGGCATGTCGATCGACGAGCGCACCCAGCCGCTGACGCTGGACGGCGATGTGCGCCCCGAGATGGCGACCCTCAACGTGGGGTCGATCAACTTCGGTGACGACGTCTTCGTCAACGCGCCGCGCGACGTGGTCGAGGTGGCGCGGCGCATCCGGGCCGCCGGCATCATGCCCGAGCTCGAGATCTACGACCTCGGCCACCTCGACATCGTGCGCGCGCTGCTGAAGGCGGGCGAGATCGCGCCGCCGCTGCACCTGCAGTTCGTGCTCGGGGTGCGCGGCGCGCTGGCCGCCAGCGAGGCGAACCTTGGTGCGCTGGTGGCGGCGACGCGGGATCTGCCCGCCAGCACGACCTGGGCGGTGGCCGGGGTGGGGCGCCACCAGCTGGCGCTGGCCGAGTGTGCCGCGCGCTGGGGCGGCCACGCCCGCGTCGGCCTGGAGGACAACATCTACCTCGACAAGGGTGTGCTGGCCGAGGGCTCGGCGCCGCTGGTGGCGCGCATCGTGGCCGCGGCCGGCGCGGTCGGGCGCAAGGTGGCGACCCCGGCCGAGGCGCGCGCGCTGCTCGGGCTGACCGTGGAGCCCGGCGCCTGATGCGCCCTGGGCGCAGGGCGCTGCGCGCGGCGGCGCTGGTGTTCCTGCTGGTTTGCGCGGCCTGTTCGACCTCGGTGCGCTACCGCCTGCCGCTGAAGGACAACCCGGCGGCCGACGAGGGCCAGCAGTGCTACCTGGCCTGCAAGTCGCGCGGCCACGACGCCAGCGAGCGGCGCGCCTGCATCAGGAAGTGTCCGGGCTGGATCATCACCGAGGGCGCGAAGTGCAAGGACCGGCCCGAGGACCAGGAGCCCGAGGCCATCTGTGACACCCACACCGAGGTCACGCGGCGGCGGATCTGGTACGGCCTGGCCGGCGCCGCGGCGGTCGTGCTGGTGGTCGTGGTGATCGGCGCGCTGTAGGTCCGGAGCCAGAACGGAGCCGGACAAGTGCCGACCAGCTTCGCTGGTCAGCACTTGTTGACACTGCCAAGCCGCCTCCGTAGCATCGATGCTCTTCGCAACTGCAGGCACTCTGGGAGGGGGGCGGCCAGTGACCAAGCGTGAGTTGATCGAGCGGGTCTACAAGGCGCGCGGGCTGTCGCAGCAGGCCACCAAGAAGACCGTGGGCCTCATCGTCGACCAGGTGTTCGCGCAGATCGGCGACTACTTCATCAAGGCCCGCGGCACCCGTGGCGCGCAGCCGCGCTTCACCTACCCGGGATTCGGCACCTTCGCGCGCAAGCGCCGCGCTGATCGCCAGGGGCGCAACCCGCAGACCGGCGAGCCCATCACCATCCCGGCGCAGACCACGCTGACCTTCGCGCCCGGTCAGGACCTGAAGAGCCTGCTCAACCGGAAGTGAACGGGGCGTCCATGCCGGCCTTGGGCGCGCCCTTGGCCTCGGCGCCCAGGACCTGGTTGCGCCCGGCCCGCTTGGCCTGGAACAGCGCGCGATCCGAGCCGTCGAGCACCGCGGCGACCGACTTGCCGTCGTCGGGATAGACCGCGACCCCGACCGACAGGGTGACGCGACCCTCGCCGGCGTCGGCGCCGTTCTGGGCCGGGAAGGGGAACGGCGCGGCCTCGCAGGCGGCGCGCATCTTCTCGCCCACCGCGAGGGCGTCCTTCTTGCTGGTGCCGGGCAGCATGACGACGAACTCCTCGCCGCCCCAGCGCGCCACCAGGTCGACCGCGCGCACGCTGCCGCGCAGCAGGGTCGCGACCTTGCGCAGCACCTCGTCCCCGGCGGGGTGGCCGTGGGTGTCGTTCCAGTCCTTGAAGTGATCGATGTCGACCATGAGGACCGACA
Organism: Polyangia bacterium; assembly: GCA_044229835.1. GTDB lineage: Bacteria > Myxococcota_A > Polyangia > Haliangiales > JADYYK01 > JADYYK01. The sequence goes on along the minus strand of JBGASF010000159.1, from coordinate 10,666 downwards.
GCACGCCGCCGTAGCGTTGCGCGCGCTCGAACTCGGTCTCGATGCGCTGCGTGAACAGGCGGCGGTTGGCCAGCCCGGTCAGCTCGTCGTGGGTCGACAGCTCGCGCAGGCGCTCGACCATCTGGGCGTTGGCCAGCGCCAGCGCCGCGGCGTTGGCCAGCGAGGTCAGCAGGCGGATGTCGTCGGGGGTGAAGCCGCCGGAGTCGCCGCTGCGCGGGCGCAGCACGTTGAACAGGCCGATCAGGCGCTCCTGGTAGCGGATGGGCACGCACAGGAACGAGCCGTCGACCATGTGGCGGCCCTTGTAGTGCAGGTAGCGATCGTCCTTGCTGGTGTCGGCGATGAGACAGGGCTCGCCGGAGCGCGCCACGATGCCGCTGATGCCCTCGCCGGGCGAGAACTCCATGCCCTCGATCTCGGCCTCGGCGGGGAAGCCGAAGGTGGCGCGCACGCGCAGGCGGGCGCCGTCGTCCTCCATGATGAGGATGGCGAACTCCTCCAGGCCCAGGGCCTGGCTGGCCTTCTGGGTGATGGCGCGCAGGACCTCGGCGAACTCCAGCTGCGAGTTGATGGTCTTGGTGATCTCGAACAGCAGGGTGAGCTCGCGCAGGCGGGCCTCGAGCTCGGCCTTCATCTCGAGCTCCTGGCGGGTGTGCGACAGCTCGCGGCGGTCGTCGACCGACTCGACCTGCAGGTCGGTGATCTTGGCCAGCATGCGGTTGAACTGGCGCGCCAGATCGCCGAGCTCGTCGGAGCGATCGGTGCGCGCGCGGGTCAGGAAGTTGCCCTGTTCTGCCGCCGCCATGGTGCGCGACAGCTCGCCGAGGGGCGCGCCGAGCAGGCGGCGCAGGGTCAGCCACACGGTGCAGACCACGGCGAACACGGTCAGGGCGCCAGCCAGGATGGCGACCACGGCGACGCGGGAGCGCAGCTCGCGCGCCTCGTTGCCCAGCACCGCGCCCACGATGACCAGGCCGACCACGGCGGCGAGCGCGGCGCTGACGCTGCCGGCCACCACCGCGGTGCGACGGGCCAGGCTACGGCGGAGCCACTGTTTCAAGCACACCCCGCCGCGGGCCCTGCAGTCCCGCCACCGATGAACGTCGCAAACACGCCACGGCAAGGTACTTTCGCGGCGGTGCGAAGTCAACGCGGGCGGGGCTTGCGCGCGGGCCGCGCGGGGGCGCAAAGTCGTGCGATGTCGCGCGCGTGCGCCGTGGTCGGGGTGGGCGTGGCGGTGGCGCTCGCGGTGGCGGCGGCGCTGGGAGCGGGCGCCGTGGGGGTGGCGGTGAGCGGGTGCCGGACGATTGCGCCGGCGCCGGATGTGGTGGAGCGCGATGCGCTGAAGGTGAAGCTGGGGCCGGACCCGGAGGCCGAGGCGCGGGAGTGGGAGGCGCGGGGCGAGCTGGAGCAGGCGCTCAGGTGGCGGCGCGCCATCGCGCTGGCGCGGCCGGCGGACGCGGCGGCGCGGCGCGAGCTGGTGCGCGCCGGGCTGCTGGTGGGGCGCGGCGACGACAAGGCGGGCGCGGTGCGCCGGGCCATGGGGCTGGATGCGGTCGACTATGTCTGGCTGGCGGCGGACAGGCCGGCGGCCAGCGAGGAGGTGGCCCGGCTGTGCCTGGCGGCGGGGCTGCCACGGCTGGGGGTGGAGTGGGCGCGGCGGGCGGTCGGGTATGGCGGCGGGGGTGAGGTGGTGCGGCGGAGGATGCTGCTGCTGGGGAGGTTGGCGCTGGAGATCGGGGATGCGGTGGGGGCGAGGGAGGTGATGCGGAGGTTGACGAGCACGGAAACGGGCACGGGCACGGGCACGGGCACGGGCACGGGCACGGGCACGAGCACGAGCACGAGCACGAGCACGAGCACGGAAACGGGCACGGGCACGGACAGGAGGACGAGCACGGACACGGTCGCGCTGCTTGGTGAGGTGGCGCGGGGGGCCGGTGTTGCGGCGGCGGCGCTGGCGCGTGAGCTGTTGCAGGAGCTGGCTGCTGGGGATGGGGCGTTGGCGGCGGAGGCCCAGCGGATGCTCGAGTCGCTCGTCGCGCCCTGACTGTCCGGGTCGACCTGGACAGCGACAGTGGGGTCTGGATCTGTCCGGTGGCGCGGGGGCGCCGGACAGCATGAGCGAGTGATGTCGTGGGGCTGCTCGCTGGCGCGGCGGTTGCGATAGCTGCGCGCCAGGAGGAGGTTCACATGTGGAAGCGAATGGTGCTGTTTGCGGCGGGTGTGCTGGGGCTGGCCGGGTGCGGCGACGACACGATGACGATGCGTGAGGTCTGCGGCCAGGCGGCCGAGACCTACTGCGCGAGCTACCGCGAGTGCAGCGACGATCCGGCGACGCCGGCGCAGTGTCGGGCCGGCTTCGTCGCGGCCTGCTGTGACGAGGCCAGCTGCGGCCTGCGCGTCGAGGTCGACCCCGCCGCGCTGGAGCAGTGCCAGTGGCAGCTCGAGCTCGTCGCGTGCAGCCCCGACGAGCAGCTGTCGGCCTGCGAAGCGGTCGTGGTCGGCGTGCGCGAGTGACGCGTGGCTGCGCTACTGCACGTCGACGCTGAGCGCTGGCGAGCGCGTCTGCCGGCCGGCGCCGTCGAGGGCCTCGATCTGGAAGCTGCGCGCGCCCGGGGTGGCCGCGGTCGACACCTGGATGTCGATGCCATACTCGCCGCCGCCGAGGTCGGCCATCGCGAACGGCGTGGTGCCCGCGGGCGCGGTCCACAGCAGGCGCACCTGCCCGACGCCGTCACCGGCGGCGACCATGGCGCGCACCTCCAGGGTGTCACCGCGCTGGAAGACCGAGCCGCCGGGCGGGCTGATGCTGGCGATGGTCGGGCCGGCTGGCGGCGTCGGCTGCGCCGGGGGCGGCGTCGTGGTGGGCGGCGGCGTGACGGTCCCGGGCGGCGTCCCGGCGGGCGGCGGGGCCAGGTGGATCAGGCGCTCGGGGGTGGCACCCACGTTGCCGGCGGCGTCGCGCGCGCGCACCAGGAAGCGCCGATCGCCGCTGCCCACGCGGAAGGTCCAGGTCGCCTTGGCGTTGTTCGAGGACTTGATGCAGGTCACTCCGGGCACCGTGTTGGTGCACGGCAGCACCGCGCCGGTGAAGGCCCAGTACAGCTCCAGGCTGCCCACGCCGACCGCGTCGGTGGCGCTGGCGGTGACCGAGATGAGCGAGCTCGGCGCGCCATAGGCGCCCTCGGCGGGGCCGTCGATGGTGACCATGGGGGCCAGGGTGTCGGGCCCGGTGGGCGGCGTCACCGTGCCCGGCGGGGTCACCGTGCCGGGAGGCGTGGCCGGCGGCGCGACCTCGCGCGGCCCCAGCTTCTGCAGCAGGATCTGCACCGAGTTCTGCGACGCACGGCCGCAGATGCAGGCGCGGGCGGAGTACTCGCCGCACTGCGCGTTGACGTCCTGCAGCGTCTTCTGACCGCACCCGGTCAGGTAGGTCATGGGGTCCTTGCACAGGTACTCGTGATCCAGGCTCATGGCGTGGGCGATCTCCTGGGTCGCGACCTCGCAGATGACGCGGGGGTCGCCGCCCAGCACGCGCGTGAAGTTGTAGACCACCGCGCCGCGGATGACGCGGCAGCCCTGGGGATCGATGGGGGCCACGCCGCCGGTGCCCTGGCCGAAACCGATCTCGGTGCCGTCGCCGCCGAACAGCGACTCGATGTAGGGGCCGGCGGTCGGCTCGACGTCGGTGATCTCGACGTTGAAGCGCGCGAACTGCTCGCGCACGCAGCTCACGATCGAGGTCCACTGCGCGGCGCTGCCCTCGAAGGGCGGGATGCTCGCGCTGGCGCGGTTCTGCCCGGCGACCACCGAGGACACGTTGCGCGACGAGTCGTCGCTGCCCGCGGTGTAGGTGCCGCCGTTCTTCTGCAGGAAGACCACCAGCGGCGGCGTGCCCGCCGGGGTGATGGCGGCGGCGATGCTACGCTCGGCCTGCGACGAGTCGCCGCTGGGGGCGATCGGCATGTAGATCCCGCGCGGAGTGGGGTGGCTCTCGTCCTCGACCGGGACGTCGATTCCGCCCGCGCAGGCCGACAGCAGGGTGGTGCCCAGGGCGAGGACGCACAGCTTCGAGGTCGCGGAGGTCATCACGCCCGGGTCAGAGCAAGCCCGGGGCCGGGCCCGCGCACGCCGGTTCGAATCGACCGAAACCGCGTGTTGCGGCCGGGTTTTGCGCGTCCCGCGCGGACGCGCCGAGGCGCCGGCGAACCTCGGTGGCGCCGCGTGAGCTTCGGTGCGGGGGCGATCGGGGCGCGCGCTCCCACGCTGGGGCCGGCGGCCCCGACGCGAACCTCCGTGCGGCTGCGTGGTCGCCCCGGTGGCGAAGCGCGCCTTTGCGCCTGGGCTGCTGGAATCGTACGAAACGATGCGACGAGCGAACGGGAGGATGCTGATGGAGCGAGCGAAGCTGGTCCGGCAGGTGGACGACAGGGTCAGGGCAGTGGTGGGCCGGCGGCAGGGCCTCGAGGCTGAAGAGATCGCCGTGCTGCTGGAGGCCAGGCGCCTGGGGGTGGACGAGGCGCTGGGGTTCGGGTCGTTCTATGAGTATGCCGAGACGCGACTCGGGTTGTCGTCACGGATGGCGTACGAGCGGGTGCGGGTGGTCGAGGCCCTGGCGGAGCTGCCACTGACGCAGGCGACCCTGGCGGCCGGGGGCATCACCTACTCGGCAATACGCGAGCTGTCGCGCGTGATGACCCCGGCCAACGAGGCGACGTGGCTCGCCCACGTGGGGAACATGAGTGCCCGGCAGATCGAGAGGCAGGTCGCGGGGCTGGAGCCCGGGGACCTGCCTGGCGACGAGCCAGATCCTGCCCGCGTCAAGCGGGTGCACTTCGAGCTGACGCCCGCGACGCAGGCGCTGCTGCACGAGGTGCGCAAGACCATGCACAGGGAGGCGGGCGCGGCGCTCGATGACGACACCTTCATGAACCAGCTGCTTCGCCTGGCAGCCGCGCGTGGTGACCGCAAGCCTGGCACGCCCAGTTACCAGATCGCCATCAATGTCTGCGCCCGCTGCGAGCGTGTGACCCAGGACGGGGGCGGCAAGGTCTTCGACATTGATCCGAAGCTGCTCGAGGTCGCGCTGTGTGATGCCTCGGTGTATGCGCTGCATCACCAGGATGGGCCGGGGTCGCGCAAGATCCCCCCGGCGCGTCGGGCGGCAGCGCTGCGGCGTGCCCACGGCTGCTGCGAGGTCCCGGGCTGCCGGGCCTCGGTGTGGCTCGACGTCCACCACTGGCGGTTCCGGTCGCGCGGCGGCGACCATGCGTCGAGGAACCTCATCGTGCTGTGCAGCGCACATCACCGCGCCGTCCACGACGGTCACCTGCTCATCCACCGTGACCCACGTGGGGACAGGTTCGTCTACCAGCATCGCGATGGCCGAGCCTATGGAAGCGACGCCCCGCCATGCGTCGAGCCGCGATCGGCCTGACGGTGGTCGGGTCTTGCCTGGTGCACCAGGGGAGCTGCTCTAAGGCAGCAGGGTCGCGTCGTTGGGCGCGTCGCTCTTGCGGCCGACCATCAGCAGCGGGTCGAAGGTGACGTCCTCGCGGTACAGCGTGAAGTGCAGGTGCGGGCCGGTGACCTTGCCGGTGGCGCCGACCAGGCCGAGGATCGATCCGGCACGCACGCGCATGCCGGGGTGGACCAGGATCTCGGACAGGTGGCCATAGATCGAGATGAAGCCGTTTGGGTGCGCGACCGCGACATAGCGCCCCAGCTTGTTGCGGAAGCCGGCGCGGGTGACCCGACCGGGGCCGGTGCTGAGGACGCGGGTGCCCTCGGGGCCGCGCAGGTCGACGCCCTTGTGCATCTTCTTGATGCCCTCGACCGGGTGCACGCGCATGCCGAAGTTGGACGAGATGTCGACCGAGTCGAGCGGCCAGCGGAAGGTGAACGGCGGCGCGTTGACGGCGCTGTCCGCCGCCAGCCGCTTGCCGATGGGGCGGCCCCAGGCCGCGGTGTCGGGCGGCAGCGGCGAGCCGTCGTCGGGATCGACGGCAGGTTCGGCCGGGCTGGCGGTGAAGACGGCCGGCGCAGGCGAGGGCGATGCGACCGGCGCCGGAGCGGCAGTGGGCCTGGCGGAGGCCGGGTGCGGCAGGAAGGGCAGGGCGAGGCTGAGGAGGAGAGCGGCGCGCTTCACAGTGCGCCCAGTGTACCCGTCTCCAGCCAGCGCTCCAGCTCGGCGCGCAGGCGCTTGGTGTCGTCGGCGCGGTCGCGGCTGAGGTCGGTCTTCTCCCGGGGGTCGGCGCTGAGATCGAACAGCTGGGTCACGCCGTCGGCGGGCCGCCAGATCAGCTTGAGGTTGCCCTGCATCAGCGCGCGCGCCTCGTGCGGCCAGTTCTTGGCCGGGAGCAGCTCGCCGAGCACCGGGCGCGGCGCCAGCGGCTCGCCCATCATGGCGCCGAGCAGGCTGCGGCCCTGGAACTCGGCGGGGATGGGCAGCTTGAGCAGATCGAGGATGGTGGGCGCCAGGTCGACCAGCATGGTCGGCTCGTCGATCTTGCGCGGCTCCAGGCCGGGGACCGCGATGATGAGCGGCACGTGGAGCAGCTCGTCGAACACGGTCTGGCCGTGGAAGAACATGCGCTCGCCGGCGAACACGTGGTCGCCGAAGGCCTCGCCATGATCGGCGAACAGGACGATGGCGGTGGTCTTGTCGAGGCCGGTCTCGGCCAGCAGCGCGACCAGCTTGCCGACATAGTCGTCGACATAGCGGACCTCCATGTCGTAGCGCTCCTCGAGGCCGGCGACGCCCGACTTCTTGCTGGGATACTCGGGGTGCGGCACGTAGGTCGAGTGCGGCTCGAACAGGTGCACGAAGCCGGCGAAGCGCTGCTTGCTCTGCGCCAGCTCGCGCAGCTTGGCCTCGGCCTTGGCGAACACGCGCGGCGCCGCGATGTCGGGGTTGGAGTCCTTCACGGTCTTGGCGCCGTCGTTGTTCCAGGTCGCGCCCTGGGTGATGCCGCGCTCCTCGGTGAAGTAGAAGTGCGAGCTGATGCCGAAGCTCGCGAGGCCGCCCGCGGTGGTGCTCTCGAACAAGAGCTGGTTGGCCGGCAGCACCACGCCATAGTTGGCGGTCGGGCTGTCGAACTTCACGTGCGAGGGCAGCTGCGACGAGAAGATCGACGGGAACGAGCGCGGCGTGTTGGGCGCCTGCGCGCGCACGCCGGTGAACCACGCCCCGCGCTGCGCCAGCGCATCCATGGCCGGGGTCAGCGAGCCACCGGCATACTTGCCGCCCGCCAGCCCGAGACGATCCGCGCGCATGGTGTCGATCCCGATCATCAGCACGTTGCCGTCCCACTTGAAGCCGGCCGCGCCGGTCTTGGCCACCGGCGTGCCGCCCGCGACCGGCGTGCCGGCCCCCGGCGTGCCGACTCCCGGCGTCCCGGCCCCCGGTGTGCCCGGCCCCGGCGCGCCGGCCCCGGCGCCTGCGCCCGCCTCGGCGTGGGCATCGCCGTTCCTGCAGTTGTCATCCAGTCCGTTGTCGGGCACCTCGGTCGCGCCCGGGTTCACCAGCGCGCGCGAGTCGTCGCAGTCCACCGTGGCGCCGAAGATGACCGCGGTCGGATAGCCATCCTTGTCATGGTCCGACAGCCCCTGCACCACCTTGACCAGGGCCCGCGTCGCCGCGGTGTGATCGGTGACCGCGGCGCGCACGCGCTCGTCACGCGCGGTGGCGCCGCGCGCCCACAGCAGCGACCCCAGCGACAGCACGCCAAGGCCGACGCCCACCAGCAGCCCGGCCTTGCCCTCGACCAGCCGGTTGAGCGCCTTGACGTTGATGCTGACCAGGGCCAGCACCAGGGCCACCAGCGTGCCGGCGCCGAGCGCCAGGTACTGTCCGATGTGCAGGCCGCCGACGTCGAGGCCGCCCAGGATCTTGGCCGCGACCAGCCCGAGGCCGAGCAGCGGCAGCAGCAGCACCGCCAGCGTGGCAGGGATCTTCACCCGCGGCAGCCAGGGCGAGACGCGCAGCATCAGCGCCGCGGTCGGGAACCACACGGCGACCCCGAGCGGCAGCGCCACGCCACCGGCGATGAGGCCGATGACCAGCACGGCGACGCCCTTGCGCTTGGCGTCCATCAGGCCGAGCCCCGCGGTCAGCACCGCGGTGGCCAGCACCATCACCAGCAGCGCCACCCCGGTGGCCACCACCAGCCCGGCGACCCGACGGTCTCGCGCGGCGTCGTCGCGCAGCGTCTTCCAGGCCCGGCTGGCCCAGCGCTCACCCAGGATCGAGCTGACCCCGCCGAAGACCACCCCGGCCGCCAGCGCCAGCAGGGTCGCCAGCGTCGCCAGCAGCGGCAGCGCGACCGCCAGCACGCCCATGAAGGTGCCCGGAGTCGAGGCCGCCGCACCGCGGGCCTCCCACAGCGCCAGCACCAGCGCGCTCAGCAGTCCACACAGCAAGGCACGTGTGATCGGACGACGATACCCCATGGGGATTTCCTAGCATGGGGCGCGATCCGGGCCGAAGTTTTCCGGTGCGAAATCGCGGTGCGCGGCGGGCCTTCAGGCGCTGGTCAGCCAGGGCACCAGCTGGGCGGCGGCGGCGGCGCTGGGCAGGCCGGCGCGCGCGCTGCGGTTGCTGGCCGACAGCCCGGCCACCGCGCTGGCCAGCTCGAGCACGCGCTCGAACGGGAAGCCACGCGCCAGGCCGTAGCCGAGCGCGCCGTGGAACACGCTGCCGACACCGGTGGCCGAGGCGGCGGGCGGACCCAGGGCGGGCTGCTTGAGGATGCGGCCACCATCGAGGGCGATCGACCCGGCCGCGCCCAGCGTGATGACCACGCTGCGCGGCCCCTGGCTGGCCAGGGTCTTCAGGGCGTCCTCCAGCTCGCCGCGCGGGGCGGCCTCGAGGGCGAAGCGCTCCGAGCAGATGAGGACGTCGGCCTGCCCGATCATGCTGTGGGCCGAGTCGCTGTAGCGGCCGAGGTCGAGCAGCACCGGGACCTTGGCGGCGCGGGCGCGGGCGGCGGCGCGGTTCTCGAGGGCGGGCTCGTCGCCGTCGAGCAGCAGCAGCGCGGCCTCGTCGACGACCGCGAGATCGGGGCCGAAGCTGTCCACGTCGGGCGGCTCGACGTCACCCTGGGTGGTGAAGGTGGCGCGGCTGCCGGTGTCGGCGCCCACGGTGACGAAGGTGAAGGGCGACAGCTGGCCCTTGCCGACGCGAACGCGCGAGACGTCGACGCCGTCGCCGGCCAGCAGGTCGAGGGCCAGCTGGCCGAAGCGGTCGGGGCCGACATAGCCGATGCAGGCAGCCGGACCGCCCAGGGCGGCGATGGTGGCCAGCGCGGTGGCGACCGAGCCGCTGCCCTGGATGGACAGCTCGGACAGCTCGACCCGGGTGTCGGCGTCCGGGAAGCGGGGGACGACACCCACGATATCGAAGGCGATCCTGCCCACCCCGACGATCGGTTTCGGTCGAACCATCGCATCGACCCTATCAGTGCGCTGGGTCTCACTCAAGATTGCCGCCCGGTGTCGACGGTAACCATTCGATGTTGCTCGCGGTTTGGTGCCGGTTCACAATGTGGGCAACGGTTCGCCGCCGAGCTTGGTCGAAAATCCCTGAAGACTTCCCCCCGGTTTTCCAGGCCTTGGACGAGGATACGACGAGCGTGGTGCTGACGGTGTTGAAGGGACGAGGACCCGATGGACCGCGGGCAGTGCTCGAGCAAGCCGAGCAGCTGGTCGCGGACGGCGCACGTTCTGCGTCTGCGCCGCCCACCACCACCCGCGAGGAGGAGCGCGCCCTGGCGGCGCGCTGCCTGGCTGGCGACCGGCGCGCCATGGCCGAGGTCTACGAGCGCTACAAGCGGCGCGTGTTCGGGATCTGTCTGCGCATCGCCGGCGGCAACGACGCCGAGGAGCTGGCCCAGGAGGTCTTCATCCGCATCTTCCGCGGCCTGGCCTCGTTCCGCGGCGACGCCCAGCTGGGTACCTGGATCTACCGGCTGACGGTGAACGCGGCGCTGTCGCACTGCGCGCGGCGGCCGCGCGAGCAGCTGGATCCCGGCGATGGCGACGCCACCTCGCGGGCCTCGGACAGCCGACCCTCGCGCGACGTGCCGCTGGCGGTGGCGCTGGAGCGCGCCCTGGCCGAGCTGTCGGCGGGCTATCGCGCGGTCATCGTGCTGCACGACATCGAGGGGCTGTCACACGAGGAGATCGCCGACGTGCTGGGGTGCGAGATCGGGACCTCGAAGTCGCAGCTGCACAAGGCGCGCGCTCGCATGCGCGCGCTGCTGGCCGCCCCGCTGGCGCGGCGGGAGCCGTGGGCGTGAGCGACGTCTTCGGCGAGCATGTCGACGAGGAGGTGCTGTCGGGGCTGCTCGACGGCGAGGCGGCGCCGGCGCGCGCGGCCGAGCTGCGGGCGCACCTCGAGCGCTGTGCGCCGTGCGCGCGGATCTATGACGAGCTGGCCCAGGTGCGGGGTGCGGCGCGCGACATGGCGTCGGTGGCGCCGCCGCCGGGGCTGTTCGATCGGGTGATGGCGGAGGTGCTGCCGGCGGAGGGCGGGGCGGCGAGCACGAGCACGAGGCCGAGCACGAGCACGAGGCCGAGCACGAGGCCGAGCACGAGCACGGGCACGGGCACGGGCACGGGCACGGGCACGGGCACGGGCACGGGCACGGGCACGGGCACGGGC
>JBGASF010000158.1:0-17849 GCA_044229835.1 Polyangia bacterium | reverse complement strand
GGAGGTGCGGGTGGTCGAGGGGGGGGTCGAGTTCAAGGGTGGGATGGAGGTCGGGCTCAGGGCGAATCTGGGGTCGGCTTGTGCGACGCGGGTGGTGATGCGGGTGGGGGTGTTCAGGGCCAAGGATTTTCCGGCGCTGTACAAGAAGGCGCGCGCGCTGCCGTGGGAACAGTGGCTGCCGGATGTGGACGGGATGGAGGTCAAGGCGACGGCGCATCGGTCGCGGCTGAGGCATACCGGGCGGATCGAGGAGACGCTGAAGGCTGCCGCGCGGGATCGGCTGGCCGAGGGGCGGGCGGGGGCGCGGGCGCAGGCGGGCGGCATGCTGGTGATGGCGCGCGTGGTCGAGGACGAGTTCACCATCAGCGTGGACGCGTCGGGGGAGCTGCTGCACAAGCGGGGCTGGCGCGAGGACGGTGCGCTGGCGCCGATGCGGGAGACGCTGGCGGCGGCGGTGCTGGCGCTGTCGGGCTGGGATGTGACGGCGCCGCTGTGGGATCCGATGTGTGGCTCGGGCAGCTTCGTGATCGAGGCGGCGCTGCGGGCGCGCGGGGTGGCGCCGGGGGCGGGGCGGGCCTTTGCAATGCAGCGCTGGGTCGGCGTGGATGCCGGGATGGTCGAGCGGGTGCGCGCGGAGCTGAAGGGGCGCGAGCGGGCGCCGGCGGCGGTGGTCATCGGCGGGTCGGATCGCGAGCCGACGGCGATCGCGGCGGCGCGGCGTAACGCCGAGCGGGCTGGGGTGCTGGACAGCGTGAGCCTCGAGGTGCGCGAGCTCGGGCAGGCGGCGCCGCCGGCCGCGGCGACCGGGCCGGGCCTCTTCATCGCCAATCCGCCGTATGGCGTGCGCATCGGCGAGGGGGAGGATCTGGGTGCCCTGTATGCGCAGTTCGGGCGCGTGGCGCGCGAGCAGTTCGCCGGCTGGCGGGTCGCGCTGGTGACCTCGGACGAGTCGCTGGCGCGGCGCACCGGGCTGAAGTTCGACCAGGAGATCCCGCTGTTTTCGGGCGGGCTGCGGGTGAAGCTCTACCTCGCGCGCGGGGCCGGGGGCGGCGGCGCGGGGTAGGACGGCGGCGCGGCCAGCACGACCTCGCGCCACGAGGGGTGGCTGCCGAGCAGCTTCAGCGCTTCGGTGAGCAGGCTGGCGCCGGGCTCCATCTTCCACCAGGTCGACGCGCCCGAGGGGTGCGGCAGCGGGATGAGATCGAACACGCGACCCGCGCGCGAGCCGCGGTGGCGGCGCCCGATGATGTCGGCCAGCGGCGCCTTGCCCAGGAAGGTCTCGATGGCCAGGCGGCCGACCGGGATGACCAGGCGCGGGCCGACCACGGCCAGCTCGCGGTCGAGCCACTCCGAGCAGGCCGCGACCTCGTCGGGTGACGGCACGCGGTCGCCGCCCTGCTTGGTCTTGCCGGGGAAGCAGCGGCACACCGCGGCGATGTAGACGCGAGCGCGCATGGCGGGCTCGTCGAGGCCGATCGACGCGGTCCACTTGAACAGCTGCTTGCCGGCGGTCCAGGCGAAGGGGCGGCCAAACTCGCCCTCACGCGGGCCCGGGGCCTGACCGACCAGCAGCACCGGCGAGGCCACCGGGTGGCCGGTGACCACGGGGCCGATCATGTCGGGGCAGCGCGTGCAGGCGTGCACCTCGTCGAGGTGCTGGGCCAGCAGGGGCAGCGTGCGCTTGGCGCTCATGGTCAGGCCTCGGGGTCGGGGTCGGAGTCGGAGCCGGGTTCGCCCAGCACCGGCGGCTTGCGCAGCGGCGAGCCGGCGAGCAGGCGCTCGCGCTCGTCGCGCACGTGGGCGCGCTCGCGGGCCAGGTGGTCGGAGATGATGCGGTGGAAGCGCGGCTCGCGCAGCCAGTGCGCCGAGTGGGTCAGGGTGGGCTCGAAGCCGCGCGGGGTCTTGTGGCCGAGGCCGCCCGAGCCGGGCTCGAAGGTGGTGATGCCGGCGGCGATGGCGCGCTCGATGGTGTGGTAGTAGCAGACGTTGAAGTGCAGGAACGGGAGCGACTCCAGCTCGCCCCAGTAGCGGCCGTAGATCCGCTGGCCCTTGCGGGCGTTGATGGCGCCGGCGATGGGGCGGCCGGCGCGGCGCGCGATGACGAAGTCGAGGCGGTCGCCGAAATCGGCGAAGGCGCGCGCGAACAGCTCGCGGGTCAGGTACTGCTGACCCCAGTGGAACTTGTCGACCTGCGACTTGTACAGGGTGAAGGCCAGGTCGGCCAGGCCGGGGGCGCGCAGGGCGGCGCCGGTGACGGTCTCGATGCTGACGCCGTCCTTGCCGAGCTGGGCGCGCTCGCGCTTGATGGTGTTGCGGCGCTTGGACGACATGCGGGCCAGGAAGTCGTCGAAGCTGGCGTAGCCGGGGTTCTGCCAGTGGTACTGCAGATCGTGGCGACCCACGAAGCCCAGCGGGGCCAGCAGCTCGAGGTCGCCGGGGTCGCAGAACAGCGCGTGCACCGAGGACATGCCGTATTTTTCGGCCACGGCGCGCGCGGCGCTGGCCAGGGCGACCACGGCGGGGCCGCGCGGCTCGCCGGGGGCGACCGCGAAGCGTGACCCCGTGGCGGGCGTGAACGGCACCGTGATGACCAGCTTGGGGTAGTAGTCGACGCCGAGGCGGCCGGCGACCTCGGCCCAGTTCCAGTCGAACACGAACTCGCCCTGCGAGTGGCCCTTCACATAGGCGGGGGCCAGCGCGATGAGCTGCTCGCCGCGCCACAGCGTCAGGTGCTGGGGCAGCCAGCCCTCCTCGGCGGTGGCGCAGCCGGTGGTCTCGAGGGCGTTCAGCCAGGCCCACTCCAGGAACGGCAGGGCGTCGCCCACCACGGCATCCCAGGTCGCGGGCGGGAGATCGGCGACGCCCGAGAGGACGCGCACGGTGAGCGAGGAAGAGGGCGACGAGGGCGCGGTCACATGTCGTAGTCGAGCTTGGTGGTCTCGTTGGGCTGGATGTCGACGTTGATGGTCTCGGTCTGGTCGTCGTTGGCGACGCGGATGGCGTGCTTGCCGGCGGACAGCTTGAGGGTCGCGGGGGCGCGCTTCATCAGGGTGCCGTCGACGAAGATCTCGGCCCAGGTGCGCACCGAGACCTTGAGGTAGCCGTCGGGCTGCGGCTCGGGGGTCGGCGTCGGGGTCGGGGTCGGCGTCGTCGGCGTCGGCGTCGGCGTCGGGGTCGGCGTCGGGGTCGGCGTCGGGGTCGGCGTGGGGGAGTGCTTGCCCTTGTCACCCTTGCCGGGCTTGGGCGGGACGGTTGGAGTGGGCGTGGGTGTCAACGTGGGGGTCGGGGTCGGAGCGGCCGTCGGTGACGGCTCGGGACTCGCCGACGGTGTCGCCGTGGGCGCGACCGCCACCAGCGGCCCGGCGTCCACCGCCGCAACCGCCGGCCCGGTCGCCTTGGCGCGCGGGTACCAGATCCACAGCGCCACCGCGCCCAGCACGCTGGCGATCGCGAGCGGCACCAGCACGCGCCCTGCCCCGCCGCTGCGCTTGCGCGGGCGGCGGCCCGAGGCGCCCGACGCCGACACCTCACCATTCATGGTCCCGGTGCGCTCGGCCCACGGCGACGCGCCCGCCAGCACGCGACCCGACTGTGACGGGCGCCGACCGCGCGTGCGGGTGGCGGCCTGCCCGTCGGCGTAGTCCTCCCCTGCCCCGTCGTCGTCGTCGTGGCGCACATCCGGCGGCGGCAGGCTCTGCACCGGGCCGACCTTGAGGGTCTCCTCCAGCGCGGGCGCGTCGGCCGGGAACAGCTTGACCATGTACTCGGCCAGCGCGTACTGCCCGGCGGGCGGGAAGTACGGCAGCGACGCGATGGCCCGGTGCGCCGCCGCGGCGTCGCGGAAGCGATCCCCGGGCTGCCGCGCCAGCATCGTCATGCACACGTGATCGAGCTCGGGCGGGATGCTCGGGTTCCAGCGCGACGGCGGCGCCACCTGAGCGTGCATCGCGGCCACCAGGGTCTCCTGCTCGGTGTCGCGGCTGTACAGGCGCGTCCCGGTCAAGAGCTCCCACAGCACGATCCCCAGCGCATACAGATCGCTGCGCTGATCGAGCGGCTGCATGCCGGCCTGCTCGGGCGACATGTACGCCACCTTGCCGCGCAGCACCTTGCTGGATTCGCCGCTGGCGGCGCGCACCTTGGCGATGCCGAAGTCGGCGACCTTGACCTCGCCGAACCAGGAGATGAGCAGGTTGTGCGGGGAGATGTCGCGGTGAATGATGCCCATGGCCTGGCCGCGCTGGTTGCGGAACTCGTGGGCGTAGTGCAGCCCCTGCAGCGCCTCGGCGATCACATACAGCGCCAGCGGCACCGGCAGCGGGCGCTGGCGGCGGTGCGCCTCGCGGATGACTGCGGCCAGATCCTTGCCCTCGACCAGCTCCATGATGAGGAAGCTGGAGCCGTCCTCGGCGTGGCCATAGTCGTGCACCGAGACCACGTTGGCGTTGTGCAGCCGCGCCGCCAGCTTGGCCTCGTTGACGAACAGCGCGCGAAACTCCTCGTCGCGCGCGCGGTCGCCCACGATCCGCTTGGCGGCGTACTGCCGTTCGAAGCCATCGGGCCCGACCAGCCGGGCCCGATGCACGGTCGCCATCCCGCCGCCGCCGAGCGGCTCGTCCTCGACGTAGTACCGACCGAGCTTCATTCCTCGCCGAGATATAGCACGGCGAGGCCCGGGCCGTGGTTCAGCCCAGCGCGGCGGTGCGCGTGATCTCGCCCATGCGGCCGCTCTGGAAGTCGCGCGCGGCCTGGATGATCTCCTGCTCGCTGTTCATCACGAAGGGGCCATAGCGCGCCACCGGCTCGCGCAGCGGGACGCCCGCCAGCAGCAGGGCGCGCCCCGGGGACGCGGCTCCGGGCACTCCGCGCAGCCGCACGGTGTCCCCTGCCCCCAGCAGCGCCAGCTGGCCGTCGCCGACCTGCCTGCCCTGGTCGCCGACGCGCAGCGCGCCGCCGAAGACATAGACCAGGGCCTGGTGATCGCCCGGGATGGCGACCGTGACGTCGGCGCCCGCGCCCAGGGTCCAGTCCTGGTACACGATGGGCGTCAGGGTGTCGATGACGGCGCGGACCCCGAGCGCTTCGCCTGCGATGACCTTGACGCGGGCGTCAGGGGCCTCGCCGATGGGGATACCCGCGGCGGCGACCTCCTGGTAGCGCGGGCGCGTCATCTTCAGGCGCGCCGGCAGGTTGACCCAGATCTGGAAGCCGTGGACGCGGCCACCCTCGGCCTGGATCTTCCGCGACGGCATCTCGGAGTGCACGATCCCGGCCGCCGCGGTCATCCACTGCACGTCACCGGGGCGCAGGGTGCCGCGGTGACCGGCCGAGTCCTCGTGCTCGAACTCGCCGTCGAGGATGTAGGTCACGGTCTCGAAGCCGCGGTGCGGATGGTCGGGGGCGCCGACCGCCTCGCCGGGGCCGTAGTCGATCGGCCCCATCTCGTCGAGCAGCAGGAAGGGGTCGCAGAGGGGCAGCCCCTGCGTCGGCAGCGGGCGCCGCACGATGAAGCCGGCGCCCTCGTGCTGCCGATGCGCGGTGACGATGCGATCCGTCTCTCGGATACTCATGGGTGCTCTCGCTTTCTCATGTGGCGTACGTGGTGGTCGTTGCCGTCTGCTGAGTGATGCTGGTCAGGCGACCTTGGATTCCGCCTTGGCCACCGCCTGCAGCTCGATCTCGATGTCGATCTTCTCGCCGACCAGCACGCCGCCGGCCTCGAGGACCTGGTTCCACTTCAGGCCGAAGTCCTTGCGGTCGATGCGCGCGCTGGCGGTGAAGCCGAGGCGCTGGTTGCCCCAGGGGTCCTTGCCGGTGCCGCCGAACTCGACGTCGAGCACGACCTCGCGGGTGGTGTCGCGGATGGTCAGGTCGCCGGTGACCTTGTACTCGGTGTCGCCCTTGCGCTCGACCCGCTTCGACTTGAAGGTCAGCTGCGGGTACTTCGCGACGTCGAAGAAGTCGGGCGAACGCAGGTGGTTGTCGCGGTCCGGGGTGCCGGTGTCGATGCTGGCGGCGTCGATCTGGATGTCGACCGACGACTTCGCCAGATCGGCCGGGTCGAGGTCGAGGCTGCCGCCGAACTTGCCGAAGCGACCGCGCACCTTGGCGAAGACCATGTGCCGGACCGAGAAGTTCACGCCGCTGTGGGTGCCATCGATGTTCCAGTTGTTTGCGCTCATTGTCTTGTTCCTCCGTGGTTGAGAGCCAATCTAGCTCGTTCCACCAGGATGATTAGACCCGTATGCGTGGAATCACTGTTCCACCTGCGGTACAATCGCCGCTGCATGGATCTCAACGAAATCCTCGTGTTTTCGCGCGTGGTGCAGGCCGGCAGCTTCACCGCGGCGGCGCGCGAGCTGGGCCTGCCCAAGTCGACGGTCAGCCGCAAGGTCAGCGCCCTGGAGGAGCGCCTGGGCGCGCGCCTCCTGCAGCGCACCACCCGCAAGCTCAGCGTCACCGACGCCGGGCGGGCCTTCGCCGAGCAGGCCGGACGCGCGCTAGCCGAGCTGGAGGAGGCCGAGCATGGCGTGCAGGCGCTGCAGGCGCGCCCGCGGGGCCTGCTGCGCGTGACCGCGCCGCTGAACTTCGCCTTCATGGCGCCGATCATCGACGACTTCCTGGCCAGCTACCCCGACATCCAGCTGGCGCTGACCTGCAGCGATCGCGTGGTCAACCTGGTCGAGGAGAACTTCGACCTCGCCATCCGCGCCGGCGCGCTGAGCGACTCGTCGCTGGTGGTGCGCACGCTGGCGCGCATGAAGAGCTACCTGTGCGCCAGCCCGGGCTACCTGGGCAAGCACGGGCACCCGAAGCGGCCGGCCGACCTGGCCGCTCACGCCTGTCTGCTGTTCGGCACCGGGCGCACCCGGGGCTGGCACCTGGTCAAGGGCCGGCGCACGCTGGACGCGCCGACCACCGCGCACTACGTGGTCAACGACTACGACATGCTGCACTCCAGCGCGCTGGCCGGGGTCGGCATCGCCATGCTGCCGGTGCACCTGTGCATCGCCGACCTGCGCGCGCACCGCCTGGAGCGGGTGCTGCCCGAGTGGTGCTCCGAGGAGGTGCCCGTCAGCGCGGTGTACCCGAGCACGCGGCACCTCTTGCCCAAGATGCGCGCCTTCCTGGATCACCTGCAGGCGCGCATGAACCCGCCGCCGTGGGAGCTGGGGCCGCGGCCCTGACAAACGGGGCCCCACCCGCTCACGCCGCCACCCGGCGGCGGGCCGGCCACGTGGCCGGCTTGGCCCTCGACGCAACCGCTCTCCGCGCTGGCCGGCGGGCTAGGTCGCCAGCCCCTGGGCGTCGAACAGCCCCTCGAACAGCGCGGTGCTGAGGTAGCGCTCGCCACTGTCGGGCAGCACCACCACGATGGTCTTGCCGGCGTGCTCGGGGCGCTTGGCGATGCGCACCGCGACGGCGGCGGCGGCGCCGCACGAGATCCCCGACAAGATCCCCTCCTCGCGCGTCAACCGGCGCGCGAAGGCGATGGCCTCGTCGTTCGACACCTGCTCGATGGCGTCGACCAGCGACAGGTCGAGCACGCCGGGCACGAAGCCGGCGCCGATGCCCTGGATCTTGTGCGGCGCGGGCGCCAGCGGCTGGCCGGCGCGGGTCTGCGTCAGCACCGGGCTGGCGCTGGGCTCGACCGCGATGGTGTGGATGGCCCTGCCCCGGGTGTGCTTGAGGTAGCGCGACACCCCGGTGATGGTGCCGCCGGTGCCGACGCCGGAGACCAGGATGTCGATGGCGCCGGCGGTGTCGTCCCAGATCTCGGGGCCCGTGGTGGCCTCGTGGATGGCCGGGTTGGCGGGGTTGTCGAACTGCCGCATCAGGACGTAGCGCTCCGGGGCGGAGGCGGCCAGCTCGTTGGCGCGCGCGATGGCGCCGTTCATGCCCTTGGGCCCCTCGGTCAGGAGCAGCCTGGCGCCGTAGGCGGTCAGCAGCTTGCGCCGCTCGATGCTCATGGTCTCGGGCATGGTCAGGGTGATGGGATAGCCGCGCGCCGCGGCCACGAAGGCCAGCGCGATCCCGGTGTTGCCGCTGGTGGCCTCCAGCATCTCCTTGCCGGGGCCGAGCAGCCCGCGCTTCTCGGCGTCCCACACCAGGGCGGCGCCGATGCGGCACTTGACCGAGTAGGCAGGGTTTCTGCCCTCGATCTTGGCCAGCACGGTGGCCGGCGCCCCGTCGGTGACCCGGTTCAGGCGCACCATCGGGGTGCGCCCGATGGCGGCGGCGTTGTCGTCGAACCAGCGCGAGGCGGTGGTGGGCATGGCTCCACGCTGCACTGCCTGGCGGCGCTCGGCAATGGTCTCGTGCGGGCCCGGGCCAGGCGCGAGCGCGCGGCTCACTTGCGGCGCGTGATGCGGGCCGGCGGCGGGGTCACCGGGGAGTGCGCGCCGAGGTAGCTGGCGAAGGCCTCGACGTCACCGACGCCGACCTCGGCGTGGCGGCCAGCCACGAAGGCGGCGTAGCCGTCCCCGCCGCGCAGCAGGTAGTCGTTGACGGTGACCCGGTACAGGCGATCGAGGACCACGGGCACGCCGCCGATGAGGAAGCTCGCGAGCTCGATGCGCGCGCCGGCGGGGAGCTGGCCGTCCCAGGTGTACTCCAGCCCGGCGACCGAGAAGCCCTGCTGGTCGAGCGTCGCGACCAGCTCGTCTCCGCTGAGGTCGAGGGTGACGAGGGAGTCGCCGTAGGGCAGCACGTTCATGGTCTCGAGCAGGGTGATCTGGCCGTCCTCGGTCTCGGCGCCGTAGCGCAGGTAGCGCAGATCGCTGCGCAGGCTGGCCTGGTGGATGAGGGCGACCTCGGCGCGCGCGCCGCGGGTGGCCTCCAGCATGCCGTCGGCGACCACACTGCCGAGGCTGCAGTCACCGCCCGGGCTGGGCTCGCGCGTGAGCGAGGCGGTGATACGGCCGACCACGCCGCGCAGGATCGGGGTGGCCAGGTCGTGGTAGTGCGAAAGCAGCGCCTCGACGGCGGCGGCCGGCGGCACGTCGCGGGTCACCAGCCGGTTGGCGACGGTCACCTGGGTCACGTCTCCCGAGGCGCGATCCACGGTGAGGCCGAGGTCGGTGAAGACCTGGCCGCGCGAGCCAGCCGAGGTCGCCACCACGGCGCCCACGCGGCAGCTGTAGGCCTCGTGGCTGTGGCCGCCGAGGACGACGTCGACCGCGGGATCCAGCCCGGTGACGAAGGTCGCCAGCTCGGCCGACGGCGCCGGGCAGTCGTCGGGGCCGCCGCCACCCGAGCCTCCCATGTGCGCGAGCACGACGAAGGCCTCGATGCCCTGCGCCCTGAGCTCGGTCACGGTGGCGTTGAGCGCGCTGACATCGTCGCGGAACTCGAGGCCGCCGAGGTCGGCGGCGCCGACGATGGTCGGGGTCCAGGGCGGCACGGTGGCCAGGAAGGCGACGCGGACGCCGTCGAAGCTGCGCACCACGTAGGGCGCGAACAGGGTCTGCCCGCGCGCCGGGTCCCAGACGTTGGTCGACACCAGGCTGAAGGGTGCGCCCTGGTAGCCGGTGCCATCCTGGCAGCCGTCGACGGGGTGGCAGCCGCCCGAGACCATGCGGCGGAGCTCGGTGAGGCCGCGGTCGAACTCGTGGTTGCCCAGCCCGGCGACGTCGAGCCCGACCAGCGCCATGGCCTCGACGGTCGGCTCGTCGTGGAAGATCCGGCTCAGCGAGGCCGAGGCGCCGAACAGATCGCCGACCGAGACCACGACCGTGTGCGGCTGCGCCTGCCGCGCCGCGGCGAGGTGCGTGGCGAGGTAGCTGACGCCACCCGTGGGCGGGCCGTACATGGTGGCCTGGCTGCCGGTGGGCAGGTCGAGCGTGCCGTGGAAGTCGTTGAAGGCCAGGATGCGCACGCTGACCCGCGGCGCGGCGGCATCGGGCAGGCCGGCGTCGACCTGCGGCTGGTTGTCGCCGCCACCACACCCGGCCAGCGCCGAGGCCACGATGACGTTGGCGACTGCGACGGCGACTGCGACCGCGAGCCCGGCCAGCTGCGCGCCGCAGGAACCGCGTAGACCTGACCGCGTGGTGCTCATGAGTCGGGGGCGTGCATTCGACATGCCCCGATTCCCGGGGCGAATTGCCGCGAAACCACAAGTGGCGCGACGACCACCGGTGCAGCGCTTGCGTCGCGGCGGCGGCGCGCCGGCAGCCGCTTCGGGCCCCTCGGCGCGGCTCTCCAGGTCGAGGCCGCGCGAGGCTGCACCTCGTGCAGAGCCTCGCCACGAGGAGGGTCCCGAAGCGCTACGCGCTCACCCTCCTAGTGCTCCGACCGCGCGAATCCGCTCCGGAGCGCCGCACAGCGGCGCCGGCCAGGAGTCTGGCCGTGAGCGGAGTGGGGCCCCGACGGCTTTGCCGGCGGGGCGAGGGCGCAGCCCTCGTCGTGATCGGCTAGTGCCCAGACCGGAGCAGAATGCTCCGGTCAAAGCACTAGTGCGGATCGGGTTCGTCGCCCCAGACGATCTTCGACACGCAGCGCTCGGCGCCCAGCGCGCGACATGACAGGGTCAGGCCGCGCACGTTCTTCTCGCCCGACAGCTCGACGGCCCCCATCGAGAAGCCGAGCACGCCGTTGCAGTGCGCCACGTGGGGACGCGGCCAGCCGCGCAGCTCGCCGAAGGCGCGCTTCTGGCCCAGCTCGCGGTGGACCTCGATGGTGCCGACGTTGAAGTGCTCCGACCACAGCTTGCTGGCGCGGCCCAGCACCCAGTCGACCGAGCCCATGCGGATGAACAGCTGGTACAGCGCGGGCACGTTCTTGTGGCTGCCCCAGCGGCCGATCTCGATGAGCAGGTTGCAGTCGCCCTTGCCGAAGTGGCGATCGATGGCCAGCGACAGCTCCAGGAACAGCGGGTAGCTGTACCAGGCGCCGCGATCCAGCGGCGCGTGGATGAGATTGCGTCCGGCTGCGGGCAACTCCGGCAGCAGCGCCTGCAGGCCTGCGTCGCCGTGATGTGTCCGCACCCACTCCAGGCGGGTCCAGAGCGCGCTGCCGCGCACCTTCGCCGCCGCTATCGCCGCCACCTGCACCGGGTCCACGACCCGTATGTTATCCGGAAATCAGGTCGAAGACAGGGCTACGGATCTTCCCAGCCCGGGCTACCCACGCAGATCAGGGCGTCGAAGGTGTAGCTGAGGCCGTAGCCACCGCACTGGAACGACGACGCGTTGCTGCCGTTGACCCAGACATAGGCGTTGTACGAGTCGGAGCCACCCAGCGGGTCGCAGCCGCCGTCGAACGAGTAGGCCAGCGTGTTGCTGCTGCCGGCGGGGACGTCGACGCAGCGGTTGGCGGCCGGCAGGCCGCAGCTGTTGTTGAGGCAGAAGCGGTAGATCCCGGCGCCCGCGGGCGTCGACAGCGTGACGTAGAGGCGATAGTCCTCGTCGACCGAGATGCCCAGGAAGGGGTTGCAGCCGCGGCAGCTGTTGTCGGTCTCGCGCATGGGGATGCGGAAGACGTCGACGTCACCCGAGGGGTAGATGTTGACGAAGCCAGCGTTCAGCGTGATGTCGCTGCCGACCTCGGGCAGCGACCAGATGGCGCTGCAGCTGTTGTTGGGCTCCTTGGGATCGGCCAGCACGGGGTCGTCGTCGATGCCGCCGACGCAGTCGTTGTTGACCCCGTCGCAGACCTCCTGGCTGGCGGCGCCGCTGTTGGGCACGCACATCAGGGGCTGGCCGCCGGAGCAGATGTTGGGCGACACCTGGCACACACCGATGCCGCAGGTCTGGGTGCCCGGGTTCACGTTGTTGCAGGCGCCCATGGTGGTGCCGGTGCAGGTCGACAGGTTGGGATCCTGACAGGTCGCGTTGCAGGTGATCTGTGTGGTGCCCGCGGTGCTCGACAGCGCGCACTCCTCGGCGGTGGTGCGGCAGCGCGAGCCGGAGCCGGCGCAGCGCGCGGCCGAGGCGCTGACGTTGGCGCGGCGGCGGCAGGAGTCGCCGCTCCAGCCCAGGTAGTAGCCGCTGCAGTCGATGGCGCCGCACTCGGCGTCGGGATCCTGGTTGGCGGGCACGTCGGTGCAGGTGCCGACCGAGCCGGTGACGTCGCAGCGCCGGCAGGTGCCGCCGCAGCTCGAGGTGCAGCACACGCCGTCGACACAGGTCAGGCCGCTGCCGCACTCGTTCTGCACCGTGCAGAAGCCGCCGGGGCCCTGGTCGGCGACGCACCGGTTCAGCGTCGCGCTGCCGGCCACCAGATCGCAGTGCGCCGAGACGTCGCACATGGAGTCGCTGGTGCACATGCTGTTGCACAGCGGCTGCATGGCCTGGCTCATCGAGGCGCTGCAGAAGAACGGCGGGTAGGGGCCGCAGTCGCTCGACAAGAGGCCGGCGCAGGCGGAGTCGTCCTGCACCGTGGTGGTGGTGCACTGGAACGCCGCCGAGCAGGTGCCGTCGACGCGGGTGCCCTGGCAGGTCGCCTGGGTCATACACTGTGCCGCGGTCGAGTACGAGGTGCAGTTGGCCGCGGTGGCGCAGCAGTCGCCGCTGGCGCAGCAGAAGCCGTTCTGGCAGTGGCCGACCTGGCAGTCGCCGTCGACGCGGCAGGCGCCGCCGTTGGGCTCGTCGGGCACGCAGGAGCCGGCCGGGTTGCAGTAGGCGTTGGGGTCGCACTGCGAGCTGCCGGTGCAGCTGTCGGGGCACACCGGGCTGGCCTGGGTGCCGCCGCCGGCGCAGTTGATGGGCAGCCAGGCGCCGCACTCGCTGGCGCGGATGCTCATGTCGCAGGCCGAGTCGTCGGGCACCGCGACCGAGGTGGTGCAGCGCGAGGCCACGCACTGCGCGATGTCGCGGGTGCCCTGGCAAGCCGACGGGACGTCGCAGCTGGGCGCGCGGCGGTACGAGGCCGGGCAGTCGTTCTCGTTGGCGCAGCAGTCGCCGCCGGTGCAGCAGAAGCCGTTGCCGCAGTAGTTCGACTTGCAGCGCAGCGCCTCGGTGCCGCAGCCCTGGCCGTCGTCGAGGTCCTCGCGGCAGGTGCGCGTGATGGGATCGCAGAAGGCGTTGTCGTCGCAGTCGGCGTGCGAGTTGCACATCGACGGGCACGACGGGGCGCTCTGGGTGGTGTTGCCGTTGCAGAAGATCGACTTGTAGAAGCCGCAGCTGAGCGCCTCGGTGGTGGCGCTGCAGGCGGAGTCGTTGGCGACGCCGTTCATGGTGCCGCACTCGTTGTTCTGACAGACGGCCTGGCCGGTGGTGCCCTGGCAGGTCGCGGGATCCTCGCAGATCGGGCTGGAGGCGCCGAAGGTCGGGCAGTTGCTCGCGACCTGGCAGCAGTCGCCGTTGCCGCAGCAGAAGCCGTTCTGACAGTGCGCCGAGGTGCAGTCGGAGTTCTCGTTGCAGGCCATGCCGTTGGCGAGGTCCATGATGCAGACCGAGGCGTCACAGTGCGCCGGCGGCACGCACTTGGTGTCGGCCTCGACGTCGCACGAGGTCGCGCACAGATCGCCGTTCTCGCCGCCGCCGTCGCAGGTGTAGACGCCGCAGTCGCGCGCGTTCTGCGGCACGCAGCTGCCGGTGGTGCACGGCTCGGTCAGGCGCTCGAAGTAGCCGAAGGCGCCCAGGCTGCACTCGCCGCGCTTGCACGACATCTGGCCGACGTCGACGCCGCCCATGCAGTCGTTGTCGACGCCGTCGCAGATCTCGGCGGCGCCGTCATAGATCCGCGAGTCGGTGTCGTCGCAGTCGGGGCCGGCGCAGCCGCCGCCGCGGCCGTGCAGGTCGCGGTCACCGTCGATGCAGCAGATGCCGTTGATGGGCAGGCACTGCCACACGTTGGTGACGTCGCCGACCGCCGCCAGCATCTGGCAGGTGAAGCCGTTCGGGCACAGCGTGGGATCGTCCTTGCAGTCGATGGAGCAGAAGCGCCCCGCGGTGAGCGGGATGCACAGGTCGGAGCTGTCACCGCAGTCGCGGTTGATCGTGCACGGGTTGCAGAAGGTCTGCTCGGCGGGGACGCAGAGGTCGAGCTCGATGGTGGGCGTGTAGGGCACGGTCTTGCACTCGTAGTCGTTGGGGCAGGTGCGCGTGCACGGCTGGGTGCAGCGGCCGACCGGGTCGGTGGTGTTGCGGCGCCAGCAGATCCCGGAGGCGCACTCCTCGCCGCGATCGCACTCGGCCCAGAACACCTTGCCGGGAGGCGCGTCGGGCGCGGCGTCGACGGTGATGACCTCGGCGTCGATGCTGGGATCGATGCCACTGTCCGGGTTACCGTTCTGCGTCTTGGAAGCTTCGGCACAGCCGAGCACGAGGACGGCAAGCGAGGCCAGGACGACGACACGCTTCATATGTGGGCTCCCTACAGCATGAAGAGCGAAAGCGCCTCATACTAGCGGAGATGACCGGATGGTTACAATGAAACCGCTGTTTGTCGGAGTGGATCTCGGGACCACCAACTCGGCGGCGGCGGTGTTCGACGGCGACGCCGTGGCCATGGTGCGCAGCCAGCAGGGCGGCGCGCTGACCCCGTCGGTGGTGCGCATCGACTCGCGCGGGTCGGTGATGGTAGGTGGACGTGCGCGAAGGTTCCTGGACAGTGACCCGGACAACACCCGGGGCGAGTTCAAGCGCCTGATGGGGACGGCGGAGCGGCTGAAGTTCCCGGCCGCGGGGGTCGAGCGGCGGCCCGAGGAGCTGGCGGCCGAGGTCCTCAAGGCGCTGCGGGCCGATGTGCAGGAGCAGCTGGGGGTGGCGGTGGCGCGGGCGGTCATCTCGGTGCCGGCGCTGTTCGAGCTGCCGCAGAGCGCGGCGACGTCGGAGGCGGCGCGGCTGGCCGGGTTCGAGCGCGTCGAGCTGATCCAGGAGCCGGTGGCGTCGGCGCTGGCGGCCGGCTGGTCGGCGTCGGCGGCCACGGGGTCGTGGCTGGTCTACGACCTCGGGGGCGGCACCTTCGATGCGTCGCTGCTGGAGACCCGCGAGGGGCTGCTGCGCGTGGTCGGGCACGACGGCGACAACTTCCTGGGCGGGCGCGACTTCGATCTGGCGCTGGTCGACTGGGTGCTGGGCGAGGTGTCGCGCGAGCGCAAGGTGGAGATCGGGCGCGGCGAGGCACGCTGGGCGGCCGGGGTGCGCAAGCTCAAGCTGGCGGTCGAGGAGGTCAAGATCGAGCTGACCCGCAGCGAGCGCGCGGCGCTGACGGTGCCGGGGGCGTTCGAGGTCGGGGGCGAGCGCGTCGACGTGGATCTGGACGTGACGCGGGCGCAGCTGGAGGCGCTGTGTGCGCCGCTGATCGAGCGCTCGGTGGAGGTGTGCCTGCGGTTGCTGGCGCGGCACGGGCTGGCGGCGGGCGCGCTGGAGCGGGTGGTGCTGGTGGGCGGGCCGACGGTGATGCCGGCGCTGCGGGCGCGGGTGGCCGAGGGGGGGGGGGGGGGGGGGGGGGGGGGGGGGGGG
This sequence comes from Polyangia bacterium, assembly GCA_044229835.1. GTDB lineage: Bacteria > Myxococcota_A > Polyangia > Haliangiales > JADYYK01 > JADYYK01. The sequence goes on along the minus strand of JBGASF010000158.1, from coordinate 2,439 downwards.
GGGGGGGGGGGGGGGGGGCGGGGGGCGCGGGGGGGGGGGGGGGCGGCGGCGGGGCGCAAGGTGTGGCTGCAGTATCCGGCGATGTCGGCGGATCTGACGCCGCACGTGGTCGGGCGGGTGATGGAGGGGGGGCCGGGGTCTGGCGCGGCGCCGGTCAAGGTGCGCATGCGGCGAGCCGATGGCGGCTTCGCGGTGGAGGCGGCGGTGGACCCGGCGGACGGCGGGTTCGTGACGCTGATCGAGCTCTTGCCGCGGCGGTCGAACGGGTTCGCGCTGGTCGGGCTGGACGAGCGTGGCGGCGAGCTGCCGGTCACGCCGGCCAGCTTCAGCGTGGTGCACGGGGTCAGCATCGGGGATCCGCCGCTGTCACGATCGATCGGGGTCGCGCTGGCCAGCGATGCGGTGCAGGTGTACTTCGAGCGCGGCATGCCGCTGCCGGCGCGGCGCACCTTCGTGCATCGCACGGTGGCGACGGTGGCGCGCGGCGCCAGCGAGAGCGTGCTCAAGATCCCGATCGTGCAGGGCGAGCTGGAGCGCGCGCACCTGTGCCGGCTGGTGGGCACGCTGGACATCGACGGCGCCGAGCTGAAGGCGACCTTGCCGGTGGGGTCTTCGGTCGAGGTCACGCTGGAGATCGATCGCGGCGGCCACCTGACGGCGCGCGCGCTGGTGCCGGCGCTGGGGCAGGTGTTCGACCGGGTCGCGCATCTGCTGTCGCCGGATGCCTCGCCGGAGACGCTGCGCGCGAGCGCGACCGCGCTGGCGGGGCGGCTGGCGGAGCTGCGCACCGACGCCTTCAGGCGCGGGGTCAAGGACACCATCGCGCGCCTGGGCGAGGTCGAGAACGCGCTGGCCGAGGTCGAGCGTGATCTGGAGGCGGCGCGGGGCGGCGACGCCGACGCGGCGCAGAAGGCGCGGCGCACGCTGCTCGAGCTGGATGCGCGCATGGAGGAGGTCGAGGCCGAGCGGCGCTGGCCCGAGCTGGAGCAGGACGCGCGCGACTGGCTGGCGTGGGCGGCGTCGAACCTGGCGGCGTATGGCAGCCCGGTGGAGCAGAAGCTGTTCGACGAGGTCGCGGCGGCGACGCAGCGCGCCCGCGAGGCGCGCCAGGTCGGCGAGCTGGCGCGGCAGCTGCGCGTGGTGCGGCAGCTGAACGCGGCGGCCTTCAACAAGAACCCGCGGGCGTGGGAGATGCGCTTCGACAGCGTGGCGTCGCGCGTCGATGCGGCGACCGACCTGCCGCGGGCGCAGGCGCTGGTCAAGGATGGCCGGCGCGCGGTGGAGCGCGGGGACTCGGCGGCGCTGCGGCGGGTGGTGGAGGAGCTGTGGGGGCTCATGCCGCCGGACGCCGAGGACCGCAAGCTGGGCTTCGACTCGGGAGTGCAGTGATGGCGGCGGATCGCGCGGCGGGCGTGGCCCGGGTGATGGACAACCCGTTCTATGTGCTGGGGCTGCGGCCGGACGCGACGCGGGCGGAGATCGAGCGCCAGGGGCAGAAGTGGCTGGGCATGCTGGAGCTGGGGCTGGCGGCGGCGCGGCGGTATCTGACGCCGCTGGGGGTCGGGGAGCGCACGGCGGACAAGGTGCGCGCGGCGCTGGCGGAGCTGAGGGATCCGGAGCGGAGGGTGCTGGCGGAGGTGTGGGCGAAGTTGCAGCCAGTGGCGGGGGCGGCGGAGGGAGAGGGAGAGGGAGAGGGAGAGGGAGAGGGCACGGTCACGGTCACGGTCACGGTCACGGCCCACGGTCCACGGCCCACGAGCACGAGTTCGAGTACGAGTACGAGCACGAGTACGGTCACGGGTAACGGGGCGAGGATTGGCGGGCTCGAGGGCGCGCTGAAGGAGCTCGGGTTTTGAGCACGCTGGTCTTCATCGCGCTGGTCCTGGTGATCGCGGCGGCGGTGCTGCACCGGTGGATCGTGGCCAGGGGCTGGGTGCGCCTGGCGATGGCCAGCGCGACGCTGCGCGTGGTGCGCGGCGGGCAGGATGTCGACGGGGTGATCGCGCTGGCGGGGGCGCGCGCGCTAGGGCGCCAGCGGGTGGTGTCGGAGGCGGATGCGGAGCTGGTCGAGGCGCGCCTGGCGCGGCAGCGGTCGCCGCGCGGGGCCGGGCTGGCGGCGCATGGGCTGGTGCTGGCGGCGCGCGGGGATCGCGCCGGGGCGCGGGTGCTGATGGCGAGCGTCGCCGCGCTGGCACCGGCGGTGTGCCCGGCGGCGGCGCTGCAGCTGTCGCGCGAGTGGCTGATCGGTGACGCCGCGGAGCGCGGCGACTGGCGGGCGCTGGCGGGCATGAGCGGTGACGGGGTCGGCGCGCGGGCGGCGCTGCTGGTGCTGCTGGGGCAGCGGCTGACCGGCGCGGCGGGCGCGCCCGATGACGCCGCGCTGGCGCGGGCGCAGCGGCGCGCGTATGGCCTGCGGCGCACCCCGGCGGCGCTGGTCGT
>JBGASF010000157.1:0-17860 GCA_044229835.1 Polyangia bacterium | reverse complement strand
CGGGGGTCGGAGCGGGAGCGGGAGAGAACCCGGAAACGGGCACGGGCACGGGCACGGGCACGAGGGGTGAGGACGAGGCGTGAGCGTGACGTTTGTCAGCCATGGGGCGCCGACGGTGGCGATGGCGGAGGACGACTATGTGCAGGCGTTGCGGCGGCATGGCGCGACGCTGAAGGGCGCGCGGGCCATCGTGGTGGTGTCGGCGCACTGGGAGACGTCGAAGGCGGCGTGGCTGGTGACCGGCGCGGAGCGGCCCGCGACCGTGCACGATTTTGGCGGTTTTCCCCGGGAACTGTACGAGCTGCAGTATCCGGCGCCAGGGCAGCCCGAGCTGGCCGCGGAGGTCGTGGCGCTCCTGGGGGCGGGCGGGCTGCGCTCGGGGCTGGATCTCGAGCGCGGCTTCGATCATGGCGTGTGGGTGCCGCTGCGGCACATGGTGCCGGCGGCCAACCTGCCGGTGGTCGCGGTGTCGATGCCGCGGCGGCGCACGCCCGAGGACGTGGTGCGCATGGGGCGCGCGCTGGCGCCGCTGCGCGACGACGGGGTGGCGCTGATCGGCAGCGGCGGCGTGGTGCACAACCTGGGCCTCTTGGCGTTCGACGACGCTGGCGCGCCGGTGCCCGACTGGGCGCACGACTTCGACGCCTGGGCGGTGGCGCGGGCGCGCGCGCTGGACGCCGACGCCCTGTGCCAGTTTCGCTCGCACCACGAGGCCCGCCTCGCGGTGCCCAGCACCGAGCACTATGACCCGCTGCTGTTCGCCGTCGGCGCCGCGCGCGCCGGCGACACCATGACCGAGATCTACCGGGGATTTTCCTTCGGTTCGCTGGCCATGACCTGCCTGGCCTTCGGCTGACCGGCGCCCGCCCGGTCAGCCCACCGAGAGCAGCCCAGGCTTGCCCTGGCGGTAGCGCACCAGCTCGGTCTTGAGCAGCGCGACGTGCTCGCGCTCCTCGGCGGCCAGCTCCTCGTACAGGCGGCGCTCCAGCGAGCCCGGCGCGGTGTGCACGGTGCGCTCGTGGAAGAAGGTCGCGGCGCGCTCCTCGAAGGCGATGGCGATGCGGAACAGGTTGATGGGATCGCCGGGGGTGTGCTCGGTGCCGCCGAAGATGGCGGCGTGCTGGATGGCGCGCTCGGCGGCCGGGGGCGGCGGGTCGGTGTGGTAGCGCCGGGACAGCGTCTCCATGTGCTCGCGCTCCATCTCGGCCATGCTCTTGAACAGGTCGACCAGGGCGGGATCGCGGGTCTGGCTGGCTGCCCGGGTGTAGAAGGCCATGCCGCCGAGCTCGATCTCGAAGGCGGCGCGGATGGGCTCCAGCGCGGCGGTGGCGATCAGCTTGCGCGGGTCGAGGATCTCGAGCACGCCGCCGCAGGCCGGGCACAGGCCATACGGGAAGGCGAAGCCCTCGCTGACCTTGCTGCACGACATGCAGCGCCACTCCAGGCGGGCGCCGGCGCAGCACACGTAGTCCTCGCCGTCGGTGCCCGGGGCGTCGAGCGGGCGATGACAGCGCTGACAGGTGTGGTGGATCTCCACGGCGATGGGCGGGCCGATGCTGGTCGCGGCCTCGCTGCCTGGCACGTAGGCCACGGTGGCCTCGCGGGTCAGCGGCCACTGCTTGCCGCCGGCCAGGTAGGCGCCGATGGCGCGCGCGGCGCGACGGCCCGCGCCCATGGCCAGGATGACGGTGGCGCCGCCGGTCACGATGTCGCCGCCGGCGAACACGCCCGGCACGTTGGTGGCCTGGGTCTGCTCGTCGGCCACGATGTAGCCCCACTTGGTCAGGCTGAGGCCCGGGGTCGACCGGGTCACGATCGGGTTGGCCTTGGTGCCGAGCGCGTAGATCACGGTGTCGCAGGCCAGTTCCACGATCTCGCCGGTGGGCATCGGCTTGCGCCGGCCGCGCTCGTCGGGCTCGCCCAGCGTCATCTTCTCGACACGCAGGCCGCGCACCTCGTTCTTGCTGCCGACCAGGATCTCGACCGGCGCGTGCAGGAAGAAGAAGTCGATGCCCTCCTCCTTGGCGTGGCGCAGCTCCTCGATGCGCGCGGGCGCCTCGGCCTCGGAGCGCCGGTACACGCAGCGCACCTCGGGCGCGCCCAGGCGGCGCGCCACCCGCAGGCAGTCCATCGCGGTGTTGCCGGCGCCGATGACGACCACGCTCTTGCCCATGGCGACCGGGGTGTCGGCGAACGGGAAGCGATCGCCGCCCATCAGGTTGACGCGGGTGAGAAACTCGTTGGCGCTGTAGACCTGGCCGGCGCCCTCGCCGGGGATGCCGAGGAAGCTGGGCGCGCCGGCGCCGACGCCGAGGAAGACGGCGTCGAAGCCCATGTCGCCGAGCAGCTGCGGCACCGTGAAGGTCTTGCCGATGACCTTGTTGGTCTCGATCTTGACGCCCAGCTCGCGCAGGCCCTGGACCTCGCGATCGATGATGTCGCGTGGCAGCCGGAACGACGGGATGCCATAGCGCAGCACGCCGCCGATGACGTGCAGCGCCTCGTACACCGTGACGTCGGCGCCGTCGCGCACCAGATCGGCCGCGCACGACAGCCCGGCCGGCCCCGAGCCGACGATGGCGACCTTGCCCAGGCGCCCCGGCGTGACCGCGCTGGCGCCCGGCGCCTGGCGCGCGCGGGCGTGGTCACCCACGAAGCGCTCCAGCCGCCCGATGGCGACCGGCTCGATCTTCTTGGCGATCACACACTGCGCCTCGCACTGCGACTCCTGCGGGCAGACCCGGCCGCACACCGAGGGGAAGATGCTCGACTCGCGGATGACGTCGAGGGCGCCGTCGAGATCGCGCACCAGCAGGTGGCGGATGAAGCGTGGGATGTCGATGGCCACCGGGCAGCCCGCGATGCAGGTCGGCTTGACGCACTGGATGCAGCGCTCGGCCTCGGCCAGCGCGTCGGGCAGGCCGTAGCCCAGGTTGACCTCGAGGAAGTTGCGCGCGCGCTCGCCGGCGTCACGCTCGGGCATCTTGACCTGGCGTGGCGCCAGCTCGCGGATCTTCTTGTAGTTGCGGGTCTCCTTCTCGAACAGCTCGAGCTCCAGGTTGCACACGTGGTCGTAGCGCTTGGTGGCCTCGGTCTCCTCGGGGTGGAAGCGCTTCTGGCGCGCCTCCAGCTCGGGGAAATCGACCAGGTGGCCGTCGAAGTCGGGCCCCTCGACGCAGGCGAACTTGACCTCGCTGCCGATCTTGACCCGGCACGAGCCGCACATGCCGGTGCCGTCGACCATGATGGCGTTGAGCGACACCATGGTCTTGACCCCGAACGGCCGCGTCACCTCGGTGCACGCGCGCATCATGGGCAGCGGCCCGATGGCGATGACCAGGTCGGGCGGATCGCGCTCGCACAGCTCCTTCAGCGCCGCGGTCACGAAGCCGGGGCGCCCGAAGCTGCCGTCGTCGGTGCACACCACCAGGCTGTCCGACCACTCCGCGAAGCGGTCCTGCCAGAACAGCAGCGGCTTCGACCGGAACCCGATGATCGACGTGGTGCGGTTGCCGGCCTGCTTGAAGGCGCGCAGCTGCGGGAACACCGGCGCGACCCCGAGGCCGCCGCCGATCAGCGCCACGTGGCCGACCTTCTCGATGTGCTGCGGCACGCCCAGCGGGCCGGCGAAGTCGGCGAAGCTGTCGCCCTCGGCGTAGCGGTCGCGCATCTCGCGCGTGGTCTTGCCCAGGGCCTGGATGACCATGGTGATGGTGCCGGCCTCGCGGTCGTAGTCGGCCACCGTGAGCGGGATGCGCTCGGCGTGGTCGTGCAGGCGCAGCATCACGAAGTGGCCCGGCTGGGCCGAGCGCGCCACGTCGGGCGCGTGGACTTTCCAGAGGAACGTGGTCTCGGAGAACTGCTGCCGTTCGGTGATGGTCGGCATCGCGGCCTCAGTCCTGGCCGACCGGCTCGTCGGCGAAGTCCTCGTGGCAGAAGGCGTCGTCGGGGGGCAGCTTGGCGAGCTCGCGGCGCACCAGCTCCTGGTGGTGGACCTCCTCGGCGCGCAGCTCCTCGAACAGCGCGCGCACCCCGATGTCGACCAGCTGCGGCAGCACCTTGTCGAAGAAGGTCCAGGCCTTGGTCTCGCTGCGCAGCGCGGTCTCCAGCGCCTCGCGCGCGGTCATGAAGACGCGCGCCTCGCTGTAGTCGGGCGCCTCGACGTCGAACAGCATCTCGCGGGTGACGCCCGAGGGCTGGTGATTGAACAGCTTGTGGCGGCGCTCCAGCAGCTCGACGCGGTGCTTGTCCTCGTTGTCGGCCATGAAGCGGAAGAAGCCCTCGGCGTCGGGCGTGTGGTGCAGCTCCATCTGGTCGGCCAGCTCGAGGTAGCGCTCCTTGGCCTCCTCCTCGACCAGCACCGCGAGGTCGAGCGCGTCACGCAGGCTGATGGTGCGGTAGTCGATCCCCTTGGTCGGCATCGCGGCTCCTATTGCTGGCGGAACATGTCGAGGATGCGGTCACGCGGCCGCGCGGACGGACCCAGCTGGGTCTGACGCTCGCGGGCCTGGGCCTCGAAGGTCTGCGGCGGCTGCGGGTTCTTGTAGAACACGCCGGTGTAGAGCTCGCTGCCGTAGTGCTGCGCGCGGGCCAGCGCGTCGGCCATGTTGGTGGGGTCGTGGCCCAGCGAGGCCAGCGTCTTCATCTGCTCGCGGTGGGCCTTGATCTGCTGGTTTTCCTGGCCGTAGGTCACGCACGGCGACTGCACGTTGACGAACGCGAAGCCGGGGTAGCGGATGGCCTCCTCGATGACCGCGGTCAGCCCGGCCATGTCGGCCGGCGTGCCCTGGGCCACGAAGCCGGCGCCGTAGGCCAGCACATAGAGCAGCGGGTTGATGGGCTGCTCCAGGCTGCCGCCCACCGAGGTCACGGTCTGCAGGCCGCGCGGCGAGGTCGGCGACAGCTGGCCCTTGGTCAGGCCGTAGATCTGGTTGTCCATCACCACATAGGTGATGTCCATGTTGCGGCGGATGGCGTGCGGCACGTGGCCACCGCCGATCGAGAAGCCGTCACCGTCGCCGCCCGCGGCCAGCACCAGCAGCTGCGGGCGCGCCAGCTTGATGCCCTGCGCGATGGGCAGCGCGCGCCCGTGCACGGAGTTGAAGCCGTACGCGGTGGTGTAGCCCGGGATGCGGCTCGAGCAGCCGATCCCCGACACGAAGGCGATCTCGTGCGGGGGCCGGCCGATGGCGGCGAGCGCGCGGTACATGGCCTGGACCACGCCGAAATCGCCGCAGCCGGGGCACCAGATGGGTTTCAGGTCGCTCTTGAAGTCCTTGGCAGTCAGGGTCACGGCCGGGTCCTCCTCTACTCTTCGTGCGGTTGACCGTCGCGGTCGGTGCGCTGGTTGTCGAGACGCCGGCGCAGCTTGGCGACGATCTCCTTGGGCTGGAACGGGTTGGCGCCGCTGCGCGCGAACGAGGCCACGCCCCGCGGCAGGTCGAGGTACATGCGCAGCAGGCGGTACAGCTGGCCCTGGTGGCTCTGCTCGACGATGAGGCCGGCCTGCACCCCGGCGAAGAAGCTGGTCCACGCCGCGGTGGCGACCGGGAACAGGAGGTAGGGCACCAGCAGCTTGGCCTTGAGGCCGTCGGCCTGGGCCAGCGCCAGCGCCTCGCGCGCGACGCCCGCGGTCGAGCCCCACGCCACCAGGGCGAAGGGCGCGTCGGGGTCGCCATAGACCTTGAACAGGTCCTTGCGCGCCTGCAGCGGCCGCAGCTTGTCGAAGCGCTTGGAGTTCATGCGCGCGTGCATGACGCCGTTGGCGGTGGGGTCGCCGTGCTCGTTGTGCTCGATGCCGGCGGCCAGGTAGTTGCCGCCGCGCATGCCGGGGTGGCTGATGGGGCTGACGCCGGTCTCGGTGAAGCGGTAGCGCTTGTAGTCCTCGAGCTCGGCCGGGCCGGGCACCAGGCGGTCGACCACGCGCAGCGTGGAGGTGTCGATGGGGTCGCAGGTCTCCTTGCGCTGCGAGATCTCCTGGTCGGACAGGATGATGACCGGGGTCTGGTACTCCTCGGCCATGTTGAAGGCCTCGACGGTGAGGCCGAACGAGTCGGCCACGCAGGTCGGCGCCAGGATGGGGCGCGCCACGTCGCCGTGGGCGGAGAACACGGCCTGGAACAGGTCGGCCTGCTCGGTCTTGGTGGGCAGGCCGGTGGACGGCCCGCCGCGCTGCACGTTGACGATGACCAGCGGCAGCTCGGCGATGGTCGCCAGGCCCATCATCTCGGCCTTGAGCGACATGCCGGGGCCCGAGGTCGCGGTCATGGCCTTCTTGCCCGCGAACGACGCGCCGACCGCGGCGCCGATGCCGGCGATCTCGTCCTCGCACTGCACCAGCGCGCCGCCGTACTTCCAGATCTCGCGCGACATGAACTGCATGATCTCGGTCGAGGGTGTGATGGGGTAGCCGCTGAAGAACTGGCAGCCTGCGAAGATGGCCGCGGCGGCGCACATGTCGTTGCCGTCGGTCAGCAGCTTGGGCAGGAGCTTGGGCGGCGCGCGCAGCGAGCGCGGCCGGGCCAGCGGGTGCTCGGCGGCGTAGCGCAGCGCGGCCTGGAAGGCGCGCTCGTTGGCCTCGAACAGCTCGGGCCCCTTCTTGGCCAGGCGCTTCTTGAGGCCGGCCAGGACGCCCTTGCTGCCGACGCCGAACCAGCCCGCGAGCAGGCCCAGGATGACCGTGTTCTTGGCCTTCTCGGTGCCGGCGAACTCCTTGGCCAGATCCTGCAGCGGCACCGGGAAGACCTCGGCCGGGACGACGCCCGTCAGCGGCAGCTTGTCGGGGGCCACGCCGGTCTTGCTCTCGTAGATCACGACCGTGTTGCCGCCGACCGGCAGCTCACCTCCGAACTTGAGGAAGTCGTCCCAGTTCAACGCCACCGCGACGTCCAGGGTGCCGCCTGGATTGAGCACCGGCTCCGTCGACAGACGCACGCGGCAGCTGGATTCGCCGCCGCGGATCTGCGAGCCGAAGCTCTTGGTCATCATCGCGTGGTAGCCCTCGCTGGCAGCGGCAGACAGCAGCGCCTCACCTGCGGAGACGATGCCGTCACCCCCCGAGCCAGCCATTCCGATCACGAGATCTGTCGTCATGGATTTATGCAGCGAGGGTGCGCGTTCCGCCGGCCGCGTTCTTGACAACCGTCAAGCGCGGGCGGAGGAGGTGCCCTCCTACATCGATCCCAGCTCGTCTAACCGCCCGCTGTCACAGGCGAGCGCTGGTACCTAGAGCAGGATCTTCCCCATCACGAAAATTTCCCAGGTGGTCGACGAATCGACCCGGTAGCGCTTGCCGGGGAGGTCGATGGTGCGGAAGTGCAGCGGGTTCTCCTCGACGGTGCCGGGGGTGACCACGCTGTCCATGTCGTCGGTGGTGGAGTTGGGGCGATCCTTGCCTGCGTCATCGAAGGTGATGGCGTGGCCCTGGTCGTAGGTGAAGCCGCCGCCGACGCGGAACTGGATCAGCTTGCCGAGCTGGCCGCGGATGGCCATCTCGCCGCCGAACGTCGCGTAGTTCTCGATCACGGTGGTCCCTGGGTGCGGCTGCAGCATGGCGCCCGGGGTGCCCGGCATGGTGTTGCCCGGGTCGGGGTTGATCATGAACGCGGGGCTGGTCGAGAAGGCCTCCCACATCTCCGAGTAGCCGCGGCCCTGGAAGGTCGCCTCGACGCGGGTGGCGACCTCGATGCCGATGCGGCGCTGCTGGTCGGGCTGCTCCCACACGATCGACTCGAAGCCGAAGCGGGTGCCGGCGCGCTGCTGCGGCTGCTTGTCCTCCTGGCCGATCGAGAGCGGGAAGGTGGGGTAGTTCGAGCCGTCGTTGGCGGTCGGGTACAGCCACCAGAAGGTCACGAAGGGATCGGCCCAGCCGATGCGGCGCGAGATCGAGGTGTCGAGGTAGAACTCGTTGACGCCGCGGCCGACGCCGGTGTTGGCCTTGGCCATCGTCCGGTTGAACTTCATGGTGTCGCCGATCTCGATGCGGTACTCGCCACCGATGGTCCAGGTCGGCTTGGACGGGTCGCGGCGCTGGTTCAGCGGCGCCCAGCGTGCGCCCAGCCAGATCTGATCGAGGCCCGAGCGATCCGGCCCGATGAAGACGGTCTTGCCCGAGGTCGACGGCACGTCGTTGTTGGCGTCGAAGCCGCTGGCCGGCAGGATCCCCTCGGTGACGGTCGGCGACGAGGTCGCGTCGGTGTCGTCATATTCGAGGTGGCGCGCGTCGCTGATGATGATGGGCAGCGCGACGTGGACCTCGATGTCGTGGAAGAAGCCGAAGGCGCCGCGCACGTTCATGGTGTGGCGCGAGCTCTTGTAGATGAGGTCGTGGACGCGGTTGCTGGGCTGCCCCGGCATCGTCCCCATCGGCGTCTCGCGCAAGATCCCGGCGGTCTTGCTGGCGTACGCGTAGTCGACGGTGAAGTGCGCCGAGAACATCTTGTCCTCGGTGGCGCTGGTGATCACGGTCGGTTCGGCCGCGAGGGCCGAACGGGCCAGCAGGGTTGAGCCGAGGATCAGGCCAAGCCACAGATCGCGAGGACGCAAAGCCATAGGGATGTCGCGAGGGTACCCGGGTCGGGATCGGGGGTCAACCAGCCTTCTCGCGGAGCCCCAGCTCCTTCATCTTGATCTGGAGGCTCTTCCTGCTGATCTTGAGGCGCCGTGCGGCCTGGGTCACGTTGCCGCCGGTGTCCTCCAGGGCGCGCAGGATGAGGGCGCGCTCGACCCGCTCGGTCTCGGCCCGGACGGCGTCCTTGAGGGCCCCGGTGTGCGGGCGGGGATCGTCGGATGCCGCGCCGGTGGGGGTGGGGCCCGAGCTGGCGCCGGCGCCGGTCGGGACCTGGCCGGGCGTGGCGGCGGCGTGCGGGCCGGTGCCGGTGACGGCGGCCGCCGCCGACGCCTGCGCGGCCGAGGCTGCCGCCGCGCTCTGGCCCAGCTCGGTGGGCAGGTCGCTGGCGCGGATGACCGGGCCGTCGGCCAGCACGATGGTGCGCTCGAGGACGTTCTCGAGCTCGCGGATGTTGCCCGGCCAGTGGTAGGCCAGGAGGCGCTGCATGGCGGCGTCGTCGACGTCGACGATGCGGCGCTCCAGGCGCTCGTTGAACTTCGCCACGAAGTGGCGCACCAGCACCGGGATGTCCTCGCGGCGCTCGCGCAGCGGCGGGATGTGGATGGGCACCACGTTCAGGCGGTAAAACAGGTCCTCGCGGAAGCTGCCGGCCTTGATCTCGCGCTCCAGGTCGCGGTTGGTCGCGGTGATCAGGCGGACGTCGACCTTGATGGTCTTGATGCCGCCGACGCGCTCGAACTCGCGCTCCTGCAGCACGCGCAGCAGCTTGACCTGGGTCTCGACCGGGATCTCGCCGATCTCGTCGAGGAACAGCGTGCCCTCGTGGGCCAGCTCGAAGCGGCCCGGCTTGGAGCCGACGGCGCCGGTGAAGGCGCCCTTCTCGTAGCCGAACAGCTCACTCTCCATCAGGGTCTTGGGGATGGCGGCGCAGTTGATCTTGATGAAGGGCCGCTCGGCGCGCGACGACTGCTCGTGCAGCGCCTTGGCGACCAGCTCCTTGCCGGTGCCGCTCTCGCCGGTGATGAGGACGGTGGACGGCGTCGAGGCGACCTTCTCGACCAGGGCATAGATCTGCTTGATGGCGGGGCTGTCGCCGACCAGGCGCGAGCGACCGTCGGCGCCGGCGGGCAGCTCGTGCACGCGGGCGTCGTCGCTGGCCAGATCGTGCGTCGACACCGCCTTCTCGATGACCTGCAGCAGGTGGTCGTGCTCGAAGGGCTTCTCGATGTAGTCGAAGGCGCCGGCCTTGACCGCCTCGACCGCGTTGTCGACCGAGCCGTGCGCGGTGATCATGATGACCGGCACGTCGGGGCAGCGCACCCGCGCCTGCTTGAGCAGCGTCATGCCGTCGACCTTGGGCATGCGCAGATCGGTGACCACTGCGGCGAAGCTGTCGTCGAGCCGGCGCAGGCCGTCCTCGCCGTCGTTGGCGGTGACGGCGTGGAAGCCGGCGCGCTCGATCATGGCGGCCAGCACGCGGCGCAGGTTGGGCTCGTCCTCGACGACGAGGACGCGGTCACGATGTTCGGCGGGTGCGGCGGGGGACACGAGGACGTTGTATCAGTCGCGGGTCTGATCGACCACCGGCGCGGCCTCGCCACGGGCGGCGGGGCCGGCCTTCTGGTACGGCGTGCCGGTCAGGCGCTTCCAGGCCACCATCGACTTCCACTGCAGGTAGGCCTTGTTGAAGGCGACCGCCTGCGAGCTGTCGAAGAAGGGGTTGTTGAGGCCGCCGAGCTGGACCAGGAACAGCACCTGCTCGGCGACGCTGACCGGGCAGCCCTCGAAGCGCACCCAGGGCGAGTTCTTGGCCGCGCGCAGGCGGGCCGCGACCGACAGCATCTTGGCGTAGATGTCGTCGTGCTTGGCGTGCAGCGGGTCCTTGGTCGAGCGGTCCTTGTAGGTCGACTTGATCTGGACCAGCTCGCTGCCGCCCTTGGCCTTGGGCAGCTGGCCTTCCCACACCGAGCAGTCGCCGATGAAGACGACCTTCTCGCCGGGCTGCGCGTCGATGGGCCCCTTGTAGTTGCCGAACACCACGTGCAGGCGCGGCATCTTGGTGTCGGTGTCCTTGTCGAACAGGCGCAGGATCTCGATGGCCTCCTCGATGGCGCCCGGGCAGCCGCCCCAGCAGTACTGGGTGCGCTCGGGCTCGGGCGGGGTGCCGGCGTAGGCGCTGATGTGGGTGCCCTCGAAGTACTTCTCGACGCGGATCAGGCCGGAGCGGAAGCCCTTGCAGCGCGCCTTGGCCTCGTCGAGGGTGACGTCGCCGGTGATCTTGATCTTGTCCATCTCCATCGGGCCGAAGTTGCGCTTGGCCGCGAAGTTGATGTGCTCGACGGTGCTGGGGTCGATGCCGATGATCTGGCAGCACACCGAGTCGAAGGCGACCTGGTTGTTGCCCATGATGATGAGGTTCATGGGGAACGGGATCGGCGTCAGCATGCGGCCTTCGCCCGCGATGATGGCGTCGATGGCGATGAACTCGGGCTGCACGATGTACTGCAGGTCGGCGACCTTCTCGTTGAGGCGATGGTCGTGATCGATGAGGCGGTGGCGGTCGTCCTGGATCCCGATGTAGTTCTTCATCGAGAAGGTGACCGTGGTCCAGGGGTGGGCCTTGAACTTGGGCGTGTTGACGAAGAAGTCGGCCTTGGCGACCGGCTCGGGCGTGTACAGGTAGTCGCGCAGGCGCTCGGGGTGGGTCAGCGGGATCTCGACCTGCTGCTCCTCCTCGAAGCAGTAGCGCTTCACGTTCATGCGCTTGAGCATCGGGTTGTAGCCGGCGCCCTCGAAGGCGTTGCGCGTGGGCACCGTGATGCCGCAGCGCTCGCCGACCGCGAGCTCGCTCATCGAGGAGTCGGCGCGGTCCTTCAGCGCGCCGAGGACGCCCTCCATGAACTCGACCCGGGTGTGGGCATGCTCGAACAGCGGGCCGGCGGCCACGATGTTGGGCTTGACCAGGGTGCGCCCGCGCGGACGCAGGTTCAGCTCCTCGAGCCCCTCGCGAATGATGGTGCGAATGCGCGCGGGATCGTAGCTGTCGCAGTGGCGGATGATGACGCGAGGGTCTTTCCAGGGCCGCATGGGGCACACGTTAGCACCGTGGGCGGACCTGGCTAGGGGCGGCGTGGAAGTTGTGGGGATAGTGGGACTATCCGCCTGGCTCCGACGGTCACGGTCACGGTCACGGTCACGGTTTCACGGCCCACGGCCCACGGCCCACGGCCCAGGCATGATCCTGTTGTGGTTGATCTTCGTGGGTCGTGCGGCGGGACACGTGGACCGTGGACCGTGGGCCGTGACCGTGACCGTGACCGTGCGGGGGAGAGAAGAGGCTGAAACTATCTGACGCGTTCGTCGGCGTCGGACAGGGTCAGGCCGCCGCCGGAGAAGCGCAGGTTGGTGTCGAAGTAGACCACGACCTGCTCCTGCTCGCCGACCACCAGCTGGTCGACGGTCTTGCCGCCGGCGCTGAACTTGAGGGCGGCCAGGCCGCGGCCGAAGTGCTCGCTGGAGAACTCGTGGGCGTTGAGGACGCCGAGGGCCTGGAAGTCGCCGTCGCTCTTGAGGGCGTACAGGTGCACGCGGCCGGCCTCGGTGTCGCCGCCGGGGGGCACGAAGCGGGGCTCGCCGATGGCCAGCTCGTTCTTGCCGTCGCCGTCGAGGTCGAGGATGGCGATGGCGGTGCCGAACTTGCCGACCGCGGGGCTGATGTCGATCTTCTTCGAGCCGGCGACCAGCGGGCCGGCGGCGCTGCCCGGGAAGATGTAGATGACGTTCTGCTCGGGCGCGCCGACCACCAGGTCGATCTCGGGGCCGCCGATCACGTTGCCCGCGACCACGGTGGCGCCGAACGAGGCCTCGCCGCCGGGCGCCGGGATGCTGGTGCCCACCGCGGTGCACATGCGGGTGGCCTCCTGGGTGCTGTTGCTGATGCCCTGGAACTCCAGCTGGGTGAAGTCGGCCACGGTGAAGAAGCTGACCGACCCGGGCACGCCGGCGCGCTGCTGACCCATGGCCAGCTCGCTGAGGTCGTTGCCGCCGATGAAGTCGGCCCCGGCCAGGCGGCCCTTCTGCAGATCGGCGCCCGGCAGCCGGCAGCGCGCCACGCTGCCGCCGAGGCCCTGCTGCGGATACAGGTAGAGCTCGCGGATGCCGGCGACCACGGCGTCGGTCTCGCCGTCGGTGGGCGCCGCGGGGGCGTTCTTGAAGAAGTCACCCATGGCCAGCGAGTTCTCGCCGAAACCGGGGGTGAACTGCGCCGGCGAGCTGAGGGCGCGGCCGCGCGGGGCGCCGTTGGCGTCGAAGTCGAGGAAGTACAGCGTTCGGTTGGCCGAGGCCGCGCTGCCGACCAGGGCGCCCATGTCACCGTTGGGCGCCGCGGCGACGTCGCCGATGGGGCCGTCGATGAGGCGCGCGGTGTCGGTCAGGTTCATGCCGCCGCCGCGCAGCTTGAGCAGGTCGGCGCCGCCCGCGGGGGTGAAGGTGTAGAAGGCCAGGTCGCGGGCCTGGCCGCGCGCCGCCACCAGCAGGCGCGGCTCGCCGGTCGCGGGCCGCGTGGTGACCAGGACCTCGCCGTAGTCGCCGCCGCCGAACGGGCTGTCGAGCACCTTGGCCTTGGCGTCACCCTTGAGGTCGTCGAAGCGCGAGAAGCTGCAGCTCGCCGCCAGCAGCCCGGCGCCCAGCGTGGTCAGGAGTCCGAGTCCGTGGGCGCGCATCAGAACGTCACCTCGCCGCCGAGCATCCAGCTCTTGCCGTCGATCACGTCGGCCTTGATGATCGGGCGCCACTCATTGTCGTTCCCGACCAGCGACTTCGACTGGTAGACGCCCTGCGAGCTGGCGCCCTTGTCGCGGAACAGGTAGTAGGTGCCGAGCAGGCCGGTCACGCCGGCCAGCGCGAACATGCCGTCGGCGATGTAGGCGTTGAGCTTGCCGTCGTCGAAGCGCGAGTCGCCCGAGTCGATGGGCGCGCCGCCGAGCGCCTTGATGTCGGCCTCCAGCGAGTCGTAGGCGTCGGCCGACTTCATGCCGAAGTAGATCCCGCCGCCGATGAAGCCGGCGGAGGCGAACAGCGCCAGGTAGGCGTCGAAGCGCGACGGCTTGTTGGCCAGCGCGACCTTGAAGTTGGTCGAGGTGGCGCGGCCGATCTCGATCTTCTGCGAGTAGCTCTTCTTGCCGCCCTTGCGCACGCTGATGCGGCGCTTGCCGGCGTCGACCGGGGCCTTGCAGGGGACGATGCAGGTCTTCTTGCCGTCCACGTACAGCGCGGCGCCGGCCAGGCCGGGCGCGCGCACCTCGACCCAGCCGTAGGCGATGGGCTCGAGCTGGATGGACTGCTCGTGGGCCTTGCCGGCCTTGATGTCGAGCTCCTTCTCGATGGGCTCGTAGCCGTCGCGCTCGACCCACAGCTTGTGCTTGCCGGGCTTCAGGAAGCCGGTGTACGGCGTGCGCCCGATGGAGCCCTTGGCCTTGTTGTCGAAGTAGACCTCGGCCTTGGGCACGTTGGAGGTGATCTCGACGTAGCCGAGGTAGTCCTCCTTCGACAGCGCGATGTAGATCTCGAGGATCTTGTCAGCCGAGGGCGAGATCTTCTTGGTCTCGGGCTTGAAGCCCTTGGCCTCGATGATCAGGGTGTGCTCGCCCTCCAGCGAGGCCGACCACGGCGCCGAGCCGAGCGACCCGGTGCGCTTGTTGTCGAGGTAGATCTTGGCGCCCGGCGGCTTGGTCTCGACGTTGACGATGCCGCGCAGGTTGACCGCCTCGAGCACCGGCGGCTTGACCACGGGCGGCGGCTGGCCGTCGGGGTTCTTGGGATCGGGCGACGGCTCCGGCGTCGGGTTCAGGATCTGCTCCAGGCCGGCGATGCGCTTCTCCAGCTTGGCGCGGTCCTGCGCGGTCGGGTTCTCCGACAGGTAGCGCCGGAACAGCTCGATGGCCTGCTGCAGGTTCTTGGCCTTCTCATAGGCCACGCCGGCGTTGAAGAGGAAGGCGGCCAGCGGCTTGGAGTCGTAGGCCTCGCGGAACTTCATGGCCGCCTCGGTGTACAGCTGGCGGCCGTAGAGGTCGTTGGCCTCGTCGAAGAAGACCTTGGCCTGCTGCATGGCCGGGTCGTTGGGGGAGTCGGTCGGGACCTGGGCGGTCGCCGTACGCTCGAGAGCAAGGGCGCCGAGTGCCAGCGCGATCGCCAGCAGCGCGCCCCGTGAGCTGGAGTGCATTCGCATGTTCGATTGGTAGACCTTGCAGGAGGTTGTGTCAACGAGCCGCGTCACAGATAACGAGCGGGCGGCGTTCAGCTTTCGGGGCGGGCGCTGCGCGGGCCGACGACCAGCTTGGCGGTCGTGGTGGCGGCGCCCTCGCCGTCGGTCTCGCGCGGCAGCAGCACGGTGAAGGTGGCGCCGTGACCGGGGTCGCTCTTGACCTCGATGGAGCCGCCATGGTGCTGGATGATGCGCTGGCAGATGGGCAGGCCCAGGCCGGTGCCCTTGTCCTTGGTGGTGAAGAAGGGGATGAAGAGGTTCTTGCGCGCCGCGTCGGGGATGCCGGGGCCGGAGTCGTGGAAGCGGACCTCGACGAACTGGGCCGGCTCGCCGCGGCGGGCGCGGCGGCGCATGCGGGTCTGCAAGAGCAGGCGGTGCGGGCTGCCGTTGGCCGGCGCGCTGGCCATGGCCTGCAGGGCGTTGAGGCCGAGGTTCAGGAAGACCTGGCGCAGCTGCTCGCCGTCGGCGTTGACGTGGGGCAGGCCCTCTTCCAGCTGGAGATCGAGGGTGATGTCAGCCTCGGTGGCCTGGCCCTCGAGCAGCTGGGCGGTCTTGCGCACGACCTGGTTGATGTCGAGGCTGGCAGGGTCGCCGCGGTAGGGGCGGGCATAGTCGAGGAACTGGGACACCACCTTGTTGAGGCGGTTGACCTCCTCGACGATGACGTTGAGGAACTCGTTGGGGGCGTCGGCGGGGGCGTCGGGGCTGGCCGGGTTGCCGGGGTTGCTGGCGCTGGGCAGCAGCAGCTGGGCGGCGCCCTTGATGGCGCCCAGTGGATTGCGGATCTCGTGGGCCAGGCCGGCGGCCATCTCGCCGATGGCGGCCAGGCGGTCGCGCTCCTTCATGCGCTCGTAGAGCTCGGAGTTCTGCAGCACCAGGGCGGCCTGGGTGCACAAGAGGCGCAGGTGGTCGAGCTCCTCGGTGGCGTAGGCCTCGCGCAGGCGCTCGTCGCGCAGGGCCAGGCAGCCGACCAGCTCGCCGCCCTCGACCAGCATGGCGACGCACGCGGATGCTGACATGGTGTCAAGTGCTTGGGCCAGCAGATCGAGCACTTCCAGCTCGGGATCGGGCTTGGCGTTGTGGGCGCTGCGCGACACGCGGGTGGCGTGGTCGCGCTGCAGGCCCTCCAGGGTGACGTAGCCGGTGGCGCGCAGGCGGTCGGCCAGCGGGCGCAGCGCGGCCAGGTCGACGCGGGCGGCGGCCGGGCGCGGGCCGAAGTGGCCGGCCAGCTCGAGGCGGGCGCCGTCGCGGTCGAGCAGCCACACCGAGGCGTGGGTGACGCGGCGCGACTCGCCCAGGGAGTCGAGCAGGCGCTGCACCACGCGGGGAGCGTCGATGGTCTGGGCCAGCTCGCGGCGCAGCCCTTCCAGGCGCTGGCGCAGCTCGTGCTTCTCGCGGAACAGGCGGCGATTGACGCCGTTCTCGAGGAAGGCGCGCGCGGGTTCGTAGAGGATGAGGATGACGAACGAGGCCACCAGGGTGTTGAAGAAGAACATGCCCTGCTGGTCGGCGCCGACCCAGATGACCAGGACGCCGTAGATCAGCGACAGGAAGAAGACCAGCGCGGCGAGGACGACCATCTTGCCGAACAGCTCCTGCAGATCGAGGAGCCGGAAGCGGAACAGGGTCTGCGACAGGAAGTAGAGGAAGATGATGGTGAGGACGTTGCCGGTGGTGGGCAGCGCGACGTTGACCGTGGGCAGAAACTGCGTGAAGGCCAGCGTGGTCGTCGCCAGGGTGCCGACGATGAGGTAGCCCATGCGCTGCTTCTCGACCCGCGAGATGGTGACCGAGTAGACCCGGTAGATCTCGAGGCAGGCCGAGTACAGGCCGAGATAGATGTAGATCCCGAACGGCAGGTCCCACAGGAAGACCGGCAGGTGGATGGGCTTGAAGAGGACGTACCAGGTCGCGGCGATGCCCAGCGCGGTGCCGACCGTGATGGCCAGGGCGGGGCGGCGCGGCGGCGGGCCGGTGGGATCCTCGCTGAGGAAGCAGCGGAAGAAGTAGATCGTCGCGGGTGGGATGGCGATGGCGAAGTAGATCGCGGTCAGATCGAAGACGCGGTTGATGAAGGCGGCGCCCAGGAAGGAGCTGAGCTCCCACAGGGCGACCACGAAGGACAGGAAGGCAAAGGCGCGGAAGCTGCGCCGCCGCGAGTCGCGCAGGACGACCGAGAGGCCAATGGCCGCGATCACGATCGCTGCGAGCAGCGCGGACAGCGAGTGGATGGACATCAAGTGCCGCTTTTCAGCCCACCCGGGTCGGCTCACGCAGGAAGTGGATGTAGCGGTCCTCGTCGTCGTCGAGCTCGAGCGGCTGCTTGCAGGTCGCGCAGGTGACGGGCGGCAGGCGGTCGAGGTCGCGCACCTCGGCGGCATCGAACAGGTGGTTCGACTCCTTGTCGCAGCGCTCGCACATCATGGGGCCGTAGAACGAGCGCAGGGTGCCGCCGCCGAGGAAGCCGGAGATCATGTTGAGCTGGTCGACCACGGCGGGCGAGGCCTCGACGACCTCGACGCGGGCGCGTTTCGAGAGGGTGCGCAGGGCGTCGACCCAGACCCGGACGCCGGCGGAGTTGAGGCGGCGGATGCCCTTGAGGTTGAGCTCGACGACGCCGTCGAGGGAGGTGATGGGGCTGAGGTCGACCTGCTCGTCGACCAGGCCGGCGATGACGACGTGGGTGCGGCCGTTTCCTGGGCGTGTTTCCAGGGAGAATGCTGCCATGGGCGGAGCATGCCACGGAAATGAGGTGGCGGCGCCTGGTGGTATGGTGGGGGCGTGAGCGGCGCGAGCAGCGGTGGGCGGATTCCGGCGGTGGACGAGGTGCTGCGGTTGCCGGGGGTGGTTGGACTGATAGAGGCGGGGTCGCCGCGGTGGGCGGTGGTGGCGGCGGAGAGGAGGCGGAGGCCGCCGTGTCCGGCGCTGAACGAGCTGATCGCCGCATTTGCCATCGGCACCGGGATGACCGCGTCGTCGCCGGTGGCTTCGCCGATGACCGCGCCGATGGCCACGAAGTGCGAGACGAC
>JBGASF010000156.1:0-17863 GCA_044229835.1 Polyangia bacterium | reverse complement strand
CATGCCGCTCGAGAGCTTGGCCGTCGGGGTGCCGTGGAACTGGCGCACCACCGCCGAATACCTCGACCTGCTCGATGGCACCTTGATGCCGAACGCCGGCTTCCTCGTCGGGCACTCGGCGCTGCGGCGCGTGGTGAGGCACGACGACGCCACACGGCGCGCGGCAACGCCGGCGGAGATCGCCGAGAACGACTTCAACCTGAACATCCCCCGCTACGTCGACACCTTCGAGGAAGAGGCCGAAATCGTGGCGTGGGTCGCTTCGAATTTCGAAGCGCAGGCCGTCCTCGCTGGCGACCAGCGACTCCGGTGCGGGGCGGCTGCCCGGGTGGAACTCGAGCCCACCGGTGCCCGCGGGGTTGCGCGCGCGCACCAGGATGGCGCAGTCCGTGAAGGCGGCCTCGAGGGCGGGCAGCAGGGTCGCCCCGGGCCCCGCGGGATCGTAGCTCGAGGCCACCAGCAGCGCCCCGAAGCGGTCGACCACCAGCCCGGGCAGCCCGTCGGCCGCGCCCGCGACCACGCGCACGCAGGCGTCGGCGCGGGCCAGCTGGTCGCGGCGAAACGCGATGGCGTCGGCCAGCAGCGCATCGCTGCGGCGGCCGGCGCTCACGGCTGCTTGGCCGTCGCGAGGTCCTTCTTGATGTCGGGGCGGCACCAGTCGCCGTCGCAGGCGGCCAGGGCGAGCTGCAGCGCGGTGACGGCGGCGCGGCGGTCGCCCTTGTCACGCAGCAGGTTGCCGAGATCCTGCAGCAGGAGCGGGTTCATCCGGCGGTCGATGCTGCACTTCTTGTGCGCCTTGATGACGGCGAGGTCCTTCCGGGCGGCGGCCAGGTCACCGGCCAGGACCAGGATGTGGGCGCGATCGGTGAAGGTGTCGCAGCTCGGCGGCGACAGCGTCGCCATGGCCCGGGCGATGAGGTCGGCGGCGGCGGCGTGGTCGCCGTCGGTGGCGGCCCGGGTGGCGGCGACGCGCAGGTCGACGACCTCGTTGTGCTTGATGAGGCGCAGCGCCTTGGCCGGGCAAGTCGCCGCCTTGACCTGCGGCTGCTCGCCGTCGGCGAGCACGAAGCGGTCGCCCGGCATCAGCTTGCCGTGCATCGAGACCTGCTTGCCCTCGAAGGGGGCGACGTCGAGGCCGCTGGGCAGGCTGATGCGGTAGGCGATGGTCGGCTCGACGCTGTAGAAGGCGCCGCCGACGACGCAGCCGACCAGGTTGGCCTCGACCGGCTTCGACGCCTGGGCCGCCGACACCAGCGCCAGCCCCAGCAGCAACATGAGTGACCAGCGCATGGCGGCAGGATCGCGCGGCGGGCTGCAGAATGCCAGCCCAGTGAGCTGGCCTCGGTCACAGGTCTCGTCGAGGCTCACGAAGATCACCATGATGATAGGGTCTTCGGCATGAAGGCAGTCGAGGCGGACCGATGTGGCCTGTGTGGGGAGGCGGCAACTGCGGCCGATGTCGTTCGCGGCAAGACGCGGGTGGTCTGTCGGGCCTGTGTCGGGGACGGGCTGGCGAGCACCCTGGTGAGGGATGTGGCGGGTGAACGGACACTCGATGCCGGCTTCAGCGACTGCAGCTATTGCCTGAAGCCGACGCCTTCAGGGGCATTGCACATGGGTGTCGCGGGGGCTGGCATCTGCACGACGTGTCTCTCGGGGGCGTTTGACCTGCTGACCCGGCAAGCGGCGCTGCGGATGCAGCGGATCGACGTGCTGCAGCGCATGCGAGATCCATCGGTCCGCGAGCTCATCGATGAGCACTTCGACACCATCGAAGACGACGTGGTCACGACGAGTCGGCTGTTTCCCAGCTACCTCCGTGCCGATCTCCAGCGCGCGATCGATCGGTTGCTCGGAGCCGGCGAGTGCCTCGGGCTCCAGGGGTCGAGTCGACACGACACCCTCACGTTTGGGGCGCTCTACGATTCGGCGCGCGACCCGATCCTGGTCGCACCGCTCCAGTACCAGGAGGTCGACATCGGCGAGGCCGAGCCGGTTCGCTGCGTCAATCGCGCACTCTGGCTGATCAAGGACGAAAGAACCCCTCATGCGGTGCTGCTCTCGAAGGACGAGACCTACGGCGAGTCGAGGGGCTGGCATGTCGAGATCGCCGTCCCGCCTGGAGCCGACGGCCACCAGCTGGCGCGGAGGTACTTCCTCGAGATCGAGCAGGCCATCCAGCTGTCGTCATCCTACCGGGGCAAGGTGCTGTCGCTGGAGTGCAAGACGAG
Organism: Polyangia bacterium; assembly: GCA_044229835.1. Classification (GTDB taxonomy): domain Bacteria; phylum Myxococcota_A; class Polyangia; order Haliangiales; family JADYYK01; genus JADYYK01. The sequence goes on along the minus strand of JBGASF010000156.1, from coordinate 15,632 downwards.
CTATCGGGGCATGGCCGCTGGCAACATCGTGGTCCACAGCCTGAGTCCCGTCGCGCGCGAGCAGCTGATTCTTCCGGAGCGGACGCTGGCGCTGCTCGAACGCAACGTCTTCCAGTTTCTGGCGCAGCGGAAGAACCTCCTGGCCCTGTCGATGCCGGTGAAGAAGGGGCTCCTCTTCTATGGTCCGCCGGGGACCGGAAAGACGCACACGATCCGCTACCTCGCGGCCGCGCTGCGCGAGCACACCACGCTGCTCGTGACCGCCGAGCAGGTGGCCGCGATCGACGAGTACATGGCGCTGGCGAGGCTCTTGAGCCCGGCCATCATGGTCATCGAGGACGTCGATCTGATCGCGCGCGATCGAGATGATCTCGACACGCCCGGCCAGGAGAGCCTGCTGAACCGAGTGCTCAACGAGATGGACGGCCTGCGCGAGGACGCCGAGATCCTGTTCATCCTCACGACCAACCGGCCCGAAGCGCTGGAGCCGGCGCTGGCGGGGCGTCCCGGGCGTATCGATCAGGCGGTCGAGTTCCCGCTCCCCGACGACGAGGGGCGGCTCAGGTTGCTGAACCTTTATCGAGCTGGCCTGGGGATGGGCGCGGGGGTCGAGGCCGAGGCGGTCCGCCGGACGGACGGCGTCAGCGCGGCCTTCATCAAGGAGCTGGTGCGCCGCATGGCGCAGCTGGCGATGGAGCGCAACGCTGCTGAGCGCACCGCGCAGCGCGTCGACCTGGACTCCGCGCTCAACGAGATGCTGTTCGAGGGTGGGAGCCTGAACGCTCAGCTGCTGGGGGTCGCGAAGGGCTCAGCGCCCGCGGCGTAGCTCGCGCACGCCGCGGCCGAGCTTGCGCCGCAGCAGGGTGCGCAGGGTGACGCCGCTCTGGTAGCCGACCTCGGCGGCGATGCTGTCGACGTCGGCGGAGCTGGATTGCAGGAGGTGGGCGGCGCGCTCGACGCGCAGCTCCTGCACGAAGCCGAGGGGGGACTTGCCGAGCACGTCGTGCAGGCGGCGCGCCAGGGTGCGCTCGCTGGTGCCGGCGGCGCGCGCGGCGGCGGCCAGCGAGAAGTCGGCCAGGTGGGCGCGGGCCCAGCGCTCGAAGCGCTCGACCATGGGGTCGTCGTGGGCCAGCTGATCGGGGATGGCGAAGGCGGCCTGCGACGGGCGCGCGTCGACCATCAGGTAGCGCGCGGTCTGCGCCGCCAGCGTCGGGCTCTTGCGACGCACCAGCCAGAGCGCGAGATCGAGGTGGGCCAGCGCGGCGCCGGCGGTGACGCGGCCGCGGGCCTCGACGATCATGCGTGACTCGTCGAGGTCGACGCGCGGGTAGAGCTCGCGGAACAGCGGCACCAGCCACCACGTCGTGGTCGCGGGGCCGTCGTCGAGCAGGCCGCTGGCGGCCAGCACGAAGGTGCCGGTGCAGGCGGCGGCCAGCAGGGTGCCCTGGCGCGACCAGCCGCGCAGCAGCTCACCGGCCTCGTGGACGTCCTTGCGCCCGAGCGCGGCGCGCAGCGTGTCGGGCACCTTGCAGCCCAGCGCGGGCACCACCACCACGTCGGGTCGCGCGCCATCGCGCGCTGGCGTCACCGGCACCGTCAGGCCATGCTGGGTCGCGACGTGGCGGCGCAGCCCGATCATGCGCGGCCGCGGCTGGGCCCGGCCGCCAGCCATCTGCGCCAGCTCGCCGGCCGTGGTCAGGGTGTCGAGCACCGCCGACAGCCCGAGATCGAAGACCTGGTCGAGCACCAGCACCGCGACGTCCATGGCGAGAATGATAGCAAGATTGTCAGTTCTGCCAATGGCGAGAGTGCATGCGTCCGACTATGTTCCGGCCACACGCAAGCTCGCGTGAAGGAGGTGTCAGATGGTGCGACTTGGTCTGTATCTGCGCGTCGAGGCCCGTCCCGGCAAGGAGCAGGAGCTGGAGGCCTTCCTGAAGAGCGCGCTGCCCCTGGCCGTCGACGAGCCCACCACCGTGGCCTGGTTCGCGGTCAAGTTCGGCCCCAGCACGTTCGCCATCTTCGACGTGTTCAACGACGAGGCCGGCCGCCAGGCCCATCTCACCGGGCGCATCGCCGCCGCGCTGATGGCCAAGGCGGGCGAGCTGCTGGCGTCACCGCCCAACATCGAGAAGCACGACGTGCTGGCCGCCAAGCTGAAGTGAGCCGGCGGGTGTCGGGCGGGCTCGGCCCGCGGTAGACTGCCGGGATGTCCTGGCTGGTCAGCCGCGGGTCGAGCTTCGCCGCGCGAGTCGCAGCGGTCGCGAGGGTCGCGGTCGTCACTGTCGTCGCGGCGGTCGCGGTGGTCGCGGCGACCGGGCTGGCTGGCTGCGGCGGCGACACGGGCGACGACGATGTGGGCGACGCCGGCACGGGCGGCGATGGCACGGTCGCGTTCGCAGATGGTGCCCCCGACGCCGCGCCCGACGCCGCGGCGCAAACCGGCCACGACTTCCTGCTGCCGTGGACCGGTGGCGTCGCCTTCACCGTGACACAGGGGCACAACACCGGCAGCCATGTCGGGCTGTCCGCGTGGGCGTGGGACTTCGGCATGGCCATTGGGACGCCGGTGCGCGCGGCGCATGACGGCACCGTGCGGCTGGCCCGGGGTGACAGCCGGACCGGGGGCTGTGACAGCGCCTTCTCGGCCGATGCCAACTATGTCGTGGTCGATCGCGGCGACGGCCTGGAATCGGTCTACCTGCACCTCGACAGCACCACCATGCGCGCCGGCCAGCTGGTGCGGCGCGGCGACATCGTGGGGCTGAGCGGCGAGACCGGCTGGTCCTGCGGCGCCCATCTGCACTTCCAGATCCAGCGCAGCCCGGCCGGCGGCGGCGGCCAGAGCCGCTTCAACCAGACCGTGCCGGAGACCTTCCATGACACCGGCCAGCCGCTGGATCCCGCCCCGGGCACGCGGCCGGTGTCGGCCAACGCGCGCTGACGCCGACTGCTGCTATCCTGGCCGGTACTGATGCTGTGGGTGCTTGGAATCGTGGCGGGCGTGATCGCGCTGGTGCTGCTGGTGCCGGTGACGCGGCGCATGGTGGTGCTGACCTGGGTGTTCACGCGGCGCCTGACGCCGGTCATCGGGCGCAAGCTGCGCCTGGTCGGCAAGGACTACACCACGGCGCGCGCGGTGCGGCTGGCGTTCGAGGATCTCGGCCCGGCGTACATCAAGTTCGGGCAGATGATCGCGTCCAGCCCGACGGCGTTCTCCAAGGCCACCACCGAGGAGTTCGCGCGCTGCCTCGACAACGTGCGGCCCATCCCGCTGGCGCGCGTCAAGCGCATCCTCGCCGAGGAGCTGGGCGAGCGCGCCACCAGCGCCTTCAGCGAGCTGTCGGACACCCCGCTGGCGTCGGCGTCGATCGCGCAGGTCCACGCCGGCAAGCTGCAGGACGGCACGCCCATCGTGGTCAAGGTGCAGCGTCCCGGGATCCGCGGGCGCATCGAGCAGGATCTGGCGCTGATGGGGCTGTGGGCGCGCACCGCGACCTGGTTCAGCAAGGTGCTGCGCCGCGCCAACCTGCGCGGCATCGTCGAGGACTTCCGGCGCACCATCCGCGAGGAGCTCGACTTCCTCAAGGAGGCCGACAACATCGAGAGCTTCAACGCGCTGCTGGCGCGCGAGGAGCTGCACCCGCTGGCGTGCGCGCCGCGCGTGCACCGCGAGCTGACCACGCCGCGCGTGCTGACCATGGAGCGCTTCTTCGGCGTGCGCATCGATGACAAGGCGGGCGTGGACGCGCGGGTCTCGGACACCGTGCAGATGCTGCGCTCGACCAGCGAGGTGTTCTGGAGCAGCGTGTTCCTGGGCGGCTTCTTCCACGGCGACATCCACGCCGGCAACATCATGGTGCTCGACGACGGGCGCCTCGGGTACCTGGACTTCGGCATCTTCGGGCGCTTCTCGGATGACCACCGCGCCGCGCTGGCCAACTGGATCGGCGCCATGGTGTCGGGCGACGGCGAGCAGATGGCGCGCGCCATCAAGGCCATGGGCGCGGTCGGCGAGGCCATCGACTGGGCCGCCTACGTCAAGGACGTCACCGAGGTCTTCCTGCCGCTGCGCGCGCTGACCGTCGACAAGCCCGAGATGCTGGAGGAGTTCTTCCCCAAGGTCATCGCGATGTCGGCCCGCCACGATCTGCAGCTGCCCTCGCAGTTCGTGCTGATCTTGAAGCAGCTGACCTACTTCGGGCGCTACGTGATGATGCACGCGCCGCACTACAACGAGAACCTGGACCCGCAGTCGCAGCAGACCTTCGTGAAGATCTTCATGAAGTTCAACGCCTGGCGCCAGCAGACCGGGGCCGGCGAGGTGCACATCCGGCCCAGCCAGGGCGCGGCCTGAGCGTGCGCCGGCGCCTGCTGGCTGCGTCGCTGGCGCTGGCGGGGCTGGCCGGGCCCGCCGGCTGCGGGCAGGACGACGGCGGCGACCCCGGCGCGCCGCTGCTGGCGCGCTTCGCGATCACGCCGGTGGCGCCCGGCGCCGAGGCGCAGCGTGACGTCCAGGGCGCGCTGACCAACGCCGCGCCGGTCTGGGTGCAGCGCATCGAGTGGACGGCGCCGGCTGGCCTGCACCACTCGCGGCTGGACGCCCCGCCCGACGACAGCACGCACTTCTACCCGGTGATGGCGCTGCCGGTCGGGGTCAGCAGCGGGGCGGTGCAGTTCCCGCCCGGGTATGCCCTCGCGCTGGCCGCGCACCAGCGCCTCAACGTGTCGTACCACTTCGTCAACCTGGGCAGCGCGCCCATCACCGGCGCCATCGAGACCCGCTTCACGCCGGCGCCCGCGGGGGCCACGCCGATCCCGATCGCGATGCTGGCGCTGATGAACAACGCCATCGAGATCCCCGCGCGCGGCGAGGCCACCGTGGAGACCAGCTGCCCGCTGCCCGACCGCGCCATCGCGCTGCACTCGCTGGCGTCGCACACGCACCAGCGCGGCATCGGCGTCGACGCCTTCGTGGTCGGCGGCGCGCACGACGGCGAGCGGATCTACAGCACGACGGCGTGGTCCGACGCGCCGGTGGTCGGCTTCGACCCGCCGCTCGCGCTGGAGGCCGGCACACGGCTGCGCTTCGTGTGTCGCTTCAGGAACCCGACCGACGCCGTGGTGCGCTACGGCGCCGGCGCCAGCGACGAGATGTGCGGCGTGTTCGCGCACTACTCGCCCGGCAGCGGCCCCTGGGGCGCGGTGGTCGCCGCCGCCGGGCAGCCCTGCGTGGAGGCGGTGCGCTGATGGCGAAGGCGGCGACCCCCGCCCGGCAGCTGGAGACCTTCATCGCGCGCTTCGACCCCGCGGTGGCCAAGGTCGCGCGTGACGCCGTGGCCAAGCTGCGCAAGCGGCTGCCCGGCGCCAGCGTGCTGGTCTATGACAACTACAATGCGCTGGCGATCGCCTTCTCTTGCAGCGAGGCGCCCGCGGACATCGTGCTGTCGATCGCCGTGTATCCGCGTCACGCCAGCCTGTTTCTGATGGGGGGACCGGCGCTGGACGATCCTGAAGGGCTGCTCGAGGGTGGCGGCACCAGGGTGCGCCACCTCAAGCTGCTGGAGGGTGCGCGCATGCTGGACCGGCCCGCGGTGCGCGCGCTGGTGGCGGGGGCGCTGGCGCTGGCGAAGCGACCGATGCCGCGCGGCAAGGGAGCGGTGGTGATCCGGTCGGTGTCGAAGACGCAGCGCCCGCGCCGGTAGGCGGACTCGCGAGGCGTGCGCGCCGATCAGGTCTTGCCGGTCGGCGCGAAGGGCTGGCCGACGTCGTCACACATGAGCTGCACCACCTGGCGGCCGCTGAGGATCGACGTCGGCACGCCGCCGCCGGGCTCGACCCACTGGCCGGCCATGTAGAAGCCGCCCAGGCCGGTCAGGGTCTTCTTGACGTGGTTGAACATGGAGTCGGCGTTGGGCATCCAGCCCTCGAAGGCGCCGCGCCAGGCCCGCGTCATGCTCCAGTAGGTCAGCGGGGTGACCAGATCGGTCATGCGCACCGCGGCGCCCAGGTTGGGGAAGTGCGGCTCCAGGGCGGCGATGGTGGCGGCGGCCAGGGCGTCCTTCTCGGCCGGGTAGCGGCTGCCCAGGGTGGCCCACCACTGGTAGTCGGTGGGCAGCAGGGCCTGCACCACGCTGTGGCCGGGGGGCGCGAAGCAGGGATCGTCATTGCACACCCGCACGCCGAGGGTGTCGGTGCTGCGCCCGCCGACCGACAGCGGCTTGATGTTGTCGATGGTCAGCAGGCTGGGGGCGCTGGCGTACGGCGCCTCGACGCCGAAGCTGACCAGCACGATGGGGTCGAACATCTTCCAGCGCGCCATGCGCTCGCGCGTGGGCTCGGCGTCGTAGCGGCCGCCGAGCAGGTGCAGCACGGTCTCGGGCGCGCTGGAGGTCGACAGCACCAGCTCGCCGGCCAGCATGGTGCCGTCGGACAGGCGCACGCCGGTGGCGCGGCCGCCGTCGACCAGGATCTCGTCGACGGTGCTGCGCAGCAGGACCTCGCCGCCGAGGGCGCGGTAGCTCTTCTCGAGGGCGTCACGGAACGCCGCGGTGCCGCCCACCGGGCGCGACAGGTAGCCGTGCTCGAGGTAGGCCAGCACCATGAGCAGGAACGACGCCGGCGCGGTCTCGGGCAGCATGCGGGTGAAGATCCGGCGCAGGCGCGGGCTCTCCAGGTGCTCGCGCGCCCAGGTGCCGATGGGCTTGCGGAAGTGCAGCAGCGAGGTGACCGCGCCGCGCATGTCCCACAGCGCGCGCAGCTTGTCGATCGCGCTGGTCAGCTCGGGCGGATCGAAGGGCGGCTTCATGCCCGCGAAGGCCGCGGCGCCGTGGCGCAGGCGACCCAGCTCGGCGTGGTCCTGCGGGCCCAGTTCGCCCAGGCGCGCGACCAGGGCGTCGAGGTTGCGCGTGAAGGGGACCTCGAAGCCGTCACGGGCGTCGCGGTAAGTGTTCCAGGTCTCCAGCGTGCGCAGCGGCACCGCGGGCACGATGTCGAGCTCCTCGTAGAGGTGCTGGAAGGGGCCGCCGGTCAGCCAGTGGATGCAGCCGTCGACCAGGTACTGGCCGCGCTGCCACGCGGTGCACACGCCGCCCAGGCCGGCGTTGTGCTCGACGATGGTGGTGCGCAGGCCGCTGCGGCGCGCGTAGCAACCCGCGGACAGGCCCGCGAGTCCGCCGCCGATGATGATCAGATGTCGTTCGCCCATGGCACACCTCGCAACTCCCCCGAGGCGGGTGCTGCAACGGGTGCGCCACGGGCGGGCGTGACGCGACGCGTGGATGGCCGTGGTGCGCAGGGCGGCGGGGCGCACGGCGTGCGCGGGGGCGCACCGGCGCTGCAGCTCCTGCGCTCAGGGCGCGCCGAGGTCGGCCGAGACGAAGTCGCTCAGCGGGCCGGCACCAGCGCATAGCGGCCGGGCGCCGGCGGGTCGTCGAGCAGCGACATCGGCCAGTCGTCGATGGTCGGGTGCGGCGGCACCTCGATGCTGCCGTCGGGCAGCAGGCGCGGCGCGAAGTCCCAGCGCTGGTCGCTGCCGGGCCGGCCGTCGTCGTCCTCGGCGAAGTGGCGCGCGGCCAGGATGCTGGCGCACGCGGGCAGGCCAGTGGTCGCGCTGCGGGCGGTGCACACGCGCAGCCAGGTGTGCTCGCTGGTCCAGGGGTAGAGCTCGGAGGCGGTTGAGTGGAACACCAGCACGGGCTGGCCGCCGTGCAGGGTGCGCACCTCGAGCTGCTCGACGCGGAAGGCGTAGGGGTCGTCGTTCATGCTGTTCTCGCACACCGGCCCATCGAACAGGAAGAAGCCGGCGTCGGTCTCCAGCACCAGGGCGCAGTCGATGAAGTCGCCCTGGTTGTCGAGGCCGACCACGCGCGCCGAGCGAAACGGGCCGCGCGGGCGGGTCAGCCGCGCCCGGCCGGTGACCCAGGCCGGGCGCGCGTCGAACATGCGCGGGGCGTCGTTGCCGCCGCGCTCCTCGGCCCAGCGCGCGAGCGCGGCCAGGCTGGGCAGTGGTCCGACCTCGGGCGGCACGAGGTCGAGCGTGAGTGACGGCGACGGCGACGGCGACGCGGGCTTGGCGGCTGCGCGCGCGGCGGGGTCCGGGTCGCCGCGCTCGATGCGCGAGCAGGCCGCGGCGGACCAGAGCACGAGCCAGCTCGAGACCACGATGCAGGCGGTGCGCATGGCGCCACTACGCCAGTGGGGGCGGCGCGATTCCAGATCCGTCGAGATGCTATACGACCCAGCTCGGCGCGCGATTCATGCTTGTTTTCGGCCTACATCTCGCCGGGAGTGCCCGCCCCGACCGGGGCGACGGGAGTCCCAGCAGGGTCGCCGCAGCGCACCGAAATGACGGCGCCCGGGGCTGGCCCGCTGGTTGCTGAAGTGGCGCCCCATGAGGCGATCACTCCCATGGACCCTGGTGCTCTGTGCAGTGCTGGCCGGCTGCGGTGACGACGACCCGAGCGGCATGGGCGTCGGCGACGGTGGCACCGACGGCAGCAGCGGCGGCGACGGCGGTGGCGGTGGCGGTGCGGATGGCGGCGTCGCGCTGGGCACCACCTTCAAGCTGTCGGGCATGGTGACCGACTTCGTGTCGGGGCAGGCGGTGCCCGGTCAGGCCACCGTCAACACCAGCGGCCTCATCCCGGCGCCCACGGTGTCGGTCACCGGCGCGAGCTACCAGATCAGCGGCATCGCGCCCTTCAGCGTGTTCCACGTCCTGGCCGGCGCGGCGCCCACGCACCGCTCGACCTACAACATGGCGTCCACGGTCGATGCCGCCGACGTCACCGGTGTGGTGTCGCGCGCGCTGGCCGAGACCACGCTGACGGCGTACCAGACCGCCTTCGCGGTGACCCCGATGGCCGGGCGCGGGATCCTGATCGCGCGGACCGTCGACATGACCGGCAGCGCGCGCGCCGGCATCGCCGCGACGGCGTTCCAGCTGGGCGGGCAGGCGCCGCCGCACACGCCGCTGTTCCTGGACACCGCGCGCGCCGCGGCGCCGGCCGCGACCTCGACCACGGCGTCGGGCTACGTCGTCTTCTATGACGTGATGCCCGGCCTGGTGACCGTCAACGCGACCACGGCCAGCGGCTTCACCTTCAGCGGCCCGCAGGCGCCGGTGGCGGCGGGCACCGTCAGCCTGGTCGACCTGGTGGTCACCGCGGGCGCGGTGCAGCCGCCCACCAACGTGTCGTTCTCCACCCAGGTCTTCCCGATCTTCACGCGGCGCGGCTGCGAGACCTGCCACTCGGGCAACGGCATCGGGCGCGACCTCGGCGGCCTGACGCTGAACGGGTCGACCACGCTGGTGTTCCGCGAGCTGACCCAGGAGCTGTCGCCCAACTACAACATCACCCGCGTCAACAAGGCGATGCCCGAGATGAGCAAGCTCCTCACCATGCCCAGCTTCGAGCAGCCCGCCGACCGCCACCCCAACGTGACCTTCGCCAGCGCGAGCGACCGCGACTACCAGCTCATCCTGGCCTGGATCAAGGAGGGCGCGAAGGACAACTGAAGCTTGCTAAGTCGCGGGCGACATCAGGGTGCGCATGTCGTCGTCGAGCGTGTTGCGGATGTGCGCGATGGTGCGGCTCCTCAGCCGGTCCTTGGTGGCGCGGAACGGCATGCTGCCGATGGCCGACAGCCGCGTCGCCTCGGCGAGCGCGCGCGTCATGACCTCACCGGGGGCGACGACCTCGTCGACATAGCCTGCGGCCAGCGCCTCGGCCGGGCTGTGGATGTGGCCGAGCAGGGTGGCGCGGGTCAGCGCGGTGGGCAGCAGGCGGTCGCGCGCCAGCTCCATGGCCAGCACCGGGACGGGCAGGCCGATCGAGACCTCGTTGAGGCCGATGCGGAACTCGCCGGCGGCGGCGATGCGGATGTCGCCGGTCAGCACGGTGAGCGCGCCGCCCGCGAGGGCGTGGCCGGTGCACGCGATGACCAGCGGCACGCGCGCGCCGTACAGGCGCATCAGCAGCTCCGAGCCGCGCGACAGCAGCGCCTTGGCCTGCTCGGGTCCGCTCATCATGACGCGCAGGTCGAAGCCCGCGCAGAAGCGGCCCTCGCGCCCGGCCAGCACCATGGCGCCGGCCTCGGTCTCGGCGCGGGTCAGCGCTGCCGTGACCTGCTCGATCATGGCGTCGGACAGCGCGTTGGCCTTGCCGTCGTCCATCTCGACGACGGCGATCTTGCCTTCCAGGCGGTAGCGGGCGAGCTCACTCATGCGGCGCAGCCTACCGCAGGTTGCCGGGCTACTTCTTGTGAAACTCGAGGCTCGCCGAGTTGATGCAGTAGCGCAGGCCGGTGGGCCGGGGGCCGTCGTCGAAGACGTGGCCGAGGTGGCCGCCGCAGCGCGAGCACACCACCTCGACGCGGCGCATGCCGTGCGAGGTGTCGGTGCGCTCCTCGATGCGGCCCTCGGGGGCGCTGGAGAAGCTGGGCCAGCCGCAGCCGGAGTCGAACTTGCTGTCGGACAGGAACAGCTCGGCGCCGCAGCCGGCGCAGGTGTAGCGGCCGGCCTCGTGGTTGTCCCACAGCGCGCCGGTGAAGGCGCGCTCGGTGCCCTGCTTGCGCAGCACGGCGTAGCGGGTGGGGCCGAGCTGGGCCTGCCACTCGGCGTCGGTCTTCTCGACCTCGTACTTCTTGCTCATGGCCAGGAAGGATAGCGCGACGTGCGCGGTGCTGCCGGGTATCCTGTGCCGACATGGGCCGCGTCGCCGACACCCGCGTGCATCTGGTCCGGCATGGTGAGGTCGAGAATCCCCGCGGCGTCGTGTACGGCGCGCTGCCGGGGTTTCGGCTCAGCGAGCGCGGGCGGGCGCAGGCGCAGGCGGCGGCGCGACACCTGCGCGGGCTGGTGCGCGGCGGGGCGCTGCTGGTCAGCAGCCCGCTGGAGCGGGCGCAGGAGACCGCGGGGATCGTGGGCGCCGCGCTCGGCGTCGGCGAGGTGGTGGTCGAGCCGCGACTGACCGAGGCGGGCGCCTTCCTGGAGGGGCTGCCGCGGCGGTTCGCGCCGCTGCAGTACGTCGGGCGGCTGCTCGACGCCGAGGCGCGGGCCCGCATCGAGTCGCCGCGTCGCGTGCTGGTGCGCATGCAGGCCGCGCTGGAGGCGCTGGCCGCGCGCGCGCCGGGGCAGGAGCTGGTGGTGGTGTCGCACCAGTTCCCGATCTGGATGGCGACGGTGGGCTACGAGCGCCAGCACGTGCTGGCGCGGCGGCTGCCCGCGCTGTTCGTGCGCCGGCCGTGCGAGCCGGCGTCGGTGACCACGCTGAGCTGGACCGAGCCCGGCGCGCTCGACGTGCGCTACTGGGCCCCGACATGAGCCCGGGTGAGCCCGCCGCGGGACCCTATCGACAGGCCGAGGCGCCGCCCCGGCTGGCGGAGGCGCCGCGCAAGTTGCCGCGCGGGCTGCGCGCGCGCTTCGCGTTCGGCAACCCGCTCAGCCTGATCGGGTGGCCGGTCTTCGGCGTCGGCATGATCCTGGTGTGGGCCGTGGTCCTGAACAGCGAGGTCATGGTGCGCGGCTGGGACGGGCAGGTCGACCGGGTCAGCGGCGAGGTCCTGATCAGCGAGGTCACCGGCACCAAGCAGGTCGAGGAGGGTGGTCGCCACTACGACAGCGAGTGGAAGGTGCACTTTCGCTATGTCGCCCACGACGGCAAGCCGCGCACCTCGGTGTCGTGGGGCTCGACCCGGCTGCTGGAGCGCGGCGCCCCCGTCGAGGTCGAGGTCCAGCACGCGCACCCCGAGCGCGCGCGCATCAAGGGGCTGCGCGATCGGCGCTTCGCGGGCGCGCTGGTCTGGCTGGTGTTGATCCCGCTCGGCGGCCTGGGGCTGGCGATCGGCGGGCTGTTCTGGGGTGGCCGCGTGCTGACGCTGCTCGGGCGCGGCGCGGTGGTGCGCGCGCGCCTGGTCGAGCGCCGCCAGGTCGAGCAGTCGAGGACCGAGGCCGGCACGCCGATCTACACCAACCAGCTGACCTTCGAGTTCCGCGCCGCCGACGGCGAGCTGTACCGGCACACCATCCGCACCCGCAACGTCGACCGGTTCGTCGACGAGACCGAGGGCGAACAGATCGTGTACCACCCGATGATCCCGAGCTACGCCCGCCTGATGGACGAGCTGCCGGGGCGGCCGCGCATCGGGGAGGATGGCCAGCTGGGGAGTCCGGATCAGTGGGGGTATGTCGTGCTGGTGTTGCCGGTGTTGATGGTGTGGTCGCACCTGCTGTATTTCGTGTTCTGGATGCTCAGCTAGCGCCGATCGAGGGGTCGACGTTTCAGCTGAAACGTTTCGGCACGGAAGCCTTGTCCGTGGTGATGAACGGCGACGGCGCCCGGCCGGAGTCGATCAGGATGTCGATCAGGGTACGATCGGTGGGCTGGATCGTCGCGTAGAGAGGCGCCAGGACCGCGGCGAGTTGCTCGAGGTGAAGGCCGGCGCGATCGCGCTGCTCCCTCGCGAGTGACGGGCGGCGGCGCTGGAACTCGTGCGTCACCTGGGCCAGGACGCGCTCGATGAGCAGCAGGTTGGGGATGCCGTCGGCTTGCCATACCGGACCGTGGTCATCGAGGCAGGCGGCGATGCGCGCGGCCTTCATGGCGAGCAGGAGCCCCTGGGGCACGCACATGTCGATTGCACGGAGGCTGTGCGCGAGGCGCGTCGCGGCCTGTTCGAGCAGCTCGCCGGTGACCGTGGGTGGGTCCCGGGCTGGGAGGTCGTCGAGCGAGATGCCCTGCTGTCGGGCCTGTTCCTCCAGCAGGTCGAGCGCGGCCTGCAGCTGTCTGACGAGGTCGGGCCACCCGTCGACGGCGTCCTGGCCGGGTGACGGCGCGCAGGGGCAGAGCGAGGCCAGGGCGCAGCGCTCGCAGGCGCGGTCACACCAGTTGTGAGGAGGGCTGAGTTCGAGTTGCGGCATGGCCATCACCATGTGAAACCGGTAGCACGGTGGTCTGACATTGCTGGGTCAGGGACGTGGCTGACGTTTCAGCTGAAACGCGCTCCGCTTGCTCATCGCACCAGGCTGATGAGCGACTGCAGGATCTGATAGGTCAGCCCCCAGACGACCTCGCCCTGGTGGCGGAAGCTCGGGAACCTCCGCGAGAACGGGCCCAGCTGGTACTGGTAGTCGGCGTCGAGCTCGCCGCGGGCGGCGGCGTCGAGCGGGAGCCAGAAGCTGGTCTGCGCCTCGGGGCCCAGCCTGATCGGCTGCGGCACTGGCAGATGAAACACATACGGCGTGATGGTCATCGGCAACAGCTTGCCGCGGGCGATGGCGTGCGGGGAGGGCAGGGTGCCGAGCAGCGCGGCGCTGGTGAGGTCGACGCCGAGCTCCTCGCGGGTCTCGCGGATGGCGGTGCTGACCAGGTCGGCGTCGCCGGCCTCCTCTCGGCCGCCGGGCATCGAGACCTGGCCCGACCAGCGGTCACCATCACGCTCGGCGCGCCGCATCAGCAGCAGCTCGGCGGCGTCACGATCGAAGCGCAGCACCGCCGCCACCGCGGCGCGGCGCTGGCCGAGCAGGCGAGCGGGCGGCGGGCTGACGCTGAGGCGGCTGGCGAAGCGCTGCAGGGTGAGCTCGCTCACCCGGGCATGGTCGGATGTCGCGGCGGGCGGGGCAAGCCTGCGTCACTCCCCCTTCGTGTCGCCCAGGGTGTGCACCGAGTCGATGGCGATGTCGATTGCAGGTGGCGCGGACGGCCGGGGTCGCGGGGGCTTCGGCGGCTTCTTGCTCGGTGTGGCCTCGCCGGGCGCGGCGACGGCGGTCGTGGCAGGCGCGGCCGCTGGGGCTGCGGGCGTGGTCGGGGTCATGGCGGGCTCGGAACGTGTGGTGGTCAGTGATGTGGCGTCGAGGGCGGCGCGCAGCTCGGCGACCTCGGCGGCTGCGGCGCGGGCGCGGCGCTCGGCGCTGCTGGCGCGCTGGTGGAAGCCGACGGCCAGCACGAGCGCGGTGACGGCGAGGCTCGACGTGACGGCCAGCGCCAGCCAGCGCGCGCGCGGGCGGACATCGGTGGCGGCGCGTCCGGGCACCAGAGGCGACGCGGCTGCGGCTGCCGCCGCGGACTCCGATACGAGGGCGGGGGCGCCAGCAGGGGCAGTCGCGCGGGCGCGCACCTCGGTAAGCCGCAGCTCGGCCTCGGCGGCCGCGCGGCGGGCCTCCGCGGCAGCCAGCTGGATCGCCTCGAGGCGGCGCTGCTCCTCGGTGCGCTGGCGCTGGCACTCCAGCTCGCGTGCGACAGCGGCCTCGCGGGCGCGCTGTTCGACGGCGGCCTCGCGGGCACGCTGCTCGACGGCGGCCTCGCGGGCACGCTGCTCCTCGCGTGCGCTGCGCTCGGCGGCGAGGCGAGCGTGCTCGAGCTGGCGCAGCTCACCGAGAGATGTGGTGACCGAGTTCTCGTTGCGTGCGTGCATGTGCCTCACTTGCCCTGGATCGCGCCAGCTGCGTTGCTGGTGTCGACGTCGAGGTTGACCTTCGGCAGCTTGCGCTTGGTCCTGTCTCCCGTAGCGCGCACCTTCGCGGCTGCGGTCCGGGCGCGCTCGGCGTTGGCGCGCAGCTGCGCCTGCTGCAGCTCGAGCTGGAGGCGCAGGCGGTCGCGTTCCGCAGCGCTACCCGCATCCAGGAGCTGAACCTGAACCGAGGCCATGTCCCGGTTGATGCGGTCCGCCTCCCGGTTCAGCGCATCCAGCTCGACAGCGGCCGCGTCACCGATGCGGCGCACCTCGGCCTGGAGGCTCGTCCGCTCGCGCGCTGTCTGCCTGCGCTGCACCACCAGACCGACGACCAGCGCCGCCGCCGCCACGACACAGGCCACCGCGGTGGGCACCAGCCACCCCCGCCGCGACCGCCGCGCCGCCGTGACTCCTGCCACGCGCGCGGCGAACCCATCCGGTGGACTCGCGCCCGGCCACCCCGCCATGACCTGGTCACGCTCGCTGACCTCGAGGTCAGCATCCTTGTCGTCATCGGCCATGCTTCACCTCCGCCAGCGCGGCGCGCAGCGCGGTGCGCGCCCGGGAGATGCGTGACTTCACGGTGCCGAGGTCGATCGACAGCACCTCGGCGATCTCGCCGTACTCCAGCCCATGGTGCTCGCGCAGCAGGAAGGCCGCGCGCTGCTCGGGTGTCAGGGCCTCGACCGCGCGCGCGATGGCGCCGCCGAGCGCCCGTCGCTCCGCGCCAGCGTCGGCGTCGGTGCGCGCGTCAGCG
The DNA here is from genome assembly GCA_044229835.1 of Polyangia bacterium. Classification (GTDB taxonomy): domain Bacteria; phylum Myxococcota_A; class Polyangia; order Haliangiales; family JADYYK01; genus JADYYK01. The sequence continues at coordinate 421 of JBGASF010000156.1, read as the reverse complement.
GCCAGATCCTCCGGCAGCTCGGTCGCCACCGGGGCGCGCCGCTTGAGCTCGTCGAGCGCCAGCCGGGTCGCGATGGTCAGGATCCAGGTGCCCAGCCGCGCCGGCCCCGCGGGGTCGAATCGATCGAGGGCGGTGAACACACGCAGGAAGGTCTCCTGCGCCAGGTCCTCGACCAGCGCCCCGCGGCCCAGCGCCTCGGCCACCGCCGGCCACACCCCGCGCTCCTCCAGCTCGCACAGGTGGGGCAGGCCATGGATGGCGCCGGCCCTGAACGCGCGCCCGAGCTCGTCGCTCCAGGCGAACCAGCCCGCCGCCTCGGGCCCCAGCGCGGGCGCATGCTCGGAGCGCCACTCGCGCTCCAGCGCGGCCACGAAGGCGAGGCCGTCGTCGAGGCTGGTGTGGCCGGCGCGCGGCACCGGAT
>JBGASF010000155.1:0-17990 GCA_044229835.1 Polyangia bacterium | reverse complement strand
CCCCACCCCCGGCCTTCCCCCCCGGCACCGCCCTGGTCATCGGCGGCAGCGGCGGTATCGGCCGCGCCATCTGCCTGGCCCTGGCCCGCGCCGGCAGCGCCATCGCCCTGACCTACCGCAACAACGCAGCAGCCGCCGCCACCTGCGCCGACGCCGTGCGCGCCCTCGGCGTCAGCGCCGAAGCGCACGCCCTCGACCTCGGCGACCCCGACGCCACCCGCGCCGTCATCGACGCCATCGCCGCGCGCGGCCCCTTGCACACCGTCATCCACGCCGCCGGCAGCGACATCCGCATGCGCTGGATCAGCCAGGTCACACCGGCCGAGTGGCGCGACGTCATGCGCGCCGACGCCGACGGCTGCTTCCACCTGACGCACGCCGCCCTGCCCCACCTGCGCCGCGCCCGCGGCTCGCTGGTCGCCGTCACCAGCGCCGGCAACACCCGCTATCCCAGCCGCGACATCCTCTCGGTCGCGCCCAAGGCCGCCATCGAGGCGCTGGTGCGCGGCCTGGCCCGCGAGGAGGGCCGCCACGGTGTGCGCGCCAACGCCGTCGCCGTGGGCGTGGTCGACGCCGGGATCTTCCAGCGCCTCAGCGCCACCGACCTGCCGCCGGCGTGGACCGACGCCGCGCGCGCCAACACGCCGCTTCTGCGCATCGGCGACGCCGCCGAGGTCGCCGACGCCGTGGTCTTCCTGGCCTCGGCGCGGGCCAGCTTCGTGACCGGGCAGACCCTGGTGGTCGACGGCGGCTACAGCGTGTAGATCTCGTCGCCGAGCGCGACCGTGCCGGCCTCGATGATCTTGCAGTTGACGCCGCGCAGGCGGCGCTCGCGGTGGTCCTTCCAGTTGACCCAGCGCAGCGCGTCCTGCCCGAAGCGCTCCGAGAACTTGGCGCAGCCGAGGTGCGACTTCGCCGTCACCTCCAGCACCGCGCCGCCCACGCGCAGCCGGGTGCCCGCCGGCAGCGCGGCCTCCGACAGGTCCAGACCGTCGAGCACGAAGTTGTCGCCCGCGCGATCCAGCGGCTGGGTGCCACCACCGAGCAGCTCGCACACCCGCGCGCTCATCAGGGTGACCTGCGCTTCGGGGTGCGGCGCCTCGGCGCGCGACCAGCGATCGCCCACGATCCCGCCCGCCACGTCGACCTGACACGACGGCGGCAGCGCGTGCGCACCGTCACCCAGGCGCACCACGATCACGCGCACCCGGCCGCGCGCGCCTCGCGTTCCCGGGTCGGCCAGCCAGCCAGCTTCCAGCTCCTCGAAGGTCGGCATGCCGCGAGTCTGGCACGGCCCGCCGCGCGCCGCCGCGGGTGCCGGCTTTTGCCGGTCAGCGCATACGACCATGGCTGACCAGAGATACAGGGGAGCTTCCGCGCCACGACGTCGTCGCCGCTTGCGCCCCCCCCGCCTGACCTGCGACGCTGTCCGCATGACGAGACTGCTGGGGGCCTGGGGAGCCGCCGCGGTGCTGCTGATCGCGGCGCTGCAGGCGGGTTGTGGCATGTCGAGCTACCAGACCGCGCGCAACCTGCCGCGCGGCGCGACCTCGCTGACAGCCGCGGTCAACTCGAACTCGTACTGGCTGACGGTCGATGGCGATACCCACAGCACGGCGCGCAACTCGTTCGACGCCATGGCCAGCCACGGCATCAGCGAGACCTTCGAGCTCGGCGGGCGGCTGTCGTACTACCCGGTCGACGAGCAGGACTCGGTGCTGCTGATGGTGCAGCCCAAGCTGGGCATCATGCCGCGCAAGCTGGCGGTCATCCTGCCCGCGGGCCTGGTGCTGACCGACGAGGACCACGGCTGGGAGCTGACGCCCGGCGTGCTGTACACGCACTTCTTCACGCCCAACGTCTCGCTGGAGACCGCCGGCAAGCTGCTGATCGCGATCCAGGACGATTTCGGCGACTCCAACACCCTGGTCGGCGCCAACGTGGGCATGCGCTTCGTGCCCAACGGCGGGCGCTGGGGCCTGCAGCCCGAGTTCGGCTTCTACATCGATCCCAACGAGGACGGCGCCTTCACCCAGCTCGGCGTCGCCTTCGTCTACGAGCTCGGCCCGCGCGATCCCGACCGCATGGGCCCGCCTCCGGGGCCCCCGCCGGGCTGACGGCTGCCGCCGCGCTACCGCGGCATCGGGTGGCGCTTGAAGAAGTCCCACATGGTGTCGGTGGCCGAGATCGCCGCGCTGGTGAAGCCGAGCTGCGGGATGGCGATGGCGCCCGGCCAGGTGTGGCCGCCGCCGTCCACGGTGCACAGGATGACCTCGCTGCCGCCGCTGCACGACGGCCAGCTCTCGCAGTGCGCGTCGGCCATGCGGAAGGTCTCGCTCGGGGTGGCGCCACAGCCGTTGCGCTGCGCCCACGCCTCCAGGCTGGGGCGCACGCCGGGGAAGCCGTTGGCGCCGGCCTCGTAGGGCACGGTCTGATCCGAGGTGCCGTGGAAGTGCAGCACCGGCACCGCGCGCCCGGGCGCACACGCCATGGTCACGTTGTAGCCGGCGACCGGGGCCACCGCGGCGATGCGATCCGACAGGTCGCAGGCCAGCCGGTGCGACATGAAGCCGCCGTTCGACATGCCGGCCGCGAAGACGCGGTCCTTGTCGACGCACAGGCGCGACTCCAGCTCGTCCAGCATGGCGCGCACGAAGGCGACGTCGTCGGTGTTGTTCTGCACCGCGGCCTCGCAGCAGTAGCCGGCGTTCCAGCTCTGGCGCGCGCCGGTGCCCTCGGGGTGCACCGCGATGAAGCCCTCGGCGTCGGACTTCGCGATCATCTTGCTGTAGGCCTGCTGCTGGCCGGCGTTGGAGCCCAGGCCATGGAAGTTCAGCACCACCGGCGTGGCCCTGGTGGGATCGTAGTTGGCCGGCAGGTGCACGTCGAAGGTGCGCGGAAGGCCGCCCACGGTCAGCATCCAGCGGTTGGTCTGCGGCAGGTCCTCCTTGCCGGTGCAGGTCGCGGCCATCGGCGCGGCGTCGGCGCTGGCGCTGCCATCGCTGGCGCCGCCGTCGGCACCACCGGCGCCATCGCCTCCGCTACAGCCGGTTGCGACGAGCGGACACGCGAGCGCGAGGGCGAGGCCGAGCGACACGAGGGGGAGCTTCACGTTGCACCTTCCGGTTCTGGGCATGGTCCGGGGGCAGCAGGCCCCCGAGGTTGACGTCGACCAGGGTCGCGAGCGTGCGCTGGATGGGGCGCCCGTCGCGGCTGGTGGTGAAGTGCAGGACGGCCCCCAGGTACGAGGCCATCAAGGTGTCGGCGATGACCGAGGCCGCCGGGCGAGCCCGCAGCTGGCCGGCGCGCTGCGCCGCGCGCGCATCGACCACCAGCGCGGCGGTGACCTCGGCGAACAGGGCGTCGACCACGCCGCCGACCTGGGCGCTCGACAGCGTGGCCGCCAGCACGGCGCGGCTGAGCTCGCGGCTGGCGGCGGCCTCCTGGCCCAGCATGGCGATGCTGGCGCGCAGCGCGGCCACCGGGCCGAGGCCCGCCTGCAGCGCCTCGGCGCGCGCGCGCAGGGCGGCGCGGGTCTGGTGCCCGACCAGCTCGGTGACCACGGCCTCCTTGGTCGCGAAGTGCAGGAAGAAGGTGCCCTTGGCGACACCGGCCTGGCGCACGATCTGATCGATCGTGGTCTCGTGGTAGCCCTGCTGGGCAAACAGCGCCGAGGCCGCGGCGAACAGCCGGCGCCGGGTCTCCCGCGCCTCGAGCTGCCGTTTTCCGCCTTCCTGCGCCATCGGCCGGTGACCTTAGGTCACTGACCGGCGGTCAGTCAACCTGCTCGCGGGCGGTATGCCCCCATACAGTGGAGCCGCCCAGCCAGCCGATTCCGCGTATCATCGCCCGCCGATGGCGCCCTATCGTCCCCGGCTGCGTGCCGACGTCACCCTGCAGGCCGAGCCCGACGGCAGCTTCGCCCTCATCGATCGGGTGCTCAACCGCGGCGTCGGTCTCGACCCGGTCACCCTGGCGGTGGTGCACGCGCTCGACGGGCGACCGCTCGACGAGGTGCTGCGCGGCGTCGAGCAGCAGGGGCTGCCGCGCGCCGACATCGAGACCAAGTTCAGGCAGCTGGCGCGGCTGAACCTGCTCGAGGACGCCGGGGCGGACATCGTGGCGCGCGCGCGCGCCCTGGGCAGCGGCGCCCAGCTGCCCGAGCTGACGCGGCCCGAGGCGCGCTTCGCCTGCCAGGCCAGCGGCGGCTGCTGTCACGGCTACACCCTGGGCCCGCTGACCAGCGCCGACGTGGCCCGCCTGCAGGCGCTCGATCTCAGCGCGCTGGTCGCGGGCCCCTACCTCGACGAGAAGACCACCCCGGCTGGCAAGACCCGGCACTACCTGGCAACGGTGCCCGGCGACGAGCACTGCGTGTTCCTGCAGAAGGACAACCTGTGTGGCATCCACGCCCGCTTCGGCGCCGCGGCCAAGCCGAACTTCTGCCAGCTCTACCCGCTGCAGGCGGTGGCCACCCTCGATGGGCTCAAGGTCTACGACAACGGCGAGTGCGCGGCGTTCAGCGTGAGCTCACGCAGCGGTCCGTCGCTGGCCGAGCAGGTACCCGAGCTGCGCACCCTGCTGCCCGCGGCGCGCTTCGACCTGTACCACCCGGTGGTCATGCTGACCCCGGGCGCGCAGGTGGATCACGGCCACTTCCTGCGCGTGACCCGCGCGCTGTGGGAGCTGGTGGGGCGCGGCCTGGGCAGCGCGGGCGACACCGTGCGCGCGGTCGGCGCGCTGTCGCGGCGCTTCGTCGAGGCGCTGCGCGACCACCCGCTGGAGCCGGGCCAGCCCGACGCCAGCCTCGACGCCGTGGTCGCGACCGACCCCGCCGAGCTCTACGCCGCGCTGGCGCGCACGCCGGCCACGCCGCGCCAGCTGTCGCGCGTCGCGCTGGTGGCGGGGATCCTGCACGAGTCGATCGAGCCCAAGCTGGGCGACGCCACCTTCCAGGGCAGCCTGTATCGCCAGTTCGCGGACGCCATCCAGCTCCTGCGTCGCGTCGGCCTGGCGCGCGCGCAGGCCGGGCGCTCGCTGGCCGAGGCCGATCAGCGCGTGCTCGCCATCACCTGGGGCGACGACGTCGAGGCCGCGCTGCGGGCGTCGCTGCGCTACCAGCTGTTCAGCCACCGCGTGCTCATCGACGAGCGCATGCTGCCGGCGACGCTGCGGCTGGGGATCGTGCACGCGGTCACCGTGCTGGGCGCCAAGCAGGCGGCCGCCAGCGCGCACCGCAGCGTGGTCACGCTGGCCGACTTCGATCGCGCCCACACCATGACCCTGCGCATCCTGCGCCTGCCGGTGCCCATGGGCGTGCTGGTCGCCTACGAGGACGACGCCTTCGACGTCATGGACGCGGCGCCCGCGCTGGTGCGCTGAGTCAGCCCACCGGAGGCTCGACCTCGGTGCGCCCGGCCAGCTCGTCCTCCAGCTCCTGGACGCGACGGAGGATGGCGTCGCGCTGCTTCGACTCGGGGTCCAGCTTGAGGTAGGCGCGGTAAAAGAAGATGGCGCTCCGGAGATCCCCGCGCAGCCGGTGCGCCTGCGCGATGTTGTACAGGAACGACGGGTGCGACATCAGCTCGTACGCGGCGCTGAAGGCGCGGATGGCGTCGTCGTAGTTGCCGAGGTCGTAGGCGCGCTGGCCGGCGCGATAGCCCTCCTCGGCGCTGGTGAACACCGGCTTCGGCCCCACCGCCAGCGGATCCGCCAGCTCGGGGTGGCGCACCTCGGGCACCTCCGCGACGGGCTCCTGGCGCGGTGGATGTGGGGCCTCGCGCGGCGGATGGTACGGTTCGGGGCGCGGTGGGTGCTCCCCGCGCCGCTCCGCCTCGGCCCACTCGCGCTCACGCTCAGCGGCCGGCCCCCACGCCTTGCCGCACCCCAGCAGTCCGACCAGCCACACGACTCCCAGCGCCCGCATCCCGCCCAGTGTAACGCGCTATCATCGCCAGATGCCGCACTGGGACAGCCGCCCCGAGCCGCGCTGGAAGGACTTCATCTACAAGCAGCCCTACGCCAAGGGCCTCGGCCGCGTGCGCGAGCTGCTGGCCGATCCCACGCGCGACTTCGATCCGGCCACCTTCTGGCAGTGGGGCACCATGCAGGCGATGGCCCTCATCACCGTGCTGAAGGACTGCGAGGCGCGCTTCGGCGAGGCCGGCCAGCAGCTGGTGCACGAGGCGCTGCGCAAGACCGGGCTCGACGTCGGGCGCCAGATCCTGGCCGACATCAGCCTGCCCGCCGACCTCACCGAGGCCGAGTTCGCGTCGTTCTACGCCACCGTCATCAACCGCATCGCCTACGCCTCGCTGGAGGACGCGCGCATCGACGACGCCGGCAAGGTGACCTTCGACATCCTGTTCTGCCCGCACCAGGACCACTACAAGGCCTTCGACTGCCGGGTGCAGCGCTACTTCGTGCAGGGCATGATCGAGGCCGCGCAGGAGGTCGGTGGCGTGCGCGGCTGGGAGGTGCGCTTCGACACCACCATCCCGTCGGGCGCCGAGACCTGTCACTTCACGGTGTGGAAACCCAGCAGCGAGGAGCGTGACAAGTGGAACCAGCTGACCGGACTCATCGAGGCCGAGGCCCTGTCGCGCGCACGGCGGCGCCAGCCTTGACGGCGACGGCGACGGCGCGCCGGCTGCTCCCGCTGTGCGCCCTGGTGCTGGCCTCCTGTGGCGGCGGCGGCGGCTCCGACTTCGGACAGACGACGATCTCCCTCGATGAGAATTGTCGGGCTGTCAATGGTCTGAACGGGCAGGCCATCCTGGCCCAGAAGGCCGACAGCGCCAGCACCATGCTGGCCTATGTCACCGCGCAGGGCATGCGCGTCGATCCCACCGCGCTGACCATGACCATCACCTGGCCCGCCGCCCCGACCGCGACCTGCTACCCGGCCTTCGAGGACAAGGGCGTCGTGGTCGCCGGCCCGCGCGTCGCCATCACCGGCCTCAGCCTGAAGTTCATGACCGCCGACGGCAAGTTCAACGAGACCCTGCCAGCGACTGCGCTGCTGCCCACCGTGAACGGCGCGCTGCAGTTCCCGCAGCTCATCGCGGTGACCAGCCACGGCAGCCTGAAGGGCAGCTGGGACCCCATCCCCGAGCTGCGCAGCGGCGGAACCCTCATCTTCTTCACCCGCCTGGCCGGCGCCGGAACCTCCAGCGCGGGCGGCAACGTCGGCTATGGCGACGAAGATCCCGACCAGCTGCGCGCGGGGATCTTCAAGAGCCGCTTCGCCGTCGCCCTGTTCCCGCACACGCCCTGAATGTCGCTGATCACCGCCGAGGGGCTGGGGGTCTGGTTCGCCGGGCGCACGCTGATGGAGGACATCAGCTTCGCGGTGCAGCCCGGCGATCGCATCGGCCTGGTCGGCCCCAACGGCTCGGGCAAGTCGACCCTGCTGCGCCTGCTCTCGCGCGAGCGTGAGCCCGACGCCGGCGAGGTCGCCTGGGCGCGCGGCGTGCGCGTGGGCTACCTTCCGCAGGACATCCTCGAGCTGCCGCAGGGCAGCCTGGTCGAGTCGGTGCGCAGCGCGGTCGGCGGCCGCGAGGCACGCGAGGCCGAGATCGTCGCGGTCGAGGCCGCGCTCGCGGGCGACGGTGTCAGCGCCGCCGGAACCGATGCCAGCACCTCCGCCAGCGCCAGCGACGCCGGCGGCGACGCCGAGACTCTCGAGCTGGCGCAGCGCCTGGCCGACCTGCACCTCGAGCTGGCCGACTTCGAGGAGCGCTACGGCCGCCACCGCGCCGAGGAGATCCTGGCCGGCCTCGGCTTCCCCGCCGCCGCCTTCGATCGCCCGGTCGGCGAGCTGTCGGGCGGCTGGAAGATGCGCGCCGCGCTGGCCGGCCTCCTGCTGGTCGGCCCCGACGTGCTGCTGCTCGACGAGCCGACCAACCACCTCGACATCCCGTCGCTGCAGTGGTTCGACGGCTTCCTGCGCCGCTCGCAGAAGGCGCTGGTCCTGGTCAGCCACGATCGCGCCTTCCTGAACCGCCAGATCGCGCGCGTGCTGTCGTTCGAACCCGAGGGGCTGCGCAGCTACGTCGGCAACTATGACAGCTACCGCACCCAGCGCGCCGAGGAGGAGGAGAACCTGGCCCTGCGCGCGCAGCGTCAGGCCGCCGAGCGCGCCGCCACCGAGGCCTTCATCGAGCGCTTCCGCTACAAGGCCACCAAGTCGCGCCAGGTCCAGAGCCGCGTCAAGCAGCTGGCCAAGAAGGAGACCATCCAGGTCCGCGAGGCACGCGCCAAGGTGCGCTTCCGCTTCCCCGAGGTCACACGCTCGTCGCGCGACGTGCTCACCATCAGCGGCCTCGACAAGCGCTTCGGCGACAAGGTGATCTACCAGAACCTGTCGGGCAAGGTCGAGCGCGGCGACCGCATTGCCATCATCGGCGTCAACGGCGCCGGCAAGTCGACCCTGCTGCGCCTGATCGCCGGCGAGCTGGCGCTGGATGCCGGCAGCATCAGCATCGGCACCGGCGTGCAGGTGGCCTACTACGCGCAGCACCACACCGACACCCTCGACCGCGAGCACACCGTGCTGGAGGAGATCGCCGCCCTGGTGCCCGACAAGCCGCAGAGCTTCGTGCGCGGCGTGCTGGGGTCATTCCTGTTCCAGGGCGACGACGTCGACAAGAAGATCAGCGTGCTGTCGGGCGGCGAGCGCGCCCGCGTCGCGCTGGCGCGCCTGCTGGTGCTGCCGTCCAACCTGCTCCTGATGGACGAGCCGACCAACCACCTCGATCTCGACTCCGCCGAGCGGCTGGTCGAGGCCCTGGGCGGCTATGGCGGCACCCTGCTCTTCGTGTCGCACAACCAGAGCTTCATCAACCAGCTGGCCACCAAGGTCTGGGAGGTCGACCGCGGCGTCCTGCACGAGTGGAAGGGCAACCTCGACGACTACCTGTATCACCTGGAGCAGATCGGTCGCCCGCTGGGCGGCACCCCGGTGCAGGTGGCGCGCCCGGTGCGCGCGGTCGAGAACGATCGTGAGCGCCGCCAGCGCGAGGCCCGCGAGCGCGACGCGCGCGCGCAGAAGACCCGCCCCATCCAGGCCCGCATCACCGCGCTGGAGACCGAGATCGCCGCGCTCGAGGCCGAGCTCAAGGGGCTGGAGACCCAGCTCGCCGATCCGGCGCTGTACCAGGACTATGCGCGCGCGCAGCCGATGCTCGACCGCGCCCGCGTCGGCAAGCAGCGCCTGGAAGAGTGCTACGCCCAGTGGGAGAAGGAGCAGGAGCTGCTGGCCGCGGTGTGACTCGTGCTCGTGCTCGTGCTCGTGCTCGTGCTCGTGCTCGTGCTCGTGCTCGTGCCCGGGCTCAGCGCCGGCACAGCACGAAGTAGTGATCCAGCGGCTTCTCCTTCTTGAAGGCCGCCCCGATCGACACGTGCGCCGACACCTTGCGCATGAAGTCGCGGGTCTGGTGGTACACGAAGCGCTGCAGGCGCCACTCGTTGGGCACCACCTTGGGCCAGCCGTCGGGCACCGGCCCGTCGGGCACCTTGAAGTAGTCCACCACGACCGCCCCGCGGCTCTCCCAGCTGGCCTGCCCCGCGGTGGGCACCGCCACGAAGTAGCCCGGCCCGACCAGGCGCCGCGTCGGCCCCTCGTTGTAGCCGAACAGCCGGGCGTCGGCCGCCCCGCCCTCGGGCCGCGCGAAGCGCTTCTGGAAGCGGCGCAGCGGCCCCGGCAGCGGCAGCGTGTTCAGCCCCTCGTGGATGACCTCGGTGCGCGGCCGCGCGTCGCCCACGAAGTGCGCCAGATCGATGGCCGGGGCGCTGGCCGCGCGCTCGTAGAGGCTCCGCTGCTGGGCGCGCTCCAGCACCGAGACCTCGCCCCAGCGGGCGTCGGGGCTCAGCGCGTCGAGGTGCCTGGCGATGGTGTGGATATCGGTCGAGGACGAGGCCAGGAGGTCGGCGAGAGACACCGCTGGATGGTAGGGCCCAGGAGGCCCGGTCCGAAACCCCGTTTTTTTGCCCATTCCTGAATCTTGCCTACACTGGACCACATGAACTGGTCCAGCACGCGCCGGGTGGCCCCACGCATCACGCTCGACACCTTCTGCAGCCTGCTGGTCGACGGCCGCGAGCGCCACGCCGTCGTCCTCGAATTGTCGGCCAGCGGGGTCCGCGTCGAGCGCCCCTTCGAGCCCGCGCGCGAGGGGCGGATCGTCCAGCTCGAGCTCGAGCTGCCCGGCATCGACGAGATTATCTGGGCCCGCGGCGAGGTCCGCTTCGCCCGCCTGTCGCCCCTGCCCGGCCCCGGCCCCGAGGGCGCGCCCCGCTTCACCTGCCGCGCAGGCATCCACATCGCCGCCGCGACCCAGCACGACCGCCGCCTGCTGCGCGACTATGTGATCGAGCAGCGCCGCCGCCAGCGCGCCGGCGCCGCAGCCCGCCGTCATCTGCCACGCTGTGCGTGATCTTGCGGCTTTGTGACCTCGCGCCGCGCCCGCGCGATTCGCACAATTGAGCAATGTCCCCGGTTGCAATCCCCGCTGTCCGCTGCTTGAATGCGCCGACTTCCATGTCCAAGCGCAAACTCGATCCCGCCGAATCGGCCTACTGGAACGGCTTCTACGCCGGCAAGCACCCCGACCTCGAGGTGCCGTCGACCTTCGCGCGCTGGGTCATCGAGCGCCTGCGCCCAGGCCAGACCCTGTTCGAGCTCGGCTGCGGCAACGGCCGCGACGCCCTGTTCTTCGCCGACCAAGGCCTCGCCGTGATCGCGTGCGACCGCTCCGAGGTCGCCATCTCGACGCTGTCGGAGCGCCCCGATCTGGCCCGCTTCAAGATCCGCCCGGTGTTCCAGGCCGGCGACATGTCCGCCCTCGATGACAGCCGCGCCGGCAAGCTCGACGTGGTGTACTCGCGCTTCACCCTGCACGCGGTGACCGCCGACGAGGCCAGCGCCGCGCTGGCCTGGGCCCACCGCAACCTGGCCCCGGGCGGCCAGCTCATGATCGAGGTGCGCTCGGTCCTCGGCAGCCTGTATGGCAAGGGCACCCCGGTGCCCGAGGATCGCGACGCCTTCATCCATGACGGCCACTACCGCCGCTTCGTGCGCAAGGACGAGCTGGAGGCCGAGCTGATGCGCCTGGGCTTCACCATCACCGCCAGCGTCGAGGCCGCCCACCTCGCGGTCTACAAGGACGACGACCCCGTGGTCATCCGCATCGTGGCCGCCAAGGCGAGCTAGTGCGCTAGTGCCCGAAGGCTTCGGCGCGCGGCTCCGGCGCCTGCGCAACAAGCGCTACGAAGACTGGTGGCACATCGTCTTCGGCGGGCCCATCGGCGTCTTCCTGGCCGCGCTCATCGCCCCCATCCAGTGGATCACCCCCAACGGCCTGACCTGGGCCGCCTTCACCTGCAAGCTGGCCGGCTCGGGGCTGCTGCTGGCTGACGACTTCCGCGCCGACCTCGCGGTGGTCGTGCTGCTCAACCTCAACATCATCCTCGACATCATGGATGGCAGCCTGGCGCGCTATCGCAAGAAGCCGTCGGCCACCGGCGCCTTCCTGGACAAGGTCACCGATGGGCTGGGCCTGCTGGCGCTGGGCACCTGCCTGGGGGTGCGCGCGCACCACGAGGGCGCCGGCGTGCTGACCCTGGTCGCGGGCGGCTTCATCGGCGGCTCGTACCTGGCGCGCTGCTACATGTACTGGCTGGTCGCGTTCCTGGAGAAGGACCGCGGCGTGGCCGTCGCAACCACCGGGCCGTCGACCATCAGGCCGTTCGGCGAGCTCGGCCTGGGCGAGCGGCTGGCCTACTACGTGAAGTCGAGCTGGCGCGTGATCCTGGTCGGCGAGGGTGACATCTACTTCTGGGTCTCGCTGTTCCTGCTGCTGGGGCGCGTCGAGTGGGTGGTGCTGCCGCTGGGCGGCGCGATGGCGTTCTGGCTGGTGGCCTACTTCGGCAAGCGCTTCGCCACCGTGCTGCGCATGGACCGCGACGCCGCCGCCGCCGCGGCCGTGGCCGCCAAGAGCGCCGCCGCCGACACGGGCAATGGCTGAAGCGGTCTGCATCGATTGTCCGCCCGGCCCCGGCCCCGCCATGCGCGTCGCCGGCATGTCGGTGCTGGAGCGCCTGGTGCGCGAGGCCATCCGCGCCGGCGCCCCGCGCGTCATCGTGCGCGGCGACATCCGCGAGCTGCCCGCGCTGCCGGTGCTGAGCGCGCCCATCGACCTGCTGGCGCCCGACGCCGCCATCCCCGCCGGTGCCAAGGTCACTCCCGGCGACACCGTGCTGGGCATCCGCGTCAGCGACGAGGCCAGCCGCGATCGCGCCGAGGCCGCCATGATGCAGAGCTGCCGACGCCCCTATGACGGCCCCGGAGATCGCTATGTCATCCGCCCGGTGTCGCTGCGCATCAGCCGCGCGCTGACCCGGCTGCCGGTGTCGCCCAACCAGGTCACCCTGGTGTCGATCTGCTTCGGCATCGCGGCCTGTGTGATGGCGCTGCGCCCGGGCCGGCTGGCCATGGCGCTGGCCGGCGCGCTCATCGTCGTGCAGGTCATCCTCGACTCCTGCGACGGCGAGCTGGCGCGCGTGCGCCACATGGGCAGCAAGCTCGGCATGTGGCTCGACAACCTGTCGGATGACCTCATCGACAACGGCTTCGTGCTGGCGGTGGGCTTCGGCGTCGGCGGGCCGTGGCGCTGGGTCGCGCTGGCCGCGGTCATCGGCAAGGGCTTCTGCGCGCTGGTGACCTATCACGGCGCGGCCAAGGTCGGCGCCCCCGGCGACGTGATGGCCTTCCGCTGGTGGTTCGAGTCGAAGGTGACGATGGCCGAGGTGTCGACGCTGTTCGCGCAGAAGACCGACGCGCTGACCATCGTGCGCGCGGTGGGGCGGCGCGACGTCTATGTGCTGATCTATGGTGTTGCCTGCGCCGCCCAGGTGCCCTGGGTGACCATCGGCCTCGGTGCGGTGCTGGGCGCGGTCTACTTCGCGCTGGCCGTCGCGCACATCCTGCTGTCGAAGCGCTGACGGAAACCGCCGGATTCCATCGGGCGCACCTCGCCTGTCAGCTTTTCGACGGTGCGTAAAGCTTTACGCGGGGGTCGAGCGACAGGCGGGGCGGGAGACGCTGGAGCTTGGAGCTAGATGGACGCGGTGACGTTGCTGGTCGGGCGCGTCGTCATCATGTGCGGGCGGTGCTTGTCGGCCTCGAGGATGCGCTCGATGCGGGCCAGGACCTCGACGGTCTGCGCCTCGGTGCCCAGGCTCATGCGCAGCACGTTGGGCAGCTGGCTGGAGCGGTCACGCACGTGGATGCCGGCGTCGGCCATCTTGCGCGCCATCTCGGGGGCGTCGCGGAACTCCATCATGATCCAGTTGGCGTGCGCGGTGCGGCACGGGATGTGGAGACGGCGGCAGAAGTTCACGACCAGCTGGGCCGAGCGCTTGACCTCGGCCACGTAGGCCGCGTAGTAGGGCAGATCGTCGAGCGCCGCGGTGGCCGCGATCTGGGCCAGCATGTTGACGCTCTTCGGGTTGTAGACCCGGCGCAGGTCGTTGATGATGCCTTCCTGCGCGACCATGTAGCCGATGCGCACGGAGGCCAGGCTGAAGGCCTTCGAGAACGAGCGCGTGACCACGATGTTCGGCGCGCGATCGACCATGTCCATGCACGACACGCCCGAGAACTCGAAGTAGGCCTCGTCGCTGATGACCAGGATGCTGGGGTGGCGCAGCGCCAGGGCCAGCACCTCCTCGGGGTCGTAGACGTTGCCGGTCGGGTTGTTCGGGTTGACCAGGTAGAGGATCTTGGTGCGCGCGTCGATGTGACGCTCGAGCTCGACCAGGGTCGGCACGAACGGGTCGCTGCACTTGATGCCGCGCAGCTGGGCGCCGGTCAGCTCCGCGAACTGCACGAAGTGGTTGTAGGTCGGGACCGGGAACACGACGTTGTCGTCGGCGTTCAGGTACGACTGCGCCAGCAGCTCGAGGGCGGCGTCGGAGCCGTTGGTGACCAGCATGCGGGTCACCCGGCTGCCGGTGTAGCCGGCCAGGCGGTCATACAGCGGGGTGTGGAAGAGGTCCGGGTACCAGTGCAGCTCGCCACCCTCGGTGATGTAGCGGGCGATGGCCGCGTGCACCTTGGGAGAGGGCTGGATCGTGCTCTCGTTCCAATCCAACTTGTGGTGCTGGATCGAAGGGTTACGATCGATCTTCTCGCGGGACGAGACGGCGTCGTAAGGCTTGAGAGTGCGAACACGGGCGGCCAGCTCGGGGCTGGTCTGGAGCAACGTCTTGTACTGGGGCTGACCGGGCATGGGCGCTTTGGAATGCAATGGAGGTGCCTCGTGATTCTGGGGGTCTAGGGCGCTAAGCCGTTGATCTGTGACAGCCAGGGAGCATCCAGGTGTCGGAGGTTTGACACCTTCTGACAGGTGCTGAACGATCCTACGTCCCAGCGGCCGCCCGCGCGGCGGCCCGGGAGCGGACGATCTTGATGTGGGTCGGGATGACCACGATGAGGCCGACGATCCCCCCCAGCGCCAGCCCGACCGCGATGACCTCGGGCAGGTTGACCAGCGCCAGCACGAAGGCGGCGAGATCGATGAAGTCGCGACGCACGATCTGCATGCCCCAGTCCGAGATGATGCGGCCGATGGAGCGGGTCGCCGCCTTCTGCCCGGGGCCGACGCCGAGGACGTTGGTGTAGTCCTGGTTGTTGGAGGACTTGATGACGAAGATGCAATACCAGTAGATCAGCCCCAGCGTCAGCAGCGTGGCGCCGATGACGATGGCGATGATGGCGTTGATGGAGATGGGCAGGTCGGGATAGCGCGGCGCGATGTGCAGCCCGACCGCCAGGATGAGCGCCAGCCGGGCCAGGTCGTCCCCGATGGCGTCGAGCCAGCCGCCCAGGGTCGAGCCCTCGAGTCGCAGGCGCGCGACCTCGCCGTCGTTGCAGTCGATGATGCCGCCGGCGAGCAGGACGCCCATGCCGATGACGTGGCTGCGCCAGTCGGGGTAGGCCGCGATGATGCAGCCCACGATGGACAGCGCCGCCGACACGAAGGTGATCATGTTCGGCGTGATGGGGGTGGGCAGCAAAAGGCGCGTCAGCGGGCGCGCCAGCGGGCGGTAGAAGTACACGCACAGGAAGGAGTCGAGCTTCTTGTTGACCAGCTCGAACTGCCAGCGGTCGGCGGCGCGCAGCTCGTCGCGGGTGCGCGCGGGGTGGCGGGCGCGCTCGTTGACCGGGACCTTCTCGGCGGTCGCGGCCAGGGTGGCGGCGATGCTGGCGGTGCGGTCGTCGAGGTTGGCGGTCAGGGCGTCCCACACTGCGGTGGCGTCGGCGCCGTCGGCGCGCAGGGCGGACACATAGGCGCCGTCGCGGTAGGCCAGGCGGGTGCCGGGGTCGGCGGGGCGCAGGGGGTCGATGAGCTGGGCCGCGACGACGTGGTCGCTGGCGTCGAGCACGACCAGGGGCGCGGGCGGGGTGGTGGCGGTGGTGGCGGCGGCGCGGGCGCTGGCCAGGTCGGCGGCGCTGCGGACGACATGAACGCGGTCGGCCGGGATGCCGGCGCGCACGGCGACGCGACGGCCGCGCTCGGCCAGGGTCAGGCCGGTGACCTTGTGGTTGGCGGTCGGGCCGAGGGCCAGCACGACACAGACGGGGCTCGAAGATGGGGCGGACACGCGCACTGTGAGTAAACGATGCGCGCCGCGGAGTCAAAGCCTGGGCGTCGGGGGACCGGGAAGGCCGTCGAAGGCCGCCGGGCGCAGGCCGAGCCAGGGGTCGTCGAGGGGCATCTGGAACAGGTCGCGGTAGACCCAGTCGGTCAGGGCGACGGGGTCGGCGGTGGCAGCGGTGGTGGCGGTGGTCGCGGCGGTGGGGTCGGCGGTGTCAGCGGTGGTGGTGGCAGCGGTGGTGGTGGCAGCGGTGGTGGTGGCAGCGGTGGTCGCGGCGGCAGCGGTGGCGAGGTGCAGGTGGGCGCGGCGGTGCAGCTCGAACTGGTTGCGCAGGGTGTCCTCGGCGATCGACTGCGCCAGCGGCAGCAGGACGTCGAGGAGGGGGCGCTCGACCATCATCTTGGTCGGCGCCAGGGCGCCGGCGCTGCGGGCGTCGGTGCCGCGTGCGGGCGGAGCGGGCGGCGGCAGTGCGGCGGCGAGGCGGCTGCGCACGTCGGCATCGGGCAGCGCGGCGTGGGCGTAGTCGGCGGCCAGCTGCGCCCACGGGGTGATGGCGGCCAGACCATCGGGCGGCGTGCGCGTGGTCAGGCCGGGGGGCAGGCCGATGCGGGCGAGGTCGGCGCGCCAGGCGCGCGTGATGGCCTCGGCGCGCGAGGTGTGCCAGCGCGCCAGCCGCTGTGCGCGGGCGGGGCCATCGAGGGCCGCGGTGTCATGGGCGAGGTCGGCGGCGGCGGCGAGCAGGCGCGCGAACGAGCCGGCGTCGAACAGCCCGGGCAGCACGTCGACCGGTCGGCCGGCGCGATCGAGGATGAGGTGGGCGCTGTTGCCGGTCAGGGTGCGCGTCAGCACGCGGCCATCGCCGAAATCGATGGTCACGCGCGGCACCGGGCGCACCGACTGCCAGTGCAGTGTGAAGCGCGCGTCGAGCAGCGCGGCGACCTGGGCCGCCGGATACAGCGTGGTGCGGAAGAAGCGGCTGTTGGCGCAGCTCAGCTCCTCGTCGAGCCGGCCGAGTAGCCGCAGCGACAGGATGGGGCGGTTGCGCCGGGTGGCGTCGGCGCGCGCGGCGCCCAGGTCACTGTGCCAGGTCAGGTTGCAGATGCGCTTCATGTGGAGCCTCCCTGCAAGGAAGCTACGCAGCGCGCGGCGGTGGCTCGGTAAGGATTGGGTAAGGTCAGCGCAGGTCGGGGCCCCAGGCGTAGCCCTGGCCGCGGATCGAGATCAGGATGTGGGGCTCGGCGGGGTCGCGCTCGAGCTTGCGGCGCAGGGCGGCGACGGCGACGTCGATGGCGCGGGTGGCGATGGTCGGCGACACGTGCCAGACGTGCTGCAGGAGCTCCTGGCGGGAGACCACGCGACCGCGATGGCGCAAGAGCCAGCGCAGGAGGTCGACCTCGAGCGTGGTCAGGCTGTGCGTGGTGTTGCCGCGGCGGCAGCTGGCGTTGGTCAGATCGAGGCTGCAGCCGTCGGCCTCGATGACCTCGGGCGGCGTGGGGACCAGCGCGGCGCGGCGCTCGAGGGCGCCGACCCGGGCCACCATCTGCGAGGCCATCCAGGGTTCGGACACGGCGTCGTCGGCGCCGCCCTCGAGGGCGCGCACGCGGGCGGCGACGTCGCCGATGGCGGTGATGACGAGGACGGGCAGCGCGCGGTGGGCGGCGCGCAGCGGTTCGACGAGGGCGTCCGCGGCGGGACCATGAATGAGGACGAGGTCGCAGCCGCCCCGGGCCAGGCGGGCCAGGACGGCTGCGGCGGTGGGCGTGATCGGCTCGAGCTGGTGACGTGGCCCGAGAGCGGTCGCCAGCGGCGGCAGCGCGAAGTGCGCGTCGGCGGTGGCGACCAGGATGTGCATCAGACCCCGAGCAACTCCAGCGAGGGCGCGATGACGTCTCGCCATGCGTGCTCGTGCTCGTGCTCGTGCTCGTGCTCGTGCTCGTGCTCAGGTCCCTCGAAGCGCAGCTTCGAGGAGCCTGTTCCGTTCCGGGCTTCACGCTCGCGCGCAACCTCTCGCACTGCCTCCACCACCTCGGCCCCGCCCTCCGCGATGCACCAGGCCACGGTCTGCCAGGCCAGCTCGGCGTGCCCCGTCTCGTCGCGCACGATCCGTGTCAGCGCGGCGCGCACCGCGGGATCTTCGGCCACCGCCAGCGCCCGGCGCGCGCGCAGCACGGCGCTGGTCTCGGCCACGCAGCCCTCGATGAAGGTGTCGCGTGCGACCTGGACCAGGCCGCCGCCGCGCGGGGCCAGCGCCGGCATCGGGCCGGGGTCCAGCGGCTCCCCGGCATAGGCGCTGGCCAGCGCGAAGGTCAGCTCGGCGTGGCGGACCTCGT
>JBGASF010000154.1:0-17996 GCA_044229835.1 Polyangia bacterium | reverse complement strand
ACCATATGGCGGCTACGGGGCTGGGCCCGGGTTTGACCCGCCCACCCGGCGTGCTGGTCACGGTGCGCCGCAGCGAGCCATCGGCCGCCGCCAGCACGACCTGCTCCTCGCGGCCACCCGCGCGCCGGGCCAGGTGCAGCTCGTCGTCGGCGACGACCACGAACGGCGCGCTGGCCGCCGCCAGCTGCTGGCGCCAGCGCCGCTTGCCGTCCAGCCCGAAGCGGTACACCGACCCCGCCGTGGTCGACACATAGACCGAGTCGCCCGCGATCACCGGCGCGGTCAGGATCTCGGCGTCGAGCGCGCTCGACCAGACCTGGCCGCCCGAGCGCTGCTTGTAGGCCGACAGCTGGTAGCCGCCGCTCTCGCCGGGGTGCGACGCCAGCACCAGGTCGCCCACCAGCGCCGGCTGGGTCGGGGTCTCGCTGCCGATCCACTTCGACCACAGCGTCTTGCCGGTGTCGGCATCGACCGAGAACATGGTGCAGCTGAAGGTGTTGAAGACGATGCGCCCGTCCTCGTACACCGCCGGCGTCGGGCCCGAGTCCTCCAGGTTCTGGTTGGTCCACAGCCGCTTGCCAGTGCTGGCGTCGAGCGCATACATCGACGTCGAGCCGAAGCCGCCGCCGACGAACAGCTTGCCGTCGCCATAGGCCACCGAGGCCAGCGTCTCGCGCTCGGGCAAGGTGGCGACCCAGCCGCGATGTTCGCCCTCGTGGCCGACCACGAAGCTCTGCGGCTTGCCCGGCGACGACCGCGGCACGTCGACCGCCGTGAGGTGCGCGCCCATGAAGGCGTCGCGCACCAGGGTCGGCGCCACCTCCGGGGACTCGCGCGGGTCAGCCGCCGCGGCGGTCTCGTCCGGGAAGCGCTCCGGCGGCTGTCCGCACCCGAGGATCAGGACCGGGCCCACCGCCCACAGCGTCGCGCGCGTCATGGATCACCTCCGCAGACTCCTGGACGTACGTCCGGGTCTCGGGATCCATTCCGCGTCGCGAAACTTCTTTACGGACTGGTCGGCAGGATGTGGGCGGCGGCGTCGACCCAGACCTTGGACAGCTCGTCGTGGCCGGTGACGTTGGGGTGGATGAGGTCACCCATCCAGTAGGCCGCGCCGGCCATGTAGTTCGGGCAGGTATCGACGTTGTAGTGGTGGCCGTGGCCCAGGAACCGCCGGTAGGGGTCGGCGATGAAGGCGTGGGCGTGGCTGCGCGCCAGGTTGACCAGCTCCTGGTTGAAGCTGTGCAGCAGCTCGATCTTGAGCGCGCTCAAGTTGTAGGGCGACGCCGTGCAGTCGTCGAACGGGTTGTACTGGGTGTTCATCAGGATGGTGGCGCCATCGGGGAACTTGGAGGTGTCGGCGAAGAACGCGAAGATGCGCTCCCAGTCCGCCAGCAGCTTCGGCTTCTTCATGTCATAGCCGGCCTGGGTGGTGGCGTCGGACTGGAAGATGTAGGGCGACAGATCGTTGCCGCCGATGGTCAGCACGACCAGGACGTGGCCCGGACCGGTGGTGACCCCGGCGAGCTGGCTGTCGGGTACGTTGGCGGTGACCGCGCCGCCCACGGCCAGGTTCTGGTAGACCAGGCCCGGGTTCGTCGCCTCCAGCGCGACGTGCAGCTTCTTGGCCGCGCAGTCGGCGTTGTCCTTGCCACCGACGGTGGAGCACGCCGCGATGCTGTCACCCAGGATGACCAGGCGCGCCGGCTTGGGCTCCGGGGTGGACGGCCAGTTCTCGGGGCCGCTGGCGTCGGGGCCACCGGCCCCGGCGTCGACCACGGTGCCGGCATCACGCCCGCCGCCACCATCGCCACCCGCGAAGGGATCCGAGCTGGAGTTGCAGCCAGCGACCAGCACCAGAGCAGCCAGACCGAGCGACATCCGCATGGGAACCTCCGTGGGCGAGCGCGCGGACCATAGCAACCGCTAGAACATGTTTCAATCCTGCAAATGCATCGTGAGCGAGATCGCAAACAGGTCGAAGCGCGCCCGGGTGACGCCGTGGAAGAAGCTGGGCGCGGGCTTGTTCAGGATGGTGCGAGCGCTGCCCGACTGGCCGCCCGCGCCGGGCGCGACGTCGCGCTCGGCCAGGAACAGGTGCATGTAGCCGAGGTCGATGTCGAGGCGGCGCCCGCCCAGACAGACCTGGGTGCCGACCCCGGCCGAGACGCCCAGCTTGTCCGAGTCCGGGGTCAGGACGTCGAAGTGACGATCGTCAATCGGACTCTGATCGAAGACCAGGCCGCCGCGGACCTCGAGCGGGCGTGACCAGGGCACCGTGTAGCTGGCCGCGGCGCGCACCGAAAAGGTGTCTTTCCAGGCGTTTTCCAGCGTGACGTCGTACAGGTTGGCGCCCGGCGTGGCCAGCAGCTCGTGGTGGTTGGTGAAGCGCAGCTCGAGCTTCTCGAAGGTCGACCAGCGCTGCCAGTTGAGGTCGAGCGCCAGCGCCAGGCGGGGGGTCGGGCGCACCAGGGCGCCCAGGCGGACCACCAGCGGCAGCGGGAACTCGAAGGCGACCCCGTCGGTGCGCCGGCCCGCTGGCTGGATGGTCGTGCCACTGCTGTCACGCAGCTCGGCGATGCCGGCGTTGCGCACGTCGATGTCGCCCTCGAAGCGCAGCGTGGTCGGCGTCATCACGGCCAGGCCGGCGGCGACCCGCGGGGTCGGGGTCCAGCGCACGCCGAAGCTGGCCGACAGGCTGGCGCTGTCCTTGGCGTCGATGGCGTTCGAGCCCTCGACGGCGGGATCCGGGTTGGGCGCCTGCTCGGGATCGCCAGTGACGAACTGCAGGGCGTTCTCCTGCTCGAGGCGGATGTCGGAGTAGACGTAGTTCAGGCTGGCGCCGACGCCGAGGGTGGGGTGCACGCGGTAGGCGACCGCGGGGCCGGCGTAGATGGTGCGCAGCGCGATGGCGGTGACCACGAAGCGCTGCGCGCCGTCGCTGGGGTACTCCAGGGTGGCGCCGAAGGGCACCGCCAGCGAGACCCCCAGGGTCAGCCTGGGGACGCCGACGTCGAACACCGCGCCCGCGAAGGGCACCGCGCCGATGGCGTTGGTGTTGGTGACGCGGGCGAAGCGGATGGTGTCACCGCTGGCGGGGTCGGTGACGGGGCGGCGAAAATGCTCGACGTGGGGCAGAAACAGCGCGGACGACAGCTGCAGGCGGGCGCCTGTGACGAAGGGCAGCCCGCCCGGGTTGTGGAAGATGGTGGTGGTGTCCTCGGCCTGCGCGGTCATGGCGCCGCTCATGGCCAGGCCGCGGCCGCCGATCTCGGGCACGTAGAAGCCGCCCGCGTGGGCCGCGCTGGGCAGCACCAGGGCGGCGGCAAGGGCGACGAGCTGGGCCGCGCGGGACGTCATCGTCATGGCGAGTTCGCGCGCGCACCTTAGCAGATCTGGACAGCCGGTGTAGGATGCCGGCATGTCGAACAAGGTGCAGGAGGCGCTCGCGCTACTGGATGCCAGCGCCGCGAGCAAGCAGATCACGGTGCAGTCGGACCCGTCCGACCCCAACCGGCGCGCCTACACGGTGCCCACCGTCGATGGCCGCCGGCAGATGGTGCACGCGCAGCCGGCCGTGGACCCGCTGTTCGGTGATCGACTGGATCTGACCAGCATGGTGCTGCGCGACGTGCCGCCCGAGCCGGGCCTGCTGCTGCGCCTGCTCAAGGCCGCCAAGGACTTTCGCCGCGTGCGCCTGGCCATGCTGGACAACCACCAGTTCCAGCTGGTGGTGATGGCGTCGTTCGTGCCCGACGAGATCCACGAGGGCGCCTCGGCGCGCCTGCTGCACGCGCTGCGCGAGGTCGCCGCCGTGGCCGACTCGATGGAGCGCCAGCTGACCTCGCGCGACCTGGAGTAGCCGGGTTCAGTTGCAGCGCTTGCTGGAGCCGGCCTTGCCGTAGGACTCGTTGGCGGCGGCGGCGTCGCCGAGGGCGCACTGGGCCTCGGCGGCGATGGTCCACGAGCGGCCGCTGCTGGCGCCCATGGCGGCGGCGCGGCGGGCCTGGCGCACGGCCTCGCGGTACTGCTGGCGGCGCAGCGCGATGTCGGCCAGGCCGAGCGAGCCGCCGGCGGCGAGGCGGCGATCGCTGCTGGTCGAGGCCTTGAAGAAGGCGGCCTCGGCCTCGCCCATGGAGCCCGAGCGCAGCGCGGCCTGGCCCTGCTTGACCAGGTCACCCTTGCTGTCGCCGGCGGTGCTGGTGCCGCCGCGCGGGCGCTTGTCGGGATCCGCGGACGCGACCGGCGAGGGCTTGGGCTCCTTGGTCGGCGACGGCTTGGGCTCCTTGGTCGGCGACGGCTTGGGTGCCTTGGTCGGCGACGGCTTGGGCTCCTTCGTCGGCGACGGCTTGGGCTCCTTGGTCGGCGACGGCTTGGGCTCCTTCGTCGCGACCGGCGACGGCGACGGCGACGACGGCAGCGACGCGGCTGGCGACGCCGACGCGATTGGCGACGGCGGCACCGACGCCACCGGTGACGGCGGCAGCGACGGCGACGCGATCGGCTCGGGCGTCGCGAGCGCCGAGGCCGACGGCTCCGGCGACGCCGAGACCGGCGGCGACGGCTCGGGCGACGCCGACGCTACCGGCTCGGGCGACGTCAGCCCGTTGGCGCTCGCCTCGGGGCTGCTGCTGGGCTCGCCACCCGCCACCGGCGTTGGCGCGACGCCGGGCTCGCCACCCGCGCTGGTCGGCTCAGCGCCGACGCGCATGCCACTGCCGGCCTCGCCGCCGCTGCCTCCGGCGCTGGCCATCGCTCCGGGCTCGGGGCCGGCGTTGATCGGCTTGCTCTTCTTGCTGCGTGACAGGAAGAACACCGCGACCACCGCCGCGACCGCGACCGCGCCGATGACGATGATGGCGGTGCGCTTCTGCCGCGCGCGCGCGGCGGCGACGAACACGTCGAGGGTGTCGGGGTCGACCGCCTGCACGCCCTCGCTGCTGGCGTGACGCGCAGGCGACGCCGCCACCGGCAGGGCCTCGGCCTCCGCGGCCTTCTGCGCCGGCGTCTCCTTGGGCGCCTGCAGCGGCATGGCCAGGCGCACCCCGGTCGGCTCCTCGGGATCCTCGGCCGAGGGGCGCGCCTGTCCGGCCGCGGTGCGCACCTCGGCCGCCGCGGCGACCCCGGGCAGCACCGGATTGATGATGTCCATGCCCGGGATCGGCGACGGCACCGACACCCCCAGCGAGGGCACCCCGATCAGCGTCTTCTTGGCTTCCACCGACGGCAACCCGGCCGGCTTGGCCGCCTCCGCCTTGGCCGGCTTCTCCTCGGCCTTCGCCGGCTTGGCTTCGGTCTTCGCCGACTTGGTCGCCGCCTTGACCTTGGCGTCCGCAGCAGCCTTGGCCTCCGCAGCAGCCTTCGTCTCCGCAGCAGCCTTGGCCTTCGCGTCCGCCGCCGCCTTCGCGTCCGCCGCCGCCTTCGCGTCCGCCGCCGCCTTCGCGTCCGCCGCCGCCTTCGCGTCCGCCGCCGCCTTCGCGTCCGCCGCCGCCTTCGCGTCCGCCGCCGCTGCCTTGGCCGGCTTGGTCTCCGCCGCCGCCATCGGCTTGGCCGGCGTCCCGTGCACCTGTGTCGGGCCCGCCACGCCCGTCGGCACCGCCAGCGGCACCGCCGTCGACGTCAGCACCGGCGCGGTCACCGCGGTCGACCCCGGCGAGCCCACCGGCGCCGGCACCGCCGCGACCACGATGGTCTTCTTGCTGGGCCGGGTCTCCGCCGGCTTGGTCTCCAGCACCGGGACCGGGGGCAGCTCCGGCACGGCGGCGTCGTCGCCGGCGTCGCCATCGGACAGGAACGACTCGACGTCTCCGGACAGCTCGAGCGCGCCGACCTCGGTCGGCGCGTCCTCATCGGACTGCTTGCGCACGTCGCTCTCCAGTCACGGGTCCTGGGCCACGATCACGAATTCGACCCGCTCGGCGCCCCCGGGCATGGGTTCATCGGGGGCGCTCGCGCCATCGACCAGGCCGATGGCCACCAGCCGCTCGGGCTCGATGCCCTCGCCGTCCACCAGCCGCGCGCGCACCGCCTCGGCCCGGGCCTGGGCCTGCCGGGTGGCGCCGACCTCGACCAGGCCGCCACCCTTCACATGGGCACGGATCTCGACCTTGGTGATCTTGGTCTGGATGAACAGCACCCGGGCCACGATGGCCAGCACGGCGTTCGACTTCTTGTTCAGCTTGGCGCCGTTCCAGCTCAGCGCCTGGGCCAGCCGGATCTCGGTGCGCGTCACCGTGACCAGCGCGGCGCCCGGATCCGGGCAGCCATCCTCGTCCTTGCTGCCGTTCCAGGTCTCCGACTCGCGCGGGCACGGGTCGATGGTGTCGGGCACGCCGTCGGCGTCGTTGTCGAGCTCGGGGCAGCCGTCCTCGTCCTCGAAGCCGTCCTTGTCCTCGGGCTCGCGCGCGCAGCGATCACCGGCGTCGGCGACCCCGTCGGCGTCGTTGTCGGCGTCCAGGCAGCCGTCCTCGTCCTCGAAGCCGTCCTTGTCCTCGGCCACCGCGGGGCACTTGTCGCTGGCGTCGGCGATGCCGTCGGCGTCCTGATCACCGTTGGGGCAGCCCTGGGTCGACCCGGCGCCGGCCTGCAGCGGGCAGCGATCCTCGCTGTCGGGCACGGTGTCGCCGTCGTTGTCGAGATCGGCGCAGCCGTCGTCATCCTGGAAGCCGTCGCGATCCTCCTTGTCACCCGCGCAGCGATCGCTGGCGTCGGCGACGCCATCGCCGTCGCTGTCGACCGCGCCCCCGACCACCACGCCGCCGCCGATCACGCCGCCGCCGCCACCCGCGAGCGCGCCGCCCCCGGTCGCGAGGCCGTAGCTCAGCGCCGCGACCACCCGCACGTCGGCGGTGCCATAGCCCTTGGTCAGCCCGAAACCCGCGCCGGCCTGCGCCGACAGCCCGCCCCCGAGGCCGAACCGCCCGCCCAGGATGGCCTCCACCGGCTTGGTCCCGCTGCCGCTCTCCTGCACCCCCGCGGCGCCATACAGCTCGGCCAGCGCCCACACCCGGGGGCTGACCTCGTAGCTGGCCGCGGCGCCGAAGGTGACCTCGTCATCGACCGCCAGGTTGGCCAGCCGGGTCTTGCCACGCCCGCGATAGCCCAGCTGCCCGGTGGCCGCGACCTTGCCGGCGCGATAGCCGACCGCCGCGCGCAGCTCCAGGCTGCCGCCGCCGCCCGACAGCGCCTCGTCCGAGCCCGTCGGCAGCGTGCCCACCACGCCGACCGAGACCGGCGTCTTGCCCTTCAGCACCTGCAGCTTGCCGCTGACGCGGACGTCGCCCAGCGCCGACGACGACAGCTCGCCGGGCGCGCCATCACCCTGGCCCTGGCTCAGCACCAGCGGCACCACCGCGCCCAGCTCCAGCGATCGCGTCGGGGCATAGGCCAGCAGCACCTGCCCGCCGAGGCGGTTCTCGACCAGGTTGAACTCCTGGTTGGTCGCCTTGTCCTTCCCGATCATCGCCGCGTGCGCGAAGCCCAGCGCCAGGCCCGCCTCCAGCCGCCCGCGCGGCAGCACCGCCGCGCCGTCCACCGTGAAGAAGCCGCTCTGCGAGCTGGCGGCCCGGAACAGCTCGACGTCCAGCCCATCGGCCCGCGCCGCCACCGCCCCCGCGCCGACGCCCGCGCCGACCAGCAGCACGACCAGCCCGGCGCCGCCCCGCAGCCGCCGCCTGAGCAGCCAGCCCAGCACCAGCGCCCCCAGCGCCAGCGCCCCCAGCGCGCCACCACCGCCGCGCGCGCCATCCGCGCGGCAGCTGCAGCCGGCGCCGCTGACGCTGATGCCGCTCTGCACGCCGCCATCGCCCTGCTGGCCACCGTCGCCCACCGGCCCGCCATCGACCACCGGCCCGGCGTCGACCACCGGCCCAGCATCGGGCACCGGCCCGTCGATCACCGTCGTCGTGGCGCTCGACATGTTGTTGCCCTGGGTGGGGTCGCTGGTGGTGCTCGACGCCGCGCTGGCGGTGTTGGTCACCATGCCGCTCATGGTCGGGGTCACCATCACGGTGACCGTGACGGTGCCGTTGTTGGGGATGTCCCCCAGCGCGCAGCTGATGTTGGCCCCCACCGAGCAGGCGCCCTGGGTCGCCGTCGCCGACTGCACCGTCAGCCCCGCCGGCACCGGATCGCTCAGCCCGACCGCGCGCGCGGTCTGCGGCCCGTTGTTGCGCACCACCATGGTGTAGGTCAGGACGCCGCCGCGCTGCACCGGATCGGGGCCGTCGCTCTTGACCACCGAGACGTCGGCGCCCTGCGGCATGTTGGTCACCGTCGTGGTGACGGTCGCGCTGTCGTTGGCGGGGTTGGGATCGTTCTGATCGGCGATGACGTCGGCGGTGTTGGTCAGCGTCCCGGTCTGGGTCGGGCGCACCGTGATGGTGATGACCGTGCTGGCGCCGACCGCCAGATCGGGCAGGTCACACTCGACGTCCCCGTTGTTGAGCGCACAGTTGCTGCCCGCCGGCCCCACGAAGCCGACCAGGGTCACGTTGTTCGGCAGGGTGTCGACCACGAACGGGTTGGTGGCCACCGCGGGCCCCTCGTTGCGCACCGTCAGCGTGTAGACCAGGTTGCCGTTGACCGCGACCGGATCGGGCGCGTCGCTCTTGGTGATGCCGACGTCGGCGTCGCGGTTGTTCGACACCACCGTGGTGGTGATGGTCGACATGTTGTTGCTCAGCATCGGATCGGGCGGCACGTTGGCGCCCACCCGCGCGGTGTTGGTCAGCGTGCCGGCCACCGTCGGGCGCACCACGATGTTGATGGTGGCCACGGCGCCGGCCGCCATGTCCCCGAGACCACAGGTCACCGTGGGCGGGGTGCCCGAGCTGGTGCAGTTGCCGCGCGAGGTGGTGACTGACCTCAGCGTCAGTCCGGTCGGCAAGGCGTCGATGACGCCCACGCCGCCGGCGGCGTTGGGTCCGCCGTTGACCACCCGCAGGGTGTAGGTGAGGTCGTTGCCGACTCCGATGGGATCGATGTCGTCCGACTTGACGATCGAGAGGTTGGCGCTCTGGGCCAGCGCCCGGCCCTCCCCCGCCAGCCAGACCGCAGCGAGCAGATACAGGCCAAAGCTACGCTTCATGCCCCCATCGTACTCCGTCTCGTCAATCCGCGCAGCTAGCGGCCTCGACGCACTCGTTGCCCACCTCGGCGCAGGCCTCGGGCGTGGACCAGTTGAACTCGACCTTTTCGGCCGAGGCCAGCGGACAGCAGCAGGTGTGGTCGCTGGGCGTGGCCGGCGCGACCACGCTGGGCGCCGGTGTGGCGGGCTTTTTCTCGACCACCGGCGCGGACTTGGCGGCGGGCTTGCTGCTGCCGCCACAGGCGGCCAGCAGGACGGACAGCACGAGAGCACTGGCGACGCGAAGCTTCATCGAGATCCTCCCCAGGACTGGTGGCCCGCCAGCATAGCAAATCAGCCCCCTGCCGAGACCCGGGTGCGCACCATCGAGGTCATGATGTCGTCCAGCGCCGCCGCGGGATCCTCGGTCAGGCCGACATGCACCGGCGAGGGCTGGATGATGGTGCTGCGCGGGGCCACCAGCCAGTGGAAGCGATCCGGCTGCGGCAGCTCGGCCACCGGCCCGGCGTCACGATCGCCGACCGCCACCCGCACCACGGCGTCGAGGTGGCGCCGCACCAGCTCGAGGTCGCAGCCGGGGTCGAGCGCGCGCAGCCGGGCCTCGTCGAGCTCGACCCGCGCCGCCAGGAAGCCGCGCACGCGACAGTGCACGATGGCGCCGGCGTTGATGAACTCCTGCCGATCGACGCGCGGGACGACGCGCACGATGGCGTAGTCAAACGGTGCGCGTGCGGGCACGGTCGGCCTCCTCCAGGAAGACGGCGGCGTGGCCGCGCCGCGCGGTCAGGAACGCCAGCAGCGCCGGCCCCAGCGCGAAGCTGTCCTCGCCCAGCCAGTCGGCCGGCAGCGCGGCCACCGCCTCGGCCAGCGCGGCGTCGCCCAGGCGCCCCAGCAGCGCGGCGCCCGCGCGCGGCACCTCGGTGGCCCACGGCAGCAGCACGTGGCTGCGGATGGCCTGAAACGGCGACGCCGCCTTGTCGAGGCCGCCGTCCCAGCCGTGCAGGAAGATCAGCGACGCGCCATGATCGATGAGCCACAGCCCGCCGCGCCAGCCCAGCAAGTTGGGGTTCCTCGGGGTGCGGTCGACATTGGAGATGAAGGCGTCGAAGGCGACCACCTGCGACGCCAGGGCAGCGTCGGGCTTCTCGGCGGCGGGATCGAAGGTGACCGACCCGGGCAGGAACTCGAGGCCGACGTTGAGGCCCACGCTGGCGGCGATGAGCTCGCGGATCTCCTGGTCGGGCTCCGACTTGCCCAGCGCGGCGTCGACCGTGACCAGCGCCAGCTCGGGCACCGGCAGGCCGGCGGCGCGCCCGAGCTGCCCGGCCACCAGCTCGGCGATCAGCGCGCGGGTGCCCTGCCCGGCGCCGCGGAACTTCACCACATACTGGCGCCCGTCATCGGCCTCGACCAGCGCGGGCAGCGAGCCGCCCTCGCGAAACGGCGTCACATAGCGGGTCGCGGTCACGGTGCGCACGGCCCGATGGTACACGGAGCGCGCCGGCGCCCGCGCGGGCGATTCGCGCCGGCCAGATCCAGCAGGTCTACTCCAGCAGATCGGGCTCGGCGCGCACCGCGCGCTCGTACAGCGGCTGGAAGCTGAGCCAGCCCACCGAGGGGTTGCCGATCTGCTCGCGGGTCAGGCGCGCGACGTCGTGCGGGATCTTGACCGGCTGGCCGGCGGCCTCGGCGCGCAGCTGGGCCTGGCACGAGCGATCCATGGTGATGAACCACCACACCGCCTCGTCGACGCTGGCGCCCACGGTGAGCAGGCCGTGGTTCTGCAGGATGACGGCCTTGCGGCCGCCCAGGCAGTCGGCGATCTGGGCGCCCTCGTCGAGGCCGTTGACCACGCCGCTGTAGTTGGTGAACAGCGCGTGATCCTCGTAGAACGCGCAGGCGTCCTGGGTCAGCGGATCGAGCAGCCGCCCCAGCGACGACCACGCCTTGCCCGCCGGCGAGTGCGCGTGCGCCGCCGAGATGACGTCGGGCCGCGCCGCGTGCACCCGCGAGTGGATGGCGAACGCCGCGCGGTTGAGAGGCCGCTTGCCCTCGAGCACCGCGCCGGTGTGATCGACCAGCAGCAGATCCGACGCCTTCATGTGGCCGAAGTAGACCCCCAGCGGGTTGACCCAGAAGCGATCCGGGAACACCGGGTCGCGCACCGTGATGTGGCCGGCCACGCCCTCGTCGAAGTCGAAGCGCGCGAACAGGCGGAAGGCAGCGGCCAGGCGCTGCTTGCGAAGCATCCTCTCGTCACTCATGGGCGGCGTTCTCCAGCAGGGGGATGAAGCGCTTGGCGATGGCGTAGCTGTCGCCGGGCCAGCGCGCTGAGATGTAGCGACCATCTTCGACCACGAACGCGGCGCTGTCATCGTCGCGGGTGCCGCGCCGGGTCAGGTTGCGCGGGCCACGCTCGAAGTGGGCGGCGTCGGCCAGCGCGCCGCGGACCTCGTCCTCGACATAGGCGGGATAGGTGCGGTAGTAGCGCCCGCGCCGCCAGAAGGTCAGGAAGAAGGCGGTGCGCTCCATGTACTTGGGCAGGCAGGTGGTGCGCTTGCCATGCAGCACGGAGCGCCCGGTAGAGGGATCAACGGCGCGCGCAAGGGCCAAAACGCCATGACAGATGGCGGCGACCGGGCGGCCGGTGGCCCAGAAGCGCGCCAGGAGCTGCCCGAGGTCGGCGCTGCCCAGGTACTGGCGCATGCCGGGGGCGTGGCCGCCGGGCAGGAACAGGCCGGCGAAGGCGGCGGGGTCGAGGTCGCGCCAGCGCCGCGGGGCCTTGAAGCCGGGGTCCTGCTCGAGCTCGGCATAAAAGGCCTTGGGCTCGGGCTCGGCGCCCAGCTTGCCGAAGAGGACGCCGGTCAGCAGCAGCGGGTCGGCGGCCGGGGTGGCGCCGTCCTCGGTGGCGAAGACCACGCGATAGCCGGCCTCGGTGAGCAGCTTCCAGGGCACCGCGACCTCGGTGACGTCGAAGTCGCGATCGGGCAGCGGCATCAGGATGTCGCCGCGGCTGGCCGGGGCCTGGGTCTGTGGGTTGCCGCTGTCCATGGCTGCAATCTGCCATGGTCCCAGGGCGCAGGGCATGACCGGGCGCGCCACAAGTGCTGACCCGGCAGCCCTTTGGGTCTATCTTCGCGGGGTGAAGTGGGAACCCGGACAGGGCTCGAGGGACATCGAGGATCGCCGGGGCAGCCCCGGGCGACGCATGCCGGGCGGCGCCAAGCTGGGCGCGGGCGGCCTGCTCCTGGTGCTGATCGGGCTGTTCTTCGGCCGCAACTACCTGAGTGAGCTGGGCGGCTCGGACGAGTCAGGCGCCGGCGGCGGCGGCCAGACCCAGAATCCCCCCAGCGGCAACGACCCCGACGCCAAGCTGGTGCAGTTCATGGGCTTCGTGCTCGACGACGCCCAGGACGGCTGGACCAAGATCTTCCAGCGCGAGAACCAGCGCTATGTGCGCGCCAAGATGGTGCTGTTCTCGCGCGGCACCGAGTCGGGCTGCGGCTATGCCAGCTCGGCCATCGGGCCGTTCTACTGCCCGCCGGATCAGAAGGTGTATCTCGACCTCGACTTCTTCCGCGCCCTGAGCGCGCGGCTGGGTGCGCCGGGCGACTTCGCGCAGGCCTATGTCATCGCGCACGAGCTCGGCCACCATGTGCAGAACCTGCTCGGCTACGACCAGGAGTTCGCCCAGCACATCGAGAGCTCGGGCAAGAACAGCCCGGCCGCCAGCGCCTGGTCGGTGCGCCAGGAGCTGCAGGCCGACTGTCTGGCCGGGGTGTGGGCGCACGGCGCGGCGCAGCGCGACCTGCTCGAGGCCGGCGATCTCGAGGAGGGGCTGAACGCCGCGGCGGCCATCGGCGACGACACCCTGGCGAAGAAGGCCGGCGCCGAGGTGGTGCCGGAGTCGTTCACGCACGGGACCTCGGCGCAGCGCGTGCGCTGGTTCAAGCGCGGCTTCGAGCGCGGCCAGGTCCTCGACTGCGACACCATGCAAGGGCCGCTGTGATCATCAAGCGCTGATATACAGTACCCATCAGAGAATACAGATTCACGATTCACCGCCCGGGGCGTATCCAAAGTTCAGGAGCCCCAACACAAAGGACGGTGACGTGATGAAGCTGCTCAAGAGACTGCTGGCCCTGCCCCTGACCTCGCTGGCGCTGATCGCCGGCTGCGCCTCCAGCCCCGACGTGGTGGACAACCAGCCAGTGGCGCGCGGCCAGGCCGCGGTGGCCCAGATCGACAGCAACCTGGCCCGGCTGCGCGACCTCAGCGTGTTCCGCGTCGGCCACCTGGTCGAGCACGCGCCGGCCAGCGCGCTGCAGTGCTACAACCTGCCCTGCAACGACGATGATCGCCGCGTGGTCGAGGCCGCTCGCGTGGTCGCCGCCGAGCGCCTGGCCGAGTTCACCCAGCGCGTGGCCAAGGTCGAGCCCGCCAGCGGCACCAGCGTGGAGGCCGCGGTGTGCGCGCCCAGCGCCATCGACGCCAACCTGGAGCGCCTGTCGGGCCTCGGCATCATCGAGGTCGAGGGGCTGGTCCGCATCGAGCCCGCCACCAGCCCCGAGTGCTACAACCTGGTCTGCCCGGGCGATCAGCAGCGCGCCGACCAGGCCAGCTGTGACAACGCCGCGACCCTGGCCAGCATCGTGGCGGCGACGGGGGACATGGCGAAGTGAAGGGCCTCGGCGTCGGCCTCGATCTGCCCTGGGGCGCGCCCATCGGGTTCCAGCGCGAGCCGGCGACCGGGCGAGATCGGGTCACTGACAAGGTGGCGCGGTTTCTGGCCCGGTACGCCGGCGACTTCGCCTACGGCTTCATCTCGTACCAGCCGCGCGACCGCGCCGTGCCGCGCGCCGCCGACCTGGCCGCGGCGTATGACGACGTCCTCGGCCGCCTGCGCGGTCCGCGCGCGCTGCACCACACCGTGCTGAACCTCGGCGCCTGCGAGCCCTACCCGCGCGGCGCCATCATCGACTTCACCAACGAGCTCATCGCGCGCCACGGCTTCGCCTGGGTCAACGAGGATCTCGGGCTGTGGTCGCTGGGCGGCCGCCCGCTGCCCTACCCGCTGCCGCCGCAGCTGACCACGGCGGGTCTGCGCGCCTGCGTGCGCAACGTGCGCGCCGTCGCGGGCGCCCTGACCGCGCCGCTGGTCATCGAGTTCCCCGGCTTCGCCGAGGGCCTCAGCCTGGAGGTCGGCAGCCTCGACGCCTACGACTTCTTCCGCCGCGTGGTCGAGGGCGCCGGCGTCGCCGCCACCCTCGACGTCGGCCACCTGCTCAGCTACCGCTGGCGCCACGGCCACCGCGGCGAGGCCCTGTACGGCGAGCTCGAGCGCCTGCCCCTGGCCGAGACCTTCGAGCTGCACCTGTCGGGCTGCGCCATCGTCGACGGCGAGCGCTTCATGGACTACCACCACGGCGTCCTGCTCGACGAGCAGCTGGAGCTGACCGCGCGGCTGCTGGAGCTGTGCCCCAACCTGCAGGCTGTCACGTACGAGGATCCCAAGTTCGACGCCGAGGGCGCGATGATCGCGAGCGCGGTGCCGAACTACCTGCGGTTGAAGGCGCTGGTCGCGGAGTGGATGTCCGCCCCAATCAAGATGGAGAAGAACGGCAGCGAGATCGCGTACGCCGAGCACGAGCACGAGCACGAGCACGAGCACGAGCACGAGCACGAGCACGAGCACGAGCACGAGCACGAGTCCGAGCACGAGTCCGAGCACGACCACGAGTCCGAGCACGAGCACGAGTCCGAGTCCGAGTCCGGCATCGCCACCGATCGCCGCCTCGAGCTCCTGCTGCGCGACTCCGCCGCCCGCGCCGCCTTCCTCGCCGCGCCGCCCGCCGCCCCCGATCCGCTGGCGACCCTGCGTCCCGACGAACTCAGCGCAGCCGCCCACACCCTGGCCCGCGAGACGCTGCGGCGGCGCCAGGTCGGCTGCGGTGATCTGCGCGCCGCTTACCCGCTGACCCTGGCCGCCCTCACCGCCAGCGCCAGCCATGGCAGCCTCGACGCGGTCACCACCGCGTTCCTGGCCTCACCGGCCTACGCCAGCTTCCGCGAGACCCCCGGCGACCCCGGCGCCTGCATCGAGGACGCCTTCTACCGCTTCTGTCTCTCCGCCACCACCGCCGCCGAGTGTCCGCGCCGTACCCTGGCGCACGAACATCTGCTCGCGCTGGCCAAGGCGCTGACCATCTGCCCGCGCCCTGGCTTCACCGTGCCGCCCGAGCTCCGCCCCTGCCCTGGTGGCTGGGTCGCCGTGCACCGTGACCCCGGCGCACCACCACACCTGTTCGCCGCCGCCCACGGCCGCGTGGTCGCCGGCGAGCTGACCGCGCTGCTGGCCGATCTCATCGACCATGGCCCTGCCGCGGCCGCCCGCCACCCCGGGACGCCGCCCGCCGTCGTCGCGGCCGCCCTCACCCAGCTGCAAGCCCTGGGCGTCCTGCCCGCCACCGCCGCCGCGGGCGCGCCGGCTGCCGCGCCGGCCTCGGACCCCGACGCGGCTACGGCATCGCGTTCGCCGCCGTCACCAGCTGCTGCGTGAACTGGCGCAGCGCGGGGTCGTCCACCGGCATCAGCTCCAGCGCGCGGCGCAGCTTGGGCTCGGCGAAGCGGCCGAACTCCGCCGGTGCCAGCGGCTGTCCCGCCCGCGCCGCCGCCTTGACCCGGTCCAGGATGTCGAGCTCCTCGGCCGCGGTCAGCACCTCGACGCGCCCCACCAGCGTGCGCACCAGCTCGGTCGGCGCCGGGGTCACCCGCATCGGCAGCAGCCGATCGGTCCACGCCCGCGGCACCACGTAGAGCACGCGCAGCCCGTAGCTCTGGAAGTAGCTGCGCTGCCAGGTGTCGACCATGGCCCTGGCCTCGTCGGCATACAGCCCGGTGGCCTCCAGCGCGCGCCGCAGCACGTCGCCGGCGCGCTGCGCATACAGCCCGGCGTCGCGCTCCTTGGGCGTCGGCGACGCGATCACGCTGCCGCCGGCGGGGATGCGCCCGAGCTCGGTCACCGCGCCACCGGCCGCGTGCACGTGCAGCATGAAGGCCGCCGGGATGTCCTCCGCCGAGCTATTCGACACCCGCAGCATGCCGCCCGCAATGGTCTCGACCTTCAGCGGCAGCTCGAAGCGCCCCAGCCCGCGATAGAAGATGAAGCCCTCGTCCTCGCGCGCCACCGCCGCGGCGCCGCCCTCGACACGCACCCCCAGCGAGGCCACGTTGCGCGACGGCGCCCACACGCTGCTGGCCGGCACCGTGGGCGGCTTGACCGCGTCCAGCTCGCGCAGCGCGACGTCCCAGGTCATGCGGCCGTCCGCGATCCGCGTCAGCGAGCCCACCGCGGGCGCCATCGCCGTCGCGCCCGGGTACCACTCCGAGATCACGCCGCCGGGGAACTCGACGTCGACCGTCGCGCGCGGCACGTCACCATAGAAGTAGATCACCGGGGTCTCGAGCTTCTGGGTCACCGCCTCGGGCAGCGCCTCCATCGACTTGTGCAGCCCGCCGTTCGAGGCCAGCCGCCCGTGCACGAACGCCGGCAAGAGCTCCTCGGTGTGGTGCAGGCCGTCCATGACCCGCCCATCCGAGCCCTGCAGCGAGGTGAAGGTGCCCCACTCGTGGACCACCAGGCCGTGCACGCTGGAGGCGCCGTTGCCCGGCCGCTCCGCCCCGCAGCCCGCCAGCGCCAGCGCCGCGACCGCCGCCACCAGCGTCCCCACCAGCACCCGCCCGGCCGCCGCCGCCGTCGCCACCGCCGTCGCCGTCCCTGACCGCGTCTTGTTCATGTCCCCGATGCTCCGCCCGGCGCCCTATCAAATCCAATGATTGTTTTGCATGGGCAGCCATAAAATCCGTCTATGAATCTCGACCGCCTCGAGGTCTTCCTGCGCATCGTCGAGACCGGCTCGATGGGCGCCGCCAGCCGCGTGCTGCACCTGACCCAGCCCGCGCTCAGCCACAGCCTGCGCCTGCTCGAGGACGAGCTCGGCACCCCGCTGTTCGATCGGCGTGGCCGCGGCCTGGTGCTGACCGCCGCCGGCCGTGCCCTGGAGCCGCGCGCCCGCGCCCTGCTCGAGGCCGCGCAGCAGCTGGCCCGCGACGTCGGCCGCACCGCCGCGCAGCGCTACCACGATCTGCGCATCGGCACCGTGGACAGCGTGGCCACCTTCCTGCTCCCGCGCGTGCTGGCCCCGGTGCGCCGCGCCTTCCCCGAGCTGGCCATCAAGCTGACCACCGCGCGCACCCTCGAGCTGCTGCGTCGTGTCGCCACCAGCGAGCTCGACTGCGCCATCGTGGCCTGGTCGGGCCCGCCCGACGGCGTGGCCCGCGCCGAGCGGCTGGGCCCCTACACGCTGCGCTTCTGGGGCCGCAAGGATCGCTTCCCCGACCTCGGCCGCGCCACCACCGAGGACGCCGTACGCCAGCTGCCCATCGTCGAGATCGAGGCGCTGCCCGGCCAGGGCTCGATGATCCGCAAGGACGCCCCCGCCTTCGCGGTCACCGGCAGCCTGGCCTCGGTCAAGGCGCTGGTGCTGGCCGGCTTCGGCGTCGGCGCCATGCTCGACTTCATGCTGTCCCCCACCGAGCGCCGCACCCTCATCCACGCCCGCGTCCCCCACGATCCCGACTGCGCCCTGCACCTGGTCTCCGCCCCGACCCGCACCGGCGACCCCGAACGCCGCCTCGACCAAGCCCTCTCCACCGCCCTCCGCGCCGCCCTCCCCCGCCGCTGACCCCTCCGCCCTCCGCCTCCGCCATTCCCCATTGCCTGTTGCCTGTCGCCTGTTCCCTGTCGCCTGTTTGTCCGAAACTCCGCCTCCTGCTCCCCCTCACGCCGCACGCCCCCCCGGGCCCGCCGCCCCCCGGCGCCCCCGCCGCCCCCCCGACCCCCCCCCCC
>JBGASF010000153.1:0-18071 GCA_044229835.1 Polyangia bacterium | reverse complement strand
ATCGCCGGCGCGCAGCGAGGCGATGCCCAGGTTGATCAGCGCGCGCGCGACCTCGGGCGTGACGCCCGCCGCGCGGGCATCGCCCAGGTTGGCCTCGAAGCGCCGCGCTGCCTCGCCGTAGTCGCCCTGCTCGAGGGCGACCTTGCCCAGCGAGTTCGACACCGCGATCAGCACCGGCAGCAGCGAGCGATCGCTGTGCCCCAGCTCCAGCGCGCGCCGGCCGCTGGCCAGCGCGGCGTCGTGCTCGCCACCCAGGAAGCCGGCCTCGGCGATGTCGGCCAGCACGCGCACCATCTCGGCGTGATCGCCGTCGGCGTCGGCCAGGCCTCGCGCACGCTCGAGCTCCGCGCGGGCCGCCGGCAGATCGCCGCGCACCACGTGCAGGTGGCCGATGCGCCGCGCCACCGCGGCCGAGGTCGGGGCGTGCTGCTGCAGCGCCGCGGCGTGCTCCAGCGCGCGGCCATACTCGCCGACCAGCTCGTACAGCTCGCACAGGCGGTCGCGCAGCCCGGCGCGCACGTCGTCGCGGGCGGTCACCGCCAGCGCACGCTCGTACAGATCGGCGGCGCGGTCGTAGGCATAGGCCAGCTCGAGCTGCTCGGCCGCCAGCAGCGCCTGATCGACGCCGACCTCGCCGGCGCCGCCGCGCAGCAGGTGCTCGGCGCACGCCGCGGCGTCGCTGTCGCCCACCGCCGCCAGCGCCTCGCCGACCACCCGGTGCAGGCGCGTGATCTCCGCCTCGGGCAGCACGCGCAGCAGCTCCTCGCGGTCGGCGGTGCGCTCGAAGCCGATGCGCAGCTCGCCGTCCACCACGCTGCGCGCGATGAGGCCGAGCGCCTGCAGCTCGCCGAGCAGCGTCGCGACCTGCTCCTCACCACGCCCGCGCGCTGTGCGCACGTCGCTCGAGATCAGGCGCACCAGCAGCTCGGCGCCGGCCGGCTTGGCCAGCAGCGCCAGCGCGTAGGCCAGCTCCATCGCCGGGGGCGATGCCCCGGCCAGCCGCTCGCGCACCAGGTCGCCGGCGTCGGCCACGCGCGACTCCAGCATGGCCTCCAGCGCGCGCGGGTGGCCCGCGGTCAGCTGCTGGATGCGCGCCACCGCGCCGGGCGACTGCAGGAACGCGCGCACGCCGCCCTCGTCGAGGCCGCCCAGCACCATGCGCTCGGCGGCCAGGCCGGCGAACCACTCCGACAGCCAGGCCGAGGTCGCCTGGGCGCCGGTCGGCTCGCGCGTGGTCAGCACGAACAGGCCGCGGAACGGCTCGCCATCACCATGCACCGACAGCTCGGGCGCCGCACACAGCGTGCGCGCCAGGTGCAGCGCCAGCGCGCGCGTCGAGCCATCGGCGTTGTGCAGGTCGTGCATCACCAGCACCGGCGAGCGGCGCTGTCCGACCTGGTGCAAGAACTCGCGCACGCGCTCGAAGAAGGCGATGCGGCGGTTCTCGAACTCGCGCGCGGCCTGGCTGCCGCCCGCCTCGCCCTTGCCGGGCACCGCGCGCAGCCCGCCCTCGGCCAGCGCGGCCTGACCCTTGAGCGCCGACACCAGATCACTGGCGCGCTGCAGCTCCTCCGAACCGACGCCGAGATCCGCCAGGTAGGCCAGCGCCGCCTGCACGATCTCGATGAACGGCTGGTAGGCGCGACCGCCGGGCAGACAGCGACCCTCGAGCACCGGCACGCCCTCGAGGCGCAGCCGCCGCCTGAACTCACCGAGCAGCCGCGTCTTGCCGACACCGGCGGCGCCGATCACCAGCAGCAGTCGACCATTGCCCTCGCTGCACGCGCGGTCATACAGCGCGCGCGCGCGCAAGAGCTCGGCATCGCGACCCACGCACTGCGGCAGCCCCGACACCTGCGTGGGCAGGATCCGTTCGCGCACAGCTCCACCGTCGTCCGCCACACCGGCAGGCACGACCGATAGACCTCGAGCACCGCTACGAGACAGGTTCGACATGGTGTTCGTCGCGCAACCTGAAAACTACCTCAACAGCGTGAAAATTTCAAGGGTTACTGCCCTTCCAAACAACAAGGGGCGCCACCCTCGCGGATGGCGCCCCTGTCTTCTAGCCTACGGTTTCAGGCGTTACTGCTGTCCCGAGGTGAACACATCGTAGAACAGCCGGAGGTCGTCCACGGTCTCCAGCCGGCTCGACAGGTTGGCCTGGGCGTTCTGCCAGTTGGCGATGGCGGTCGGGTTGGTCGGGGTGGCGATGTAGGCCGACCGCGCCGCGGTGAAGGTCCCGTCCATGTAGTCCTTGGCCTCCTTGAGGAGGGTGAAGGCGATGGAGCGGCCATCGTCGGTCTGAGCCGCGCGATAGGTGGTGTTGGTGCGCGGATCGGTGAGCTCGATCAGGCGATTCGCCGGCAGGTTGTCATAGATGATGTCGTCCGACGTGCCCTTCAGCGAGACCCGCATGTAGTGCGAGACGTCGAGCGAGTCGTCCAGCGTGTTGTTCAGCGCGGCCATGGCGTAGTACATCATGTTGTACTGCGTCGTGTAGTTGTGACGGGCCGCGATGCGCGGCGCGGTCACGGTCGGCATCAGGCCCGTGCCCGAGCTGTTGTAGTCGATCACGGTCGGCGGGACGTACTTGCCAGCCTGGATAGTGCCGCCGTACTCGTTCGAACGGTTGGTGATGACGCCGTTCAGCAGCGCCAGAATCGGCTCGCGCCAGGTGCGGAAGTAGTTGATCGAGTAGTTGCGGCGATCCCCGTAGGTGTCGAGGCGATAGAAGATCGCATCCGAGTCCGTCAGTGAATACAGGGCCTCGTCCTTCTCATACAGCGAGCCCGACCGGGTGAAGTAGTAGTAGTAGTCGTCGCTGAAGCCCAGGTAGAAGGGCTTGGCGCCGTTGAACATGGTCATCGAGATCTTCTGCGTGCCGGTCGCGCCACCCTCGCAATAGGTGCTCGAGTAGTTCTTCCACACCGCCGAGGTGTCGATCGGGGTGCTCGACGGGCAGGTGCCGGCGTTGAAGGTGGCACCCACGCAGTCGGCGCGCGGCGCGCAGTAGTTGCCAGTGTCGGGCGTCGCGATGACCTCGGTCAGGAGGTTCAGGCCGTCGACCGCGGCCCGGGCCAGATCCTGGCCGAAGAACTGGTTCGAGTAGTAGCGACCATAGTAGAAGAAGTACTGGTAGGCCGTGGTGGCGTGCACGAAGTAGCGGCTCGAGATGCGGCTCAGGTAGCTGCTGATTGACCAGCCCATGCGGTCACGACGGAACGCGCTGAAGTACCAGTAGTTGCGGTACATGCTAGCGGCGTTCTGCACGATCTCGGCCTGCGAGGCGCCCTCGTCCCAGGTCTTGCAGGTCAGCGAGCCGTTGTACTCGTCCGAGCAGAAG
This sequence comes from Polyangia bacterium, assembly GCA_044229835.1. GTDB lineage: Bacteria > Myxococcota_A > Polyangia > Haliangiales > JADYYK01 > JADYYK01. Next base: position 14,725 of record JBGASF010000153.1, on the reverse strand, counting down.
CGGTACGGCACTTCGCGGGTGTTGACCGGCCGGTTGGCCAGCAGCGTGCTGCGGACCTGATCGACCACCTGCTGGTAGGGCACCGTGACGCGCATCTTCACGTTGTCGATGTTGTTGCGGAAAATCTGCGGGATGCTCTCGTAGTTGCCGACGAAGAGCTGGTTGTCGAGGACATCGCCGGCGGTGGCGACCGCGGCGGTCGGGAAGGTCTCGACCAGCTGGCCATAGCCGAACTTGATGGCCGCGAAGTCGTACTTGCCCAGGCCCTGGATGTCGGTGTTGAACTTGGCGCCGTAGTCCATCACGGTCGAGTAGCCGTACTCCGACAGCCGGTGCGCCGGCCACTCCGCCTTGGGGAACTGCTTGCGGATCAGCCAGAAGTCGTCGAAGTAGTTCAGCGCGTCGGTCGAGCCCTCGAAGTTGTGGCGCAGCCCAACCGTGTGGCCGACCTCGTGCTCGGCCAGGCCGAGCAGGATGTCGGCGCGGGCCTTCACCAACATCTGCTCGCGCGTCATGTTGCGGCCCTTCATCTCCATGGCCCAGCCGATGATCGAGTCATCGGCGAACTCGGCCAGGTACATGCAGGTGTCGTGCTCCTTGAAGTTCATGGCCCGCTCCCAGCGCTTGTTGCGGTTGCTGGCGGGGTTGCGGCGAGTCGCGGGCGAGACCCGCTCCATGATCTCACGCGTGATGGCCTGGCCCGGGCGATAGCCAGGATCCAGCATGGCGATGTCCTCGTTGACCAGCTTGTTCTCGAGCTCGGTGCCCTTGATGAGCTCCATGCGCCGCTGCAGGTAGCCGGGCGCCATGCTCTTGAGCTGGAGCAGATCTTCATGGCTCGGCAGGGCCGCGATCAGCTTGTTGTACTGGACCGGGTCGATGGGGCGCTCGTTCTGGGCCTTGGCGCGCTGCGTGTTGGCGGCGACGGCATTCAGGATGTCCTGACCCTGGAGCAGGTCGGCCAGCAGGATGTCGCCGTTCAGGACCTGGACCATCTCGACCGCCGAGGCGGCGTACTGGTCGAGGCCAGCGCCGTAGAGGTTGGCGTTGACGTTGATGATCTCGCCCGTCATCGGGTCAGCGTCCGAGGGGCCGTAGCCCAGCGGGCCGGCGAGCTGATCACGCACGATGTAGTTGATGAAGCTGAAGCGCAGGTCGCCGATGCGCTGCCACACGAAGCGGTCGGTCGCGACCTTCTCGTTCAGGGTGGCGTCCTCGAGCGCGGTGCAGAAGCGCTCGACGTTCTGCTCGGTGAGCTCGGACAGGTCCTCCTTGAGAGGCTCGCCGCTGCGCTTCATCAGGGCCAGCGCCGCCGCCTTGGCCTCGGGGTGGGCGTTGGCCCAGTCCTTGGTGCTCGGGGTGGCGACGAAGCTGAGGTCACGACCCGCGAAGTCGGGGCTGTTCGGATCGATGGTCCAGCTCTTCAGGTTGCAGCTGTTCTGGCGCACGTGGAAGATCTCGGGCAGCCCCTCGGCGCGGGCCCGGATCTCCTCGTTGCTGGCGCCCATGGCCCCGTTCTCCTCGTTGAGGAGCAGGCCGGCCACGGTGTCCTTGAAGGCGCGGTTGTAGTCGGCGCCCAGGATCTGGACCGCGTGGAACAGGTCCTCCGGGTACTGGGTGTTGAGGTAGTAGTTGACGGTGCGGGTCTTGCGGGCCGAGTACGCGATGGGCGCGCCAGCGGCGTCCTTGGTGGCGCCGTCCCAGATGTTCCAGCGGTTGGCCAGGTAGATCTTGCCCGACTCGGTGATGTCGAACTCACGGTCGAAGGCCACGCGCTCGACGCGGAAGAAGCCGAACTTGGCGAACATGTCGACGCGCGCCGGGGTGCAGTCCTCCTCGCGGGTGTAGCCCGAGGCCGGGCCACCGAGGGCCGCGATGCCCTCCTCGCAGGGGTGCTGGCCGTCGTTCAGCGCGATGGCCGGGATCAGCTTGCCGGCGTCGTCCTTGAGGAGGACGCCGTCGCGGTACTCCAGCGGCTCGTAGGTCTGCTTGTTGTTGTCGTCGATCGCCAGCCACTGGTTGTTGGCCTTGTCGATCTTGAGGAACGACGAGCGCACCTTGATCGACGCCGGCGTGCAGCGACGGTAGTAGGTGTCGTAGGAGTCGGTGTCGTAGGCGCTGCAGGCCTGCTCGTCGACGAAGAAGCGCGTCGACACGTCGATGTAGTTGGCGGTGATGAGCGCGCGATCCGGATCGATGCGGCCCTCGATCTCGGGCACGTACGACTCCGGGGTCACACCGTAGTAGGTGGCCGTGAGCGCGCGTAGGGTTGGCAGCGCGTTGCGCGTCCAGTCGACGCGCATGTACTCACGCTCGTACCAGGGACGATCCGAGGAGTCCTCGTAGATCACGTTGGTCTGCTCGCCCGTGGCCGTGTTGTAGGAGCGCTTGACGTCGAAGTGCGACACGATGGTGAACGCGGCCATCGGCGCGGTCTCGTTGTTGCCGCCCTCGGTCCACTTGTTCTCGCTACCGGGGAGGTTCGCGTAGGAGCGGTACGCCACCAGCGCGTTCTCGGTGATGCGCCACTTGATGCGATCCATGTCGCCCTGCGAGCCGATCATGTCGTACGCGGTGGTCGCTGGCACGTCGGTCACGAACTGGCGGTAATACCACTCGCCCGTGAAGATGGCCTTCGACACCCGCCCCGGCTGCGTACGGTCGATATCGCCTTCGCTGGCGCAACCAGCGACCGCGAACGCAGCGATGCCGGCGAGAGCTGCCGACACCATCCAGTTGAAACGCCTCATCTGATTCCTCCTCGACATTGCGTTCGAATCCCTGTTGAAAGCCATCATCAATAGACCGCGTCCAGAGACGCGAACCAGCTCGTGTAGTTGTTCGCCGGGCTCGTGAAGTCGTAGATCGGGAAGCGGATCGACGTCTGATCGTCGGTCAGCGCCGGCATCGACGACTGGAAGCCGCCCGACAGCGAGTAGCGCGGGGTCAGCTGGTAGCCGACCGAGAGGCCGCCCTCGGTGGTGTCCGAGCGGCCGGTCAGCGGCAGGTTCGGATCCGAGTTGACCTCGGGCACCGAGTACTTGAAGACGTTGGTCACGCCCGCCGACAGCGAGGCCGACAGCTTCTCGGTGAACGAGTAGCTCAGGCTGAGCGAGTTGTAGAACGAGTAGTTGGCGTTGAGCGAGCCGCCGGAGCAGAAGTTGGCGCCCTCGCGGCAGTAGGCCGAGGCGTAGTTCGGGGTCTCGCCAGTCTGGGTCTTGCCGGTGCCGGTGTTGGGATCACCGTTGCGCAGGCCGCGGTTGGGCGAGTTCGGCACGTACTTGGTGAAGCGGCTGGTCAGCGCCAGGGTCAGCTTGTCCTTGAGGAAGCTGCGCGACAGGTTGGGGCCGACCGTGAGGTTGAAGATGGTGCCGTTGTACTGGCTCTCGTAGGAGGTCGGCAGCGCGACGCGGGCCGAGGCCGAGAGGTTGATCTTGGCCAGCAGCGGACCGTACGAGTAGCTGTAGCCGAGGGTGGTGTTGTTGGGCGTGAAGCGGCGACCCTCGGCGTTGTCGGGGGTCGACAGCTCGTAGGTGAGGCCCCAGCCGGCGTTCAGGCTGTGCTTGGGCGCCAGCTTGTAGCGCACCGAGAAGCTCAGGCTGGTGTCGAGGTAGGGCGAGTCGGCGAACTCGTCGGCCACGAAGGTGCCGGTGCCGACGGACGACGAGAAGCTGGCCGAGGAGCCGCGGAACTTCTCCTTCCAGCCGGTCGGCCTGGCCTTGACCACGACGCTCGGGGTGGTGCCCGAGTCGTCGCCGGTCACGGCGATGTCATCGTCAGTGCTGGCCGAGGTGGCGGCAGTGACCGCCAGAAGACCAGGCTGGGGAGCGGCGGCCGGGGCCTTGGGGGCCTGGTCCGCCAGAACAGGGGCCGCCGCAGCGGCGACAATCAGAGCGGCATATCGGAGCGACTGAAAGTGTTTCCCACCGGCCAAGACGCACCTCGCTGACACGGAATCCGGCGCAGCGCTGAGCAATTTTCGATCCAGATGTGACCAAGGCACGGTGAAGCAAAGGATTTCAACGGTTAGGGTCGATTTGTCGCATGATCGATCAACGTGCATCACTGTCGCGAGAAAAGACACCATGTGCCGGAATGTAGGCAGGTGGTGGCGGGGTTTGGCAAAAACAGCAGTTTCCTTGCGGATCCCGCACCTGTGACAGCTTGTCGCGCGGGGTGGGGCGTTCGTTAGTAAGTTAACGACGCTGATCTCGCCCGATTTGTGAGCGGGATCGCTGGTTTGGCCTGGACCGTCCGCGCGGGTGGGGAGGCGGGAGGTTGTGGCGGTGGTGTTCGGCTAACGGCGCTCGGCGAGCAGGCGCTCGAAGGCGGCGCCGCAGCGCTGGGCCAGCAGGGCCAGCTCGTCGTCGGCCAGCGGGGCGTGGCGCTCGTCGGCGTAGACCAGGCCGACGACATGGTCGCGCACCGAGAGCGGGACGATGATGGCCTCGGCCGCGGCCCAGCCCAGGGCCTGGATCAGGAAGTCGCGCGAGGCGGCGTCGTTGAGCGGGCCGCGGTAGGGCAGCCGGGTGGCGATGATCGACTGCATCAAGGACTGCCGATCCAGCGACAGCGAGGCCTGGCGCAGCTGGTCGAGCTGGACCCCGAGGCCGACCCCGTCACGTCCGGCCAGGCGGCCATGCTTGACGCGGAAGAAGGCCGCGCGCCGGCAGCGGGTGGCCAGGAAGTGCAGCACGATCCCCGCGATGTCGTCGGCGCTGGTGGCCAGGGTCAGCTCGGCCAGCACGTGATCCAGCGGCATCGACATCTCGGGCAGCTCGACCACGACCGAGGGCTCCGGCGCGGGTGGGCGGCCGAGGTGGCGATCGGTGGTCTCCTCGCTGACCACGCTGGGCGCGCCGGCTTGCGGGCGGGCCTTGCGACGCTCCAGCGGGATGACCGGCTCTTCGGGCAGGATGGTGGCCTTGCGCTTGGTCAGCGGGATGGCGGGCTCGGGCTCGGGGGCGGCGCTGGGCGGGGCGCCGGCGGGCGGGGCGGTCGCGGTGAGGTCGGCGTTGCCGGCAGAGACGGGCGCGGGCAGCACGACGTTGTAGTGGTGGTCGAGCGCCCAGGCCAGATCGCTGTAGCGCGCCACCGCACGCAGCACGAAGGCCTGCGCGAAGAAGCCGACCTCGTCGGCCACGTGGGTGTCGGACGGATCGACCATGGCCAGGACCAGGCTGCCCTCGCGATCGAGGGCCACCGGGCAGACGCGGAACTCCTCGGCCATGCGCGCGGGGATGAGGCCGAGGACGGCGGGGCGCGCGGCGGCCAGGTCGTCGCGGACCACGGCGGGGACCAGCAGGCGATCGCGGTAGAACTGCGCCAGGCGGGTCTCGTCGACCGCGCCCGACAGGATGATGTGCTCGGCCAGGGTGCCGCCGGAGCGCCGGCGAGCTGCCAGCGCGACGAGGAGCTGGTCCTGGGTGATGACGCCCGCGCGCAGGAGCAGCGGGCCGACATGATCGGGCACGAGCCGAGTTTCGCCGTGCGCCGGGTCCGTGGCAAGCTTCGCGCGTGATGTATTTCGACCACAACGCTGGCGCGCCGCTGCTGGACGAGGTGCGCGTGGCGCTGGCCGAGGCGCTGGCACCAGAGGGCGGGGTGCTGGCGGTCGGCAATCCGTCGAGCATCCACGGTGCCGGGCGGCGCGTGCGGGATGCGGTGGAGCGGGCCCGCGCAGAGATTGCGCTGCTGGCCGGGGTGGATGAGGGCGAGGTGGTGTTGACGTCGGGGGGGACGGAGGCGTGTCAGCTCGGGGTGCTGGGGTTGGCGCGGGTGATCGGATCGGGCACGGGCACGGGCACGGGCACGGGCACGGGGGTGGTGGTGACGTCGCGGCTGGAGCACCCGTGTGTGGTGGCCGCATGTACACGGCTGGCGGGGCAGGGCTGGGAGGTGCGCGAGGTGGCGCTTGGTGAGGGTGGGCGTGTGACCGCCGACGCGGTGGCGGCGGCGCTGGCGGGGACGCGGCGCGCGCTGGTGGCGCTGACCGCGGTCAATCACGAGGTCGGCAACCGCACCGATGTGGCCGCGGTGGTCGAGGTGGTGCGTGCGGCCGGGGCGTGGCTGTTCGTGGATGCGGTGCAGGCGGCGGGCAAGCAGCGCATGGGCTGGGGCGCCGACGCCCTGGCGCTGTCGGGGCACAAGCTGGGAGGGCCGGCGGGCAGCGGCGCGCTGGTGGTGCGGCGCGGGGTCGCGCTGGAGGCGCTGCTGGAGGGCGGCAAGCAGGAGCGCGGGCGGCGCGGCGGGACCGAGAATGTGCTGGGCGCCATCGGCTTCGGCGCGGCGGCGCGCGCGGTGCGGCTGCGTGGGCTGGCGTGGCGCCGGGAGCTGGCGCGGCTGCGCGATGAACTGCAGGCGCGGCTGCTGCACATCCCGGGGGCGCGGGTGGTGGGTGACGCGGCGGCGCGTGACGAGGGCACGCTGAGCATGGGCTTCGCGGGCGTGCCCGGCGAGGTCGTGGTGCAGAGCCTGGATCTGGAGGGGGTGTGTGTGTCGACCGGGGCGGCGTGCTCGTCGGGGACGCTGGAGCCGTCGCCGGTGGTGCGCGCCATCGCGGGTGAGGCGGCGGCACGCGAGGCGGTGCGGCTGTCGCTGGGGTGGGGCAGCACGGCGGCGGAGGTCGAGCGGGTGGCGGGGCTGCTGCCGGGGATCGTGGGGCGGATCAGAGCCGCGCTGGCGGAGTGACGAGCACGAGCACGAGCACGAGCACGAGCACGAGCACGAGCACGAGCACGAGCACGGATCAGAGGGTGCGGGGCTCCAGGCGGATCAGGGTCTCGATGTGCGGCGTGTGCGGGAACAGATCGAAGGCGGCGGCGTGGGCGGGCAGGTACCCGGCGGCGGCGAAGGCGGCCAGGTCGCGGGCCAGGCTGGCCGGGTTGCAGCTGACATAGAGGATGGCGCGCGGGCGGCGCGCGGCGAGGGCAGGGATGATGGCGGCGCCGAGGCCCTTGCGCGGGGGATCGACGATCACGACATCGGGGCGGACATCGGGGTTGCCGGCCAGCCAGGCGGCGGCGTCGGCGTTGACGACGTCGACGTTGCGCGCGCCGCTGAGCGCGACCGAGGCGCGGGCGTCGGCGGCGGCGCCGGCGTGCTCCTCGACCGCGGTGACGCGCCCGACCGCGCTGGCCAGGGTCAGGCTGATGCCGGCGACACCGGCGTAGAGCTCGACCACGTGGTCGGTCGCGCGTGGCGCGGCGGCCTCGCGCACGGCGGCGTACAGCCGCGCGGCCTGGTCACGGTTGACCTGGAAGAAGGCGCCCGCCGACAGGTGCAGGCGCACAGCGCCGATGACATCCTCGAGGGCGTCGGCGCCGGCCAGTGCCACGAACGGGCCCGGGCCGAAGATGGCGTCCCCCGCGGCGGCGTGCACGTGCAGCACGACGCCGGCGATGCCCAGATCGGCGCGCGCGCCCAGCGCGGCGCCCAGCGCGGCCACCTCGGGATCACGCGCACGCGCGGCCACCAGCACCGCCAGCACGCGGCCGGCGGCGTTGGCGCGCAGCACCACGTGGCGCAGCGAGCCGGCGCCCTGGGCGCGCGCCAGCGTGGTCAGCGCGGCGGCGGCGGCCTCCAGCACGGGCTCGATGACGCGGCAGCCCGCCATGTCGACGATGTCGTGGCTGCGCGGCAGGTAGCTGCCCAGCACCAGGCGGCCGGCGCGATCGGGGCCGACCACATACTTGGCCTTGTTGCGGTAGCCCAGGGTCAGCGGTGACGCCGCCACCGCGGGCACCGCCACGCCGGCGCCCTCCAGCGCGGGGCCCAGCGTGCGCGCGAGCTCGGCCTGCTTGGCCTCGAGCTGCGCCGGGTAGCCGAGGTGCTGCAACACGCAGCCGCCACAGTGGCCGAAGGGCACGCACGCGGTGGGCACCCGCGCCGGCGACTCGCGCGTGATGGTGACCAGGGTGGCCCAGGCCTCGGGCCGGTGCGGCGAGACGTGATCGATGCGCGCCTGCACGCGCTCGCCGGGCAGCGCGCGGGCGACGTGGACCTCCAGCTCGGCGGCGCCGGCAGGGCCGGGCAGCGTGCCGACGCCGGCGCCGTCGTCGTCGAGGCGACCGAGCTCGAGGTCGACGCGCTCGCCCTTGCGCACTCCGGCCTGCGCGCGGGGGGGCGCAGCGGCTGGATCGCGCGGCTTGCGGCTCACGAGCGCGCCGCGATCCCGCCGCCGCCGACGCCCTCGGTGCCGCGGTAGAACACCGCGGCCTGACCGGGGGCGATGGCGCGCTCGGGGGCGTCGAGCTCGACCATGGCGGCGCGCCCGTCGTCCGAGGGCAGCACGCGCGCGGGCGCCGGCGTGTGCCTGCTGCGCACCTGGACCGACGCGGTCAGCGCCCCGGTCGGCGGCGCGCCCAGCCAGCGCACGTCGTCCACGGTGAAGCGCTGCGCCGCCAGCGCGGTGGCGTCGCCGACCACGACCTCGCGCCTGGCGGCGTCGAGACCGACGACATACAGCGCTTGCTCGGCGACCACGCTGAGGCCACGGCGCTGGCCGATGGTGTAGTGGTGCACGCCGTCGTGGCGCCCGACCACCTCGCGGCTGCCATCCGCGGCGCGGCGCACGATGTCGCCGGCCAGCGGCGCGGCGGCGCCGGAGCGCGCGGCCACCAGCCGGCTGTGATCACCGTCGGGCACGAAGCAGATCTCCTGCGAGTCGGGCTTGTCGGCGTTGGGCAGGCCGAGGCGCCGCGCCACCGCGCGGACCTCGGGCTTGGTCATGGCGCCGAGCGGGAAGCGCGCGAAGGCCCGCGCCCCCGGCGTCATCGCGAACAGGAAGTACGACTGATCCTTGCCGGCGTCGGCGCCGCGCCACAGCCGGCCGTCCTCCAGGCGGGCATAGTGGCCAGTGGCCAGGGCCACCGCGCCCAGGGCGCGGGCGCGCGCGATCAGGGGCTGGAACTTGACGTGCTCGTTGCAGCGCACGCACGGGTTGGGCGTGCGGCCGCTCGCGTACTCGGCCACGAAGTCGTCGATCACGCGCGCCGCGAAGGCCTCGCGCTGGTCCACGATGTAGTGCGGAATGCCCAGCGTCGCCGCGACCTTGCGGGCGTCCTCGAGATCGCGCGGGCCGCAGCAGCGGCCGCCCGCGGCGGCCTCCGACCCGGCCGGGGCGTCGTACAGGCGCAGCGACAGCCCGACCACGCGGTGGCCCTGCTCGACCAGCAGGGCGGCGGCCACCGAGCTGTCGACGCCGCCCGACATCGCGACGGCGATGAGCTCGGGCTGGGTGGCAGGTCCGGCGAGTGAATTCACCGCGGGAATATGGGGGCCAGACCGGTCCGGGTCAAGCCAGGCGACCGATGGTGGTGTGCACGGCGTGATCGCGGCGGATGCGCTGGTGCAGCCGGATCTCCTCGAAGCTGCGCCGCCACTCGGGGTTCATGATGCGCGCGGCCTTCTCGCTCAGGCCCGCCTCGGCGCGCGCCACCATGCCGAAGGCCTGGGGATCCCCGCTGGCGCGCATGACGCGGTAGCGCGTGTAGTGGATCTCCTCCTCGGAGCCCTCGATGAAGCGCTGGCGCTCCAGCAGCTCGACGGCGCGCGCGCTGCGATCGAGCGCGCTCCCGAGATCGCCCAGCGCGTTGTAGGCGCGTGCCGCGCGCGACAGCCCGGGGATCTCGCAGGTGATGATGCCGCTCTGGCGCGACAGCGCCGCGGCCTCGTCGCCCAGGCGGGCGGCGCGGGTGTGATCGCCGGGGCCGGCGCGCTCGCACAGCGCCCACGCCAGGCCGGCCTTGCCGTTGGCCAGGATGTACTTGGCGCCGATCTCGGTGGCCATGGTGATGGCGCGCTCCAGGCGGGCGCCGCCGCGATCGGGGTCGCCCGCGGTGACGTCACACACGCCGGCATAGACCAGGGTGTCGGCCTCGCTCCAGCGCGAGCCGGTCTGCACGTGCACCGCCAGGCTCTCCTCGAACCTGGCCTGCGCCTCGGCGTAGCGGCCGACCTCGGCCAGCACGATGCCGATGACCGAGACGTTGTCACCCTCGCGCGCGCGGTCGCCGAACTTGCGGCAGATGGCCAGGGATTGCTCGGCCTCCAGCATGGCCTGCTCGAACTCGCCGCGCACCAGGTGGATGACCGCCAGGTTGTTCCTGATGACGCGCTCCAGCCAGGCGTCGCCGCTCTTGCGCACGCGCTCCAGGGCGGGGCCATAGTGGCTCAGCGCGACCTCGTAGCGCGAGCTCATCAGGTTGATGCGGCCCAGGCCCACCAGCGCGGTCGACTCCTCGCCGGTGGCGCCGACGCGGCGGAAGATCTCCAGCGCGCGCCCCACCGACTCCAGCGCGCTGCCATACTCGGCGGTGCGCTCGTAGGCCTCGCCGCGCAGGCGCAGGGCCTGGCCGCGGGCGCGCTCGTCCATGGCGATCTCGGCGTTCTCCTCGGCGGCGCGGGTGGCCGCCACCGCGGCGTCGAACTGGCCCAGGCGCAGGAGGCGCCGGGCCTCCCGGTTCTTGAGATCGGCCAGCAGGCGCGGCTGGCCGGCGGCGCGGCGCTCCAGCGCCTCCAGATCGCGCGCCTGCAGCTCGTGCTCGCCGAGCTGGAAGTAGGCCTGCTCGCGCCCCGAGTAGGCGGCGTACTCGCGCTCCGGCGAGGCCGACACCCCGGTCTTCTCGGCGCGCCCGCCCAGCTCCAGCGCGCGGTTGAAGTACTCGACGCCCTCGCGCGCGGCGAACGCCGCCTCGGCCAGCTGGCCGGCGCGCACGAAGAAGGTCGCGGCCTGATCCAGGTTGCCGCCCAGCTCGAGGTGGCGCGCGATGGCCGCGGGCGGATCGGCGCGGCCGCTCATGTAGCGCACCGCCAGGCGCTGGCCCAGGCGGCGGTGGGCGTCGCGCCGCGCGGTGCCCGACAGGGCCTGGTACACCACCTCCTGGATGAGCTCGTGGCGGAACGCGAACAGCGCGCCCTCCAGCTCGGCGGGATCGGTGTGGCGCCCGGTCTGCCCGGGGGCGTGGCTGCCGCCGACCTGCACCACCAGCCCGCGCTCGACCAGCGTGCGCAGCGCCTTCTCGCCGGCGCGCCCGACCATGTCGGCCAGCACGCCGCCGCCGAAGGTGGGGCCGCACACCGCGGCGTACTGCAGCACCGCCTTGCACGTCGGCGGCAGCCGGTCGACGCGCGACGCGATCACGCCGCGCACCGTCTCGGGCACCTCGCGCGCGCCCTGCTCCTGGAAGGCCGCGGTGATCTCCTCCAGGAACAGCGGGTTGCCGCCGCCGCGGCGCACCACCTGCTCGACCACCTCGGGGGCGGCGTCGGCCATGCGATCGCGCACGAAGGCGGTCGACTCGTCGGCGCCGAGCTCGCGCAGGTGCAGCACCGGCTCGGCGTCGCGCGGCACCACCTGGGGGATGCTGCTGCGTTCGCTGCGCTCGTTGCGATCGTCGGGGCGCGTGGTCAGCAGGATGAGGCCGGGTGACGTCAGCGTGCCGGCCTCGAGCAGCTTGCCCAGGACCTCGCGGCTGGGGGCGTCGATCCAGTGCACGTCCTCGACGATGACCAGCACCGGGCGCTCCGAGGCCAGCTCGCGCATGCACACCGCCAGCGCGCCGACCACGCGCTCGCGCAGCGACGCGGTGCGCGCGCCGTCGGGGTACTGCCCGGGCGCCTCGGCGGGCTCGCCGCCGTGCAGGATGAGGACCCGCGAGAAGGTGCTGAGGATCTCGTCGCGATCACCGGCGCCCACGCCGGCGGCGCCCAGCGCGCCCTCCAGCCGATCGAGCAGGCGGCGGCGCCCGCGCTCGCCGCGCATGGGGGCCACGCCGCACAGCGCGTGCAGCAGGTCGACCAGCAGCGCGAACGGCGCCTCGCGCGAGGTCGGCGAGCAGCCCGCGATCAGCACCTTGGGCTGGCTGGTGCGCGCCGCCGCCTCGGCCAGCTCGCGCGCCAGGCGCGACTTGCCCACGCCGGGATCGCCGATGATGGCGGCCACCCCCAGGCGCCGGGTCGACACGCTGCGCGACAGCGCCGCCTCCAGCTCGGCGAGCTCGCCGTGGCGGCCCACGAAGGCGCCCATGCGCCCGAGCTGCGCGCGCGCACGCTCGTGCGGGGCGCGCGGGCCGAGCAGCTCCAGGCAGCGCATGCGGCGACCGCGACGGCGCAGCGGCGCGACCTCGCGGAAGGTGTAGTGCGCGCTGGCCTGGCGCGAGGGCTCGCCGCCCAGCAGCACGCGCCCGGGCGCCGCGATGGCGGTCAGCGCGCAGGCCTCGTCCATGGCGTCGCCCAGCAAGAGGTAGCCCGAAGCGTCGTCGTCGCCGACGCTGCGCCGGCGCGCCACGATGCCCTGCCGCGCGCCCAGCCGGATGGTGATGCCTTGCGACGCCAGCGAGCGCGCGATCTCCAGCGCGTCGAGCGCGTAGGCCATGGCCTGGGCCAGGTCGTCCTCGTTGGCGCGCTCGAGGCCGAAGATGGACAGCACCGCGGAGGAGTCGCTGTCGAGCACCACGGCGTCGTGCTTGTAGGCCACGTCGGCCAGCAGGCGCTGCGCCTCGGCCTGCTCCAGCCGGGTGCCGCCCTCGAGCGCCAGCGCGCAGGCCACGATGCGCCGCTTCTCGCCCAGCGGGGTCGACGTCTGCGCGGTGGCGGCAGGGCCGCTGGCGCTGTCCTCGCCCAGCGTGGCGGTGGGGGCGGCGGCGCCGAAGGTGATGCCCGACAGGGTGCTGCTGCGCGGGCGGGCGCGCCCGGGGTCCTCGTTGGTGCCGGCGTTGGTGGTGCCGCTGCCGGTGCCCGTCCCGGTGCCGGTGCTGTCGCCCGGCTCGGGGCGCATGCGCTCGCTGTGCTTCTCGAAGATGACCTCGGGGGTGCCGCCCGCGAGCGGGGCGCGCAGCGGCACGGTCGCGCCCTGCGGGGCCGGCACCGGCACCGGCACCGCGCTGCGCTCGGGCGAGGTCGGCACGTCGGTGACGCCGCGGAAGTCCTCGCCGCCGCGGCTCAGGGTCCCTGCACCGGTGCCGGTCCCGGTGCCGTCGCCGACGCCGGTGGGCTCGCCCGCGGTGGCCAGCCTGAGCGGCGCCAGCGGCACCCGCGTGGGGGCGTCGGTCGGGGCGTCACGTCCACCCCGGGGCCGCGCCGCCAGCAGGCCGCGCCGCGCCGGGTCGGTGGTCTCCTCCGAGAACGGCAGCGGCAGCGCCAGCGCGGGCACTGCAGGCACGGAGGTGTCGGCCGCGCTGCTGGCGCGCCGCCCGCCGCGGCCCGGCACCAGCTCGTCGAGCGCCAGCGCCAGCGCGCGCGAGCCCGCGGTCATGTCGATCTCGCGCTGCAGCACGGTGAGCCGGCTGACCACCTCGGCCGCGGTCTGCGGCCGCGCCAGCGGGTCGCGCGACAGGAGCTGCGCGATGAGCGACGCCAGCGACGACGGCACCACTCCGGGCAGGAGCTCATCGAGCGCCGGCACCTCGCGCGACAGGATGGCGGCCAGGATCTGCTCGACGTTGCTGGCCTCGAACAGGCCGCGCCCGGCCAAAAGCTCCCAGCCCACGATGCCGAGCGCGAACAGGTCGGTGCGCACCGTGGGCGCCTCGCCGCGCACCTGTTCGGGCGCCATGTAGCGCGGCTTGCCGCGCACGCGGCCGTCGCCGCTGCCCGCCGCGAAGCTGGCGCGGGCGATGCCGAAGTCCAGGATCTTGACGAACCCCTCATATGAAATGACGACATTTGCCGGTGAAATGTCGCAGTGCACGATGCCGAGCGGACGGCCGTGGTGGTCGCTCTTGCGGTGCGCATAGTCCAGGCCGGCGGCGACCTCGGACAGCACGTGGCAGCACAGCGCCGGGCCGAGGCCGCGCCGTGTCGGCGAGTTGCGCGCCGCCAGCATGATCTCGCGCAGGTTGACGCCGTCGATGAACTCCATGGCCAGGAACAGCTCGCCCTCGGCGCGACCGAACTCGAAGATCTGCACGATGTTGCGGTGGTTCAGCGACACCGCGATGCGGGCCTCGTCGACGAAGGCGCGGATGAAGCGCTCGTTCTGCGCATAGGCCGGCAGGATGCGCTTCAAGACCTGGACCTTCTCGAAGCCGGCGATGCCGACGGTCTTGACCTTGTAGATCTCGGCCATGCCGCCCTGCGCCAGGCGGTCCAGCACGTGATACTTGCCGAGTCGCTGTGGGGTCACGTCGAGACTTCGGGCTCCGGCTTCACGATATCACACCGGCATGTATACTCGCGCCCCCATGGCTGAATCGGCCTATGCCGCCCTCGAGCAGCGCCTCGGGCACGTCTTTGCCGACGTCTCCCTCCTCGAGTCTGCGCTGACCCACAAGTCGTTCCTGAACGAGAACCCGCAGGTGCGGCGCTCGCATGGTGAGCGCCTGGAGTTTCTGGGCGACGCGGTGTTCGATCTGGTGGTCGGCCACCTGGTCATGGAGCGCTTCCCGCACGGCAGCGAGGGCGAGCTGTCAATCGCTCGGGCCGCCATCGTCAATGAGGCGGGGCTGGCCCAGCTCGGCCTCGAGCTCGGCCTCGGCGAGTGGCTGTTCCTGGGCAAGGGCGAGGAGCAGTCGGGCGGCCGTCGCAAGCCGTCGCTGCTGGCCGACGCCTGCGAGGCGGTGGTCGGCGCGATCTACACCGAGGCCGGCTTCGCGACCACCTTCACCGTGGTCTCGAACCTCCTGGCCTCACGCATCGCCGCGCTCGACGATCCCGGCTACACCGACTTCAAGACCCGCCTGCAGGAGCGCGCGCAGAGCCTGTACAAGGAGACCCCGCGCTACAC
>JBGASF010000152.1:0-18313 GCA_044229835.1 Polyangia bacterium | reverse complement strand
GGCAGCGGGAGGACGTCCACCCCCGGGCCGAGGCGCTGCTCGACGTGGCCATCCCGGGCGGGCGGGTCACCGAGGCCGGCGCCCGCACCAACGTCCGGGTGGCCCTCGAGTACATCGAGCAGTGGCTGGAGGGGCGCGGCTTCGGGAAGCTGTTCCCGGGCTGGCGGCTGGAGATCCGGCTGCTGCACGGCCTCGGGGACCAGATGGCGTCGCTCGGGCTGCGCGGGCTGAACCTCGCCGCGCAGCACGCGCTGCTCGACGGCATCGGCCTGTAGCGCGGCGCCGGCTACTCCAGCGCGAGGTCGTGCGCCACCAGCAGCGCCTCCAGCGCGGGCAGCTGCGCCGGTGCCGGCAACCCGAGCTGCCCGACCCGCATCCCCAGCTTCCGCCGCCGCGTCGCCGCCGAGCGCAGATACGCCCCCCGCCGCGCCCCGAAACGCGCCCGCCAGCGCGCCAGCAGCTCGGCCTCGGCGTGCCGACTCACCGACAGCCGCGCGTCATAGGCCTGCACCATGCGCACCATGACCGCGGTCAGCCCGACCACGCCGCGCAGGCTGACGCTGACCCGCGCCCCCGCCGCCACCGGGTGCACCTCGGGCAGCTGCTTCAGGCCCAGGTCGGCCGCCGTCAGCGTCGCCACCGCGGCGTGGGTGGCCACGGTGTGGGCGTCGGCCAGGCCGCCCTCGTGGGCCAGCTTGTTGCGCAGATCCTTGAAGTGCCGGTACACCGCGACCAGCTGCGGCAGCGCGCTCAGCGCGGCGGCATGCTCGCGGCGCAGCGCCGGCGTGAAGCTGCCCGCCACCACCTCGGAGGTGTCGCGCGTCAGCATCTCCAGCGTGGCCTGGTAGCGGCCCAGGTTCTCCAGGCCGGCGCTGACCACCTCGCGCTGGCGGCGCGCCTGCCTGTTGTCGCCCGGGTACATCAAGGTCGCGGTCTCGGCCAGCCAGCCCTCGAAGTTGCCCACGCCCAGCGCCAGCGCGACCTGGGCGAAGCGGGCCTGGTTGTCCTGCCACGACTGCTCGACACAGACCCGGCGCAGGTTGTCGCCGCGCACCCCGCTGCCGGCCACGAACTTCGCGCGTAGCGCGGCCTGATCGAGGCGCCCCGCCGCCGTCACCTCGGCCGCGACCTCGCGCCGCAGGTGCCACAGCCCTGCCGCCGAGGTCCACAGGAAGTCGAACAGGCTGCCGTTGGCCTCGATGAAGGCGCGCGTGTGCTGGAAGAAGACCGCCATCCGCCGCGCGATGCTACCACCCGCGCCGCGTGCGAAGATGGCGCATGGCCGAGGCGACCCAGGAGCCCGATCTGGAGACGCTGCGCTTCGCGGCCGATCCACACTGGTTCGGGCGCGCGCCCGGGCTGGCCGCGCTCGACAAGCTGTATCGCGCTGGGCGCACCGGCCTGTACCTCAGCCTGTCGCTGTACTGGTGGCTGGGCTCGCGCTTCGGTGGACCGCGCAGCGGCGGCAAGCTGGGGCCCCTGCGCCGCGCCCTGCAGCAGCGCAGCGCGCGCAAGCGGGCCGAGCAGCGCTCGCCCGAGCTGCTGCTGGTGCGCGACACCGCACAGGTCCCCGAGGGTCAGCCCATCGCGGTGCGCGGCACCGTGCGCGCGCGCCGGCTGCTCGCCGCCGAGCTGCACGGCGAGGGCACCGTGCACCACCGCGTCGACCTCGAGCTCGAGTTCGGCCAGCAACCCGGCCGCCCGCTGCTCGCGGTGCGCAAGTATGACCACCTGGTCTACGAGGCCGGGTGCGACTTCGATCTGGCCGACGCGCGCGGCGACGTGCTGCGCGTCGAGGTCGCACGCGCGGCGCTGGTGGTCGCCCCGGCGGACCGCGACGACCACGACTGGGCGCCGCTCGATCGCCTGCGCCGGCTCGACGGCCCGCCCGAGGCTCTCGAGCACCTGCGCACCCTGGCGCTGCGCAAGAGCGCCGCCGGCCACACCCGGCTGCGCGACGGCGATGGCGTCACCATCTACGGCTGGAAGAGCGCCTTCGTCGATCCGACCATCACCGAGCGCCTGGAGCGCGAGACCCCGCTGCGCACCGTGCTGCGCTCGTCGCCCTCGGAGCGACTGCTGATCTTCCCTTGGCCTGGGCGCGCGCCCGCGCCGGCGCCCACGCGCTGATCAGCTGGTGCGGCGCAGCACCGTCGCGAAGAAGCCGTCGGTGCCGTGCGTGTGCGGGGCCACGCGCAGCGACTGCCCGTCGCCGATGGCCAGCGCGCGCGCGCTGCCCAGGATCTCCTTGGCGGCCATGGGCACGAAGCCCGGGCTACGCGCCAGGAAGGCGGCCACGACGTCGTCGTTCTCGCTGCGCGTGATGGTGCAGGTCGCGTAGATCAGGCGGCCGCCGACCGCGACCAGCGGCGCGAAGCGGTCGAGGATGCTGCCCTGCAGCCCGGGCAGCCGCTCGAGGTCGGCCTCGGTCAGGCGCCAGCGCGCCTCGGGGTTGCGGCGCAGGACGCCGAGGCCGCTGCACGGGGCGTCACACAGCACGCGGTCGGCGCGACCGATGAGCTTCGCGGCCGCCGGCGGCAGCGCACCATTGACCGGGACCTCCAGCGCCTCCACGTTCGACAGCCCGGCGCGGCGGGCGCGCCGGCGCAGCTCCTCCAGCTTGCGCTCGGCCTGCGGCGGCACGTCGAAGGCCACCACGCGGCCCTTGTTGCCGAGCAGCGCCCCGAGGTGCAGCGTCTTGCCGCCCGCCCCGGCGCAGGCGTCGACCACGACCCCGCGCGGCGGCGGCGCCACCAGCTCGGCGACCAGCTGGCTGCCCTCGTCCTGGACCTCGAAGTCGCCGGCCGTGAACGACGCCAGGCCGAACGCATTGACGCGCGTCATGAGCTCGATGCCATCTGGTGCCAGGCTGGTCGCACGTGCCTCGACATTTTCAGCGGCCAGGCGGGTCAGCAGCGCCTCGCGTGTGGTCTTGACGCGATTGACGCGCACGATCATCGGCGCGCGCTGGTTCAGCGCGTGGGCCAGCCGGGTCGCCGCGGCGCCATCGGCGCCCAGCTCGGCCAAAAGCCGCGCCGCCAGCCAGTCGGGCAGCGACTCGGTCACCGCCAGGCGCTCGCGCACATCGGCGATCTCGCCGGCCGCGGCCACCGCCGCCGCAAGCCCGGCCCAGTCGTACCCGGCCAGCTCGGCGCGCGCCGCCGCCGGGGTCACCGCGCCGGCCAGCACGGCCGAGGCCAGCCAGCGCCCGAGATCGCGCCGGGTGCCCTCCAGCGCCTTGGCCCCCGGCCCGGCCACCCGCGCCAGCGCCCAGTCGAGCAGCCGCTGCGTGCGCAGCACCGCATACACGCCCTCGGCGACGTCGCGGCGCTGCCTGGGCCCGAGGCGCGTCGCCCGGAAGGCCTGCTGCATCAGATCGCTGGCGTGTGTCCGCTCGGTGCGGGCGCGGGCCAGGATCCCGAGCGCAATTTCACGCGCCGCGTCAGCCAACGATCACCCGCTCCGTGGTCGCCCATGAACTTCCGACTGAACCATATTCGTGCAATAGTCCCCCCGATTTCGAACCCCGAGGCCTCCAGATGACGACCTTGAATCCTGCCAGCCCCGCGCAGCCTAGCACCGCCGCCAAAGCCGAGGCCACCATCGGCCCCAGCCTGGCCGAGAAGGGCAACCTCTACACCATCGCGCAGCGCCAGTTCGAGAAGGGCGCCAAGGCGATGAACCTCGATCCCTCGATCGCCCTCATCCTGGCGCAGCCCAAGAACGAGCTCATCGTGAACTTCCCGGTGCGCATGGATGACGGCTCGCTGCGCCTGTTCAAGGGCTACCGCGTGCAGCACAACAACATCCTCGGCCCCTTCAAGGGCGGCCTGCGCTACCACGAGGAGGCCAACCTCGACGAGATGAAGGCGCTGGCGGTGTGGATGACCTGGAAGTCCGCCCTGCATGACATCCCGTATGGCGGCGCCAAGGGCGGCATCAAGTTCAACCCGCGCAGCGTCACCAAGGGCGAGCTCGAGCGCATCACGCGCCGCTTCACGCACTCGCTGGGGTCGAACATCGGCCCCGAGTGGGACATCCCGGCCCCCGACGTCGGCACCGGACCGCAGCAGATGGTCTGGATCATGGACACCTACATGAACGTGGTCGGCAACCAGGACCGCAACGCGGTGCGCCGCGTGGTCACCGGCAAGTCGATCTCGTCGGGCGGCTCGTACGGGCGCGAGACCGCGACCGGCCGCGGCGTGGTCCACTGCATCACCGAGTGGGCGCGCGAGAAGCGCTTCAACCTCGACGGCTGCACCTTCACGGTGCAGGGCTTCGGCAACGTCGGCTCGCACACCGCGCGCATCCTGTCCAAGATGGGCGCCACGCTGGTCGGCGTCGGCGACTACCGCGGCTACATCGCCAACCCGGCCGGCCTCAACGCCCACAAGCTGGCCGATCACGTCGCGCAGACCGGGTCGGTGGCCGACTACAAGTATGGCAAG
The DNA here is from genome assembly GCA_044229835.1 of Polyangia bacterium. Taxonomy (GTDB): domain Bacteria; phylum Myxococcota_A; class Polyangia; order Haliangiales; family JADYYK01; genus JADYYK01. Next base: position 13,862 of record JBGASF010000152.1, on the reverse strand, counting down.
GCCATCCCGCGCGACGAGTTCTTCGGGCTGGAGTGCGACATCTTCATCCCCGCCGCGCTGGAGCTCGAGGTCAACGCGCCCGAGGCCAAGGCGCTCAAGTGCAAGCTGGTGGTCGAGGGCGCCAACGGCCCGACCTACCCCGAGGCCGAGGAGATCCTGGAGGAGCGGGGGATCGATCTCATCCCCGACATCCTGGCCAACTCCGGCGGCGTGGTGGTCTCGTACTACGAGTGGCTGCAGAACAAGCGCTCGGAGCGCTGGGACCTCGAGGAGGTCGAGTCGCGCCTCGAGCACACCATGAAGCGCACCTACGGCATCGTGCGCGACTACGCCGCCGAGCGGCACATCTCGCTGCGCACGGCGTCGTACGCCATCGCGCTGGAGCGCATCCAGCGCGTGTACCTGGAGCGCGGGATCTTCCCGTAGCCGTAGCCGCAGCCCTCGCCGCAGCCGTCACCGCCCCGCCCCGCTGGTTGATCTCGATCAAGACCGCCCCCGCCGTGTTGTGAAGTTGTTGTGATGGCCGTCGGCCAGCTGCGCGGACGCGACCGCGCGTGCTAACCGATGTCCATGGTGCGTGCGGCGAGGTCCGCGGTGTGAGCGCGATGATGGTGATGAACGTGACGAGGCTGTGGTCGGTGGTGCTGGTCCTCGGTTTGGTCGGCTGTGCGCCCAAGTCGCAGGAGCCGGTCTACTACGGTGGCGGCGGCGCCCCCGCCGCGGGCGCCCAGGGCGGGGCCGGCGGCGGCAGCTGCGAACAGGCCTGCGGCCACTATGTGCAGTGCAAGGGCAGCGCTGACGCCAACCTGTACCAGGGCTGCGTCGCGCAGTGCCAGGGCATGTACAGCGATCCACAGGTGCTGGCGCAGTACAGCGCGCTCGACTGCCAGACCGCGCTGTCGGTGATCGAGGGCCAGGCCCAGGCGGGCGGCATGCCCGGCCAGGGACCGCCGCTGGCCAGCGCGGGCGACCCCAACCTGGGCGGCGCCAGCAGCGGCCCCGTCGCCAGCGGCAAGACCGGCCTCGAGGACACCTGGCTGTATGCCGACAACAAGGCGCGCTACACCGTGGTCTTCAACAGCGACGGCACCATGACCTTCAACAACGTCGGCCTGACCTACAAGAAGACCGCCGACAAGATCACCGTCACCGCGCCCAACGGGGTCAGCGGCAGCTACGACTACAAGCTCGAGGGCGACAGCCTGACCATGTCGGGCGGCGACCTGCCGGCGCCGGTGACGCTGGGCCGCGCCGGCACACAGCGCGGGATGATGGCGCAGATCGCGGGCGTCTACGAGGGCTACGAGTCGTCGCTCGATCCGTCGAACTACATGAGCTACACGCAGTACGTCACCCTGTACCCCGACGGCTCGGTGGGCTGGGCCAAGGCCGAGGGCGGCGCCTCGCGCACCGCGGTCAACCAGAACTGGGAGCGCTTCCGGACCTGGAACTCCAGCAGCGGCCAGTTCGGCAACGCCGGCACCTGGTCCTCCGACGGCGCCGGCATCACCGTGCAGTGGCGCTTCTGGGGCGGCAAGCTGTCGCAGGGGCGGATCGACGTCGCCAGCGGCAAGTTCACCCTGTCGGGCATGGGCGTGCTCAGCGAGGGCGCGACCATCGAGTTCAAGCGCAACTGAGCGGCCGGCCCCGGCCCAACCTCAACCGACCGGCGGCTTCGGCGCAGGGCCCGGTGGCGGTCCCATCAGCTGGGCGGCGAACGCGGCCCCGTTCCAGAAGCCCCACGAGCGCGTGATCTTGCCGCTGGCGTCGAGCTTGTAGAGCTGCAGGAAGTTCAGCGCGATCTGGCGGCCGGTCGGCGCGGCGATGCCCATGTCGGGCACCGCGCCGTCGTTCTTGCCCGCGAACAGCCCCTGCATGACCACATAGTCGCCCGCGGCCCAGGTCGTGGTCGGCGTGATCTTCAGGTCCGAGAAGCCCTTGAACAGCCCGGCATGCGAGGCCATCGCAGCGGCCCGATTCCAGTCCACCGGCACCCCCAGCTCGGACCACACCAGGTCGTCGGCCATCAGCGCGTCCATCGCCGCGGCGTCATGGCGATTGAAGGCCGCGGTGACCGCGTCGATGACGCCCAGGTTGCGCTTCTCGCGGGCGTCACCTCGCGCGATCACGGTCTCGGGTGACCACGGCTCCAGCGCCGCAGGGCGCGCCGGCACCTGGATGACACCGAGCTGGGCCAGCATGCCGCCCATGTCCTGATAGAACCACTCGCGGTCGACCGCCTTGCCGCCGCGGGCGAAGTGCACCGCGTGCGCGACCTGCTGTCCGATCTTCTTCTGGGTGGCCGGGATGGCCCCCGCCGGGGTCGCGAGCGCGCCATCGTGAGTGCCGAGCAGCAGCGCGACGGTGACGCCGCTGTCGCCATTGATCAGCGTCAGCTCGACGCTGCCCCTGACGTCGCTCATGGCGTCGACCAGCGGCCGGGTGTGCTGGGCGAAGATGCTGTCCCAGCCGGTCGCTGACGGCATGCCGGAGTCGACGAAGTCGGACACCACGCCGGGCGCATAGCAGGTCTCGAACGCCTTCCAGTCGTGCGCGCTGAAGAAGCCCCAGCAGTCCTGGTAGCGCTGCGCCAGCGCCGCCCCGGCAGTGCTCCCGCCAGGCAGGCTCGACTTCTTGCCGCTCGAACCGCAACCCGCGACCAGCGCCATCAGCGCAGCCGCACCGATCACCTGCAGATTCCTCATGGTCCCCCCTGTGTGTCCTCACTACGAGGCAGCCGCGCGGGTGGATCGGCCCGCCTGCCGGGAGCATCGGCTGGTGTATCCTCGGGCGGTGACACGGCTGCTCGAAGAGGAGGGCCTGTCGATCACGCGCGACGGCCATGGGGTCCCGCACGTGCGCGCCAGCGACGAGCCGCGCCTGTACCGGGGCATGGGCTACTGCCACGCGGTCGACCGCGGGCTGCAGCTGCTCCTGATGCGGGTGCTCGGGCGCGGGCAGCTGTCGCTGCTCGACGGCAGCCAGACCGGGCTCGACATCGACACCTTCTTCAGGCGCATGAACTGGGTCGAGGGCGCCGAGGCCGAGGTGGCGCGGCTGTCACCGGCGGCGCGCGCGGCGTGTCAGGCCTACTGCGACGGCATCAACCTGCGCCTCGCGCGCAAGCGGCCCTGGGAGCTCGGCATGGCGGGCTACCAGCATACGCCGTGGCTGCTCGAGGACTGCTTCCTGATGGGCAAGATGATCGGCTACCTGACCCTGGCGCAGTCGCAGGGCGAGCTCGAGCATCTGCTGTGCGAGCTGGTCCAGGCCGGGGTGCCGCGCGCGCGCCTCGACGAGCTGTTCCCGGGCGTGCTCGGCGGCCTCGACGAGGAGCTGGTGCGACGCGTGAAGCTGGGCCAGCGCCTGGTGCCGGCGGAGCTCGCGTGGGCCGCGGGCGCGCGCATGATGGCGTCGAACAACTGGGTGGTCGCGGGGTCGCGCACGGCCTCGGGGCGCGCCATCCTGGCCAATGACCCGCACCTCGAGGTCAACCGGCTGCCCAACGTCTGGTACGAGATCGCGCTGGCCATCGGCGAGCGCTGGGGCCTGGGCGCCACCGTGCCCGGGCTGCCCGCGCTGGTGCTGGGGCGCACGCCCGACCTGGCCTGGGGCGCGACCTACACCTTCGCCGACACCATCGACTCGTGGATCGAGGACTGCAAGGACGGCAAGTACCGGCGCGGCGACGACTGGGTGGCGTTTCGCCAGCGCCGCGAGACCATCGCGCGCAAGAAGGGCGCCGCCGCCGAGGTGGTGTTCCACGAGAACGACCACGGCGTGCTGGACGGCGACCCCGCGCTGCCGGGGCTGTACCTGACCACGCGCTGGAGCGGCGCCGGCCTGGGCGCGCGCTCGATCGAGGGCTTCCTGGCGCTGTGGCAGGCGCGCGACGTCGAGGCCGGCATGCGCCACCTGGGCGCGGTCGAGGTCGCCTTCAACTGGGTGCTGGCCGACGCCGCCGGGCGCATCGGCTATCAGATGTCGGGGCTGGTGCCGGTGCGTCGCGAGGGGGTGCAGGGCATGGCGCCGCTACCGGGCTGGGACGCCGGCAACGACTGGCGCGGCTATCAGCCCGCGGAGGCGCTGCCGCGCGCGCTGGATCCCGAGGCCGGCTTCTTCGTGACCGCCAACGACGACCTCGGGCGCTGGGGCACGGCGCACGCCATCAGTGTGTCGATGGGGCCGTACCGGGCGGCGCGGATCGCCGAGCGCCTGGGCGAGAAGACCGGCGTCACCGTGGCCGACATGCAGGCCATCCAGCTCGACAACACGTCGCTGCATGCGCGCCGCTTCATGGCGCTGCTGCGCCCGCTGCTGCCGGCGACCGCGCAGGGCAAGCTGCTCGGGGAGTGGGACCTCGGCTATGACGCGGCGTCGCGCGGGGCCTGGCTGTTCGAGCGCTTCTACCGCGAGCTCCTGCAGGAGGTCTTCGGGGCCGCCTTCGGGGCCGAGGTCGCGCGCCACCTGGCCGGCGAGACCGGGGTCTTCATCGACTTCTACGACTGCTTCGACCGCGTGCTGCTGTCCGAACGGTCGGCCTGGCTGGGCGGCGAGACGCGCGACGAGGTGTGGCGGCGGGTGGCGGCGCGCGCGCTGGAGGTCGAGCCGCGCACCTGGGGCGAGTCGCAGCGCGTGGTGCTGTCACACATGCTGCTGGGCGGCAAGCTGCCCAGGTGGATGGGGTTCGATCGCGGGCCCATCGTGCTCGAGGGCGGTCGCGCCACGCCGCGCCAGGGCCAGGTCTACCGGGCCGGCGGGCGCGCCACCAGCTTCGCGCCGTCGTACCGCATGGTGACCGACTTCGCCGAGGCCGCGGTGCACACCAGCATGGCGGGTGGGCCGTCGGACCGGCGCTTCTCGAAGTGGTACGTGTCGGAGCTCGAGCGCTGGCTGAAGGGCGACCTCAAGAAGGTCGAGCCGTAGCTCCGCGGCGGGCAGTTGTTGTCTTTTTGTGGTCGACGGGTCGGGGCGGCCGCGGTCGCGCGCGGATGGGTATCCTCGGTGTGGCGGGGCGGCGACGGCCTTGATCGTGATCAAGATCGGGCGGGTTGGTGGTGGGATGACGGAGACAACAGAAAGGGGTGGGAGCCATGACGAAGAGATGGTTTGTGGGGCTGACGTGTGTGCTGGGCATGGGCGTGGGCATGGCGGGCTGCGGTGGCGGTGACGACGACGACGGCACGGTCGACGGCGCGGTCACCACGGTGGACAGCGCCGTCACCACGGTGGACAGCGCGGTGTCGACCGGGACCATGGTGGGGCCCGCGGGTGGCACCGTGACCGGGCCGGCGGGGATCACCCTGGTGGTGCCGGCGGGGGCCCTGGCGACGATGACCAACATCACCATCACCGAGGTCGCGACGCCGCCGCTGGCCAGCTTCGGCGCGCGCACGCCGATCGGGAAGTTCTACCAGTTCGGCCCGGCGGGGACGCAGTTCACGACGGCCACGACGTTGACGCTGCCGTATGACGCCACCCTGGCGGGCACCGCGTCGACCACGACGTTCCGCATCACCGACATGACCACCACGCCGGTCGATCTGACCCCGACCACGGTCGACACCACGGCCAAGACGCTGTCGGCGCCGGCGATGCACTTCACCCCGTTCGGCGGGACGCGCAGCTGCCGCGCCCAGGGCGACTCCTGCGTCACCACCGGCGACTGCTGCCCGGGGCGTGGCCTGGCCTGCACCGGCACCGGGGAGCTCAAGTCCTGCACCAGCGGCGGGGTCTGAACCAGCCCCGACCTCGGCAACGCTGCCGCCGCCGCTGTCCTAGTAGCCGGCCACGCGCAGCAGCGGCTGCAGCATGATCATGCCCGCCAGCGCCGCCGAGGCCGCCGGCGCCGCGATCCCCAGACGACGAGGCAGCTGCGCGATGGCGATCCCGGCCAGCGCGGCCAGCAGCAGCGGCAGCACCGTCGCGGTCGGCCCCAGCAGGTGCTGTGCCGCGGCCGAGCTGGCGGCGGCCACCGCCAGCAGCGCGGCCGGCCACCACGCGCGCGCGCGCAGCAGGTGATACAGGCCGAGGCCCGCCAGCGCCAGCACCAGCAGGCCGAGCTCGTGCTCCAGCAGGCTGGACTGCAGCGCCAGGCTGGCCGCCGGCGCGGTCGCCGCCGCCAGCACGGCGGGCCCGAAGCGACCCAGCGCCAGGCCGGCCGCGACGCCCACCAGCAGCGGCAGCGGCGCCCCCAGCACCCAGCGCTCGCCGGCGCGCCAGCGCACGAGCAGCAGCCAGAGCCCCGGCAGCGCCAGCCCGACCCGCAGCGCATGCGCCGCCGCGCCACCGCCATCGGCCCCCCACGCCAGGGTGAGGCCGAGCAGCGCCACCAGGGTGAGCCCGAAGCGCCGGCCGCCGGCGCGCGCCACCCGCACACCACACAGCAGCGTGCCCGCGGTCAGCGCCGCCAGCAGCGGCAACCCGGCCGCCGCCTCGGCCGCCAGCAGGGTCGACCCACCGGCCGCCGCCCGCCCGGCCGCGCGCGCACACAGCGCCGCCGCCAGCGCGCCCGCCGCCACCGCGCCCGCCCACGCCGAGCCGCGCAGCGCCGGCCCCGAGCGCGGCGACACCTCCAGCACCAGCGCGGCCAGCAGCGCCGCCGCCAGCCCGGTCAGCAGCGCGCCCGCGGCCAGCACCGCGATCACGAGCTGCGCGGCCGCCCCGCCGCCGCCGCCCGGCCAGGCCGCCCGGGCGCACACACCATGCCCGAGCGCCGCGCAGGCCGCGACGATCTCGACCAGGCTGACCTCCCGAGCATCGAACGGTTGCCGCACGGTTTCGATGGTACCGACCGCCTCGCCGGGGGCAACAACTGCACCTTGTAACCGCTGCCCCCCGGGTGCTACGAGGATCACGGCCCTGGCCACCATGCTCATCGTGCACGGCACCCGCGCGCTCGCGCGACCGCTCCGCTCCCCCGCCATCGCCATCGGCAACTTCGATGGCGTGCACCTCGGCCACCAGCGCCTGTTCGAGCGCGCCCGCGCCATCGCCGACGCCCAGCCGGCCAGCGCAGGCGCCAGCGCAGGCGCAGACCATGGCGATGGCGGCCCTGGCCACGCCGCCGTCCTCACCTTCGAGCCGCACCCGGCCAAGGTGCTGGCCCCCGCGCTGGCGCCGCGCCTGATCACCACGCCGGCGCGCAAGCTGGCCCTGATGGCCGCCGCCGGCCCGCCCGGGAAGCCCTACCTCGACGTCTGCGTGGTCGAGCCCTTCACCCGCGAGCTCGCCGAGCTGCCCCCCGAGGCCTTCATCGACGACATCCTGATCGGCGCCCTGGGCGCGCGCGCGCTGATCGTCGGCCACGACTTCTCGTTCGGCAAGGCGCGCCGCGGCGATCCTGCGCTGCTGGCCGCGCGCGCCGCCCAGCACGGCGTCAGCCTCGAGGTGGTGGCCCCGGTCAGCGTCGACGGCATGGTGGCGTCGTCGACCAAGGTGCGCGAGTTCGTGCTGGAGGGGCGCATGGACGGCGCGCGCCTGCTGCTGGGGCGCGACTTCTCGCTGTCGGGCGAGGTCGTGCGTGGCGCCGGGCGCGGGCGTGGCCTGGGCATCCCGACCGCCAACCTGCGCGTCCGCGAGGAGCTGCTGCCTTTGACCGGCGTCTATGCCGCGCGCGCCCATGTCGGCGGGGCGGTGCACCAGGCCGTGGTCAACATCGGGTCGAACCCGACCTTCGTGCTCGAGGGGGCGCTGTCCGTCGAGGCCCACCTGCTCGATTTCGGTGGCGATCTCTACGGTGAGGTGCTCATCGTCGACCTCGTGCAACGGCTCCGGGGCGAGGAGCGCTTCCCGGGCGCAGAGGCCCTGAAGGTCCAGATCGGGCACGACATCCAGCGGGCGCGCGAACTCCTGCGCGCGGGAGGCGGCACATGAGTGAACCCTGGGGCATGCTGGACGAGGCCGAGCTGCCGGCCCGCTACGGCAGCGACACCGTGCACGCGATGGCGCGCGATCCCGGCACGCTGTTCATCTACTGGGAGCTGACCGAGGCCGGGCGTGGAGACGCGGCGGCCCGCCTGCCCGCCGCGGCGCGCGCCCTGGGCGCCCCCCGGCCCGGGCTGCGCCTGCGCGCCGCCAGCACGCCGGCGCTCGGAGCGGCGACCAGCCACGAGCTCTTGCTGCTGATCGACGACGAGCTGGGCCAGGCCTATGTCGACTGGCCGCACCCGGGCTGGGCCTGCGTCGAGCTGGGCGTCATCGCCGGCGGCGTGTTCGCCGCGGTGTGCGCCGCGCCGCCCGCGCCGGTGCCGCCCGCGATGCCCGCCGCCAGCGGCGCCGCGCGCAGCGCGACCTCACCCTGGCGCCGCCGCGAGGGCCAGCTGTGAGCGCGCCGACGTCCGACGTTGGCGCGCGCGGGCTGCTCACGGTGGTGCTGCACGCCCACCTGCCCTTCATCCGCCACCCCGAGTATCGCTATCACCTCGAGGAGAACTGGCTGTACGAGGCCTGCGCGGCGACCTACCTGCCGCTGCTCGACGCCTTCCAGCGCCTGCAGCGCGAGGGCGTCCGCTTCCGCGTCACCATGTCGATGTCGCCGCCGCTGCTGGCCATGCTGCAGGATGGCCTCCTGCGCAACCGCACCCGGCTGTCGCTGGAGCGCCTGGTGCGCCTGGGTGACCAGGAGCTGCAGCGCACCTCGGGCGAGATGCACCAGCTGGCCCGCTTCTATCGCGAGCGCTTCGGCCGCCTGCTCGAGCTGTACGACGACCTCGACGGCGACCTCGTGGCCGCCTATCGCGAGCTGGCCGACGCCGGCGTGCTGGAGCTCATCACCGTCGGCGGCACCCACGGCTTCCAGCCCACCATGCGCGAGCCGGCCGCGCGCCGGGCCCAGATCCGCGTCGCGGTGGACGCCCACAAGGCCGCCTTCGGGCGCGCCCCGCGCGGGATCTGGCTACCCGAGTGCGGCTATGCGCCCGGGGTCGACGAGCTCCTGGCCGACCACGGCATCGAGTACTTCTTCGTCGACTCGCACGGCATCGAGAACGCCGCGCCGCGCCCGCCACACGGGCCGGCGGCGCCCGTCGTCCTGCCCTCGGGCGTGGTCGCCTTCGCGCGCGACGCCGAGTCCTCGCGCCAGGTCTGGTCGGCCGACGAGGGCTACCCGGGCGATCCGGTGTATCGCGACTTCTACCGCGACATCGGCTTCGACCTGCCGCTGTCGGTGATCGGCGACTTCGTGCACCCCGACGGCATCCGGGTCCACACCGGCTTCAAGTATCACCGCGTCACCGGCAAGGTCGACCTGGCCGACAAGCTGCCCTACGACCCGGCGCGCGCGGCCGCCCGCGTGGTCGAGCACGCCGCCGACTTCCTGGCCAAGCGCGAGGCCGAGACCGCGCGCCTGGGTGATAGCCTGGGTATCCGCCCCCTGATGGTGGCGCCCTATGACGCCGAGCTGTACGGCCACTGGTGGTTCGAGGGGCCCGCCTTCCTGGAGTCGCTGCTGCGTCAGACCGCGGCGAAGCACGGCACCGTCAGCACCGCGACGCCGTCCGAGGTGCTGCGCGAGCTCAGCCCGTACCCGGTCGACACCGTGTCGCCCTCGAGCTGGGGCGACGGCGGCTACTCGGCGGTGTGGGTCGATCCGTCGAACGACTGGATCTACCGCCACCAGCACCACGCCGAGCGCCGCATGGTCGAGCTGGCGCGTGATCACAAGGCGACGCGCGACCCGGTGCTGGAGCGCGCGCTGACGCAGGCCGCGCGCGAGCTCCTGCTGCTGCAGTCGTCGGACTGGGCCTTCATCCTCAAGGGCGGCACCGCGATGGGCTACGCGACGTCGCGCGTGAAGGCGCACGTGGCGCGCTTTGCCCGGCTGGAGCGCGAGATCTGTGCTGGTCCGGAGCACATCGATCAGAGCTGGCTCAGCGACCTCGAGCGGCGCGACAACCTGTTTCCTGATCTCGACTTCCGCGTCTACGCGCAGTAGCTTTCCGCCATGTCCTTCACTGGAGTCTTGACCGCGCTGGTGACCCCGCTCGGCGAGGGCGGGCGTGAGGTCGACTTGGTGGCGCTGGGCGAGCTCTGCGAGCGCCAGATCGCCGCCGGGGTGCACGGGCTGATTCCCTGCGGCACCACCGGCGAGTCGCCCACGCTGTCGCACGCCGAGCAGGTCGCGGTGGTGCGCAAGGTGGTCGCGGTCGCGCGCAAGCGCGTGCCAGTGCTGGCCGGCGCCGGGTCGAGTTCGACCGCGCACGCCGTGGAGCTGGCCAAGGCCGCGCGCGAGGTCGGCGCCGACGGCGTGCTGGCGGTGACGCCGTACTACAACCGGCCCACCCAGGCCGGCCTGGATGCGCACTTCCGCGCCATCGCCCGCGAGGGCGAGCTGCCGGTGGTGCTGTACAACGTGCCCGGGCGCACCGGGGTCGACCTCCTGCCGGCCACCGTGGCGGCGCTGGCGCGCGAGCCCGGCATCGTGGCCATCAAGGAGGCCACCGGCTCGATCGGCCGCGCGCAGCAGATCCTGCAGGCGGCGCCCGGCTTCACCGTGCTGTCGGGTGACGACGTCACCATGATGGCGCTGTGGGCGGTCGGCGCGCAGGGCGTCATCAGCGTGCTGTCGAACCCGGCCCCGCGCGAGACGGTGACGCTGTGGGATCACGTGCAGGCGGGACGCTGGGCCGAGGCGCGCGCTCTCAACCTGCGCCTGCAGCCGCTGTGTGACGCGCTCTTCGTGGAGTCGAACCCGATCCCGGTCAAGTTCGCGATGTCGCTGCTGGGTCAGGCGCGGCTGGAGTACCGGCTGCCGCTGACGCACCCCAGCGCGCGCGTGCAGGACCAGCTCGGCGACGCGCTGAAGGGGCTGGGCCTGCTGTGATCCCGCTGATCGTGTGCGGCGCCAGCGGGCGCATGGGGCGCATGCTGATCCAGGCCGTGAGCGAGACGCCGGGGGTGCGGCTGGCGGCGGCCATCGAGCGGCCCGGCACCGCGGAGCTGGGGCGTGACGCCGGCGCGCTGGTGGGCCTGGCGCCGCTGGGCGTCGTGCTGAGCGACGACCTGGGCGCCGCGCTGGGGCTGGCGCGCGGCGGCTGCATCATCGACTTCACCGCGCCGGCGGCGACCGAGGCGGCGGCGGCGCTGTGTGCGCAGGCCGGGGTCGGCATGGTGGTGGGCACCACTGGCCTCGGCGACAGCGCCAGGGCGGCGCTCGAGCGCGCGTCGGCCGCGGTGCCGGTGCTGGTGGCGGCGAACTTCTCGCTCGGCGTCAACGTGCTGCTCGGGCTGGCCGAGCAGGCGGCGCGGCTGCTCGAGGGCTTCGACATGGAGGTCGTCGAGATCCACCATGGCAAGAAGCGCGATGCGCCCAGCGGGACCGCGCTGCGGCTGGCCGAGGCGCTGGCCGATGGCCGCGGGCAGAAGCTGAGCGAGGCCGGGGTGTATGCGCGGCAGGGTGATGTCGGCCCGCGCACGCCGGGCGAGATCGGGGTCATGGCGCTGCGCGGCGGCGACGTCGTCGGCGAGCACACCGCGTTCCTGTTCGGGCCCGGCGAGCGCGTCGAGCTGACCCACCGCGCCACCAGCCGGACCACGTTCGCGCATGGCGCGGTGCGCGCGGGGCGCTGGCTGGCGGGCAAGCCGGCCGGGCGCTATGACATGCGCGACGTGCTCGGCCTCGGCGGCGCGGCGGCGGCGCCCGGGCGACCGGGCGCCTGATGAAGCGCGCGCCGGCCACCGAGGCGGTGCACCCGGCGGCGCGGGCGCTCGATCGCATGGGGGCGCGGGCGGTGGCGCGGCTGATGGCGCGCGAGGAGCACGCGGTGGCGCGCGCGGCCGAGCGCGCGGCGCCGGCGGTGGCGCGGCTGGCCGAGGCGGTGGCGGCGGCGCTGGGGGCGGGTGGCCGGCTGATCTATGTCGGTGCGGGGTCGAGCGGCCGGCTGGGCGTGCTGGACGCGGCCGAGTGTCCGCCCACGTTCGGGGTCGCGCCCGGCGTGGTGGTCGGGGTCATCGCGGGCGGGGCGCGGGCGCTGCGCCGCGCGGTCGAGGGCGCCGAGGACGACGTCGCGGCGGGGGCGCGCGACCTGCGTGCGCTGCGCGTGGGTACGCGCGACGTGGTGTGCGGCATCGCGGCCAGCGGGACCACGCCGTACACGCTGGCGGCGCTGGCGGCGGCCCGCGCACGCGGCGCGGTGACGGCGCTGGTCAGCTGCGCGGCGGCGCCGGCGGCGGCGCGCGCGAGCCTCGACCACGCCATCGAGCTGGCGGTGGGGCCCGAGGTGCTGGCGGGATCGACGCGGCTGAAGGCGGGCAGCGTGACCAAGCTGGTGCTGAACACGGTCACCACCACGGCGATGGTGCTGGCCGGGCGCTGCTACGGGCCGCGCATGGTCGACCTCAGGGCGAGCAACCGCAAGCTGCGCGCGCGGGCGCTGGCCATGGTGTGTGGCGAGACCGGCCTCGGCGAGGCGGCGGCGCAGGCGCTGCTCGGGCGCGCCGGCGGACGGGTCAAGCTGGCGCTGGCCATGCAGCGTGGCGGGCTGTCCCGGCGCGAGGCGGCGGCGCGGCTGGCCGCGGCCGGGGGGCGGCTGCGCGCGGTGATCGGCCCGCCGCGGGCGCGCTCATGAGCGATCCGCTGCAGCGGCTGCTCGAGCTGCGCGCGCTGCCGGCGCGGCGGGTGATCGGCCTGATGTCGGGGACCAGCGCCGACGGCATCAACGCGGCACTGGTCGAGATCAGCGGCCACAGCGAGACCACACGGGTGCGCACGCTGGCGTTCCAGCTGTACAAGTTCCCGCCCATGCTGGCGGCGCGCATCTTCGCCGCCGGCGACGCCAGCGCCGCCGAGCTGTGCGACCTCGACTTCGCGCTGGGCCACGCCTTCGGCGACGCCGCCAGCGCGCTGATGGCGCAGGCCGGGGCCAGCGCCGGCGACGTGCACCTGGTGGGCTCGCACGGTCAGACCGTGTATCACCGCCCGCCGCGCGGCGGGCGCGGCGACGGCTCCACGCTGCAGATCGGCGAGCCGGCCTGCATCGCCGAGCGCACCGGCCTGCCGGTCATCGCCGACTTCCGCGTGCGCGACGTCGCCGCCGGCGGCCAGGGTGCCCCGCTGGTGCCGATGGCCGACTACCTGCTGTGGCGCGCGCCCGGCAAGGTGCGCGCGCTGCAGAACATCGGGGGCATCGCCAACGTCACCGTGGTGCCCGACGCGGTCGACGGCGTGTACGCCTTCGACACCGGCCCCGGCAACATGGTGCTCGACGCCGTCGCGGTCGCGGCCTCGGGTGGGCGCGAGCACTACGACGCCGACGGCGCGCGGGCGGCCCGCGGCCGGGTCGACACCGCGCTGCTGGCCGAGCTGATGGCGCACCCGTTCTTCGCCGAGGCGCCGCCGCGCTCGACCGGACGCGAGGCCTTCGGCAAGGAGCTGGTCAGCCCGCTGCTGGCCCGCCTCGGCGCCGGCGCCTCGGACGCGGCCTGGGACGATCTGCTGGCCACGGTGACCCGCTTCACCGCGGAGGCCATCGCGCAGAGCTACCGCGAGCACGTACTGCCGCGCGCCGGGCGGATCGACGAGGTCCTGGTCTCCGGCGGCGGCGTGCACAACGGCACGCTGATGCGCACGTTGGCGGAGCTGCTGGCGCCCATCCCGGTGAGTTCGGTGGCCAGCCAGGGCGGCGACCCCGACGCCAAGGAGGCCGTCGCCTTCGCGGTGCTGGCCAACCAGACCCTGTTCGGCGAACCCGGCAACCTGCCCGCCGCCACCGGCGCCCGCGGGCCCCGCGTGCTGGGCAAGATCACGCTCTGAGGGCCACCGCCCGGGGCAAGGGACCGACCTGGTCTCGGTCTCGTGCTCGTGCTCGTGCTCGTGCTCGTGCTCGGTCTCGTGCTCGTGCTCGTGCTCGTGCTCGTGCTCGGTC
>JBGASF010000151.1:0-18502 GCA_044229835.1 Polyangia bacterium | reverse complement strand
GTGGCGCCGACCCGAGCGGCGCGTTCGGCGACTGGACCGTCGAGAGTCAACCCGATGTCGCGCCGGCCATCGTCGCGGCCCATGGGGTCAGCGCGCGCCTGGTCGGCTTCGAGCTCGAGCTGGTGCTGGGCGGTCCGGACGCCAACGACTATGTGCGCTCGATGGTGCACGCCACGGTGCGCGGGCAGGCCTTCGTGTCGCTGTCGGCGCGCAGCGACGCCGGGGCCTCTGCCATCCCGCTCGCGCAGCTGACCGGGCAGCTCGTGCCGGTGGCCGACAGCGTGCGCGCCCTGCTCGCGACCGGCGCCGACTGCAGCAAGCTGGTGGTCGCGCCCGACGGCTTCGTCGACCAGTTCGGGCTGCCCGCGCGCCTGAAGCTGGAGCTCGGCAAGATGCTGAGCCAGGCGCGCCAGTCCACCGACGCGGTGTGCCGGCTGATGGCCGCGCACCGCGAGCCCGTGGGGGTGCGCCTCGACGACGTCGCGGTCGCCATCCTCGACAAGCAGGGCCAGCTGGTCGGCGGGGTGCGCGCCCAGTTCGAGATCGACGACCCCGGAAAGTTGAAGCTTCACTTGAAGAGATTCGAGCCCCCGCCGCCCGCCAACTGACGGGCTAGTGGGGCGGCGCCGCTGGCGGCCCCTGGGCGTCGTGCGCGCTGGCGTGGGCGTGGCCGTCGCCATGCTCGTGCTCGAGGTCGTGCACGCTGGGCTCGCCCCTGGGCGGGTAGTAGAACTCCAGCGGGTGGCGCAGCCAGCGCTTGAACACCGCCCACACCAGGCCGAGGCCCTCGGCGCGCCCCACGTCACGCGCGCGCAGCGCCACGCCCATGGCCAGCGCGAAGCTGACCCCGAAGTTCAGGATGCCGATGATGGCGATGCCGACCATCGCCCACAGGAAGTCCTCGCTCGACACCGCCGACGGCCCCAGCGCACAGCCCGCCAGGGTCAGCGTCCCGGTCGACAGCGTGACGTGCCGGATGTCGAGCGGCAGCCCGAAGAAGCGCCCCATGGTCGGCGTCATGCCGAGCAGCAACCCCAGCGTGGCGTTGCCGCCGAAGCCGGCGATATTGCGCGCGAGGAAGCGGCCCATCCAGCGCATCGGGCCGCGCCCGACCACCTTGCCGAGGCGATGCTCGGCGATGCCGTCGGGCAGGCGGCGATACACCGCCCAGTTCTCCAACCAGCCGGCCCCGATGCTCGACATCCACAGGAGGACGCCGGTCAGCGCGGCATACGGGATGGTGCCGCTCTTCCAGGGGTGGAACGAGGCCACCGCCTTGAGCGCCATCTTCTCGGTCATGAAGTCGTGCCCGGTCTTGGCCCGGTACACCATGTTGAAGGCGATCGCGGTGGGCACCATCATGCCGATGTTGCCCACCGCCGCGGCCAGCTGCGATCGCGTGATGCGCGCGATCATCTTGACCAGATCGGTCAATCGACCCTGCGCCTTCTTGGTCTTGATCGACCCCGCCAGCGCCGCCGCCGTCATCGACGGCTGCTTGGTCGCCAGCGTGAAGCCGAGGAGCTGCATGATGATGAAGCTGACCGCGTAGTTGGTGGCGTTGGCCATGCCGTCGACGAACGGCGCGTAGTGCTGGTCCTTGGTCCAGTACTTGGCGAACAGCGTGAAGATGGTCAGGAAGCCGCCGCCCGCGGCCGACGCGATCATCGACCAGTACTCGCGCCGGTTCGACGTGATGTAGTGCTCGCCGGTCGAGCCCGCGCGCTCGATGACCTTGCGCGCCAGCATGCGCAGGTTCGACCCGACGATCTCGCCCAGGCGGCGGTCGCGCACGCGCGCGCGCACCAGGCTGCCCAGCAGCTGCGACGCCGCCTCGGGCGGCGAGTCGTTCTCGGCCGGGGTGTCGATGCCGACCAGCGGCAGCATGATCATCATGCGGTCCAGCGACCGCGAGATGACCTCCAGCCGGTACACCACGTCGACCGAGACGCCGTAGTTCTCCAGGCGGCGCGTGACCACCGCGAGGTCGCGCCGGCAGTCCTCGATGAGCTGCGGCAGCTGCGCCGCCGGGGCGTGGGGCAGGCGAAAGAACGGCGACTCGCGCAGCGGCCCCTCCGGGCTGCGGCGCCGGATGTCGTCCGACAGGCCCAGCGCCGAGACCCGCGTGGCCAGCAGCGCCATGGCGTCGGTCAGGGCGTCGCGCACCGGCTCCCAGGGCTCGCCCAGCACGTCGGCGAAGGCGGCCGCGACCTCGCGCGGCAGCGTCTCCAGCCACTCGGCGTCCTTCTCGGTCTTGAACAGGCGCGCGATCAGCTCGGCCAGGTCGCTGTGATCCGACGGCGTGGGCAGGAAGCGCCGCGACAGCCGGTCCAGCGTCTCGACGAACAGGCCGCGATCGTTGGGCAGCCCCGACTCGCAGAACAGGCGCAGCGAGTGCGTCTCGCACAGCACCCCGGCCAGCACCAGGCGCACCCGCGAGCGCATCGGCGCGACCTGCGCCAGCACGTGGGTCAGCAGGCGCAGCCGCGCGGTGGCCGCCGGCTCGTCGGGCGGCTGGTACACCGTGGCGTCGACCGGCGGCGGCTTGGGCCCCTTGCAGACCCAGCGCGCCAGCACCTCGAGCTGCTCCAGGCGCGACTGCAGGTCGGCCTGATCGTCGAAGCTGGTCAGCAGCGGGTACAGCGCCTTGACCGCCTTGTTGCGCGGGTCTTTGGGCGAGAAGGTGCCGCAGAAGGTCACCAGGTCGGGGACCTGGACACCTTCGGTGGAGCTGCTCCCTGCGGCGGCAGACACTCCCACGGGTCGCCAGCGTAGCAAGCCAGGGGTGTGGGTCACACGCAAAAAGAGCGCGTGGTCGGACCTTTCGGAGCAGCCGCGGGTGCTTGCGCGGGGACGGACGTCCCGAGCCAGCTGGCAAGTCCGATTGCCGCCCGGGACGACGGCCGACACGATTCCCGGCAGTTGCGACCAGGGCAGGGCGGCACGATTGCTGCTCTAGGGCCAGCCATGTCCTCGACCAAGAGCATGACCCTCGGCTGCACGGCTCTCCTCATCGGCCTCGGTGCCAGCGCCCTGGTCCCCGGCACGGCGCAGGCCCAGGCCAGCCGCTGCACGCCGCCCCGCGTCCTGGTGGTGCTCGACAAGTCGAGCTCGATGAACAACACCATCGGCGGTCAGAAGATGTGGTCGATCGCCAAGCAGTCGCTGGACCAGATCGCCACCGACTACCAGAGCAAGGTCGAGCTCGGCCTGATGGTGTTCCCCAACCCGGGTCAGTGCTCGCCGGGCTCGCTGCTGGTGCCGCCCGCGCTCGGCGCGCGCACCGCGATCATGTCCGCCCTGGGCACCGATGACCCGCCGGCCTCGGGCAGCTACACCCCGATGGCGCAGTCGCTCGACGTCGCCGGCGGCCTCATCGAGATGGCCGACACCAGCAAGCCCCGCCACATCATCCTCATCACCGACGGCTGGCAGTGGTGCTCGCCCTACGACGCCTCGACCCGCTTCATGCCGGTCGACTCGGTGACGCGCAACGCCGCCAAGGGCATCACCACCTACGTGGTCGGCTTCGGCGGCTCGACCGACGCGCTGGCGCTCAACCGCATGGCGGTCGCCGGCGGCACCGCGCTGCCCGGCTGCGACCCCACCGGGGCGACGCCGACCGCGGGCAACAAGTGCTACTACCAGGCCGACTCGCCCGGCCAGCTGCTGGCCGCGCTCAACTCGATCGGCACCACGGTGTCGGCCGAGGTCTGCGACGGCAAGGACAACGACTGTGACGGCATGGTCGACGAGGGGCTGACCCGGGCCTGCTCGACCGCGTGCGGCGCCGGCGCCGAGACGTGCAACCTCGGCACCTGGGGCGGCTGCACCGCGCCCGCGCCCGCCGCCGAGGTGTGCGACGGCCGCGACAACGACTGTGACGGCACCACCGACCCGGGCTGCCAGTGCCAGATCGGCACCTCGCGCGCCTGCGGTGGCGCCACCGGCATGGGCGAGTGCCACGCCGGCACCCAGCGCTGCGGCGGCGACGGCCGCTGGATGGACTGCATCGGCTCGTCGGGCCCCGCCGACGAGATCTGCGACGGCCTCGACAACGACTGCGACGGCACCGTCGACGACAGCGACCAGAGCCCCGGCATCTGCATGCCCGGCTACCAGTGCAAGGGCGCCGCCGGCTGCGAGCTGGTCCCGGTCAACATGGACGTTCCCCAGCCCGAAGAGCCCGGCGACCTCTACGGCACCCCCGGCGCCCCCGCCGGCTGCGGCTGCGACGCCGGCTCCAACCACGACCGCACCTCCGGCCTCGCCGCCATCGCCGGCCTCAGCCTCGCCGCCCTCCTCCTCGCCCGCCTCCGCCGCCGCAAGAACCGCTGATCCTCCGTCCCGCCCCGTCTTCTCCCGCCCCCGTCCTCTCCCGCTCCGCAATTGCCTGTTGCCTGGAGCCTGTTTCCTGTCCCCTGTAGCCTGTTCGTCCGACTATCTCCTGACGCTCTGCCCATACACCACCTCGACCTCGACCGGCTTGTCCCCGCGCAGCACCACCACCTTGGTCTTCTGCCCCGGCATCGCCGCGCGCAGCACGAACATCAGATCCTCCACGCTCCTGATCTCGACCTCGCCGATCTTGACCACCAGGTCCCCCTTCGCCAGCCCCGCCTTCTCGGCCGGCCCGCCCGGGCGCACCCCGGCCAGGTACACCCCGGCCTTGCCCCCCGGGGCGCCGGCATAGTCAGGGATCGTCCCCAGCGACGCGCCCCCGCGCGAGTCACCCAGCGCCATCGGGCTGGGCGCGCTCTTGTAGGTCAGCTGCCCGAGCTTCGCGGTGGCCAGCGCGACCTCGGCCACCAGCGCCGCCACGTGGGCGCCGCCGCCGGCGTTGATCAGCGCGGCGTCGTCATCGGGCGTGTGGTACTGCGCGTGCGACCCGGTGAAGAAGTGCAGCACCGGCACCCCGGCGCCATAGAACGGCGTCTGATCGCTGGGCCCGAAACCGCCCCCGGTCACGTTGCACTCCAGCCCCGCACGCGCGCACGCCGGCTTCACCAGCTCGGCCCACTCGGGCGCCGAGTCACCGCCCAGCACCTGCAGCTTGTTGTCGCGCAGCCGGCCCACCATGTCCATGTTCAGCATGGCGACGATGTCGCCCGGAGCCAGGTGCTCGGGCGGCGACCGCATCAGCGCGGTCGACCCCAGCACGCCCAGCTCCTCGCCCGCGAAGGCGATCAGCACGACGTCGCTGGGCAGCTCGGCGCGCCGCGCGCTCAGCACGCGCGCGACCTCCAGCAGCGCCGCCACGCCCGAGGCGTTGTCGTCGGCCCCGTTGTGCGGCGCGTCCACCCCCGGCGCCAGCGAGCCGTGCCCGCCCATGCCCAGGTGATCATAGTGCGCGCCGATGACCACCGCGTTGCTGGTCTTCTTGCCCGCCGAGATGCGCCCGACCACGTTGTACGCGGTGGCCTCCTTGCGCTTCAGCGCCACCGTCAGCTCGGCGCGGTGCTTGCCCTTGCCAATCAGGCCGGCGCCCGCCGCGCGCGACACCAGCACGATGGGCAGCCCCTCGTCGCTGGGCTGGATGGCGTCGGGCGGCGGCAGCGCGGCCTCGGCCGGCAGCGGCACGCCCTTGGCGACCTCGGGCACGTCGACCACGATGAGGCCGATGGCGCCGTGCTGCCGCGCGTTGAAGGCCTTGTACTTGACCTCGCTGTACTGGCGCCGCGGGCGATCGTTGGCGAAGTCGCCACCCTCGGGGGTGAAGCGCCGCACCACCACGACCTTGCCCTTGGCCTCGAGCCCCTTGTAGTCGTCGACCTTCAGCTCGGGCGCGGTGATGCCATAGCCGGCGAAGACCACCTCCGCGCTCACCGTGGCCGAGGCCGAGTACGGCGCCGGCTCGAACTGCGCGCGCTCCACCACCTTGCCATCCAGCTTGATCGACGTCGCGGCCTCGACCTCGACGCCGGTGGTGATGCTGAAGGGCAGGCTGAAGCTCTCGGGCCCGACCGGGTCGAGGCCGAGGTCCTTGAAGCGGCGCTCGATGTACGCGCGCGACTCCTCCAGCCCCGGGCTGCCCACGCCGCGCCCGCCGCGGGCGTCGTCGGCCAGCCAGGCCACGTCGGCCGCGAAGCGATCGGCCGGCGTCCACTCGCGCGCGTCGGCCCCCGCGGCTGGCGCCACGTCGCGCCACTCGGCGACGAAGAGGTCGGTGTCGCCCTCCTTCTTCTGGTTGCGGTTGGACGAGAACGCCAGCCGCTTGCCGTCCGAGCTGAACATCGGGAAGCCGTCGAAGCCGGGCGCGGTGGTGATGCGCTCGAGCTGGCTGCCGTCGACGTTGATGGCCCAGATGTCGAACTCGCGCCCCGGCTTGCCGCCCGGGGTGTAGTTCGACGAGAAGATGATGCGCTTGCCGTCAGGGAAGAAGTAGGGCGCGAACGAGGCCGCGTCGAGGTAGGTGACCTGGCGCGCGTTGCTGCCGTCGGCGTCGGCCACGAACAGCTCCAGCTTGGTCGGGCGCACCAGCCCCTGGCCGAGCAGGCGGCGGAAGTCGTCCAGCTCCGGCCCCGGCGCCGGGCGCGAGGCGCGCCACACGATCTGCGAACAATCGGCCGAAAAGAAGGCGCCCCCGTCATAGCCCGGCGCGCTGGTCAGGCGCTTCACGTCGCTGCCGTCGGCGTTCATCCGGTACAGCTCGATGTCGTTGTCACGGGTCGAAGTGAAGATGATGGCGCCGGCGTCCTTGCCGCTGCGGCAGATGGTGGCCTCGGCGTCATAGCCCGGCGACTTCGTCAGCTGCGCGACGCCGCTGCCGTCGGCGTTGGCGGTGAAGATCTCGTAGCTGTCGTACAGCGGCCAGACATAGCCCTGCGAGTGGTCGGGCACCGGCGGGCAGGCGTCGCCGGCCAGGTGGGTCGACGCATAGAGCACGCGCGAATCGGGATAGGTGTACGAGCACGTGGTGCGCCCCTTGCCCGACGACACCAGCACCGGCGGCGTGGCGCCATCGGCCGGGGTGCGCATGATGACGTCGCAGCCGAACGGCGGCCGCGTGGTCTGGAACAGCAGCGCCTGGTCGTCGGGGGTCCAGTAGGCCTCGGCGTTCTCGCCGCCGAAGGTCAGCTGCTTCAGCGTGGCCAGGTGGCCCTCACCGGCCTGGATCAGGCTGGCCGCCGCGCTGGGGGTCGGACTCGGGGTCGGCCGGGTGCCGCCCTTCTTGCTGCTGGGCCCACAACCGACGAGCAACAGGCCGACCAGCACGAGTGGCTTCCTCATAGACCCTCCAGGATGTCGAGCGCGCTCTGGTAGCGCCCGAACGGCGGCATGATGTAGGCGCCCTGGACGCGGCGTCTGACCGCGTCCAGCGCTTCGCGCGCGATGCGCACCCCTTCGGCGCGCGCCGGCGCACCCTCGGGGGCCCGCGCCATGCGCGAGCGGATCTCGTCGGGCACCCGCATGCCGGGCACCTCGGCGTTCAGGAACTCGGCGTTGCGCGCCGACGCCAGCGGGAGCAGGCCGACCAGGATGGGCAGCCCGAGGTCCCGGGTGTCGTCGAGGAAGCGCTCCAGCACGCGCGGATCATAGATCGGCTGCGTCATCACCAGCTCGGCGCCGGCGGCCTTCTTCTCGTGCAGCCGCTCCAGCTCGCGCTCGTAGTCGACCGCGCCCGGCTCGGCGCCGGTCGCCATCAGGAACGAGGTCTGCTCGCGCTGCCCCGCCGGCCCCAGCGCCTTGCCCGCCGGATCCAGCCCGCGGTTGAGCCGGTCGGCCATGCGCAGAAGGCCGATGGAGTCGAGATCGTAGACCGGGGTGGCGAACGGATAGTCCCCCAGCTTGGGCGGGTCGCCCGTGATGATGACCAGGTTGCGCAGCCCCAGCGCGTGCGCGCCCAGCAGGTGCGAGACCAGCCCGATGAGGTTGCGATCGCGGCAACACACGTGGAGGATGGTCTCCAGCCCGGTGTGCTGCTGCACCGCCGCGCACAGCGCCAGGTTGGCCATGCGCGCGCTGGCGCGCGGGCCGTCGGCGATGTTGACGGCGTCGATCTTGCCGCTGGCCTTGAGCATGGCGGCGGCCTCGACCGCCTTGCTGGCCGAGATCCCCGGCGGCGCCGACAGCTCGACCGAGACCACGAACTGGCCCGCCGCCAGCTTGCCCGCCAGCCCCGAGCGCCCGGCCAGCGGCGGTGGCGGCAGCGGCGCCGCCCCGGCCGCGCCGGCGCCGGTGACGCGCGCGCCGAGGTCGCGCCCGCTGCGCATGCGCACCGCGCCCGCCATGCGCCGGATGTGCTCCGGCGTGGTGCCGCAGCAGCCGCCGACCAGGGCCACGCCGATCTGCAGCAGGCGCCGCGCGAAGACCCCGAAGTGCTCGGGGTTGGCGACGTAGATGGTCCGGCCCTCGATCATGCGCGGGAAGCCGGCGTTGGGCTGGATGGCGACCGGCCGGCCATGGCCGACCATCTTGGTCGCGACCTCGTACAGCTCGGGCGGACCGGCGCCACAGTTGGCCCCGATGACGTCGGCGCCGGCCTCGACCAGGCGGTCGGCCACGGCGCCCGGCTCCAGGGTGCCGATGCGCCCCTCGGGGGTGAACATGGCCTGCGCGATGATGGGCAGGGTGGGGGCGATCTTGCGCGCCAGCTCGATGGCGGCCTCCAGCTCGGCCAGCTCGGGGAAGGTCTCCAGCAGGAGGACGTCGACCCCACCCGGCACCGAGGTCAGCACGTCGAGCTGCTCGGCCAGGGCCTCGCGCGCGCGGGTGCGCTCGGCCGCCGAGGCGTTGCCCCACGACACCCCGGTGGGCCCGACCGAGCCCGCGACATAGGCCTGGTCGCCCACCGCGCCGCGCGCCAGCAGCACGCCGGCCCGGTTGATCTCGACCGTCTTGTCGGCAAAACCGTGTCGCGCCAGCGCGATCCGGTTGGCCCCGAAGGTGTTGGTCTCGATGATGTCGGCCCCGGCGTCGAGGTAGTCGCGGTGCACCTGGGCGACGATCTCGGGCTGCGACAGGTTGAGCTCGTCGAACGAGCGGGTGAGGAAGACGCCGCGCTCGTAGAGCAGGCTGCCCATGGCACCGTCGAACAGCAGCGGCCCGGCGGCGAGGGCCTCTCGGAAGGGGATCACGCCCACGGTTTATCACACACGCGCGCAGCGCGCCCCGCGGCGTGATACCGTGCTTTTCGAGGGGAACCGCAATGGCGCGAGACGGGGGAGGGCTGGATCCAGGCTGGCTGGTCGCCACGCTGGGCGCCGCATTGCCGGCGGCCGGCGTCACCGCCGTGGGCGCGGGCTTGCTGGCGGCCGGACAGACCGGCCCCGGGGCCGGCGCCCTGGCCGGCGGCCTGGCCCTGGGCGGCCTGGCGCTGGGCGTCCTGATGCCCATCATCGACCGCACCCTGGGCTCCGGGCGCAAGCAGCCCTGGGAAGACCTGATGCCGTACACCCGGCACGTGGCCGGCCTCGACGACACCGCCAAGCTGGCCGCCGCGCTGTCCGACGCCGTGCGCCGCAACCGGGTCGCCCGCGGCGCCTGCCTGCTGGTGCCCGACGAGGAGGGCGAGGGCGTGCGTGTCATCGGCGAGGGCCGGGATCAGATCCTGGCCATCGACGCCGCCTTCGAGCTCATCCAGCAGGGCCCGGTGACTCCGGAGTCGGCGCGCGCCGCGCCCGAGGGGGGCGGCGGCCCCGAGGCCCTGGCGCTGCTCGAGCTGCTGGGCGCCAACGTGCTGGTGCCGCTGCACCACCGCGACCTGGTGGTCGGCGTGGCCGCCTTCCAGGGCCTCGACAGCGCCATCGACAACCAGGGCGGCGGCATGGCCGCGCGGATCGCCCGCGCCACCGCGCTGGCCATCGCCAACACCCACCTGCAGACCGCGACGCGCAGCAAGCGCTCGCTGACCGAGGCCCTGGCGCTGTCGGCCGTGGTGCAGGAGACCTTGATGCCCGGCGAGCGCGCCTTCCACCACGGCGACCTCACCGTGCGCGGCGTGTTCCGCCCCATGGCCGAGTGCGGCGGCGACTTCTGGACCTGGCACCCGCTGGGTGAGGGGCGCGTGCTGGCGGTGGCCGGCGACGTCACCGGCCATGGTGCCCCCGCCGCCATGATCACCGCCGCGGTCAAGGGCTGCATCGAGGCCGTGCTGGGCGCGGTGGGCGCGCGGGTCGATCCCGGCGAGCTCCTGTCGGCGATGAACCGCGCGGTGTTCCAGGTCGCCAAGACGCAGTGGCTGATGACGGCGTTCGCCGCGGTGTGTGACGCCAAGACCGGCGAGATGGAGTTCGCCAACGCCGGGCAGAACTTCCCCTACCTCATCGCCCCGGCCGCCGACGGCGGCACCGAGTCCAAGCTGACCCAGCTGGTGGCGCGCGGCAACGCCCTCGGCGCGGTGGCGCAGACCCGCTTCACCACGCAGCGCCGGCCCTTCCTGCCCGGCGAGCGCCTGCTCCTCTACACCGACGGCATCATCGATCAGGCCTCGCCGACCGGCGAGACCTTCGGCGAGAAGCGGCTGCGCGCCTCGCTGGCCGCCAGCGGTGGCGACGAGCCGCCGGCCATCATCGATCGTGTCCTCGGCGAGCTCGAGCGCCACTGCGCCGGCACCCCGCTGGGCGACGACGTCACCATGGTCGTGGTCGCCAGCGAGCCGCCCGCGGTGCCCCTGGAGGAGCCGTGAAGCTGAACCCGGGCGCCGCTGCCGGCGGCGGAGCGCTGGCCCTCGTCATCCTCATGGTCGCCGCGCTGGTGCGGCGCAGCCGCATGGAGACCGCGCGCACCCGGCGCATCGAGCTCGACGGCACCCACTCGCGCTTCGTGGGCGCCGCGGTGGCCGCGCAGAGCGAGCGCCAGGTCCTGACCGAGCTGGCCGACGCGCTGCGCACCGGTCTGGGGGCGCAGGACGTCATCATCCTGGCCTCGATCGAGCGCGAGGGCGCCTTCCAGCCGCTCGACGCCCCCGCCGGTGGCTCGCTGTCACCGCCCGACTCGGCGCGCGGTGCCTTCGCCTGGCTCAAGCACAACCCCGGCATCATCGTCACCAGCGAGCTCGGCAGCCCGCGCTTCGGCGCCATGCGCCTGCCGCTGACCGCGCTGGCCAAGCAGTACAACGCCGAGGTGCTGGCGCCGCTGGTGCATCGTGGCCAGCTGGTGGCGCTGGCCGCGGTGCAGCTGGGGCGCAGCCCGACCGCGGTCGAGCGCGAGCTGCTCGACGCCATCCTGCCCCCGGCCGCGGCCGCGACCGCCAACGTGCGGCTGCACTTCGACGCCGCGCGCACGCTGTCGCTGGGCCAGGAGGTCGGCCTCGCGCGCACCGTGCAGAGCGCGCTGATCCCACCCGACGAGCGCCTCGAGCGCGACGGCGTCGAGGTCGTCGCCCACGTCAAGCTGGCACCCGAGCGCGGCAGCGAGTTCTGGACCTTCTACGACTTCCCCGACGGCCGCCTGCTGGTCGTGATCGGCGACGCGCTGGGCAAGGGCATCGGCGCCTCGATGGTGACCGCGATCGCCAAGGGCTGCGCCGACGCGCTGCGGGCCCTGGCACCCGACGACGTCGACCTGTCGCGCATGGCGCAGGCGCTGTCGCGCGCGCTGTGGCGCCCGGGTCGCGGCCCCAAGGCGCACATGATGACCTACGCCGCGATCCTGATCGAGCCGCGCACGCGCAAGGTCTGGTACGTCAACGCCGGCCACGCGTTCCCCTACAAGCTGTCCCCGGCGCCGGCGCCCGGGACCAGGCCGTCGCTGGAGGCGCTGACGGTGCACGGTCCGCCGCTGGGCCTCGAGGAGAAGCCGGTCTATGCCGTGGGCGAGACCATGCTGGAGCCCGGCGTCACCCTGATCATGCTGACCGACGGCATCTGGTCGGCCGCCGATCGCCCGCCCCAGCGCGCCGAGCGCGCGGTGCAGAAGACCATGCTGGAGCACGCCGCGATGTCCCCGGTGACCCTGAAGACGACCATGCTGGCGACCTGCGCCCAGATGCGCGGCGGGGCGGCGCAGCGGGACGACGAGGTCCTGCTGCTGATCCGCGGATGAACAGGCCACAGGCCACAGGTGACAGGTCACAGGCGACAGGCAAGAGGGAGTGGCGAATCGGGCGGGCCTCGTGGGCTCGGGGCGGGGCGCTAGCGCATGCTGCGGATCGAGTACAGCGCGCCCGGCCTGCAGTGCACGCTGGCCGCCGATGGCGGGGAGCTGCGGGCGTGGCGCGCCGAGCCAGGCGGCGTGCTGGAGCTGCCGCTGGGGCTGTGGCGCGCGGTGCCCGGGGCGGAGCAGGCGGCGGCGCTGGAGCGGGCGGCGCTGGAGGCGGCGGCGTTCGAGCTGCCTGCGGTGGTCGGCACGCCGTGGCCGGGCGCGACCACGCGCACGCTGACGGTGTCGGACGGCGCGCGCAGCCACACCACCGTGATGCACGTGCGCTCCGGGCTGCCCGAGCTCCTGCACCTGCTCGAGGCCGAGATCTGGAAGAGCTGCAGCGCGCTGGAGCGCTCACCGGTGGCCACGCTGCGCGCCGATGCCGCGGCGCCGCCCACGCTGGCCGCCGGGGCGCCGCTGGCGGTGGGCGTGCGGCTGTATCGGCGCGGCGAAGGGCTGACACTCGAGGTCGCGCCGGCCGCCACGTTGCTTGTGACCCAGGGCAGTCGCACCGTGCTGCGCGAGCCGGTCACGCTGGTCGCCGATGCCGCGCCCGCAGCGCGCACCTGGCAGAGCTTCGCGGTGGCAGGGCAGGGGCTCGTCGCCCGCGCCAGCGGCGACTGCGAGGTCAGCGTGCTGATGACGGGGGCGCTGCGGCTGGAGGGGGAGGGCTACGACGCGACGCTGGTGGCCGCGCCCGCGCTGGTGCGCTTGCTGGGCTGACTCAGCCGCGTCGACTCCGACGGCGACGCGCGATGACCAGGGCCAGCCCGACGAACATCAGGCCCAGCGTCAGGCCCGACACCGGCCCGTGGCCCGCGCTGGTGCTGCAGCCGCCGCTGCGGTCGGCGCTGCCGCTCTCGCCGTCCCAGGGCGCGAACGGGTTGCGCACCGAGGGCTGCCCGGTGGCCGGCGTGGTCGGATCGTTCGGGCACACGATGGGCGCGGGCGGGTTGAGGTCCAGCACCGCGGTGTGGTTGGTCTGCACATTGGCGGTCTGCGGCGACGGCGCCAGGATGAGGTCCTGGTCGAGGTAGGTGGTGTACAGCGTCGAGCGCAGCCGGGTCAGGTAGGGCGCCCGCTGCCCGGCGCGCGCCACGGTGACGTCACCGGTGGGATCCTCGTCGGGGCTGACGGCATAGAAGTACAGGTTCGACAGCGGCATCGCGGCCTCGGTGACGAAGCCGCGACCACCGGCGCGCGCCACCGCGTCATTGAACAGCGCGCTGTAGTTCGAGGCATTCTTGCTGGAGTCCCAGGTCAGCTTGCTGAAGTCGATCAGCGCATCGGGGAAGTTCATGGCGTGGGTGCGCTGCTCGGAGATGACCCACAGCGTGATCTTGACCGCGCTGGCGGCGCCGACCGCGACCATCTTGAGCGGGAAGCGCGCCATGTAGCCCGGGTAGGTCACGCGCACCGGCTGCATCTGCTGGATGCCGACGTTCGGACGCAGCTTGAGGGCCACGAAGACGTTGCCCAGACCGACATAGTGCGCGATCACTGGCAGCGTGCTCTCGGGCACCGAGTAGCCGTTCGAGATGAGCCAGTTGCGCAGCGCCGAGGGATCCTGCGAGCCGATGGTCGCGGTCTGGTACGGCCCCACCACGCCCTGGTGGAAGACCATGACGTTCTCGCTCTGACCGCCGTTGGAGGCGTCGGCGGTCGGCGCGCCCGCGAAGCGACCGCAGCCACCGAAGCGGTTCGACGACGGTGGCGCGAAGATGCGAGGCGCGGTCTGCTCCTCGAGCTGGTCGAAGAACGAACCCTCGGCCAGGTCGACCACGGTCTGCTCCGACGGCACCGGCAGCACCCAGACGAACTCGCTCGGGTTGCCCTGGTACTGGATCTGGTCCCACAGCGTGGTCTGGGTCGGCGACAGCGCGACCACCATGCGATGGCTGTCGAGCTCGGTCACCGTCTCGGGAGGCGCGAAGCAGCCACCACACGCTTCGGCCTTGTCCGCCGCCATCACCAAACCCGCAAACAGCACGGGGCCGAGCAGCCAGCTGCGACGCATACCGTCCTCCAAGATAGGGATCCGGTCTCCGTCGTAGCAATCACAAGGCCAGCCACAACCCCCTGTAACCAGGTGCCAGCCGCCGATCAGTTCATCGTTTCCTGAGCTTCCGCCTCAGAATTCTGAGTCCGCTCCGCCGTGCCCGTGCCCGTGCCCGTGCCCGTGCCCGATCCGGGCCCCTTCCGGCTCAGTCGATGTACCGATCCCGATACGAGTACTCCCCCTCGCCATAGTACCCGTACGCCCCCTGCTGGTACGACTGCACGGTCTGCTGCGCGGCCTGGCGAATCTCCGGCGTCGGCCCCTTGTCGGCGATCTGCTTCACCAGCTCGAGGTTCTGCGGATCGCCGCTCGACAGCAGGGCGCCCCACGCCGACTGCGCCACGTACACGTCATTGTCGAGGGCGGCGTCCTTGAGCAGCGCGCGGGTCTCCTTGGTGTCGAGCTGGGTCAGCGCCCCCACCATGTTGCGACGGTCCTCCGCGCTGCCGTCCTTGTAGGCGTCGACCACCGCCGCCGCCGCCTTGTCCGACCCGATCTGCGTCAGCGACCACATGGCCTGGTTGGCCACGCCGCGGTCACTGTCCTTCATGGCGTCGATCAGCGCCTGCGTCGCCTCCGGCGTTCCCAGGTTGCCCAGCGCGCCCAGCGCGGCCTGGCGCACCTGCACGCTGTCGGCCTTGGTCGCCGCCAGCAGCGCCTTGCGCGACTCCTCGTCACCGCTCTGCGCCAGCGCGTTGATGGCGGTGGCCGCGATGTTGGGATCCTTGTCGTTGACCAGGCCCGCGATCATGCGCGTCGAGGCCGCGTCCGTCGCACCCGAACCCGACAGCGCCTGCAGCGCCGCCAGCCGCGCCGCCGGGGTGGCGCCGTTCTGCGCGATCTCGGCCAGACCACGCTGCATCTCGCGCGAGCCCTGACCCGCCAGCGCGTAGGCCGCGCTCGACGCCAGGTTGGGGTCGCCGCTCTTGACCATGTCGAGCAGGGTCTGCGTCGCGGCCGGGTCGTTCATGCGCGCCAGCGGGGTCAGGAGCTGCGCCGCCGACGGCCCGCCCTGCTTCACGGTGTCGAGCATCAGGGTCAGCATCGCCGGCGTGGGCGACTCCACGTTGGCCAGCGCATTCAGCGCGCTGGCGCGCAGGCGACCGTTGTCACCCTTGGCGGCCTCGAGCAGCGTCGCGATGGCCTCGTCGTCACCGATCTGGGCCAGCGCATAGATCGCCGAGTCGCGCTCGCGCACCGATCCGGTGCCCAGGATCCCCTTGAGCAGCCCGACGGTGCCGGGACCATGGTGCTGCGCCAGCTGGTTGATGGCCATCGAGCGCAGCTCGGCGCTGCCGTTGGTGGCCAGCTCGGCCAGCAGGGCGTCGACCTCGGGATCCTCGAACTGGCCCAGCGCGCCCAGCGCGGCCGACCGCGTGGCCACCGCGCCCGAGCGCACGCTCTCCATCAGGACCCGGCGCGCCTCGTCGCTGCCGGTCGCCGCCAGCGCATAGGCGGCGTTCGAGGCCAGCTGGCGATCACCGCTCTGCACGATCCCGATCAGGACCGCCTGCGCCTCCGGGCCACCGACGGTGCCCAGCGCCGACACCGAGGCCTGACGCTGCTCGGCGTCGCCGCCCTCGATGAGATCCTTGAGCACGATGGTGGCCTGCGCGCCGCCGATCTGCCCGATGGTCGAGATGATCTGGTAGCGCAGCTGCGGGCGCCCGCGCCAGGCCAGCTCGCTCAGGGTGTCGATCGAGCGCTCGGTGCCGATCTGCGCCAGCTGGCCGAGGATCTTCTGCGCCATCAGCGGTGACGCCGTGCGCAGCTGCGCCAGGAGCTCGTCCTCGGTCGCGGCGTGGTCGCCATTCAGCAGCGCGCCCAGCTGGCCGAGGTTGTTGCGCATGCGATTGACGGCGTTGCTGCCGCCCGCCGCGCCGCCGCGCCCGGCCTTGCTGCTGCGCGCCGCCACCCCCTTGCCCGCCTTGCCCGAGCCATGGGCCCCGGCGTAGTGGTAGGCCATCGCCGAGGTGCCGATGGTGGTGGCGGCGAAGAACAGCGCCGCCAGCTTCCAGCGCCCAGGGCCCTGGGGGGCCTCGGGAGCGCGAGACTTCGAGGGCTTGGCCAGCTTGTCGAGCTTCATTGTGGGGGTCTCCAGCGCGCGTCAGTTGCTACCGTGAGTGGGGGGCTTTCTTCCGCGGGTTACCGCCGCTTGCATGCGTGCTGGTTCGACGCATCACGTGCGCAAACGACCTTGGCGTGCCAGAAAGTCCCGTCGCGCACCGTGCGCGATGACGAGAAGACGCCACTCAGCCGTCGCAGTTCCGTAAAGAGCCGGTAAAACGGCGATGCTCACATGTCTGGTAGAATGAGATCGATGCGCTGGAAGGGTCGCCTGCTGAAGCTGACGCTGGTCGTGCTGGCGGGGTGCACCTTCGATCCCAACGGCCTGGGCGGCGGCGGCGACGACGTGCTGGTCGACGCTGGCCCGACCAGCGACGCCCGCACCGGCGATGGCGGCCCCGACCCCGGCGACGGCGCCCCGGTCGACGATGCCACCATCCTGGTCGACGCCACCCCGGTCGACGCCGCGCCCCCCGACGCCGCCCGCTGTGTCGGCTATGTCGCCTCGGGCACCTCGAAGTACCGCGCCATCACCACGACCCGCAGCTGGGTCGACGCCGAGCACGGCTGCGAGGCCGATGGCGCCCACCTGGCGGTGCTCGACAACGAGGACGAGAGCACCCGGGTCGGCGGCATGCTGTCAGGCGCCGAGATCTGGATCGGCCTCAGCGACCGGGTCACCGAGGGCAGCTTCATCACGGTGACCGGCACCACGCCGTACCTGCCCTGGTCCGGCAACCAGCCCGACGACTTCTTCGGCGAGGACTGCGTGGTGCGCTACGGCAACGGGCGGCTCAACGACGCCGACTGCTCCGACATCCCGCACGCCTACGTGTGCGAGTGCGATGGCCTCGAGGTCAGGGCCGGCAGCTACTGAACCGGGGCGGCCTACGGCAGCCGCTGGTAGTGCAGACCGGTCATGATGTTGACCACGCCGCCCGGGTCGGCCATGCCGCCCATCTGGAACGAGTGCAGCACGGCCTGGGTGCCGTTGGCGTTCTCGAGGCCGATGGTCGCCGAGTTGCCGGTGGCGCGCCGGGGATTGGGCGGGTGCGACAGGCTCTGATAGAAGAAGTCGATGTCGCCGTTCTGGTTCAGCACGACCTGGAAGGTCATGTTGCTCTGCGGCGTGGGCTGGAAGAAGGCCCAGTTGGTCCACTGGATGATCATGCGCGGATTGGGCATGAACTCGACGCGGGCGTGGATGGTCGAGCCGCCGTTGGCCTTCGGCGTCAGGTCGTCCCAGAAGACATAGATCGCGTTGTTGGGCTGCGCCGGGTTGGGCAGCGTGGTGTTGTTGAAGGCGCGCAGCTCGGGGTTGGTGCCGAACACCAGGTAGCCGTTGGAGGCCACGCCGACCTGCGTGAAGGTGCCGTCCCAGTACGGGAAGCCGCCCGGCACCGGGATGACCCGGCCGTTGTCGTCGGGGATGGTCCCGAGATCGAAGGTGCCCGGCATGTTGCGCACGTCGCGGAACTGGTTCGGCACCACGGTCTCGATGTAGCGCGGCCGCGGGCCGGCGTCGGGGCGTCCGGTGTCGGGCACGGCGGCGTCGATGATGCGGGGCGCGTCAGGCATCGGGCCGGCGTCGATGATGCGGGCGTCGGGGCCGGCGTCGACGATGCGGGCGTCAGGGCCGGCGTCGACGATGCGGGCGTCGGGCCCGCCGTCAGTGACGCGACCGTCGGGACCGCCATCGGTGATCCGGGCGTCAGGACCGGCGTCGGTGATGCGCGCGTCGGGCCCGCCATCGCGCGGGGTCGCGGTCACCGCGACGCGCTTGCAGGCCAGCGTGCTGGTGGCGCCCATGCCGTCGGTGACGTCGACACAGACGTCGAACATGCCGGTGCGCGTGAAGACATGGCTGACGATGGGGGACGCGCTGACCAGGGCGCGATCGTTGACCCCACCCGCGAGCACGAAGCGGAAGCTGACGATCTGTCCGCTGGCGTTGCCGGCGTCGGCGGCGTCCGGGTCGCTGGAGCGCGAGGCGTCGAGCCGCACCACCTCGCCGATGGCCGCGACCGCCGGCGCGTCCAGCACCGCAATCGGCGGGCTGTTCGTTCCGTTCCCACCGCCATCACCACCACAGCCCGCGACCAGCGCGAGCGTCATCGCAGGGGAGATCCGCGCAAACCAGCACATCCAGCGCATGAACGCACGGTAACACAGCGCGCGCCGCGCGGCGAAAAGCTGGGGCTGTGATGCGCCGCACGCCGATCGAGATAGGGGCGGCCAGTAGTGACTGACCGACCCCTCTCACACCACCGGACGTACGGGTCCGTATCCGGC
>JBGASF010000150.1:0-18692 GCA_044229835.1 Polyangia bacterium | reverse complement strand
GTTCCCGCTACTTCGCCCGCGCCCGCGCCAGCAGCGCCTTGAGGCGGTACTCGTCGGCGTCGGTGGTCGGCCGGGCGTCGATGCCGAAGCCGGGCGCGCGCCCCGGGCCACCCGGATCGATGCGCGCGATGGTGCCGGTCAGCTCGATGGGATCGTCGGTGGTGTCATCCTCGGGCACCAGCATCATCTCGACGCTGGAGCCGACCTTCAGCGTGGGATGATCCTCGGGCACGGCCTCGATGAAGAGGCCGCCCTCGCTGGCGTCGCGCACGCGCAGGATCTTGACCGAGGTGCCCAGCTTGAACTCGACCTGGGCGAAGATCTCGACACGTGGCCAGCGCCGCTTGTCGGGCAGTGGCGGAGGTGGTTTCCCCATGGCGCCGAAGATAGCGCCGATCCTGGTCGCGCGGGGGCCAGCCTGGGGTGCGGCAAAAATGAGCGACCCGTCGTGCTCAGGGCGGCGCCGGGCTGCATGGCCCGAGCGTGGTGGTGCGCGGCGGGCGGAAGCAGTAGGTCGGGCCGCGCTGCGGGGGCAGCCGCAGGTTCTCGAGGTGGTAGAAGCGCAGCTCGCACCACTGCGGAGTGGCGGCCAGCGGCTGGCCGGTGAAGGGCAGCTGGCCGCAGCGGCGCGACTCGCCGGGCTCGAGCAGGTCGGTGTCACAGCCGCTGTCGGCCTGGCGCGCGCCGCCGTCGACCGCGCACGCGGACTCGAAGCGGCTCCAGGCGCCGTCCCGCTGTGGCTGCAGCGCGGTCACGCGCCAGTCGACCAGGATCGACTGGCCGCCCGACAGCTCGGTGTCCATGCGGGTGTCGACGCTGTCGATGCGCAGCAGGCCCTCGCCGACCGGCGGGTGCTCGACCAGCGCGGGCGTGCAGCGGCCGACCACCAGCTTGCCGCCCTGCATGCACGCCCGGCCGAGCTCGGCGCGCCCCTCGGGCCGCTGGGCGTGGAACACCAGCTCGCAGCGTGCCGGCTTGCCGGGCAGCCCGTGGAAGCCGAACAGGTGCGCCTCGGGATGGCTGCCGCGCTCACCGGGGCCGGCCTCGCCGTCGATGGCCGGGCTGTCGTCGACCCAGACCACGTCGCCGACCAGGCAGGCCGCCTTGAGCCAGAGCGACTGGGAGCGCCGCTCGTCGCCGCCCTCGGCCGCCATCGCGAGCGGCTCACCGCGCCAGGTCAGCGCCAGCGAGCGCCCGTCCTGGCTGGCCTTGCCCATGGTGACGCGCAGGGCGCTGAGGCCGCGCACCACCACGGCGCCCTTGCCGAGCCGGGCGCCCTCGTCGCGCGAGCAGGCCGCCAGCAGCAAACCCAGGATGACCAGCGTGGTGGCGCGGAGCAGGCGCATCGGCGCATCCTGCCATGAGTGACGGGGCTTCCGCCTGGTGCGACAGCGCTGCCGCGAGTGTTGCGCGTGCGGCGGCCGAAGCGACGGGAATCGTTGCGGCGCCCGGCTGGCGTCACGATTGCAATGCTGGCGGAGCGGAGGAACACGATGGCCATGCGGCTCGGCTCTGCGGTGAAGGTTGCGCCTCTCG
The DNA here is from genome assembly GCA_044229835.1 of Polyangia bacterium. Lineage (GTDB taxonomy): Bacteria > Myxococcota_A > Polyangia > Haliangiales > JADYYK01 > JADYYK01. The sequence goes on along the minus strand of JBGASF010000150.1, from coordinate 17,156 downwards.
GTGTGCTCGGCCTCGGCCTCGTTCTCGGCCTTGGCCTTGGTGGTTGCGGCGGTGACGACGAAGGCAACGCCGGCGACGACGGTGGCAACCCAGCCCTCGACGGCGCACCGCGCGCGCCGCTGTGCAACCCCGATCTCGATCTGACCTCCGGCGTCGGCGTGGTCGGGCTGCGCTACCCGATGACCATCATCAGCGGCATCACCGTGGGCGAACGCGACACCACCTGGGTCGGCGCCCGCCGCGCCGCCAGCCCGATCGTCAACTCGAACTGCCCGGCCCGCTTCGAGACCACCCCCCCGGGCCCGCCGTGCCAGACCGACAGCCAGATCGATCTCGGCGGCAGCCTGCTCACCGTGGGCGTGCCCTTCGACGACCTCGCCGCCATCCCGACCGGCCAGGCGGTGCACGTGCGCGCGCGCGCCGGCTTCGCCTTCAGCGGCGCGGCCCGCCCCGACGACCTGCTGGTCGATATCACGCGCCAGAGCGACGGCGCGCCCCTGGTGGTCGCGGGCGCCTTCAGCTACACCACCGCCTTCGCGCTGGCGCCGCCGTGGAGCTTCGGTCACCTGACCCTGCGGCTCGACTCGACCCCGGTGTGTCGCAACAATCCGCTCGACATGTGTCGGCGCTCGTTCCTGTCGCACGCGCTCTCGGTCGAGGCGCCCACCGGCACCATGCGGCTGGAGCCTGGCCAGAGCGCCGAGTTCGCCACCTCGTACGGGCGCTACCGCGTGACCTTGCGCGGTCTGGTCGAGCGCGGCGGCGGCGAAGGGCCGGAGTGTGCCGACTTCATCGCGCCGCGGGCGTCGTTCGAGATCGTGCGCCTGGGCGACTGAGCCCCGCGCGCCCGCCCCGTCCACGACGGCTTGACACCCACCCGGCGGATCGCGCCAACATCCCGCAATGACCATCGGTCGAGGCACGCTGCTGCTGGGCCTGGGCCTGGGCCTGGGCCTGGTCGCGCTGGCGGCCGGCGCCGGCTGCAGCCACAAGAAGCGCAGCGCCGGTGCCAGCGGTCCGCGCGTCGTCGACATGGGCATCAGCGCGACCACCGCGTGCGCCGCGCTGGCCGATGGCCGCGTGCTGTGCTGGGGCGACAACCAGGATGGCACCCTGGGTGACGGCACCCTGAAGGCCAGCGCGCGCCCGGTCGCGGTCGCCGGCCTCGGCGACGCCATCGAGGTCGAGGTCGGCCAGGGCAAGGCCTGCGCCCTGAAGCGGGACCACACCGTGTGGTGCTGGGGCGCGCTGCGGCCACCCGCCGACGCCGCGCCGCCCGAGGATGTCGCCCCGCCGCGCCCGCTGACCCCGCCCGAGCACGACGCCGTCGCGACCCAGCCCGCCACCCAGGTCGGCTACCTGACCGGCGCCGAGTCGATCACCATGAACGGCGCCTGGACCCTGTGCGCGCGCCTCGCGGGCGGCGAGGTGCGCTGCTTCGGCATGGTCAACGCGCCGACGCGGGTGCCCGAGCTGCACGGCGCCAGCGTGATCGCCGCCGGGCCCGACGGCGTGGTCGGCGTGGCCTCTGGCGTCATCACCGTGGTCAGCCTGCGCCTGCCGCACCAGGTGCGCACCCTGACCGCGGCCGACCCCATCGAGGCCGTCGATGCCATCGAGGTCGACGACGCCCTCTGTGTGCGCGGCGCGCGCAAGGGCCAGCTCGGCATCCACTGCGCGGGCTGGAAGAGCGACGTCCTCGCCACCTTCACCACGCCGGCGCTGGCCACCGCGCCGCACACCTTCGCGCTGGGCACCAGCACCGGCAGCTTCGTCGCCGCCGATGGCCGCCTGGGCCGCTTCGGCATCGGCGATGTCGACCGGCGCGTCCAGGCCGCCGGCGGCAAGGCTGGCGGCGGCGGTAGCAACAGCGAGGGCGACATCGTCGCGGTGTGGGCCGGCGGGTTCTACAGCTGCCGCGCTCGCCGCACCGGCGCGCTGCTCTGTGAGGGCGCGCTCCAGGGCGTCCAGCTGGCTGCCCCCGAGGAGCTCATCCGCTTTCCCTGACCCGGCGCCACCGACCTCATGGGTCGGACCAGTTTGGCTCACTGCGTCATGAATTGGCGATTGACTCCCACAGGGGGCCTCGCCAATATCCGCCGCCGAGCGTGGGCCAGGCCGCGGAAAATACGGAACAACGCCAGGAGGACGTGGTGCTGTCGTGGGTCGCCCATCCGGCGCGACGCGCACCTGGGCGTACAGTGTTCGCCATCGTCATCGTGCTCGGCATGGTGGTGCTCACGCGCGTCGGCCTGCAGTCGAATCTCCTCGCGGTGATTGCCCTCGCCACGCTGCTGGTGTCGACGGCGCCGTTCTTCCTGCCCACGCGCTACACCATGACCCGGCGCGGGATGATCCAGCAGCGCGCCCGCGTGGTGCGCGACCGGCCCTGGAGCAGCATCCGGCGCGTCAGCGCGGGCCCCGGCGCGATGCTGCTGTCGCCGTACCGGGTGCCGTCGTGGCTGGAGCGCCACCGCGGCCTCATCGTGATGTTCGACGGCGCCAACCGCGCCGAGGTGCTGGAGACGGCGCGCCGCCTGGTCGCGGACGCCGCTGCCACGGCCCCTGTCGCCAAGCCGGCGCAGCGGCCGCTCCAGCCCGAGCTGGCGTCGCACACGCAAAGGAGTGGGGGATGAGCGAGCGGATGGAGGATCTCGAGCGGCTCGAAGCCGAGCTCGAGGCGGGGGATCGTGAGCTGCTCGACACGCTCGCGCAGGGCATCACCAAGCGGCGCCTGAGCGCGGCGGCGATCTTCTTCCTGGAGTCGATGAAGCCGCTGGGCTGGATCGGCTCGCAGGTCATGTACTTCTTCCAGCCCATCATGCGGCTGGTGTTCTCGGAGTCGTCGCGCTACGACCGTGCCGCGCGGCTCCTGGAGCGCCGCGGCACCGTGGAGCTGCTGCTCCGTCGCATCGAGGATCACCAGGTCGTGTTCACCGAGGAGCTCGAGGCCCAGAAGCTGGCCGCGCGCGCCCTCAAGCTGGAGCAGAAGGCCGCCGCCAAGGCTGAGAAGGAGGCGCGTCGCGCCGCCAAGCGCAGCAAGGGCGACGCCCAGCCCCGCGCCTAAGTCCCCCAAGGAATCCCCCGCATGTCCACGCCAGCGCACCCGCACGCCTCCTCGGGGCGTGACTTCTCGAAGATCCGATCGGTGCTCGCCACCGACTGCGGCTCCACGACCACCAAGGCCATCCTCATCGAGCTGGTCGGGAGCGAATACCGCCTGACCTCGCGCGGTGAGGCCCCGACCACGGTCGAGGCCCCGGTCGAGGACGTCACCCAGGGCGTGCTCAACGCCGTGCGCGAGATCCAGGAGCTGCGTGGTCGCAAGTTCCTGAGCGACGACGGCAAGAAGCTGATCACGCCGCAGACCGGTGACGGCGACGCCGCCGTCGGGGCCGACATCTACATCTCGACCTCGTCGGCCGGCGGCGGTCTGCAGATGATGGTGGCCGGCGTCATCGCCAAGATGACCGCCGAGTCCGCCGCGCGCGCCGCCCTGGGCGCCGGCGCCATCGTCATGGACACCGTGTCCACCGACGACAAGCGGCTGCCGCACCAGCGCATCGAGCGCATCCGCCAGCTGCGCCCCGACATGATCCTGCTCGCCGGCGGCACCGACGGCGGCACCCTGTCGCACGTGGTCGAGCTGGCCGAGCTCCTGGCCGCGGCCAACCCGCGCCCACGCCTGGGCATCGGCTTCGATCTGCCGGTGATCTACGCCGGCAACAACAAGGCGCGCCCCGAGATCCAGCGCATCCTCGGCGGCAAGGTCGCGCTGCAGATCGTCGACAACCTGCGCCCCGTCCTCGAGCGCGAGAACCTGCAGCCGGCGCGCGACGCCATCCACGAGCTCTTCATGGAGCACGTCATGGCGCAGGCCCCCGGCTACAAGAAGCTGATGGAGATGGCCGACGCCCCCATCATGCCGACCCCGGGCGCGATGGGCCTCATCATCCAGGAGGTCGCGCGGCGCGACAAGCTGGCGGTGGTCGGCGTCGACATCGGTGGCGCCACCACCGACGTGTTCTCCGACTTCGACGGCGTCTTCAACCGCACCGTGTCGGCCAACCTGGGCATGAGCTACTCGGTGTCCAACGTGCTGGCCGAGGCCGGCCTGCCCAACATCCTGCGCTGGGTGCCGTTCGCCATCGACGAGGCCGAGCTGCGCGATCGCATCGGCAACAAGATGATCCGGCCGACGACGATTCCGCAGACGCTGGAGGAGCTCAAGATCGAGCAGGCCATCTCGCGCGAGGCGCTGCGCCTGGCCTTCCTGCAGCACAAGCTGTTCGCGGTCAAGCTGTCGGGCGTCCAGAAGGAGCGCACGATCGCCGACGCCTTCTCGCAGGGCGGCCAGGAGTCGATCATCGACCTCGGCAAGCTCGGCCTCATCGTCGGCTCGGGCGGCGTGCTGTCGCATGCGCCGCGCCGCTCGCAGAGCGCGATGATGATGATCGACAGCTTCCTGCCCGAGGGCGTCACCGAGCTGGCGGTCGACTCGATCTTCATGATGCCGCACCTCGGCGTGCTGTCGACGGTCAACCCCAAGGCGGCCACCGAGGTCTTCCTCAAGGACTGCCTGGTGCGCATCGGCACCTGCGTGGCCCCGGTCGGCCCACCACTGCCCGGCAAGCCGTACATGAAGTACGAGCTGACCCTGCCCGGCGGCAAGCGCGAGAGCGGCGAGCTCGCCTACGGCCAGCTCAGGCAGGTCGCGCTGGAGTTCGAGGCTGGCGCGGCCGACGCCGTGCTGACCCCGCTGAACAAGCAGGTCGATGTGGGCCGGGGCAAGGGCAGCGCCTGGCAGGGCAAGCTGCGCGGCGGCACCGCCGGCATCATCTTCGACGCCCGCGGCCGGCGTCCGTTCGAGATCCCGACCTCCGAGAAGGAGCGCGTGCGCGCGCTGACCGAGTGGAACGCGGCGCTCGATCTCTATCCCGCCGACGACATGGGGAAGAAGTAATGGCCCAGGCCTACACGCCAGGACTCAAGGTCACTGGCAAGACCACCATCAGGAAGACGCGCCGGCTGCCGCTGGTCGGCACCGTGACCGTCAAGGTCGGGGACCGCGTCAGCGCCGACCAGGTCGTCGCGCGCACCGAGCTGCCCGGCAAGGTCTTCCCGGTGTCGCTGGCCAACCAGCTCGGCGTGCTGCCCGAAGAGGTCCCGGACATCATGCGCAAGAAGGCCGGCGACCACGTCACCAAGGACGAGGTCCTGGCCGAGAAGAAGGCCTTCTTCGGCTTCATCAAGACCGACTTCAAGTCGCCCATCACCGGCGTGGTCGAGTCGATCTCCAAGATCACCGGGCAGGTCATCCTGCGCGAGCCGCCCATCCCGGTCGAGGTCAAGGCCTACATCGACGGCGTCGTGGTCGAGGAGATCCCGCACGAGGGCGTCGTGGTCGAGGCCGAGGGCGCGCTGGTGCAGGGCATCTTCGGCCTGGCCGGCGAGGTCCACGCGCCGATCATGAAGCTGGCGCGCACGCCCGACGAGGTCATCGACGAGGAGAAGATCACCGACGCCCTCAAGGGCAAGGTGGTCATCGGCGGCGCGCTGCTGACCCGCGGCGCCCTCAAGCGCTGCGCCGAGGTCGGCGTCACCGCCTTCGTGACCGGCGGCTTCCGCTACAACGACGTCAAGGAGGTCCTGGGCTACGACGTCGGCGTCGCCATCACCGGCCACGAGAAGCTGGGCACCACCCTGGTGGTGACCGAGGGCTTTGGCAAGATCGCGATGGCGCACGCGACCTTCGACCTGCTGTGCGCGCACGAGGGCAAGGTCGCCTCGCTGAGCGGCGCGACCCAGATCCGCGCCGGCGTCATCCGGCCCGAGGTCATCATCCCGCTGGCATCCGGCGACTCTGCCAAGGTGGTCGAGACCTCCGAGGCGGTCGACCTCGGCCTCGATGTCGGCGCCCCGGTGCGCGGCATCCGCGCGCCCTACTTCGGCCGCATCGGCAAGGTCACCGCGATGCCGCACGAGCTGATGAAGATGCCTTCCGAGACCAAGGTCCGCGTCCTCGAGGTCGAGTTCGAGGACACCAAGGAGCGCGTCCTGTGCCCGCGCGCGAACGTCGAGACGATCGAGCGGAGGTGAGTCGGGTGAGTGAGACCGTGGCCAAGCTGGTGAAGAGCGCGCTGTTCGCGCTGATCCTGATGGCTGGTCCGGCGAGCGCGCTCGCCGAGGGCGAGGCCGCCGATGCCGAACCGCAGTGGCCGCCGCCCGAAGGTGCGACCGCCGGTGCCGGTGTCGCGGGGGCGCCAGGGCCGGTGGGCAACCTGAGCGCGGGCGCGCCCAAGTATGACGACGGCAGCGCCATCGACATCAAGTGGACGGCGTCCGCCAGCGAGGCCGAGGGCGCCTCGCCCAAGGTGACCAGCTACCTGGTGCTGCGCTCCAACCCCAAGGCCGGCCCGGTGGGCGACCTCGTCGGCAAGGATCCGATGACGCTGGCGCCCAAGGCCGACACCTTCACCATGGTGAAGGTCGTGCCGGCCACCGGCGCGGGCAGCGAGTACAGCCTGCGTGACCAGCCCGCCAAGAAGACCAAGTTCGTCTACATGGTGTTCCCGATGGCGGGTACGGTGTACGGCCGCCCGGCGCTGGTCGGCCCGGCCAGCACCGAGACCGCGTACTGGAACGGTCACCACTGGCTGGTGGCGCTGACCGTCCTCATCATGGGCGTGCTCATCGCCTACTTCCTCAGCCAGGCCAAGAAGCGCGGCAAGGAGATGTACATCCGCCGCATCGCCGGCATCGACGCCATGGACGAGGCCATCGGCCGCGCCACCGAGATGGGTCGCCCGGTGCTGTACGTGCCCGGCGTCGAGGAGATCCAGGATCTGCAGACCATCGCGTCGATCCTGATCCTCGGCCACGTCGCCGAGACGGTGGCCAAGTACGGCGCCGAGATCAAGGTGCCGTGCATGATCCCGCTGGTCATGGCCATCTCGGAGGAGGTCGTGCGCGAGGGCTTCGTGCGCGCCGGCCACCCCGACGCGCACAAGCCGCGCAACATCATGTTCATCTCGTCGGAGCAGTTCGCGTTCACCGCCGGGACCAACGGCATCATCATCCGCGACAAGCCGGCGACCAACATCTACCTCGGCCGCTTCTTCGCCGAGTCGCTGATGCTGGCCGAGACCGGCTACATCAACCGGTCGATCCAGATCGCGGGCACCGCCGAGATCACGCAGCTGCCCTTCTTCATCGCGGCGTGTGACTACACCATCATCGGTGAGGAGCTGTTCGCGGTGTCGGCCTACCTGTCCCGCGAGCCGCGCCTGCTGTCGTCGCTGAAGGCGACCGACTACTTCAAGGCGCTGCTGATCCTGTTCATCGTGTTCGGCTCGGTCTGGATGACGTACTTCCACTCGGATCCTGCGCGCCAGGCGGCGTTCATGGATCTGTTCTTCCCGGGTTCGTGATGAAGAAAACACTGCCACTCGTCCTGACCTTCTTCGTCGGCATCGTCGGCGCCATGGGCTACTTCGTGCCCGCCGGCGGCATGACCAAGCTGTCGTCCACGCTGAACGACTTCGGCATCATCATCGCCGCGGTCGCCTTCGTGCTCGGCGGCATCAACATCGTCCAGGTCAACATCCCCATCGTGGTGCGGCGCCGGCCCGACTGGGGCTACAAGCTGGTCATGCTGCTGTCGGCGGTCGCCGTGCTGCTGGTCGGCTTCCGGCTGCACGAGTTCTGGGCCCCGGCGCACAAGGGCACCGTCGCGGTGTCACCGGTGTCCGACATGCTGGTGGGCACGCCCGAGGCCGCCGACACCGCGATCATCGTGGTCGACGGCGCCCCGCGCGACCTGCTGGTCAAGATCGACGGCAAGGCGGTGCTGGATCCCGCGCGCCCCGGCGAGCCGGCCCGGATGCCCATCCGCGCCCGCGTGCTGGTCGAGAAGGACGCCGCCGGCAACGTCATCCCGCACGTGGTCAACGTGTCGGACACCGCGCGCACCACGCCGCCGAGGTACGACGAGTACGAGGTCTCGATCAGCCTGGTCGCGGGCGGCGAGGCCACCGTCAAGCCGCACCTGACCTACCTGCTCGGCCCCGAGGGCCAGCCGTACCTGTGGCTGTTCAACTACATCTTCGCGCCGTGCAACGCGACCATGTTCGCGCTGCTGGCCTTCTTCATCACCTCGGCCGCGTTCCGCGCCTTCCGGCTGCGCAACGTGGAGTCGGGCCTGCTGCTGGGCGCCGCCATGCTGGTCATGATGGGCACCATCCCGCTGGGCGCCGAGCTGTCGCAGACCTGGCTGTACCGCCTGCAGGAGTGGATCCTGTCGGTGCCCACGGTAGCCGGCCGGCGCGCCATCATGATGGGCGCGGCGCTGGGCGCCGTGGCCATCGGTCTGCGCGTGATCCTGGGACTCGAACGCAGCCACCTGGGAGGTGACTGATGTCCGCCACGCCTGCAAACGCAGCTCCGCGCGGCATCATGGAGCGCCTGCGCACCATGGACCGGCGCTGGCTGTTCCTGTGCATGGGCCTGGCCATCGTGCTGCCCATCTTCTTCCCCATCGGCCTGCCGGCGCTGCCCGGCGACGCCACGGTCGACACCTACGACGCCGTCGCCAGCATCAAGGATGGCTCGCGCGTCTTCATGTCGATCGACTTCGACCCGGCGTCGCGCCCCGAGCTGGAGCCCTTCGCCAAGTCGGTGCTGGTGCAGCTCAAGCGCAAGCGCTGCAAGATCGTCATCGTCTCGCTGTGGGAGTACGCGCCGCCGCTGATCAACGGGTACATCCGTTCGATCCTGCAGGCGCCGCTGAACCCCGGCGGGCCGCCTGACGATCCGCTGAACAAGATCTACGAGCGCAAGACCGACTTCATCTTCCTGGGCTTCAAGTCGGGCAAGCAGGCCGTCATCAACACGCTGGGCCAGTCCCTGCCCACGGCCTACCCGACCACCCAGGAGGGCGAGCCGGTCGGCACCATCCCGATCATGGAGGGCATCCGCTCGGTCCAGGACTTCAAGGACAGCGGCATCCTCATCCTGATCAGCGCCGGCTTCCCGGGCGCCAAGGAGTATGTCGAGCTGCTGTCGCGCTACGAGCTGCCCATCGTGGTGTCGACCACCGCGGTGTCGCGCACCGACCTGCAGCCGTTCTACTCGTCAGGGCAGCTCAAGGGGCTGGTGGCCGGCATGCAGGGCGCCGCCGAGTACGAGCAGCTGGTCAACCCGCCCGGTGAGCAGCTGGGCAAGAAGGGCCTCGACGTCTTGAACATCGGCACCCTGGTCATCATCCTGGCCATCGTGCTGGGCAACCTGATCTACCTGGCCGAACGGCGCCAGCAGAAGCGCGCGCAGTCGGGAGGTGCCTCGTGAACCTGCAGCCATGGCTGACCGCGGACGTGGTGGGGGCGTGGATCGCCGTCTTCCTCACCTTCTGCATCCTGTCGTTCCTGTACAAGGACAACCCGTTCTACAAGCTGGCCGAGCACCTGTTCGTCGGTAGCTCGGTCGGTATCGTCATCGTCAATACCTACTACGGGCCGCTGAAGCCGAACCTGGTCGGGCGCCTGTGGGACGATCACAACTGGTGGTACATCATCCCGCTGGTGCTCTCGCTGTGCCTGTTCGTGCGCGCGGCGTCGCGCAGCCTGTCGTGGGTGGGGCGCTACCCGGTGGCCTTCGTCGTCGGGCTGTACGCCGGCATCAACCTGCCGGCGGTGGCGGACTCCAACCTCTTGACCCAGGCGCGCGCCACCGCGAGCGACATCGTGGTCGAGCGCGTGGATCTCAACAACGCGTCGCCGGCCAAGCTGCGCAAGCTGCCCGGCTTCGGCAGCGCGGTCGCCGCCAAGGTGGTCGGCGCGCGCAAGGCCATCGGCGGCTTCAAGTCGATGGGGCAGATCCTGGGTCCCTACAGCGACGGCAAGGGCGGCCTGCTGCCGCAGGAGCAGCAGCTGTCGGCGCCGCAGCTCAAGCTGGTCAGCTACGCCATGAGCGGCCCGCGCGGCATCCGCGCCCAGGCCTTCCTGGGCGCCTACCACTCGGGCAGCAAGGACGATCCGTACAAGCCGGAGAAGAAGTACTTCCTGTTCGGCATCCTGTCGAACCTGCTGATGCTGGCGGGCACGCTGGCGGCGCTGGTCTACTTCTACTTCTCGGTGCCGCACAAGGGCGCGGTCGGCAAGGTGGCGCGCTTCGGCATCTGGACCCTGATGCTCGGGTTCGGCGCCAGCTTCGGCTACACCGTGCAGGGCCGCATCTCGCTGGCCATCGGGCGCGCCTTCAGCATCCTCGACAAGGACAAGGCCGATCTGCACAAGAACCAGGTGCACAGCGCCTATGTGGCGCTGATCTCGATCGTGCTGATCGTGGCCGGCATCATCTACTTCGAGCGCCGCGCCAAGCGTCGCCCCCCGCCCGCCGACCCGAGTGGTGACGGCGGAGGTGTGCCGAACGAAGAATTGCCGCAGTATTAGAGCGTGCTCGAGCTGTTCGTCGGCTGGCGTTATCTCTATCGGGGCGGGCGCAAGCCGGCGCTGCTGGGGCTGCTCGCGGTGTCCGTGGTGTTGCTGGTGGCGGGCGTGGCCATCTTCTGGCGCGCGCCGCACTCGGGCGTCTATGGCGTCTTCATGCTGGCGCTGGGGGCGCTGGGCGTCATCGTGTTCGGGCTGATGGCGATGTTCTCGATCTTCACCACGGTGTCGATCGTGGGCGTGGTGCTGGGGGTGGCCGCGCTGTCGATCGTGCTGTCGGTGACCTCGGGCTTCCAGGCCCAGTTCCAGCAGAAGGTGCTGGGGGTCAACGCGCACGTGCTGGTGATGCGCGGCCCCGGCATGGTCGACTGGGAGGTCATCGAGGAGCTGGCGCGCGAGGACAAGCGCGTCAAGGCGACCGAGCCGTTCACCATGAACGAGCTCCTGGTCACGCGTGGCACCGGCGGCGGGCTGTCGGCGGTGGCCATGAAGGGCGTCGATCCGGCGCGGGTGACCCAGGTGCTGGACGTGGCGCAGCACCTGGAGCCGGGCTCGGAGGGCGCGCTGGAGAAGCTGGGCGCGGCGCGCGGGCAGGATGACAACCCGCCCATCCTGATCGGGCGCGGCCTGCAGCAGAAGCTCAAGGCCGTGGTCGGCGATGACGTCACCGTGGTGTCGCCCGACATCCAGAGCTACCAGGTCAGCGGCGGCCGGCCGCGCACGCAGAAGTTCCGTGTGGTCGGGATCTTCTACAGCGGCTTCGACGAGTACGACCGCCGCCTGATGTACGTGAACATCAAGGACGCGCAGGAGTTCCTGCAGAAGAACGGCGAGGTCCTGGGCGTCGAGATGCGCCTGGATGACATCGAGGCTGCGGCCTCGGTGGCCAAGAAGCTGGAGGCCAAGCTGCCGCCCGACTACAGCGTGGTCGACTGGCGGCACCTGAACCGCAACCTGTTCACCGCGCTGAAGCTGCAGAAGGTCGTGCTGCTCTTGTTCCTGACCCTCATCATCGTGGTGGCGGCGTTCAACATCGTGGCCGCGCTGACCCTGATCGTGTTCGACAAGACCAAGGAGATCGCCATCCTGAAGTCGATGGGGGCCAGCTCGGGGGCGGTCGGGCGGGTCTTCGCGGTGGTCGGCATGACCATCGGCGTGGTCGGCACCGCGCTGGGGCTGGGCCTCGGGGTGCTGCTGTGCAAGGTGGTGGCGAAGTATGGCTATCCATTGGATCCCAAGGTCTATCTGATCGACCGCCTGCCGGTGCGCATCGACCCGGTGGAGTTCGGGCTGACCGCGCTGATCACGCTGGCGGTGTGCGGGTTTGCCACCCTGGTGCCGTCGCGGCGGGCCAGCGCCCTGAAGCCCGTCGAGGGGCTGCGCTACGAGTAGCGGCTGAACCCGCGAGCCGTGCTAGAAGGGTAGACATGGCGCGGATGGTCAAGTGCGTGAAGCTGGGCAAGGAGCTGCCGGGCGTGGCCTACAAGCCGCTCGACAACGAGCTGGGTCAGAAGATCTGGGACTCGGTGTCGATGGAGGCCTGGCGGATGTGGCTCGAGCACTCGAAGATGCTGATCAACGAGTACCGGCTGGATCTGGTGTCACCGCAGGCGCAGAAGGTCCTGACCACGGAGATGGACAAGTACTTCTTCGGCGAGGGCGCCCAGCTGCCGCCGGACTACAAGCCGCCCGCCGCGAAGTAGTCGTGGGCGATCTCGGCGTCGCGGACGGACCGGAGCCAGACAGCAGCGGCCTCGACTTCGCGAGGCCACTGCTGCTCTCGTGCTACGAGCTGGGGCGCCAGCCGCAGCAGCTGGCGTCGGCGGCGGCGGCGCTGGAGCGCGCGGGGTTTTCGCCGCAGCTGTGTGACGTGTCGATCACGAAGCTCGACGAGGCGGCGGTGCGGGCGGCGGGCCTGGTGGTCATCTCGGTGCCGATGCACACCGCGCTGCGCATCGGCCTCGAGCTCCTGCCCCGGGTGCGCGCGCTGGCGCCGCGGGCGCACATCTGCTTCCAGGGGCTGTATGCGCCGCTGAACGCGGCGCTCTTGCGCACGGCCGGGGCCGACAGCGCGGTCGGCGAGCACGAGGGCTGGCTGGTCGAGCTGGCCGAGGCGCTGCGGGCGGGACGCGCGCTGCCGGGGCTGCCGGCCGCGGGGGCGCGGCCGCGCATCGACGTGGTGCCGGCGCGCGCGGGGCTGCCGGCGCTGGAGAAGTATGGCCGGCTGCTGGTGGCGGGACCGGCGGGGCTGGAGCGGCGCGTGACCGGCACGCTTGAGGCGACGCGCGGCTGTCTGCACCTGTGCCGGCACTGTCCGATCCCGCCGGTGTGGAACGGGCGCTTCGTGGCGGTCCCGGTGGAGCTGGTGCTGGAGGATGCGCGCCGGCAGGTCGCGGCCGGGGCGCGCCATTTCAGCTTCAGCGACCCCGATTTCTTGAACGGGCCAGGGCATGCCCTGGCGGTCGCGCGCGGGCTGCACGCGCAGCACCCCGAGGTGAGCTTCGACTTCACCGCCAAGGTCGAGCACCTGCTGGCGCGGCGCGACCTTTTGCCCGAGCTCGCGGCGCTGGGCTGTGTGTTCATCGTGTCGGCGGTCGAGGCGCTGTCGCCGGTGGTGCTGGAGGTGCTGGCCAAGGGCCATGTGCGCGCCGACGTCGAGGTCGCCCTGGCCGCGGTGCGCGCCGCGGGGATCTCGCTGCGGCCCACCTTCGTGCCGTTCACGCCGTGGACCACGCTGGACGACTACCTCGAGCTGGTCGGCTGGCTGCGCGACCACGGGCTGGAGGACGAGGTCGACCCGGTACAGCTGTCGATCCGGCTCTTGCTGCCGCCGGGATCCCTGCTGCTGGAGCGCGCCGAGCTGGCGGCGCACCTGCGCGGCCTCGATGCGGCCGGGCTACAGCATCGCTGGGTGCACCCGGATCCCCGCATGGACGCGCTGGCCGAGACGGTGACGGCGATCTGCGAGGACGCCGCCGGGGTCGCCGGGGGCGAGGAGCCGGTGGTCACGTTCGCGAGGATCCACGCGGCGGCTGCGGCGGCTGCGGGGGTCGCGGCGCCGGCCCCGGCAGTGACCGGGGCGCGCCGGCGGTTGCCGCCACCACGGCTGAGTGAGGCGTGGTTCTGCTGCGCGGAGCCGACGGCACGCCAGCTGCGCAGCGCAGCCGGAACCTAGCGCGGTCACCTTTCAGACGAAAGCCTGCGGCCCCGGGTCAGGGGACGCCGCCGTCGCTGCTGCCGGTCGGCGCCGGCTCGGGCGTCGGCGTCGGGTCGGGTGTCGGCGTCGGCGTCGACATCGGGGCTGGTGGCGCCGCGGCCGGCTCGCCCAGGCAGACGTTGCGCGCCGCGGCGCCCCAGAAGCGGTCGCCGCGGTCGCCGCAGCTCATGCCAGCGGGGCAGGCGCCGCCCGCGCCGCACGGGATCTCGCAGGTCGCGCCGTCGCCGGTGACGTTGTTCTGGTGGAAGCTGATGCAGGTCAGGCCGGCCTTGCAGGAGATGCGGCGGTCGTAGCAGCTCTCGCCTCGACCCGCTGGGGGCGGCGATGAGCCGCTGCCGCGCAGCATGGGGCCGCACGCGACCAGCATCAGCCCGGCGATGGCGGCGGCAGAGGAGGCGACGAGGAACTTCCACAGGGCGACGGTCCGGCGCGAGCGAGAGCTCATCGCCGGACCGTAACATGCGCGCGACCGCTCAGTGCTTGCAGAAGCCGGGCGCGGTGGGCGGGACCGAGCCGGCCCCGAGCATCTGGGTCGAGCCCATGTCGACGAACTGGTGGCTGGTGTAGCTGAACATCGGGGTGCTGCCGTTCATGGTCGAATCGACGCACAGGGCGTTGCCACCGCCGGCGCCGGCGGGGCCGTCACGGGCGGGGTCGCTGGCGCGCGACGGCACCGTCATGACGTCGCACGAGGTCACGGTGCCGCCGGTCACGTTGGTGCGCACGGTGGCCACGTTCCAGATGTCGCCGGTGGTGTCGGCGCCGGCGCGCGTCAGCACCGGGAACTGCGCGTTGGTGACCGGGTTGTAGCCGGCCGACAGCACGCGCGCGCCGTTGCAGTAGATGTTCACGTGCGGCTTGGTCGGTGCGCTGCCCGAGTAGAAGTTGACCCCGATGGCGAAGCGCTCGCCGTTGCGCGGGTTGTCGAGGTTGATGTTCTCGGGGCCGCAGAAGCCGGTGGTCAGGCCGGTCACCGTGGGGTCGGCCTGCGTGCGCGAGCACGAGATGTTGTCGGTGTCGAGGCGCGGGTTGGTGCAGCCCTGGCCAAGGATGCCCGGGATCAGCGGTGGCGCCCGGCGCGAGCCCCAGCCGATGCAGGCGCTGTTGGGCGAGTCGGCGTAGCCCCAGCCCGGCGGCGAGCTGCTGCCGTCGCGGCAACCCGAGATCGACGCGTACCAGCAGTCGTCCTTCTCCTGGGCCGCGGGGCCGCAGCTGTCCTCCCAGCCATGCTTGGGGCAGGTGGTGCCCTGCAGCTGGGCGAAGTGCAGATCGACGTCGGTCGAGCCGACGGTGTCCCAGCACAGCTCGGCGCGCACGCCGGGGGCGCGGACCTCGACGCGCTGGCTGCAGCTGTAGTGCATGCCGCCGAGGTCGAACTCGCCCTGCACGATGTAGTCGCCCGACAGCGCGAAGGCCGGGTTGATGCGACCGGCGGCGGCGCCGTTGCCGGTCATTGCGCGCAGGCCGCG
This sequence comes from Polyangia bacterium, assembly GCA_044229835.1. Lineage (GTDB taxonomy): Bacteria > Myxococcota_A > Polyangia > Haliangiales > JADYYK01 > JADYYK01. The sequence continues at coordinate 2,025 of JBGASF010000150.1, read as the reverse complement.
CAGCGGATCGGTGCCGGCGCCGACCTCGTAGCGATTGCTCGCCATGTTGAAGCGCAGGTTGGCGCCGGCGCCGACGCGCGCGCCGCCGACCGTGGAGTTGGCCTGGTTGTAGATGGCGTAGGTCGGGTTGGGCAGCACGTTGTCGCAGTCGCCGCCGACCACGGTCCAGGTCCAGTTGGTGGCGTTGGCGCGGTTGGCCGGGTCGGTGATCCAGGCGCTGCCGTCGACGCCCGGGATGGCGGTCGGGTTCGGATAGGGCGCCAGCGTGATGGCCGCGGTGGGGCAGCGCACGGCGTCCATCTGGCAGCTGCAGTTCAGCGCGCGGCTGTTCTGCGCCAGGCCGTCGCAGTTGAAGTCGCCCAGTGAGCACGAGTCATCGGGGTAGGGCGGCTGGCCGCCGCGGCAGGTGCCCGACCACTTGGCGAACTCGGTGCCGACGCAGTCGAGCGAGCCCTTGGAGTTGGCGGTGCACCAGCCCACCGGCAGCCCGGTCGCGGGATCCGCCTGGGTGGCCGGGGTCAGGTAGCAGTCGCGCGTGGCGCCGTTGCCCGGGCAGCCGCAGCCCTCGTCGACCTGGCCGTCGCAGTCGTCGTCGAAGCCGTTGCCGCTGAGGCCGTTCCTCAGCGCCATGCCGACGTTGAGCGAGGTGTCGGTCGCGGTGTCGCACTCGTTGAGCGTCGACGGCGCGCAGCGGCGCGGGAACGGCGGCGTCCCGGGCGTCACGGTGAGGCAGCCGGCGTCGTCGCCTGGCGGCAGCACACGGTCGTCGAGCAGCGAGACGTCGGCCAGCGGACCCGCGTCGATCAATTGACCACCGTCATCGGTCATGTTGATGGCGCTGTCGCGACCGCCGTCGTTGATGACGTCGTCGTCGTCACCACCGCCGTTGGCGTCGCCAGGTCCGCAGCCAGCAGCCGCGATGGCGAGAGAGAGGGAGGACACGAGCGCGAGGCCGATAAGCGAAGTCGAGCCGAGCTTCATAGGTGGTTCACTCCGTGGCGGCAGTTTAGCGCTCGCCGCGGTGGCAACGTCAATCACGGCATGACGAACATCGTCTTTCGCAGCTCGAAATGTAGGTTCCTGTGCGCTTGACGCAGCGCGGCTTCCACCGCGGCCGGAGTGTCGCCGCGCGCGAACACGAAGCCGAGGTAGCTGTCGCCCTCGGGCAGGGGCAAGAGCTCGTCGCCGAGGCGCGCTGTGATGGTGACGTCCTCGATGGCGGCGCCGGGCACCTGCACCGCCGCGGCGGCCTCGACCCCGCTGACGCTGACCAGCACCCCGCGGGCCGGGATGGGCAGCATCATGACGCCCGCGGCGACGCCCTCACGCACGCGCGGCGGGCCCTGGCCGAGGGCGTGCCGGACCACCAGTTCCTCCAGAGACATGCCGGTGCCGAAGCGCAGCGTGCGTCCGCACAGCCCGCCGATGGTGCGCGCGGCGACCTCGATCACGACCGGGTGGCCGCCCGGGGGCAGGCGCAGCTCGGCGTGCACCGGTCCGGTGTGCAGGCCCATCGCGTGCGCGGCCTCGGTGGTGGTGCTGGCGATGGCGGCCTGCACGGCCGCCGGGAGCCGTGACGGCGTCACGTACAGGGTCTCCTCGAACAGCGGTCCATCCAGCGGATCCGGCTTGTCGAACAGGGCGAGCACGGTCAGCTTGCCGTCGTCGAGCAGCCCCTCGAGCGCGACCTCGGGGCCGGGCACGAAGGCCTCGACCAGGATGCGCTGGCCGTCGACCACATCGAGCTCGGCGCGCTCAGGGTGCGCCAGCAGGGCGCGCACCCGGGTCAGGCACGCGGCCAGCCCGGCGGCGTCGTCGGCGCGCATGACCCCGCGGCTGCCCGACAGCAAGAGCGGCTTGATGACGACCGGCCAGCCCAGCTCCTGCTCCACCCGCGCCGCCGCCGCCGCCGCGGCCTCGCCCGGCTCGAGCACGAACCAGCGCGGCTGCGCGACCTCGCCGTCATCCAGGGCAATGCGCAAGAGGCGCTTGCTGCGGGCGGCCGCCATCGCCTCGGGCGCGTTG
>JBGASF010000014.1:0-81547 GCA_044229835.1 Polyangia bacterium | reverse complement strand
CGCAGCGCTGACTCTTCCTCCCGACTGCCGTCCGACCGCCTCCTCACCCGTCCCTTCATCGTGCTGTGCCTGGCCAGCTGTCTGGGCGCGCTCGGGCTCAACCTGTTCGTGGTCGCCCCGCGCTACCTGCGCGCCGTGGTGCACCTCGAGGCCAGCCAGATCGGCCTGGTCATGGGTGCGCACTCGCTGTGCGCCCTCCTGATGATGACGCAGGTGCCACGCCTGGCCGACGCCCTGGGCCGGCGCCGCCTGATGGAGCTCGGCATGTCCGCCTGCGCGGTCGCCTGTGCCAGCTTCGCGCTGCCGACCACGCTGGCGCCGCTCGTCCTGCTGCGCGGCATGATGGGCGCCGGCTGGGCCTGCGTCCTCATCGGCTCGGTCACCTACACCACCGAGTTCGCCCCGCCCGGTCGTCTGGCCCAGGCCCTCGGCGTCGCCGGCGTCCTCACCTTGCTGGCCATGGCCATCGGGCCGCTGGTCGGCGAGTTCATGATCGCCCGGGTCTCCTTCTCCTGGCTGTGCCTGGGCGCCGCCGCCTTCATGCTCACCGGCCTCATCTTCACCCGCGCCCTGCCCCACTCGCCTCCCACCACCACCTCATCCTCATCCTCATCCTCATCCTCATCCTCATCCTCATCCTCATCCTCATCCTCATCCTCATCCTCATCCACCCCCGCCACGCCCACGCCCGCCGCCGCCCCCTTCCGCGCCCTGGCCATCGCCAGCGCCGCCCCGCTCCCCCTCCTCGCCACCCTGCTCGCCGCCGGCGGTTTCGGCGCCGTCTACGCCTTCCTGTCCGACTACGCCACCCTGCGCCACCTGCCCAGCGTGACGCCCTTCTTCAACGCCTATGTCGGCAGCGCCATCGCCGCGCGCCTGCTCTTCGGCAGCCTGTCGGATCGCGCCGGGCGCCACACCGTGCTCATCCCGGCGCTGATCTGTCAGGGCCTCGGCCTGGCCGGCCTGGCGCTGGCGCACACCTGGTGGCACCTCATCCCCATCGGCATGACCTTCGGCTTCTCGCACGGCCTGTACTACCCGACGCTGCAGGCCCTCATCGTCGAGCGCTCCCCCGAGACGCTACGCACGCGTGCGGTGGCGTCCTCCAACTTCTCCTTCTCGCTGGGCATGACCGCCAGCGCCTTCGCCAACGGCCTGGTCGCCGAGCACCTGTCCTACCCCGCCGTGTTCGTCGCCGTGGGCGCCGCCTCGGTCCTGGCCGGCGCCGTCGTCGGCCTCGACCGCGTGCTCAGCCGCGCACCCGCTCACCCGCCTCGATCCGCAGCGGCAGCCGGTTCTGCGCAGGTGGCAGCGGACACACCGCCAGCGGATTGAAGACACAGGGCGGGCTGAGCGCCAGGTTGAAGTCCAGCGTGACGCCCTCGGCGCTGAAGCCGGCGTACAGGAAGCGGCCGCCGCCGTAGCTCTCGCGTCCGCTGGTCTCGTCGGCGAACATGAACTGCAGCCGCGCGCCGTCCATCACCGGCTCCAGTGCGAGCTCGCGCCCCTCCAGCGTGAACACCACGCGCCCCGGGCACGGCAGGCGCAGCGGCAGCCCGCTCGACGACACCATGTCGAGGAAGCGACCCTGATACGACTCGAAGCGCCCGGTCACCGCCCAGCGCGGATCGATCGGGAAGTAGTCGATGCCCGCGAAGCCGCGCCGCAGCGGCGAGGCCTCGTCCTTGACCCGCAGCGACATGCGGTCGCCGCGCCGCACCAGATCCCAGCGCTGCCCCAGCGCCTCGACCACGTCGGGCCTGGGCGCATCGTCGCCGTTCCAGTCCAGGTGCTCGACGAGCTGGCCCCGCACCCGGGCCTCGACCCCGGTGTGCACGCGCAGGTGCACCGCGCCCTCGTGCAGCGTCACGAAGCCGATGGGCAGCTCGGTCTCGCCCTCCTCCAGCCAGTGTCTGGCCACCAGCGACAGCCAGCCGTCGGGCGCCAGCAGGCGCTGCACCCGCAGGGCGCGCGCGGCCTCGACCCCCCGCCGGTACTCGTCGGACGTCGCGCTGGCGGGACCGGTCACGGCGCCATCCTACTTCGACTCGACCGGGACCAGCGTGACCTCCAGCTTGTGCTTGCCGCGCAGCACCGTCACGCTGGCCGCGCGCCCGACGGCGTCCTCGGTCAGCACGCGGTGCAGCTCGTCGATCCCCGCCAGGGTGCGGCCATCCCAGGCCACCAGCACGTCGCCGGCCTGCAGGCGCGCCCGCGCCGCCGGCCCGCCGCCGTCGACCGACAGCACCAGCACCCCGGTCTCGCGCGGCAGCCCATGGTGGCGCGCGATCTGGCGCGGCACCGGCGCGGTCTGCCCGGCCAGCCCGAGGAAGCTGCGCCGCACCCGCCCGCCACGGATGAGCTGCGTCACCACGTGACGCGCGGTGCCCATGCCGATGGCGAAGCAGATCCCCTGGGCCGACCGGATCATCGCGGTGTTGACGCCGACCACCACGCCGGCGCTGCTGACCAGCGGCCCGCCCGAGTTGCCCGGGTTCAGCGCGGCGTCGGTCTGGATGACGTCGTCGATCAGGCGCCCCGTCTTCGAGCGCAGCGACCGCCCCAGCGCGCTGACCACGCCCGCAGTCACCGTGCTGTCGAAGCCCATCGGGTTGCCGATCGCGATCACCAGCTGCCCGACCCGCAGCCCCGCCGAGTCGCCCAGCGGCGCCACCGTGAGGTCGGTCTCGTGCACGCGGATGACCGCCAGGTCGCTGGCCGGGTCGTCGCCCACCAGATGCCCGGGCACGCGCCGCCCATCCTGCAGCGACACGTCCAGCCGGCGCGCCCCGCTGACGACATGGCTGTTGGTGAGGATGAAGCCGTCGGGCGTGAACACGAAGCCCGACCCGCTGCCGCTGGGCTGCTCGCCTTCACCAGGCGGCGCGCCCTGGCCCTGACCCTGCCGCCCGCGTCGCTCGGCGCGCGCCGGCCGCTGCGGCCCGACCACGTCGATCTTCACCACCGACGGGCTCAGCTTCTCGGCCACCCCGATGACCGCGCGCGAGTAGGCATCCAGCAGCGCCCCGTCGTCGGGCGCCACCGCCAGCCGCGGCCCGCCCACCGGGGCGGCATCGCCTGCTGCATCGTCGAGGACGAACTCCGGGATCATCAGGGCTCGCGCAGAGGACATGGGCCTCACTTAAGGATGCCCGCCACCCCGCGCAAGTGACGCGCGCTCGCACAGAGCCGATCCGCAGCTGGACCGACCAGGTCTCTAGTCGCTGCTCTGCCAGCTCACCAGCAGGCCGCCCTCGACCGGCTTCCACCACAGATAGCCGTGGTGGCCGTCGTTGCGCGCGCGGCGCAAGCCCTCGCCATCCCAGGCCACACAGCCGTCCTCGCCTGCCGCCACCAGCAGCGCCGCCACCGCGGCCGCCACCTCGGCCTCGCCGGCCGCCACCACCACGGTCAGCCCGCCGTACGCGCCGCCCGAGCGCGTCGCCGCCGACAGCACGCGCTCGCCCAGCAGCGCCCGCAGCGCCTCGGGCAGCTCGCTGTCGCCCAGCGGCGGCACCAGCCGGGTCAGCGCCGGCAGCCGCCAGTCGTGCACCAGCACCGGCCGCCGGTAGGTCACATCCAGCGCCACCCCGACCCCGCCGCCCTTGAGCCCCCCGCGCACCTCCAGCTCCAGCGGCCCGCCCTCCAGCACGTGGCGCTCGGCCTCGCCCTCGCCCTCGACCACCTGGCGCTCGCTCAGCTCCAGCTCGAGCGCCTTCTCCAGCGTGCGCTTGACCGCCGCTGTCCGGTCGCTGCCGCGCAGGCGCAGCCCACGCACCGCGTGCACCACCACCGCGCCGCCGACCACCACCTCGACCCCGACCGAGAAGCTGCCGCGCCCCGGATCGGTCGCCGCCACCACGCGCTCGACCAGCGCCGGCAGCGGCCACGGCGCCTCGTCACCCAAGCCCACGCGCCACCAGCTCCCACAGCGGCTTGCCCTCCAGCGCCACCCCCAGCGGAGCCCGCTCGCGCGCGCACAGCAGCAGCGCACCCGCCAGCTGCTCGACCTTGATGGGCTGGTACTTCTTCATGCCCAGCAGGCGGGTCACCGCGCCGAACCCGGGCACACCACCGCGATCCTCGCCGATCAGCACCGAGGGCCGGAAGATGGTCCACGCCATGCCGCTGCCGCGCACGATCTCCTCGGCGCGCGCCTTGGCCTTGAGGTAGGCCCCGACCCCGCCGGCCCCGACCGACCCCAGCAGCACGACATGGTCGACCCCGGCTGCGCGCCCGGCATCGACCAGCTGCTGCGTGGTCCCGATGTCGCTCGTCTCGTAGGTGTCGCCGGCCGCGAAGCGCTTCTTCATGGTGCCGATGCACTGCACGATGGTGGTCACCCCGGCCAGCGCCGCGGTCAGCCCGGCGGCGTCGCCGAGGTCGACCGTCACCACCTCGTGCGCCGCCCCCGCCGGCCCCAGCTTGGCCACGCTGCTCGGGCGGGCATGCGCCAGCACCCGCACCTTGCGCGCCGCCGCCGCCTCGAGCAGCGCGCGTCCGGTCACGCCGGTCGCGCCAGCCACGAAGATCCGCCTCTCCGTCGTCGTGCTCCTGGGATCGCTCACGGCTCCTCCAGCGGCTTGCCGCCCGCCAGCGCGGGCTCCATCTCGGCCAGCGTGTAGGCCAGGATGGCCATCGCGACCGCGTTCATCTGCAGGTGCTCGGGGTTGACCTTGTCCAGGGTGTCGGCCTCGGTGTGGTGATAGTCGAAGTAGGTCGACCCCTCGGGCGCCAGCGACAGCAGCGGGATCCCGGTCAGCTCCTCGATGTCCGCCCCGCCGTCCCCGTTGGCGACCACGTTGGCCGCCCGCAGCGGCTCGAGCAGCGTGACCACGTCACCCAGCTGCGCCAGCGCCTCGGCCGACATCAGGCCGCCGACCCCCCAGGGCGCGAAGCCGCCGCCGTCGGCCTCGATGGCGACCACATGCTTGTCCGCCCCGTGCGCGGCGGCGTACGCCTTGGCGCCGCGCAACCCGTTCTCCTCGTTGGTGAACAGCACCACGCGCACGGTGCGGCGCGGGCGCAGCCCGGTGGCGCGCAGCAGGCGCAGCGCCTCGATCACGGTGGTCACCCCGGCGCCATCATCATGTGCGCCCTGGCCGACGTCCCAGGAGTCGAGGTGGGCCCCGATGAGCACGATCTCCTCGGGCTTCTCGCGCCCGGTCAGCTCGGCGAGGACGTTGGCCGACTCGGCGTCGGGCAGCGTGCGCGCCGCCATCTTGAGGCGCACCCGCACCGGGCCGGCGCCGGCCAGCCGGTGCAGCAGGGCGGCGTCCTCGGTGCTGACCGCGGCGGCCGGGATGCGCGGCTGCTTGTCGTCATAGCGCATCATCCCGGTGTGCGGGGTGCGCAGGCTGCGCGCGGTCAGCGAGCGCACCAGCACCGCGACCGCCCCCAGCGCAGAGGCCCGGTCGGCGCCCCGGCTGCGGTAGCCGATGACCTTGCCATAGCCCGACCCATGCGCGCCGTAGGGCGGCATGACCACGTCATAGAGGACGATCTTGCCCTTCACCCGCGGCCCGGCGGCGGTCAGCTCGTCGAAGCTCGACACCACCAGCAGCTCGGCCTCGAGGCCCTTCTTCGGGGTCCCGACCGACCCGCCCAGCCCCAGCATGTGCAGCGGGCGCGCCACCGGCGCCACCAGCTCGGCCGACTCCGCCCCGCGCACCCAGTGCGGCACCATGACCTTCTCGGCGCGCACGTTGTCCTGGCCGTCCTCGCGCAGCGTGGCCTGGGCCCAGGTCACCGCCTGGGTCAGCGCCGCCGACCCCGCCAGCCGGTTGCCGATGCGGTCGGTCAGCCAGCTCAGGCGCTCGAAGGCGCGGCGCTCGGGCAGGCCGACCTCGAGCAGCCGGGTCGCCGCCGCCCGGTGGCCATCGGCCAGAGGCGTCCCCGGCACCGCCGCCGGTGACGGCAGCGGCTCCGCCACCTCGGGCAACCGGTCCAGCGGCAGCTGGTTGCCCGCCACCGCCGCCCCCGGCACCTCGGGCGCACTCGCCGCCTCGCGCCGGGGCGCCATGTCCGCCGGCGACCGGCTGGCCCGATGGCTACCGCCACACCCCGCCAGCAACAGCACGACCACCCAGCGCGAGCCCCTCATGGAGGCGGACTCTACACCAACCCAGCTACAAGACCGGTTTGCCCTCCCGGTGCTCGACCAGGATGCGGTGCTTGGCCGCCATCTGTTTTATCTGGGCCTCCAGCGCCCGGGTCCGCTGGGCGTAGCCCTTGCTGCCCGGGTTGTACATCTGCACCCAGTCGGTGCAGCGCTTGCCCTTCCGGGCGCAGGTCTTCTTCTTGTAGACCAGCTCCTGGCCGGTGAGGTCGATGTTGCAGGCAGCGTCGAGCAGGCAGGCCTTCTGTTCAGCGGTCGGGTGCTTGCCACAGTAGAAGGAGGGGCAGTGGTGCTGGCCCATGCCGTAGTCGTTGGTGCGCGAGATGTTGTAAGGCTGGAAATGACTCTCGCGGTTGATGATGGCCGTCAGCAGCGCCCAGTCGACGTCGTACTTGCGCGCCGTCTGTTCGATCGCGACCGCATAGACCTCGGCCCGCTCGGGCGTGACCTTCGGCTGAAGGGTCACGATGACGGCGGCGATGATCGTCGTCAGAGTGGTCATCGGATCGTTCTACCTCGCTTCGGATGTGGGCACGTCGACTTTCTTGGAATGACAACCATTCCAAGTACTTGAAACAAGCGCGCGGACACGTTCAGAGGCCTCTCTCGGATCACGATCGCCCAGCTTAGACGCATCGCGTCAATGCGCCAGGAAATTTTGGTTGCGTGTTAGGGTGGCGCCATGGCGGGACCGGCGCAGAAGCACGTCGTGATCATCGGTGGGGGGTTCGGCGGACTGTGGGCGGCGCGAGCGCTGAAGCGCGCTCGCTGTCGCATCACCCTCATCGACCGGCGCAACCACCACCTGTTCCAGCCGTTGCTCTACCAGGTCGCCACCGCGACGCTCGACCCCAGCGACATCGCCGCACCGATCCGATCGATCCTGCGCAGCCAGTACAACCTGGCCGTCCTGCTGGCCGAGGTCACCAGCGTCGACGTCGCCGCCAAGAAGGTCTCCCTCTCGGATGGGGGCGAGCTGGCTTACGACTATCTGATCGTTGCAACCGGCGCGACCCATTCCTACTTCGGTAAAGACCACTGGGCCAAGCACGCACCCGGGCTGAAGTCGCTCGAGGACGCCCTCGACATGCGGCGCCGGGTGCTGCTCGCCTACGAGGCCGCCGAGGCCGAACCCGACGCCGAGCGCCGGCGCGCCTGGCTGACCTTCGCCATCATCGGCGCCGGCCCCACCGGGGTCGAGCTGGCCGGCGCCCTGGCCGAGATCTCCCGCTACAGCCTGCGCCACGACTTCCGGCGCATCGATCCCGGCGAGGCCCGGGTCATCCTGATCGAGGGTCAGCCCCGGGTGTTACCGGTGTTTCCTGAGGCGCAGTCAGCCAAGGCGCGCCGCCAGCTGGAGAAGATCGGGGTCGAGGTCCGCACCAAGGTCATGGTCACGGACATCGACGCCGACGGGGTCACCCTGGCCGACGGCGCCGGCGGTCGCGAGGAGCGGCTGGCCGCACGCACCGTGCTGTGGGCCGCCGGCGTTGCGGCGTCGCCCCTGGGCAAGACCCTGGGCGCACCGCTCGACCGCGCCGGCCGGGTCAAGGTCGACCCCGGCCTCAACCTGCCCGGGCGCGACGACGTCTTCGTCATCGGCGACCTGGTCTCCCTGAGCATCGACGGCAGCCCGGTGCCCGGGGTGTCCCCGGCGGCGATGCAGGCCGGCACCCACGTCGCGCTGTCGATCCGGCGCGCCCTCGACGGCCGCGGCGACGCCATCCACAAGTTCCACTACTGGAACAAGGGCACCTTCGCGACCATCGGGCGCGGCGCCGCGGTCGGCGACCTGATGGGTCGCATGCAGCTCAGCGGCTTCCCGGCCTGGCTGGCCTGGCTGGGCATCCACCTGTTCTTCCTGGTCGGGTTCCGGGCCCGCCTGTTCGTGCTGTTCAGCTGGGCCTACTCGTACCTGTCCCACCGGCGTGGCGTCCGCCTGATCACCGGCAAGCCGCTCTTGCCCGAGCGCCGGCCACCGACGCCACAGGCCGAGGAGCACAGTCAAGGAGCTCGGCCACTCGCTCCGGGATCCGACGGGTCTCTCCCCAAGCTGTAGCGAAGAACTCCTGACTTCCTCGCGGCGTCGTGGCACGGCCGAGCGTCGAGCATGTGCTAGTCTTGCTGCGTGATGGCGGTGGCTGCATCCATTCCTCGGCGATTGCTGAACCGGTTGGCTGAGCCCTATGTTTCGGCGAAGGCCGATGCCCACTCTGGGCCCTTGGCCGTTGGGCCTGTCGAGAGCGCGCACGAAGCGATCTCTGGCGGCCTCGAGAGGCTCATCGCCGCAGCGTTCGACGACCTGCAGGATCCAGCCGACATCCCAGATCGGATCGAGAGGGTCCTGATGGACCCGCGCTTTCACGAGCTTCGCGGCGAGATGATCCAGTTGGTCACTCCCGATCTCATGGCAGAGGTGTCGGAGAACAGCGATCCCCCGGCGGACCTACGAAGACTCGGGCTGGAGACCAAGATCCGATTGGTCTTTCGTCTCATTGCGGCGCAGGGGGCAGCGCTGCTCCAGTTCTTCGCCCATATGGCGCTCCACCCCGAGGCTACGACTGAGCTCCAGTCCAGGGTCCTCGAGCGTTCAACCGATGCTGACTTCCCACCCGAGATCGCGACAACGCCGCTTCGCTACGTCTACTCCCCTGATGTCCCTGCCATCGTTTCGCGGGGACTGATGGGGGCAATGGAATCCGATGTCTGCCTGATCGCGCTGTTCTCGTCCGAAGCGGTTTCACGGACACCATCGGTTGCTGCCGCCGTGGTGGACAAGCTGCTCGACGCCCAGCGAGCCCACCTCGCGTTGGTCGCTGCTCTGCCTGGAGTAACGACCATCGACAGCGACCTCCTCCCTCCTGGTGACCGCAAGACCGCGGGGCTCATCCAGACCGAGCAAGCGGCAGTTGAGCATCGGTACGAGGAGTCCCTTCGTGCCGCTCAGGACAGCGGTCTCGAGGTCTACCCACCTCTCCCCGCAGATGTGCGCGACGAGTAGGCCCCCTGTTTTCGTGGGCGATGTTTGGTGGGTCAAGGTTGACGGGACCATCGAGGCCAAGGTTCGCCCGTGCGTCATACTGAGGGTTCACCCGAACGGCGCCGCAGTCGTCTATGGGCAGAGCGCTGCCCCCCGCTCCGGAGGCTCGATCGTTTCCGTTGTTGCCACTGATAGGGCGGCGACATTGATGGGACTCACAGGCAGCACCCATTTCGGAGCAGGCAACGTTCTCGACTTTGTGGCGTGGATCCGTTTCCGCACCAAGGCCGGCCGTTGTCCACCAGGGCTCTTCCCCGATCTCAAGGCGCTCTTCGAGGAGCATCAGCTCCGCAAGCCGTCCTGAAAAGTCAGATCCAATCGTAGGTCGACGCCGCGTCCATGAACTGCAGCGCCACCCGGCCGAAGATCAGGGTGTCGCCGACCGCGACGCGCGCGGTCTGACCGGGCTCGACGATCTTGGCGTTGACCAGGGTGCGGTTGGCGCTCTTGGCGTCGGTGACCTCGGCGGTGGTCGCGGTCACGATGCGAAAGTAGGCGTGCAGCTTGCTGACCGACTCGTCGCGGATGACGACGTCACAGTTGAGCGCGCGCCCGACCGAGATGCGCTCCGCGAAGGCGCCTCCCTCGGCCTTGGTCAGCGGCATGACCAGCACCCCGGGCAGCCGCTGCGGCGGCGGCGCCGGCTTGGTCGGATCCATGACCTTGGTGTGGAAGCCGAGGTGGCTGGGCGCGGTCGGCGGCTCCTCGCCGCCTGGGGTCGGGAAGGCCCGCGGCGCCTTGCGCAGCAGGAAGGGCACCGGGTACTTCTGCACGAAGGCCTCGCGGGTCAAGCTGCGCTTGAGCTTGAGCCAGTCGATCCCGGCCAGCGTGTTTTCCCCCACCACGCTGGCAAGGATACCATCTAAGGCGTGCGCGCGATCTCGAACACGCCGCGCAGGTTCTCGCTGTACGCGATGGCCTCCATCATGGTGCAGGGGTTGCTCGTGACCTTGCACTGGTACGAGGTGACCCGCCACTGGTAGGTCTGGCCGGGCACCAGCGCGGGGCCGGCGTAGGCGATGGACGAGGTGTTCTTGGCCGATTTCACCGTCGGCTCGACGGTCAACGAGGGCGCGCTGCCCCAGATCCGCTCGCCGAAGGCGTCGAGCACCTCGATGCCATAGAAGTCCTCGCTGGAGTCGTCCTCCCAGCGCAGCGTCAGGCCGGCGGCGGCCACCGGCGCCTCGCCTGGCGTGCCGCTGCCCGGCGACATGATGCCGACGTCGCCGGTGACCTTGAAGCTGCCCACCGCCAGCGTGCCGCCGGGGGCGTCAGCGGGCAGGTTGATGCGGATCGGGCGCGGCAGCTGGCTGGGATCGGGGTCGAGCACCAGGTCGTCGTTGTTGAACGAGGCCAGGATGTCGTAGCTGCCGGGCGGGATGCCGGCGATGTCGAAGGTCTTGTTGCTGGTCATCTTGGCCAGGCCGGGCGGCACCTCGCGGGTGCTGGCCAGCGCGAGGACGATCAGGGTCTCGGCGGTGGTGGTCTGCGGGTTGACGATGTTGATGCCCCCGGTCAGGCGTGACAGACCGTCGGTGCTCGCGACCAGGGCCAGGCCGGCCTTGTCCTCGTTGGCCGCCAGCGCGACGCCGGTCAGCGGCGCGAACGACAGGCCGCCGAAGTAGCCGCGCACCTCGTAGCTGGCCGCGGGCAGGTTGAGGATGACGAAGTTGCCGCCGGAGTCGGTCACCGCCGAGCGTGCCTTGCCGGCGCCCTCGGCCACCACCAGCACGCCGGCGACCGCGCCTTGGCCCTGGCGCGCGGTGCCCGCCAGCGAGCCCAGCTGCGCGGCGTCGGCGCCGGCGATGGGAAGCAGGGTGACGTCGCGAACCCCGGTGGCGCCGGCCGCGACCTCGATCGGGATGGCGATGCGCACCGGCGACGGGAAGTCCTGGTAGCGCTCGGCGGCCACGCGCAGGGTGAAGCGCGTCGCGCTGGTGTTCATGGTCGGGATGTCGACGTGGTAGCTGCCCTCGGCGTCGGTGAGCGACACCGTCGACACCGCCGCGGCGGTGTCGCCATCGAGCGCGACCACGCGGGCGCCCGCGATGGGCTGCTGCGTGGTGGCGTCGCGCACCTTGCCGGTGATGACGGTCACCGGCGGGTCGGAGTCATCGTCACCACAACCTGCCAGCGGGAGGCAGAAGCTGACGCTCGAGAGCAGCACGGCCAGTCCAAGTGTGTTTCGCATGACGGATCTACGACCCGGCCCCGGGGGCAGATACGCGTACAATGCCCGCCATGCTCTCCGCGGACGCCCAGGCCTGGCGCAGCGCTGGTCGCATGATGCGCGTGATGGACGTCGACGTCTTCGTGCGCACCGCGAACGACGACGCTCCCGGGCCCGCGCTGGTGCTGCTGCACGGCTTCCCGTCGTCGTCGTACGACTTCCACCTGTGCTGGGACGAGCTGGCGCGCGGCCGTCGCGTGGTCACGCTGGACTACCCCGGCTATGGCTTCTCCGACAAGCCCGACAGCCTGAGCTACTCGCTGCTGGAGCAGGCCGACGTGGTCGAGGTCGTGCTGGCCGAGCTGGGCGTGCAGCGCGCCGCCATCATCGCGCACGACATGGGCACCAGCGTGACCACGGAGCTGCTGGCGCGGCGCGCGCAGGGCCGGCTCGGCTTCACGCTGGAGCGCCTGGTGCTGCTCAACGGCAGCGTCTACATCGACCTCGCGGTGCTGTCGCTGTCGCAGCGCCTGCTGCGCATCCCGGTGCTGAGCCGGCTGTTCGCGCGGCTGTCGAACCGGCGCAGCTTCGGCGCCCAGCTGCAGCGCATCGTCGGCCGCAAGCTGCCCGAGCGCGAGCTCGACGACATGTTCGGCCTCATCCAGCACAATGGCGGGCGGCGCCTGCTGCCGCGCCTCATCGGCTATGTCGACGAGCGCCACCGCTTCAAGCAGCGCTGGCTGTCCCCGCTGCCGCGCCTCGACGTGCCCACGCTGGTGGTGTGGGGCGCCCGCGATCCCATCGCCGTGATGGCCATCGGTGACAAGCTGGCCAGCACCATCCCGGGCGCGCAGCTCATCCGCTTCGACGACCTCGGCCACTACCTGCAGCTCGAGGATCCCGAGCGGGTATTGGCGGCGATGGCGCCCTTCCTCGCCGCCTGACTACACCACGCGGTTGCGGCCGCTCTCCTTGGCCTTGTACAGCGCCTTGTCGGCCTCGCGCACCAGGTCGGCGGCGGTGCGGATGTTGTCTGCCGGCGCGGTGGCGATGCCGATGCTGACGGTGCAGGTGACCTGCTTGTCGGGGCCGACCTTGAACTGGTAGCCCTCGACCGCCTTGCGCACGCGCTCGGCGGTCAGGCGCGCGCCAGCGTCGCTGGTGTGCGGCAGCACGGCGATGAACTCCTCGCCGCCGTAGCGACCCACGGCGTCGACGTTGCGCATGCCCTCGCCGAGCAGGCGCGCGACCTCGCGGATGACGTGGTCGCCGGCCTGGTGGTGATACTGGTCGTTGATCTTCTTGAAGTGATCGATGTCGACCATGATGACGCCGAGCTCGCCGCCGTAGCGCTGCGTGCGCTCGAACTCGATGGCCAGGACCTCCATGACGTGGCGCCGGTTGAAGACGCCGGTCAGGCCGTCGCGGATCGACAGGTTGCGCACGCGATCGAACAGGCGGGCGTTGTCGAGGACGATCATGGCCTGGTTGGAGACCTGGGCCAGGAAGGCCTCGGTCTCCTGGGTGGCGCGCCCGGTGGCCTTGCCGCCCAGCGCCAGCATGCCGGTGACCTTGCCCGCGGTGACCACGGGGACGGCCAGGAAGCCGCCCAGCGCCTGCTCCTCGGGGCCGCTGCCCTCGGGGGCGGCGTACTGCTTGTGGTTGATGCGCGCGAACGGCACGCCGTCGCGCTGCTGCACCAGGCGCTCCAGCATGAGGCCGCGCGCCTCCTCGACCACGCTGGAGTGCAGCGGGCGCGTCAGCAGCATCGCGATCTCGACGCTGTCGTCGTCGACGAAGGCCAGCGCCCCCAGCGAGAAGTCGACCGCGCGCGCCACCAGCGACATCACCGAGCGCACCGTCTCGTCGAACGAGACCAGGCTGCGCGCGACGCGGCCGATCTCGGACAGCACGGTGGCCTCGAACAGCTTGCGATCGAGCAGCTCGTTGATGCGCGACAGCACGTCCACGCTGCTGGCCTCGGGCTCGTGCGCCTGGGCGCGGCTGCGCTGCGGGACCTTGCCGGTGCGCTCCTGGGTGTCGAGGAGCGAGGTCACCAGGTCGAGGATGCGCTGCGGCTCGGAGTCCTTGGTGATGAAGTGGTCGGCGCCGGTCTCCAGGCCCCAGAAGCGGTCGCCGGCCTGATCGCGGCTGGTCAGGATGACCACCGGCAGGCCGCGCGTGGCCGGCTCGGTCTTGAGCAGCCGGCAGGCCTGGTAGCCGTTCATGCGCGGCATCATGACGTCGAGGATGATGAGGCGGACATCGGGGGTGGCCATGGCCAGCTCGATGGCCTCGAGGCCGTCCCTGGCCTTGACCACCTCGAGGCCGGCGCCGGTCAGCATCTTCTCCAGCATGCGCAGGATGAAGGGGCTGTCGTCGGCGATGAGGACGCGCCGGGGCCCCCCGGTCCCGGCCCCCCCGGCGGCCTCGCCTCCCCCGACTTCCCCGAGGTCCTTGCCGGCCATCGCCGGCAGCGTAGCACGCGCGCGCGGGATTCATTCCTGGTACGATGAGGCCGCTGGCTGCTGTGGCTGGGGAGCTGCGCGTGCGCCCGACGAAGATCCTGGTAGTGGACGACTCCAAGCTCGTCCACAAGATGTACGAGGTCATCCTCAAGGACTACCCGCTGGTGCACGCCCTCGACGGGGTGGAGGCGCTGCAACAGCTCGCGGGCCATCCCACCGTCGACCTCATCCTGCTCGACATCAACATGCCGCGCATGAACGGGCTGCAGTTCCTGGCCCACGTCAAGGCGCACCAGCTGTTTCGCCACATCCCGGTCGTCATCATCAGCACCGAGGGCACCGAGGAGGACACCCTGCGCGGCCTCAAGGCGGGAGCGGCGGCCTACATCAAGAAGCCGTTCCAGAACGAGGCCATCCTCGAGGTCATCGGCCGTCTGCAGGCCGGAACGCCGCCCGGATAACGATGGACCAGACGTTTCTGGCCCTGATCCAGGACTTCGTCGACGAGACCGCGCCGCTGGCGGAGGCGGTGGCCGACGCCGCGCTGGAGCTCGGCAAGCGCTGGGCCCAGGGCGAGCACGCGCCGCAGCTGTTCCAGCGTGTGCGCAGCGATCTGCACACCCTCAAGGGCAACAGCGCCATGATGGGCTTCTCGCCCATCCAGGCCGCGGCGCACGCGCTCGAGGACGTCTGCGGTGCCATCAAGGACGAGCCCGGGTTCCGCAGCCTGGACACCGCGCAGCTGCTGGTCGATGGCGCCGAGGCGCTGATGGCCATGATCTCGGCCGCCGCCAAGGGCGACGTCGATGCCCGGCTGGCCGAGAGCCTGATGGCGCGGGTGCGCGAGCACCTGGCGGCCGGCCCCGCGGTGGTCGCCGCGGGGGCGTCGTCATCCGCGGGTGGCGCCTCGAGCCTGAGCGGGGTGGTGACGCTGCCGGCGATGCCGAGCGGGGTCATGAACGTGCCGCCGATGCCGCTGCCGGCGGCCCCGGTCGCGGCCGCGGCGGCGCCGCCGGGGGCGCTCAGCAACCTCGCCGGCGCGCCCCCGGTGACGGTGCCCGCGCCGGGCCCAGCAGTCGCCAGCGCCGCCGGCGCCGCCCTCGATGACGCCCGCGGCGGCGGCGACGCCGTGGTGGCCTCGGACTCCATCCGGGTCGACTTCCACCGCCTCGACGAGATGCTCGAGCTGGTCGGCGAGGCCGTCATCACCCAGGGCTCGCTGCTGCAGGACGCGCGCGACCTCGGCCAGGCCAGCGACCTCGGGGCCCGCCTCGAGGGCCACGTGGTCGAGCTCGGCAAGACCCTGCGCGAGCTCAAGGAGACGCTGATGAAGACGCGCCTCCTGCCGGTGTCGCTGCTGTTCGCGCGCTTCGCCCGCTACGTCCAGAAGCTGGCCCACGAGCGCGGCCAGCCCATCCGCTTCGTGACCTCGGGCGGCGAGACCCCGATCGACAAGACCATCATCGATCGCCTCAGCGAGCCGCTGATGCACATCGTGCGCAACGCCGTGGCCCACGGCATCGAGCCGCCCGACGAGCGCGCCGCGGTGGGTAAGCCCATCGAGGCCACCATCTCGCTGCTGGCCGACTATGCCGGCGAGCGCGTCACCATCTCGGTGGCCGACGACGGCCGCGGCATCGACGTGCAGGCGGTGCTGGCCAAGGCGCGCGCGCTGGGCATGGAGGTCGGCGCGCTGTCGGATGAGGACGCGCGGCGCCTCATCTTCTCGCCCGGCTTCTCGACCGCCAAGGAGGTCACCCAGCTGTCGGGCCGCGGCGTCGGCCTGGATGCCGTGGCCAAGGTGGTGCAGAACCTGGGCGGCAGCGTCGACGTCGACAGCGTGACCGGGCGCGGCACCCTGTTCGCGCTGGATCTGCCGCTGACCCTGGCGGTGGTGCAAGGCCTGGTCTTCGAGGTCGACGGCGAGCGCTTCGCGGTGGCCATGACCTCGGTGCACGAGACGCTGCGCGCCGACGCCCAGCTGCTGCGCAGCGTGGGCCGGGTCGGCATGCTCGATCTGCGCGGCGAGCTGACCCCGGTGGTCGATGCCGGCACGCTGCTCGGGACGACGGAGCACGGCGGCCGGCGCGCCTACCTGATCGTGGTCGCCTCGGGGGTGCGCCGGCGTGGCCTCATCGTCGACCGGCTGCTCGGCTTCCAGGAGATCGTGGTCAAGACGCTGGATGACACCCTGGGCCGCTTCCAGCTCATCTCGGGCGCCACCATCCTGGGCGATGGCCGGGTCGCGCTCATCCTCGATCCCAGCGGGATCGTGCAGCAGCGCGTGGTGGTGCGGCCGCAGCCGCAGCTGCCCCGCGCGCCGGAGAATCTGTCATGAGTGACAAGCGCCCCGTGCTGCCACCCTACGGCCTGGCCGAGGACGTGCTGGGCAAGCCGGCCGCGGCGCGGGCGTCGGAGCGGGCGTCGGAGCCGGTGCCTGCCGCGCTGACCGCGCCGCGCAAGGACGGCCTGCTCAGCTTCGCCGACGAGCTGGCGCGCCGCGACGCCGCGCAGGAGCACGCCACCCGGGTGCCCGAGCTGGGTCTGGTCAGCTTCAAGCTGGGCGTCGAGGAGTACGCCATCCCCATCGAGCGCGTGCGCGAGATCATCCGCGTCGGCGACATCACCCGGGTGCCCGACGCGCCGCCGCACATCCGCGGCGTGGCCAACGTGCGCGGGCGGATCTTGCCCGTGGTCGAGCTGCGCACGCGCCTGGGCCTTCCGCCGGTGGAGCTGACCGGCAAGGCGCGCATCCTCCTCATCGAGGCCTTCGGGCGCGTGCTCGGCATGCTGGTCGACTCGGTGGGCGAGACCTTGAAGCTGCCGACCACCGCGGTGACCGCGCCGCCCGAGGAGATCCTGGCCGGCGGCGCCGACTATGTGGTGGGCGTGGGCCGCGTCGGCGAGCGCCTGCTCATCCTCATCGATCTGGATCGCGCGCTGATGCTGCGCGCGGGGGGAGGCTGATGAAGAGCGAGAGCGAGCGGCTGATGGCGCTCGACGAGCTGGCCGCGGCGCCCGCCGGACCGGCGCGCGAGCGTGGCCTGCTGGCCGGGCTGACCGACGAGGCCAGCGTGGTGCGCGAGCACGCCATCGCGCTGGCCGCGCGCCACCTCGGCCCCGAGGTCCTGGGCGAGCTGCTCGCCGACGACGTCGACGCGGTGCGCCGCAACTCGGCGCTGGCGGCGCTCGAGCGCCAGGGCAGCTACGCGGTGCCCCACCTCATCAAGCTGGCGCAGGGGCCCAATCTGGAGGTCGCGATGTTCGCGGTCCAGATCCTGTCGCGCCTGGGCGACCCGTCATCCGTCGGTGCGCTGCTGCCCTTGATGGAGCACAGCGACTCCAACATCGCGCAGGCCGCGGTCGAGGCGCTGGGCAACCTGCGCGTGCGCGCCGCGGTGCCCGGCCTCATCAAGCTGCTCGGCGCCGACCTGTGGCTGCAGTTCGCCGCGGTGACCGCGCTGGGCGAGATCGGCGACGAGCGCGCCGCCGCGCCGCTGCTGGAGGCGATGGAGAACCAGATGCTGGCCGACTCCAGCGCCGAGGCGCTGGCCCAGCTGTGCGCCCCGCGCGCGCTCGGGCCGCTGCTGGAGCGCCTGCTGACCACGGACCGGCTGCCGCTGCGCGATCACCTGCTGCGCGCGGTGGCCGCCACGCTGGAGCGCCACCCCGAGCTGGGCGCCGCGCCCGGTGGGCTGCGCGGGGCGCGCGCCATGGGCTCGCTGCCAGCCTACCTGGCCGGGCTCTTGCCCGGTGAGGCCGGCGACGCCGCCGGGCGCGACGCCGCCACGGTGGCGCTGGCGCTGGATCTGCGCGAGCTCTACCCCGCGGTGGTGCGCCGCGTGGTCGCGCAGGGCGATCCCGACGCCGACGTCGACATCGAGATCGACTCGCTGATCGACGACGGTGGCGACGAGGCGCTGCGGCTGGCCGCGCTGGGCGCGCGCTGGCACACCCTGGGCAGCCCGGCGGTGCTGGCCACGCTGCTCGGCGACGCCGACGCCACGGTGCGCCGCGGCGCGCTGTCGTGCGCCAGCTTCACCGCGGCCTCGGGCAGCGACGGCACCCTGGAGGCGCTGCTGGCGCGACTCGAGGATCGCGACACCGGGGTGCGCGCGGCGGCCTGTCGCGCGCTGGGCCGGCTGGCCGAGGCCGCCCCCGACGCGCCCGGCCTGGAGCGCGCCGCCGGCGAGCTGATCGCGCGCCTACCCGCGGGCATCCACTCCGGTCAGGTCCTGCACCCGGCCGAGCACGCCGCCGCGGTCGAGGCGCTGGGCCGCCTGCCCGCGGGCCACCTCGGCGGGCTGCGCCCCGCGCTGGCCAGCGGCGAGCCGACCCGGGTCGCCGCCGCGCTGGCCGCCCTGGAACGCGCGCGCGGCGCCCCGCTGGCCGCCGAGGTGCAGGCGCTGCTCGGCTCTCCCATGGTGGTGCTGCGCAAGGCTGCGCTGCCGGTGGTCGCCGAGCTGCCCGGCCCCGAGGCCGAGGCGCTGCTGATCGAGCGCCTGGGTGACTCCGACGATGGCGTGCGCATCGACGCCATCTCGGCGCTGGTGCGCCGCGGCGCGGTGGCGGCGGCGACGCCGCTGCTCGAGCTGCTCATCGACGACGCCGTGCGCTACCACGTCATCCGCGCGCTGGGCCGGCTGCGCGCGCCCGCCGCGGCGGCGCGCCTGTGCGAGCTGTTCCCGGCGGCGCGCCCGCACGAGCGCATCGAGATCGTGGCCGCGCTGGGCCGCATCGGCGGGCCGCTGGCGCTCGACTTCCTGCGCGCGCGCCTGGGCGAGGCCGACACCGAGCTGCGTCGCGTCGCCGCCGACGGCATCGCGCGCCTGGCCAGCCCCGAGGTGCTGCCGTTGCTGCTCACCCTGGCCGGCGATCCCGACTGGAACATCCGCAACCACGCCGGCTGGGGCCTCGGCCAGCTGCCCGGCAGCGACGCCGTGCGCGCGGCGCTGGTGGCCCTGGCGCGCGACGTCGAGCCGGTGGTCGCCCGCACCGCGCGGGGCGCCCTGGCCAGGCTGGAGCCCGTGGGCTGATGGCCATCCGCGACGCCGACTGGAAGCTGCTCGCGGATCTCTTTCACACCCGCTTCGGGCTGGTGTTCGAGGGCATCCGCCGCAGCTTCCTGGAGCCGCGCCTGGCCCCGCGCCTGCGCGAGCTCCGCCTGGCGAGCTACCGCGAGTACTACCACTACCTGCTGTTTCACCCGCAGCGCGAGGCCGAGCTGGGTCAGCTCAAGGTGCTGCTGACCAACAACGAGACCTACTTCTTCCGCGAGGAGCACCAGCTGACTCTGCTGGCACAGCACATCGTGCCGGCGCTGATGCGCGAGCTGGAGACGCGGCCGCTGCGCATCCTGTCGGCCGGCTGCTCCTCCGGCGAAGAGGCCTACTCGATCGTGATCACGCTGCAGAACGCCGGCCTCGAGATGCGCGGCATCAACTGGCAGGTCGACGCCTGCGACCTCAACCCGCGCCGCCTGGCCACCGCGCGCGAGGCGGTCTATGACGCCAACTCGATGCGCGGCGTGCCGCCCGACGTGCGCGCGCGCCACTTCGACGAGCACGACGGCAAGTTCGCCCTCAAGGCGCGCCACAAGAAGGGCGTGCGCTTCTTCGAGGCCAACCTGGTCGATCCCGCAGCGGGCGTGGGCTGGGGCCCCTACGACGTCATCTTCTGCCGCAACGTCCTCATCTACTTCAGCGACAGCTCGTTCGACGCCGTCATCTCGGCGCTGGCGCGCTGCCTGGCGCCGGGCGGCTACCTGCTGCTGGGCCACTCCGAGTCGCTGATCGATCGACGCGCCGACTTCACCCCGGCGTGCATCGACGGCAGCATCGTGTACCGCAAGGCGGGGCGGTGAGCGCCGTGCTGCGCGTCTTCATCGTCGATGACTCGGCCTTCACCCGCAAGGCGCTGACCCGCGTGCTGGGCGCGCACGACGAGTTCCTGGTCGTGGGCGAGGCCGCCAGCGGCCACGAGGCGCTCGACAAGATCCCTGCCGCGCGCCCCGACGTGGTCACCCTCGACGTCGATCTGCCCGGCATGAACGGCCTGGCCATCCTGCGCGAGCTGGTGCGGCGCTACCCCAAGCTGCCGGTGCTGATGCTGTCGGCGCTGACCCAGGCCGGCGCCGAGATCACGCTGGAGGCGCTGTCGCTGGGCGCGGTCGACTTCATCGACAAGACCAGCTTCTCGCTGACCGACCTCGATCAGCTGTCGCACCGCCTGCTCGACAAGCTGCGCATCTGGACCAAGGTGCGCACCCGCGCCGACACCCCCAGCGCCCGCCCGGCGCGCCGGAGCGTGCGCCCGATGTTCCTGGCCGCGCGCACCGGCCGCTTCAAGCTGCCGCCGCCCGCGGTGCGCATCGACTGGTCGCGCTACGACCTGTGCGTCATCGGCGCCAGCACCGGCGGCCCGCCGGCGCTGGAGTCGATCCTGTCGACCGCGCGCGCCGACTTCCCGCTGCCCATCGCCATCGTGCAGCACATGCCGACCGGCTTCACGCGCCCGTTCGCCGAGCGCCTGAACGGCCTGTCGCACCTGACCGTGTCCGAGGCCAAGCAGGCCGACCGGCTGGCCCCCGGCATGGCGGTGATCGCCCCCGCCGGGCAGCAGCTGCGCGTGACCTCGCACCTCGATCTGAAGCTCGGCGAGGGCGGCGCCGGCGAGCGCCACGCGCCCAGCGTCGATGTGCTGCTGCGCTCCGCGGTGCGCAGCTGCCACGGCCGCGTGCTCGCCATCCTGCTCACCGGCATGGGTGACGACGGCGCCGCCGGCATGGTCGAGCTCAAGCAGGCCGGGGGGCTGTGCCTGGCCGAATCGGAAGAGTCGTGCGTGGTCTTCGGCATGCCGCGCGCCGCCCAGGAGCGCGGCGGCGTGCACCACATGCTGGCGCTGCGCGACATCGCCTACCTCTTCGTGGCAACGTCCGACACGGACGATCAGCCAAGGCCCGCCAAGGGAGACTGACATGCTCCGCAAGCTCAAGATCTGGGTACGGCTATCGATCATCTCCGGGATGTTCGCCATCCCGATCGGCATCCTCCTCTACCTGGTGGTGATCGAGAAGAACATCGCCATCGACTTCGGCACCAAGGAGCTGCGCGGCGTCGACTACCTCGACCGCGCCCAGCGCCTGCTGCGCTCGGTGCAGGAGCACCGCCGGCTGGCCATGCTGGTCGCGGGCGGGGACGCCGGCGCGCGCCTGCAGCTGGCGGCGGCCCAGGAGCGCGTCAACGTCGACATCAACGCCACCGCCAAGGTCAACGCCCGCCTGGGCAAGCTGTTGCAGTCCGAGGAGCGCTTCGCCGAGCTGCAGCAGCACTGGCAGAGCCTCAAGGGACGCGCCGGCACCCAGCCGCTGCCCGAGGAGCAGCGCTCGCACGAGATCCTGTACGAGGACGTGCGCGGCCTCATCACCCAGGTCGGCGACATCTCCAACCTCATCCTGGATCCCGACCTCGACAGCTACTACATGATGGACGTCGTCCTGCTGTCGACCCCGATGGCGCAGGCCGCGACCTCCTCCATCGGTGAGTTCGCCGAGCAGCTCGCGCTGCGCAAGGCCATGACCGCGACCGAGCGCACCGAGCTGACCGTGCGCATGGGCGTCTTGCAGGACAAGCTGTCCGCCACGCTGAGCTCGCTCGACAAGGCGGGCAAGGCCAACCCCAGCCTGACCCCGCGCCTGAGCGCGGTGCGCGAGACCTTCGAGCGCCGCTACCAGGAGCTGATCCGCATCATCGACGAGCGCTACCTGTCGACCACGACCGAGGTCCTGGACGCGGTCCCGGGTGACATCGCGGCGGCCTCCCGCGGGGCCCAGGACGCCACGCTGGCGCTGTACGAGGCCTCGGCCCCGCTGCTCCGGCAACTGCTGGAGAAGCGCATCGCCGGCTTCAACGCCCGCAAGTACTTCGCCATCATCCTGGTCATCGTCATCCTGTCGGTGGTCGCGGTGGTGGTCTGGATGATGTCGCGCAGCGTGTCGGGACCGATGATCCGCGCGGCGCACATGGCGCAGCGGCTGGCCAAGGGGGACCTCACCATGTCGGTGCAGCCCAAGGGCACCGACGAGGCCTCGCAGGTGCTGGCGTCGATGCACCAGATGTCGACCTCGCTGCGCGACATCGTGAAGAAGATCCTGGAGGCGTCGCGCAACGTGGCGACCTCGGCCGAGCAGATCTCGTCGTCGGCGGTGCAGATGAACAAGGGCGCCGAGACGCAGTCGTCGGCGTCGGAGGAGACCAGCACCACGATGGTCGAGCTGGCGGCGCAGATCCAGCAGCTGGCCAAGAACGCGCAGACGCTGGCGGGCAGCGTCGACGAGACCTCGGCGTCGATCCAGCAGATGAACAACTCGCTGCGCCAGACCGCGGCCAACGGCAACGACCTCCTGGCCGCGGTGGACGAGGCGTCGTCCACGCTGACGCAGATGACGCGCAACATCTCGGCGGTGGCGACGCGCGTGAAGTCGGTCGACGAGGTCACGCGCAACTCGGCCAGCGAGGCCCGCGTCAGCGGAGACAAGCTGCGCCAGTCGATCAGCGCCATCGGGGCCCGTGCGCAGGACATCGGCAAGATCACGCGCGTCATCGAGGACATCGCCGACCAGACCAACCTCCTGGCCCTGAACGCCGCCATCGAGGCGGCGCGCGCCGGGGACGCCGGCAAGGGCTTCGCGGTGGTCGCCGACGAGGTGCGCCGGCTGGCCGAGCGCTCGGTGCGCGCGACGCAGGAGATCGGGGGGCTGATCGACACCGTGCAGCGCGAGACCGGCGGCGCGGTGCAGCTGGCCGACGGCGTGCTGGGCACCATCGTGGAGGCCATCGACAAGACCTCGGCGCTGATCGGCGAGACCTCGCGCGCCACCGAGGAGCAGTCGCTGGGCGCCACCCAGATGCTCAAGATGGCCGAGAGCATGTCGCTGATGACCCGGCAGATCGCCATCGCGGCCAAGGAGAACGCGCTCGGCGCCGGCGAGATCACGCGCGCCGCCGAGGACATGAGCCGGCTGACGCGGCAGATGAGCGAGGCCACCGTGGAGCAGAAGAAGGGCGTCGAGATGGTGGTCAAGGCCATCGACTCGATCGCGATGATCTCGCAGCAGAACCTGGGCAGCGTCGAGCAGATGGCGGCGGCGGCGAAGAACCTTGCTCTGGAATCCGAAGCATTGAAGCAGCGGGTCGAGACGTTCAAGGTCTGACCTGACTCCGTCAGGTCGCACCTTGTCCGGTTCCGGTTCCGGTGCCGGTTCCAGTTCCGGTGCTGGTTCCAGTTCCGACTCCGATTCCGGCTCCTCCGACGGTTGCACACGATAGTTCGCACCTGAGGGCCGCCCGCCCAGGGCCCGCGCCGCGCAGCGTCACAATTCCGGCGGCTTGCGCGGCGGCCCTGTGCTTGCAAAGCCGGGCGCCATGCAAACCCACAGGAGCAACCCCGGTTCGTTCGCCCTCGTCTGCGCGCTGCTTGGCACCAGCGGCCTGCTCGGCTGCGCCGGCGAGCCGGTCGAGGATCTCGATCCCACCGCACGCCTGGGCGGCGAGGAGCTCGGCGATGACGGCCCGCCCGCGTCCGAGGCCGATGCGCCCGCCGCGGGCGACCCTGCCGCCGGAGATGTCACGCTGTCGATCCAGTCGGCGCCGCGCTTCCAGCTGCCCTTCCCCTGTGGCCAGGTCTGGGCCGGCCAGACCCGCACCGGCCACAGCCCGCAGAACTCGGTCGACTTCAACCGCAGCGACGACCTCGGCGACCCCGTGGTGGCCGCCGCCGCCGGCACCGTGACCCGGGTCGAGAACCTCGGCAGCACCAGCTACGGGCGCTGGATCGAGCTCGACCACGGCGGCGGCTACCGCACCCGCTACGCCCACCTGTCGGCGCAGAGCGTGTCGCGCGGGCAGCGCGTCAGCCAGGGCCAGCGCATCGGCTTGCTCGGCAACACCGGCGGCTCGACCGGCCCGCACCTGCACTACGAGCAGCGCCTGAACGGCGTCGCGGTGCGCGCCAGCTTCAACGGCAGCGGCGCGCTGTACTTCGGCACCCGCAACTACACCAGCCAGAATGGCTGCGGCGGCGGCTCCGGCTCCGGCGCAGGTGGTGGCAGCGGCGGCGTGGTCGCGCGCGTCAACACCGCGGGCGCCGCGCTGACGGTGCGCGCCGGCGCCAGCACCAGCACGGCCGCGGTCGGCTCGGTCGCCGACGGCGCCCGCGTCACCATCCGCTGCCAGAAGCGCGGCCAGTCGATCAGCGGCACCTACGGCACCTCGACGCTGTGGGACCACATCGGCACCGGCTACGTCGCCGACGCCTTCATCTCCACCGGCTCCGACGGCCAGGTCGCGCCGACCTGCCCCTGAGGCTACTCGCTCAGCCGGGCCAGGATGCGTGCCCGCGCGGTGTGATACTTCGCCAGCCGCTCGAGGTCGCGCGGCTCCAGCGTGGGCAGGCGCCGGCTGTCGAGGTTGTCCTCCAGGTCCCACAGCTTGACCCGGGTCGCCAGCGGATCCTCGAGCACCCGGGTGATGAAGCTGGGGTAGTCCTCGCCGGCGCGCTTGGTCAGGCAGGCCAGCGCGCCGAGCACCTCGGGCGGAAAGCCCTCGGCGGCCAGCGCCTCCAGCGTCCACACGGTGTCCTCGACCACGTCGTGCATGACCGCGACCATGCGCTCGGCGTCGGTGCTGGCGCGCATCATCAGGCGCAGCGGGTGCAGGATGTAGGGCGCCCCGGCGCGATCGAGCTGCCCGAGGTGCGCGGCCGCGGCCAGCGCGATGGCGCGCCCGGGCAGCCAGCTGTGCAGGAAGGCGGCGAAGCGCGCGGTGGCGTCGTCGAAGGCCGCCAGCAGCGCGGCCGGCACCACCGGGGCGTAGACCGCGCGCAGCAGCGCAAGATGGGGCAGATGCTGGCCCGGTCGTGTTGACAGCGTGACAAGCAGCTGGTCACCCCGGCGCTCCGACACCAGCAGCGACTCCAGGTTGTCGATCTTGTCGGCGCAGCTGACCTGGCAGGCGCGCGCCGCCGCCGGGCCGCCCGCCGCCAGCGCGGCCAGGTAGTCGTGCACGCGCTCCTGCTTGGGGCGCTTGGCACCGCGCTCGTCGAGCTTACGCTCGCTGCACAGCTCGACCGTGGTCACCACCTCGGCCGGGAACTCGCTGCGCAGCGCGGCCTCGTGCGCGGGCTGATCCTCGAGCAGATCGTGCAGGTAGGCCGCCGCCAGCGTGGCCTCGTCGCTGACCCCGGCCGCGGCCAGGCGCCGCGCCACCGACTCCAGGTGGCTGAAGTAGGGTTCGCCGCCGCCCTTGCGCAGCTGGCCGGCGTGGGCCTGCCGTGCCAGCGCGGCCGCGGCGTCGACCAGCGTGGACATCAGTAGGCCAGCCCCATGTCGGGCATGAACGACGGATCGGTGACCCGGCGCAGCTTGGCGCCGCTGCGCACGGTCCAGCGCCCGCGCGGATCACCGCGCACGAACTTGCCCTCCGCGGTCAGCGCCCCGGTGGCGTCGCGGCAAGTCCACTTGCCGCCCTTCTCGCCGCCGTCGTACTGGCCGTTGCACCAGCTCAGCCCACCGGGGTGGAAGCTGACATAGGGCCCCTGGTACTCGCCGCTGGCGAAGCTCTCGATCTCGCGCACACCGCCGGTCTCGTAGTGCGCGGTCCAGCTGCCGTCGGGCGCGCCGGCCTTGTAGCTGCCCGCCGCGGCCAGCTTGCCCGACGGGTACAGCTCGCGCCACGCCCCCTCGGGCCGCCCGGCGGCATAGCGCCCCTCGGCCGCGACGCTGCCATCGACCCGGCGCAGCACCGCGGGCCCGACCAGCGCCTTGCCATCCCAGCCGATGCGCCACTCCACCCCGCCACCCGCGAACCTGCTCTCGCACGCGCTCCCGACACAGCACAGCTGACGAGGCCCCACCTGGGTCACCGTCTCCACCCCGACACACCCCGTGCCCGTGCCCGTGCCCGTGCCCGTGCCCGTGCCCGTGCCCGTGCCCGTGCCCGTGCCCGTCTTCGTGCTCGTGCTCGTCCCCGGCTTCGCCCCCACCAGCGCGGCGCTCACCAGCACCGCACCACCCAGCCCAATCCCGAGCCCGAACATGAGCCGCTTCCGCTTCACCCCACCAGCATAGCGCGCTCCGCCCCGTGTATCATCGCCCCCGTGAGCCAGGCCTTCCGCCCCGCGCTGCGCCCCGACCTCCAGCGCAAGCAGGACCCCGGCGAGCCGCCCTCGCTGTACGACCCCATCACCGACCGCGATCTCGCCCTGGGCACCATCTCTGCCCGCCTGGCCGACCTCATCGACGGCCAGCGCACGGTGCCCGAGCTGATCGCGCTGATGCAGGCCGCCGACCCGGACCTCGACGCCGCCCGCGTCGAGCGCACCATCCGCATGCTGCTGCTGCTGCTGGTCCTCGACGGCCCCGGCAAGGACATCCTGGCGCGCGCCGCCGGCCTGCAGGACGGCACCCTGCCGCTGCACATCGAGCACCTGCCCGGCATCCGCTTCGCCTGCCAGTCCAGCGGCGAGTGCTGCCAGAACTACGCCTTCGGCCCGCTGCGCCGCAGCGACGTCGAGCGCCTGAACAGCCTCGACATCGCCGGCAAGCTGCCCCACGTCGGCCCCGGCCCCTACACCGAGGAGATCGAGACCAAGCAGGGCAAGCACCACTACCTCAAGACCAGCGACGAGTGCTGCATCTTCCTGGGCACCGACAACCGCTGCGGCCTGCATGCCACCTTCGGCGCCGAGTCCAAGCCCGATCTGTGCCGCCTGTACCCGTTCCAGGTCCAGACCACCATCGCCGGCACCGCCTACTACGATCACGGCGAGTGCGCCTCGTTCTCGCGCGCCTCGCAGGACGGCGACACCCTGCACCAGCAGCTCAGCTGGCTGCGCCCGCTGATGGGTGACGACACCACGCTGTACCACCCCACCGTCACGCTGGTGCCCGGGCTGCAGTGCGACTACGGCTATGTGCTGCGCCTGCGCGACGCGCTGTGCGCGCTGGTCGAGCAGGTCCCCGGCGACGAGCACCAGACCCTGGCCGCCGCCGCGCGGATGGCGCAGCTCTTCATTGACGGCCTATCAACATGTCCGCTCGAGCCGGGCCAGCCCGAGGCCACCCTGGAGCGCGTGTTCGGCCAGCCGCCGGCCAGCTTCGTGCCGGCGCACCCGGCCGGCCCGGCCGCCTTCGCCGCGCTGGCCGCCAGCGCCGAGTCGCAGTTCGCCATGGCGGTGCCGCGCGTGCAGCTGGCCAAGCAGTCGGTGCGCCAGGTCCTCAGCCAGCGCCTGGCGCGCCAGTTCTGCGAGGTGATCTACGTGGTGCGCGTGCTCGCCGAGGCGCGCGCCAATGGCGAGCCGGCGCCCGCCGAGTATGCCGACCTGCTCGATCGCCCGTGCGCGCCCGAGCTGACCGCGGCGTCGAGGCGCTCGCTGCGCTACCAGCTGTTCTCGCCGCGCCTCTTGCTCGACGAGCGCCTGCTGCCCGCGCTGGAGCGCGTCGGGCTGTGCCACGTGGTGACCCAGATCGGCGCCCGCCTGGCCGCGCGCACCGCAGGCGCGCCGCGCGTCGAGCTCGAGCACTTCGACCTCGGCCACATGCTGGCCATGCGCATGCTGCGCCAGCACCTGTCGCTGACCGCGCTCAGCGGGGGCGATCCGGCCGTGGACAGCCCCGAGCGGGTGTTCGCGCTGCTGGCGGCGGCCGCCGAGCTGGCGACGTGAGGTCGGCCCGGCGCGCGGGCCTCGGGTTCGGACCGGTCGCGCTCGTCGTCGTCGCCCTCGTCGCCACGCTCGTCGTCACCCTCATCCCCCGCGCGGCCCTGGCCCAGCGCACCCCGGTCACCAGCCGCGACTACGCCCTGGAGTTCCACCAGGGCCCCATCGTGGGCGGCGCGCGCATGATCGGCATGGGCGGCGCCACCGTGGCCGTCGGCGAGGGCGCCGTCGGGGTGCCGCGCAACCCGGCCGCCGCCGCGGTGCGCGCCCAGGCCTCGCGCGGGACCTGGGACTGGGACTGGAACGTGGACTGGCTGAGTGCGCGCCCCGGCGGCGACGACCTCGACAACAACGGCGACGATAGCGCCAGCATCAAGGACACCCTCAGCCTGACCGCCGGCATCGTCATCCAGTGGCACGCCTGGGCCTTCGCCATCAGCGGCGAGGTGCAGCAGTACACCGTGGCCCTGGACGGCAGCGCCGACGACGGCGAGCCCAGCGTGGCGCTGACCCACGCCGTGGTGGCGCGCAGCTTCGCCTGCGACCAGGTCAGCGTCGGCCTCGGCGTGCGCGGCGGCAACTTCACCATGGCGCGCAAGCCCGCGGGCAGCGACGAGTCGCAGGAGCTCCTGGCCATGCAGGGCGCAGGCCTCGAGGCCGGCGTGGTGTGGCGCCCGGCCCCGGTCGATGTCCGCCTGGGGGCGTCGTTCGCGGCGCCGCTGACCAGCATCGGCGGCGCCATCGCCCCCGGGGACTATCGCCCCGAGGACTACGGCGGCTACATCCTGCCCGAGCGCCTGCTGGTGCCCTGGGAGCTGGCGCTGGGCGGTGGCTATCGCTTCGGCGCCTCGCGCTGGAACCGCCGCGTCGCGGGCGACTTCCGCGACGAGCGCTCGCTGACGGTGGCCGCCGACGTCCTCGTCACCGGCGCCAGCAGCGGCGCCAGCGGCGTCGAGGCCTTCATCGACAAGGAGCTCGAGCCGACCGGCCGCTCGGCCACGCTGTCGGTGCGCGGCGGCGTCGAGGTCGAGGCCATCCCGGGCTGGCTGCGCCTGCGTGGCGGCAGCTACTTCGAGCCGTCCCGCTTCAGCGGCGTCAGCGGGCGCGTGCACGGCACCGCCGGGCTGGAGGCGCGCCTGTTCAGCTTCTGCCTGTGGGGCAGCCCGTACCGCGCCCGCGCCTCGGTGACCGTCGACGTCGCGCGCAGATACGACAACCTGGGCCTGTCGGTCGGCTTCTGGCATTGAAGCGGCGCGTGTGAAGATCACGTAATCGCGCTGCGGCGGGGGCAAACCCTGCTAGAACAACCGCGTGGGCAAGCTGCTTGCGACGTTGTTCCTGGTGGTGCCGGCGGTCGAGCTGGTCGGCCTCATCGTGCTCGGTGGTTACATCGGGTTCTGGGCCACGCTGGCCTATGTGATCGTGACCGCCATGCTGGGCGGCTGGCTGGTCAGGCGCGCGGGCCTGCGCGTCATGCGCACCTTCAGCGAGGTCATGGCGCGCGGCCAGGTGCCCGACAAGCGGGTGATGTCGGGGCTGCTGCTGCTGGTCGCGGGCGTCCTGATCGCGATCCCGGGGCCGGTCAGCGACCTGCTCGGCGTGCTGCTGCTGCTGCCGCCGACGCGCCTGCTGGTGGCCGGGCCGCTGCAGCGCTACGCCATGCGCCGGCTGGAGCGCGCGGGCGGCGTGCGGGTCGACTTCGGGGGCGGGCCCCTGGGTGGCGACCCGTTCGGCACCGGCCCAGGCCACGACGACTTCGACGCCGACGACGACGCCCCGCCGCCCCCGCCCAGCCGCGGCCGCATCATCGACATCTAGCGCATGCCCGCCATCGTCACGGTGCAGGAGGTCGACAAGGCGTTCGGCACGCGCCGCGTGCTGGCCGGCGCCTCGTTCGCCATCCATGACAAGGACCGCGTCGGCCTGCTCGGCGTCAACGGCTCGGGCAAGTCGACGCTGCTGCGCATGATCGCGCGCGCCGGGACCACCGACGATCCCGCCATCGAGCCCGACGCCGGCCTGATCACGCGCATGAAGGGGCTGCGCCTCGAGTATGTCGAGCAGGAGCCCACGCTGCCCGCCGGCACCATCGACGCCGCGCTGCGCAGCGCCCCCGGGGCCGACCACTTCGGCGCCGCCCTCGACAGCGAGCTGCGCGGCCTGGGCGCGGCCATGGCGCTGCCCGCGCCCGACCGCGACGTCAGCGAGCTGTCGATCGGCGAGCGCCGCCGCGTCGCCCTGGCGCGCGCCCTGCTGGGCCAGCCCGATCTGCTGGCCCTCGACGAGCCCACCAACCACCTCGACGCGCGCACCATCGAGTGGCTGGAGGGGCGCCTGGGCGCCATGCCGGGCGCGCTGGTGCTGGTGACCCACGATCGCTACTTCCTCGACCGCGTGGCCACCCGCATCCTCGAGCTGGACCGCGGCCGGGTGCACGCCTACGAGGGCGGCTACACGCGCTTCCTCGAGAAGCAGGCCGAGCGCCTCGACAACGAGTCGGTGCGCGAGCAGAAGCGGGCCTCGTTCGTGCGCAACGAGCTCGACTGGATCCGGCGCGGCCCGCAGGCGCGCGGCACCAAGCAGAAGGCGCGCATCGAGCGCTTCGACGCCGCGGTGGCGGCGCGCCCAGGGCAGAACGACGCCGCGCCCGGGGTGCGCAAGGTGTCGCTGGAGCTGCCCACCGGGGGCCGCCTGGGCAAGACCATCCTGGAGCTGCGCGGCGTGGGGCGCTCGGCGGCCGGGCGGGTGCTGTTCGACGACCTCACCCTGATCGTCAAGCCGGGCGACCGCATCGGCATCGTCGGCCCCAACGGCGCCGGCAAGACCACGCTGGTGCGCACCATGCTGGGCCAGCTGCCCGCCGAGCGCGGCGAGGTCATCGTCGGGCAGAACACGCGCTTCGCCTTCCTGGATCAGGGCCGCGCCGACCTGCGCGACGACCGCACCGTGCTGCAGGAGGTCGCCGACGGCAACGATCACGTCGTGCTGGAGAGCGGCGCCATCCATGTGCGCAGCTTCCTGCGCATGATGCTGTTCGACGACGGCTTCGCCGACACCCCGGTGGGCGCGCTGTCGGGCGGCGAGCGCAACCGCGTCCAGCTGGCCAAGCTGCTGCGCGTGGGCGGCAACGTCCTGGTGCTCGACGAGCCGACCAATGACCTGGATCTGATGACGCTGTCGGTGCTGGAAGAGGCCCTGATGGAGTTCCCGGGCTGCGCCCTGGTGGTGTCGCACGATCGCTGGTTCCTGGATCGGGTGGCGACCGGGATCCTGGCCTTCGAGCCCGACGTGGCGCCCGGCCGCGTGGTCTTCCACGAGGGCAACTACTCGGCCTACCTGGCGCGCCGCAAGCAGGAGGGCCGCGAACGGGAGGCGGCGGCGGCGGCCAGCGCTGGTGCGGTGGCGGCGGCGCCCGCGCGCGTGAAGACGCCGGTGGCGCGCAAGCTGAGCTTCAAGGAGCGCCAGGAGCTGGAGGGCATGGAGGCGACGATTCACGCCGCCGAGGCCAAGGTGACGGAGCTCGAGGCCGCGCTGGCCGACCCCACGGTGTACAGCAAGCGGGCGTCGGAGGTGCCGATGCTGGTCGCGGCGCTGGAGACGGCGCGGGGGGAGGTCGACCGGTTGTATGCCAGGTGGCAGGAGCTGGACGCGATTCCGAGGTGACGGAGGGAACAGGCGACAGGCAACAGGCGACAGGCAACAGCGACGGGGAACGGGGAAATGGGAAATGGGGAGATGAGGGGATTGGGGGCCGGCCCCCGGGGTGGGGGCCGGTGAGGTGGGCTAGATCGAGAGGGCGCCGGTGCGGATGAGGTAGGCGAGGTGCTGGCGCTGGTCGGGCTTGAGCAGGGCGTGGATGCGGCCGAGGGCGGTCGCCACCGCGGTGTTGACGCGGTCGGCGGCCTTGGCGCGAGCGGCGCCGGCCTCGGCGGCCTTGGCGGCGTCGAAGGCGTCGCCGCCGACGACGTCGGCGAAGACCGTGAGGGCGCGGCGGTTGTCGACCGCGGCCTGGGCGCGCTCGGTCTTCAGATCCGCCAGGATGCGCGCCAGCTCCGCGACCTGGGGCTCGTCGAGGCCGAGCTTGTAGGCCATGAAGCGCAGCGGGCGACGGACGCCGAAGGGCGAACCGCCCTCGTCGTCACCTCCGCTGGCCTCCCAGCCGCCGTGGCCACCGTGGCCACCGCCGAGGCCCCAGCCGCCGCCCCGCTCGCCGCCTGGGCCACCGGGCCCCGGCCCGCAAGAGGCCTCGGCGCCGCAGCCATTGCCCCGATGGGCGTGCTTCCACCAGCCGAAAAATCCTGGATGCATCGTGATTCTCCTTCGCCGAGGCGTTCGCACCCGGCGGGTAAAGTCACGCGGGCAACATGCCTCGCGTGTTGCATCCAAGCCTGGGCGCCCGCAGGCGCCGTGTCAAGGCGGCGGCCGGAAGCCCCGGTTCATGGTATGAGCCCCGGCGTGATTGCCTTCAGCAAGGTCACCAAGCAGTACGGGCCCCAGATCCTCTTCGTCGACGCGTCGATGCAGATCAACCCCGGCGAGAAGGTCGGCCTGGTCGGCCCCAATGGCGCCGGCAAGACCACCATCTTCCGCCTCATCATGGGCGAGGAGCTGGCCGACGATGGCAGCGTCGAGCGCCCGCGCAAGCTGACCGTCGGCTACTTCCGCCAGGATGTCGGGGACCTGGGCGGGCGCACCGTGCTGGCCGAGACCGTCGCCGGCGCCGGTGAGGTCGCCAACCTGGGCGCCGAGCTGCACACCCTGGAGGGCCGCCTGTCCGACACCGAGGCGCCCGACCACGAGCGCGTGCTCGACCGCTATGGCGAGGTCCAGGCCCGCTTCCAGGAGCTCGGCGGCTACGAGCTGGAGGCGCGCGCACACGAGATCCTGGCCGGCCTCGGCCTGACCCCCGACCAGGTCGCCGGCGACGTCGGCCGGCTGTCGGGCGGCTGGAAGATGCGCGTCGCCCTGGCGCGCATCCTCTTGGCGCGCCCCGACGTCCTGCTCCTCGACGAGCCGACCAACTACCTCGACATCGAGTCGATCCTCTGGCTGGAGGACTTCCTGCGCGGCTACCCCGGCGCGGTCCTGATGACCACGCACGACGCCGACGTGATGAACCGCGTGGTCGCCAAGATCGTCGAGATCGACGGCGGCCAGCTGCGCAGCTACACCGGCAACTACGACTTCTACCTGCGCGCCCGCGCCGAGGAGGCCGCGCGCCGCGAGGCCGAGTACGAGCGCCAGCAGTCGATGCTGGCCAAGGAGATGCGCTTCGTCGAGCGCTTCCGCGCCCAGGCCGCCAAGGCCGCCCAGGTGCAGTCGCGGGTCAAGAAGCTCGACAAGATCGAGCGCATCGAGCCGCCGCGCCGCCTGATCGAGAAGTCGTTCGACTTCAGGAAGCCGCCGCGCTCCGGCGAGGACGTGCTCAAGGTCGACGCCGTCAGCAAGACCTACGGCCCGCGCGTGGTGCACGACGGCCTCAGCCTGCTGATCCGGCGCGGCGAGCGCTGGGCCGTGATGGGCGAGAACGGCGCCGGCAAGAGCACCCTGCTCAAGATGATGGCGGGCGCGCTGCAGCCCGACTCCGGCTCGGTCACCATCGGCGGCTCGGTCACCATGGGCTACTTCGCGCAGCACCAGATGGAGCAGCTGTCCAAGGATCCCGCGGCCACGGTGCAGGACGAGCTGACCGCGCACGCGCCCACCGCCGGCATCGGCGTCATCAAGACCCTGGCCGGCGCCTTCGGCTTCTCCGGCGAGGACGTCGAGAAGCCCATCCGCGTGCTGTCGGGCGGCGAGCGCGCCCGCGTCGTGCTGGCCAAGATGCTGTACGACGCGCCCAACCTGCTCATCCTCGACGAGCCGACCAACCACCTCGACATCGTGACCAAGCGCGCCCTGGTCAAGGCGCTGGCGACCTACGACGGCACCCTGGTCTTCGTGTCGCACGACCGCGCCTTCCTGCGCGCGCTGGCGACCCGGGTCATCGAGCTGGCCCCCGGCATCCCGCCCCACGTCTACGGCGGCAGCTACGACGAGTACGTCGGCGCTACCGGCCGCGAGGCCCCCGGCATGCGCCAGCGCGCCGCCTGAGCAGTCACTGCATCGGCTGCACGAACTTGACGCCCCGCGCGGTCAGGAGCTCGCGCAGCACGGGGTCGACGTGCGGCGCCCGGCTGCTGGCGGCGGGCGTGCTGGCGCCGCGGGTCATGATGGCGGTGCCCACGACACGCTCGATCTCGGCCACCGGCACGGTCTGCCACTCACGCTTGCCCATGAGGCTGTCCTTGGGACAGCGCAGGTCGGTCGCCGTCAGCTCGACGTCGAGCAGCGACTGGTCTGGCCGCCCCGCGGCCAGCTCCGCCTCGGCGCGCGCGGCCAGCGCCCGCACCGCGCGCCGAGACAGCGCCTGGACCTCCTGCGCGTGGCTCCGGCACACCGCGCGGGGCAGGCCCAGGGTGTCCTGCGGGTCGCGGGCGCGGAAGACGATCCCGAGCGCCAGATCGGCGGCCACCAGCCCCCCCACCACGCCGCCCAGGGCCGCGAGCTCGCTCGAGGTGCTGAGGTCGACGTGCGTCATCTCGGAGAAGCTCAGCGAGCGCGCGCCCACGCTCAAGCCGCCCTCGAACAGGCGGATCCTGCGCCGGCCGCCCGAGGCGCCCCAGTAGCACAGCCCCGCGCCGACCGCGACGATCACCACCATCATCACGACCATCCCCGCCGAGGTGCGCTGCACCAGGCCACCCATCCGCGTCACCTGGAGCACCAGCATGGCGCCACCGACGAGGACCAGGAGCACGCCTCCGAACATGAACAGCGACGACACCGGCCAGCGGGCGCTGACCCGCTCGACCCCCAGCTCCTGCCGCATGTCCGCCTCCCGGCGCGAGGCTAGCAGGGCCCCCGGTGGCCCTCAATCCCTTCCGAGCCAGCGGGCCGCGCACGCGCCCAGCGCCGGCAGCGGCGGCAGCACGCCGCGTCGCTACGACGCGGGCTCGACGGCACAGACCTGCGCCGTGCGCGCCGGCAGCTCCACGAACAACCCCGCCCCGCACAGCTCGTCGCCGTCCCGCACGTACACCGGCCGCCCATCCTCCGACGCCCGATCCCCACGCGGACTCTCCCCCGTCGCGAAGATCTCGCGCAGCGCGACTTGCCGTCCCGCCAGCCCGGGCAGCCCCGCCAGCGAGACCCGGCACTGCGCGCGGTGTGGCGCCAGGTTGGCCAGCAGCAGCCGGTGCGCCGCTCCACCCGCGCCGCCGGTGCGGTCCCACGCGAACGTCACGAACCCCGCGTGCGATCCGTTGCCATCCCACGCCGGCCGCGGCTCGAGCAGCTGCCAGTGCCCCGCGCGCAGCACCGGGTCGGCCGCCAGCGCG
This sequence comes from Polyangia bacterium, assembly GCA_044229835.1. GTDB lineage: Bacteria > Myxococcota_A > Polyangia > Haliangiales > JADYYK01 > JADYYK01. Next base: position 46,659 of record JBGASF010000014.1, on the reverse strand, counting down.
CGCAGCTCGCGGTAGAACGCCGCCAGCGCGCCATCGACCGGCTCCACCGGGGCGCGCCCGAGCTGCACCGGCAGCTTGCGCCGCGCGCCCTCGCGCTGGCCCTGGTGCACCAGGCGCACGCCCGGCAGGGTGAGCGCCACCAGCGCCGCGACCCGGTGCAGATCAGCGGGAAAGTGGCTGGCCGCCCGCGGCTCGTCGTGGTTCTCGATGAAGCGCACCGCGGGCGCGCCGCCGGCCCCGGCCAGGTGGTGCCTCAGCGCGGCGCCGTCGCCGGCGACCAGGGCGTCGTAGCTCTCCTTGTCATAGGTGTAGTCGAAGCCGAGCTGGCGCAGGCGCGGCCCGGTGCCCCAGTAGGCCTCGGCCAGGAACAGGAAGTCGGGCCGGCGCGCGCGCACGGCGTCGATCGCCGCGGGCCAGAACTCGCCCTGCGCCAGGTCGTCCGCCGGCGGCGCCAGCACCCCCGGGCGCTGCCAGGTGCGCGCCACCACGTCGCTGAGGAGCAGCATGGCCATGTCACAGCGCACGCCGTCACACTGCTCGGCCACCGCGCGAAGCTCGCCCACCAGCGCGCGCCGGCTGCTGGCGCGGCGGTGATCGCGCTGCGCGGTGTCGGTCCAGGGCGGAAAGTAGGGGTCGCGCCCGCAGAAGATGCGCGGCCCGCCGGCGCCCGCGACGAAGGTCTCGCCCGCCGGCGCGTCGGCGGCGGCCAGCATGAAGTGCTCGGGGCTGGCGCTCACGGCGGGGTGATCACACGCGGTGTGGTTGGGCACGAAGTCGAGCACCAGCCCGACCCCGCGCGCACGCAGGCGGGCCCGCAGCGCCGCCAGGTCGTCCGGCCCGCCCAGCAGCGGCGACACCTCGTAGCGCGCGATGGCATAGGGCGACGCCACCACGTCGTCGGGACGCAGATCGTCCAGCGCGCGCCGGTACTCCGCCTGCAGGTCGGGGTGCGCCCGCGCCACCTCGGCCGCGTGCGCCGACGGCGCCCACACCCCCATCAGCCAGACCAGGTCGAAGCCGTCCGCCGCCACCGTGTCGAGCACCGCGTCGGGCACCGCGCCGAGGCGCGCCACCCCGAGCTGGCGCAGCCACACCCGCGTGTTGAGCTGCAGCAGATCGAGCGGCTCGTGCCCGCAGCGCCGGCGGGCACCGGCGCTCACCGGCAGAACTCCGTCACGGCCTTGCAGAACGCCTCGGTGGCCTCGAACACCGGCATGTGGCCGCACCCCGGCAGCACCTCGAGGCGGGCGCCCGGGATCAGCTCGGCGTAGGCGCGCCCGTGCGCCAGCGGGATGAGCCGGTCGAGCTCGCCCCACAGCACCAGCGTGGGCGACTTGATGCGGTGCAGCCGCCCGCGCAGCTTGGGGTTCTCGAAGTAGGGGTTCCACGCCACCCGCGCCGCCGCCTCGGCCGCCTTCATGCCGAGCTCGAGCATCTGCTCGGGCGCGTCGTCGAACGGCGGGATCAAGAGCTGCGCCATCATCGACGTGGGGTCGGCGAAGATGAGGCGCCGCATGTGCTCGTGATCGCGGGTGTGATCCCACAGCGGCTGCATCGGCGCGCCGTCCACGTGCAGCCCGGCGGCATCGACCAGCACCAGGCGGCGCACGCGCTCGGGCCAGCGGCAAGCCAGCTCGGCGCCGATCCAGCCGCCCATCGACAGCCCGACCACGGCGACCTCGCGCCAGCCCATGGCGTCGATGAAGTCGAGGTAGTGGAAGGCCAGATCCTCGATGGAGTCGATCTGGTCGAGGCCGCCCGAGCTGTCGAAGCCCGGGTGGGCCGGCGCGTGCAGGTGAAAGTGCGCCGCCAGGCCGTCGTGAAACGGCAGCCACAGCGTCTCGCCCCCCGCGCTGTGCAGGTACAGCAGCGGGGTGCCCGCGGGATCGCCCCCGGTCATCAGCTTGATGCGCTTGCCCGCGATGTCGACGTGCCGTTCGGTCATCACAGCGCGCTCCCGTAGCGGGCCCGCAGCGCGGGCATGACCTCGCGCGCGAACAGGTCCATGTTCTTGCGCGTCAGCTCGGCGCCCAGCGTGCCGAGCTGCAGCAGCGCCAGCAGGTTGCCGGCGCCCAGCCGATCGAGGATGCGGAACAGCTTGTCACGCACCGTGGCCGGGCTGCCGGCGACGATGAAGTCGCCCTTCTCGAGGTCGTCCCAGCTCTCGCACGAGGCCATGAACTGCTTCTTCTTCACGGCGTCGAGGATCTTCAGCATCGAGCGCGGCGAGGTGTACCCCGGCGGCGTGATGAGCAGCCCCTTGAGCAGCTTCTGCACGAAGTAGGTCACGTGGGGCTCGTACTCGGCGCGCGCGGCGGCGTCGGTCTCGGCGACATAGATCGGCGCCAGGTAGCCGAGCTGCGACGGCGACGCGGTGTAGCCCTGCTTTGCGCAGGCCTCGCGGAACAGATCGAAGTTCTTCGCGAACACGTCGAGGTGAAAGTACGGGATGCCCATGTACGCGTAGCGCTTGCGCGCGACGTACTCCAGCGTCTCCAGCGAGCCGGCGCCCGGGATCCAGATCGGCGGATGCGGCTGCTGCAGCGGGCGCGGCCACGGGTTGACGTAGCGCAGCTGCCAGAACTTGCCGCGGAACTCGGTCGGCCCCGGCTGCGTCCAGGCCTGCATGATGAGGTCGTGCGCCTCGTAGAACATGGCGCGCGCGTGGGTCGGGTTCTTGCCGTAGGAGTAGTACTCGGGCCCGCCGCCGATGACCATGCCGCAGATCAGGCGCCCGCCCGAGATGACGTCGAGCATGGCCCACTCCTCGGCCACCCGCAGCGGCGGGTCGTACAGCGGCAGCGCGTTGCCGACCACGGCCAGCTTGACCCGCTTGGTGCGCCGCGCCAGGGCGGCCGCCATCAGGTTGGGCGACGGCATGTTGCCGTAGGCGTTCTGGTGGTGCTCGTTGACGCAGATGCCGTCGAAGCCCAGGGTCTCGGCGTACTCCAGCTCGTCGAGGTAGCGGTTGTAGAGCTCGTGGCCGCGCACCGGGTCGTACAGGGCGTTGGGCGGCCAGATCCAGGCCGAGTCATGGCGCTGCTCGAAGTCGGGCGGCAGATGCGGCCAGGGCATCAGGTGAAACGCATAGAAGTCCACGGCGCGATGGTACCATCGCCGACATGCGGAGCTGGCGTGGGCTGACGCTGGGGTTGGGCATGGCCCTGCTGGTTCTGGGCGGTGTGGGGTGCCAGAAGAAGTCGCGCGACGCTGGGCCGGTGACGCCGTCGGCGAGCGCGAGTCCGAGCGTGAGCGAGAGTCCGAGCACGAGTCCGAGCGTGAGCGGGAGTCCGAGCGCGAGCACGAGTCCGAGCGCCAGTCCGAGCGCCAGCCCGAGCCCGAGCATGAGTCCGGTCGCGCTGCGGCCGCCCGCGCGGCACCGCGCCTCGGCCACCACGTGCCAGGCCGAGAAAGGCAACCGCGACCCGTCGTGGGGGGGCTGCAAGTCGGACAAGGAGTGCGCCAAGGCGATCGGCGCCGGCGGCATGAACCCGCGCTGCAACATGCGCTCGTCCTCGCGGGGTCCCATGCGCACCATCAACGTGTGTGTCTCCGACGGCTGCATGAGCGACGCCGACTGCAAGGGGGGCCCGTGCCAGTGCAACCTGTCGGGCCACTTCTGCTCGCCCGGCAACTGCAAGGTCGACGCCGACTGCGCCAGCGGCTTCTGCTCGCCCAGCGCCGGCGACGAGGGCCGCGCCTGCGGCGGCCGTGACGCCGGCTTCTTCTGCCGCACCGCCGGCGACGACTGTGTCGAGGACGCCGACTGCAACCAGGGCGGCGATCGGGCAGACTGTGTGTTCTCGAACAAGGCTGGAAAATGGACCTGCGTGACACGCCTGCCCTGCCCCGTCGGCTGACCCGCGCACGCGCCGGCCAGGCCGCGACCGTCCTCGCGGCCGCACTCGCACTCGCGCTGCCGGCGTGCAGCCGCAGCGGCAGCAGCAAGTCGCCATCGCCGTCCCCGGTGGCCGCCTCCGACGCAGGCGCCGGCGCCAGCGCGCGCGTGCCCCCCGGCGACATCGCCGCCGGCATCGATCTGACCAGCACCCAGCCCGACCCGCTGCTGGTGCGCTACCTCCAGGACAGCGCCTTCCGCCGCGCCGAGCTCGAGGCCTCGCTGGTCAACCCCGACAACCTGTACTCGCAGGATCGCCTTGATCACTACGAGACCCACAAGGCCGGCGACTGGGGCGAGATCGCCGAGTTCAACCCGCGCGTGGCCCCCATCCGCAGCGGCGATCTCGACGCTCCCGGCGGCGCCCGCATCGCCAGCGGCCTGCCCGCCGAGGCCGCCGCGCTCACCATCACGCCCGAGATGCGCGCCGGCATCCCCGCCGCGCTGGTCGAGCTGGGTCGCCAGGCCTTCTTCCGCTACCCCGCGCAGCTGGTGTGGCACTTCGAGCCCGGCCTGCGCTCGCGCGCGACCGCGGCGCAGTACGGCTTCTGGGTCGACCCCGAGCGTGACGAGGTCGGCGGCGTCATCCGCACCCGGTCGACCGAGGGCACCGACGCCTTCGCCTACACCTGCGCGACCTGTCACGCCTGGCCGGTCGACGGCAAGCTGGTCATCGGCCTGGGCAACCCGCGCCTCGACCTCGGCGCGCTGACCGGGCAGTGGATGCGCGAGAACGGCCAGCAGCCGCCGGCCGAGCTGGCGGCCTGGGGCCCCGGGCGCGCCGACGTGTCGACCCCCGAGGGGCGCGATCCCATCCGGCTGCCCGATCTGCGCTCGGTGCGCTACCTCTACCACCTGCACCACAACGGCACCCTGAGCCAGTTCAGCGTCATCACGCTGGCCATCCGGCTGGAGACGCTGCTGGTGACCGGCTTCGGCAAGGGGCTGCGTCCGCCGCGCGAGGCCGCGCTGGGGCTGGCGCTGTACCTGCTGACCCTGCGCACCGAGCCGGGCCCCACCACGGAGGCCAGCACGCGCGGGGCGCAGCTGTTCACGACCCGCTGCGCGAACTGTCACCGGCCTCCCGCGGGCGCCGGGCCGGCGGTGTCGCTGGACTCGGTGGGCACCGACGCGCACATCGGCCACTCGGCATGGCGCGGCACCGGCAAGTGGCGGGTGCCGACCCTGCTCGGCGTGGCGCTGCGCCAGACCCTGCTGCACGACGGCTCGCTGACCTCGGTCGAGGCGCTGATGGATCCGGCGCGCACCCAGCCGGGCTACACCAGTGGGGTGCGTCCCGGGCCGGTGCCGGGCCATCGCTTCGGGCTCGACCTCGGCCCCGGCGAACGAGGCGATCTGGTGGCTTACCTGCGCTCGCTGTGAACGTCCGCCCCGCGCGGGCAACCAACCGCTGTTCACGGTTGCAGAATTGCGCGCAAACCATGGTAAGGACTCGCACATGTCGGGGCTAGCAGCGGTGGTGTGGCCGGCGGGAGCGCCGCCTCGTCAGCGCATGCACGCGCTGGCGACGGCGCTGATCGACGCCATGGCGCACCGGGCCACCGAGGGCCGGCTGCTCGACGACGTGCCTGGCGTCGGCGTGCTGGCCTTCGCGCGCCACGCCGCGACCCAGCGTGAGCGCGATCCGCTGGCGGCCACCGGCTGGGTCGGTGGTGTGCAGGTGGTGGCGCACGCGCGGCTGGAGGAGCGCGAGGGGCTGCTGGCCGCGCTGGGTCTGGGGGCCGACAGCAGCGACGCCGCGCTGCTGGCCGCCGGCTTCGCGCGCTGGGGCGAGGCGCTGCTGCCACGGCTCGAGGGCAGCTTCGCCTTCGTGGCCTGGGACGCGCGCTCGCGCACGCTGTGGGCGGCGCGCGATGCCCTGGGCACCCGGCCGCTGTGGTTCGCGCGCAGCGGCGAGCTCGTGGCGCTGGCCAGCGAGGAGGCCGCGCTGGCGGCGCTGCCCGGGGTCGGCGCCGACCTCGATGCGCGCGCCATGCTGGCCTTCCTGGGTGATGGCGGCCGTGACGCCTCGGTGGGTTACCGCGCCGGCATCACGCGCGTGCTGCCCGGTCACCTGCTGCGCGCCGATTCCGCAGGCGAGCGCCAGCTGCGCTGGTTCCAGCCCCCGGCCGAGGCGCCCGAACGCGATCCCATCGGTGCGACCCGCGCGATGCTCGAGCGGGTGGTCGGCAGCGCGCTGGAGTCGGATCTGCCCCTGGTGCTGCAGCTGTCAGGGGGCATCGACTCGGCGGCCATCGCCGGTCTCGCGGCGCGACACCATCGCCCCGGCGCCGGCGCGGCCGCGCGCACCGCGCCCAGGCCCGTGCTGACGCTGGCGTCGGCGGTGTATCCCGGCCTGGCCTGCGACGAGACGCCCTGGATCGACGCCGTGGTCAGCCACACCGGGCTGCCCGCGACGCGCTGGGATGGCGGCGCGCTGGCCAGCTTCGACGCGCCAGCGGCGCACGGCGATCCCTACCAGTTCGTGCAGAACGGCATCTTCAAGGGCGTGCGCGCGGCCGCGCAGCGCGCGGGCGCCCGCGTGGTCCTGACTGGCGTGGGCGGTGATCAGCTGTTCTTCGAGCGCGGCGTGTTCCGCGATCTGGCCCAGGCGCACCAGCCGCTGCGCCTGCTCGGGGCCGCGCTGCGGGTGCGCTACAGCATGCGCGGGGCCGCCTTCTACCTGGGCGACGCCGCGCGCGGGCTGGCCCCCGAGCGGCTGCGCAGCTGGGTGCGGGGGCGCCGCCGTCCCGCGCCGGCACCGCGCTGGCTGGGCCCCGCGCTGCGGGCGGTCTACCCCGAGGCCGCCGCGCCCACGACGCGGCCCGAGCCGACCACGACCTCGCAGACTCAGCGCTACACCTGGGCCGCGCTGACCGCCCCCGACACCGCCTGGGCGCTCGACCTGCAGGAGCTCGAGGGCGCCCGCGCCGGCCTGGAGTACCGCCATCCGCTGCTCGATGCGCGCCTGGTGCGCCACGTGCTGGCGCTGCCGGCCGCGGCCCGGGTCCCGCGCGAGCGCTTCAAGCAGCTGCTGCGCGACGCCGCCGGTGACGCCCTGCCGCCGGTGGTGGCGGCGCGCAGCACCCCGACGGTGTTCTCGGCCAGCGTGCAGGCCAACCTGCGCCGGGCCTGGCCGGCGCTGCTCGAGGTCCTGACCCGGGGCCCCTGGCTGGCCGAGCCCTGGGTCGATCGCCAGGCCGCCCGCGCCCTGGCCGACGAGCTGTGGGCGCGCGGCCTGCCGGTGCCGCCGTCGCGGCCGCTGAACACGCTGTGGAACATCGCCAGCCTGGAATGCTGGCTGCGCGCTCGCGGGGCTGCGCCATTGTGTGCCCCGGCCAACCTGGCTACACTACCGTCCGCACGGGCGGCCAGCACGAACTCCAGCAGGGAGTAGAGGACAGTCATGACGGACCCCAAGCAGCAGGACCCCAGCATCGAGACCGCCGCCAGCCCCACCAGCTACGAGCCGCCCCAGCTGGTGCTGCTCGGCAATCTGCGCGATCTGGTCGGCAAGTCGGGCGGAGAAGAAGATGGGAGCCCCGTCCAGACCAAGCCCTAGCTCCGCAGGCGCTCGGCGCTGGACACGCCATCCCGACGTCTCCGCGGAGGAGGTCGGGGGCGAGCTGGTGCTGGCGCAGCTCACGCACGGAAGCACGTTTCGCCTCAACCGCAGTGGTCGCGCGATCTATGCGCTCGTCATCGCGGGCAGCACCGCGGTCGAGATCGGCGCCGCGCTGGCCGCCGAGCTCGGCGCCCCGGCCGAGCGGGTCGCCGACGACGCCGCCAGGCTGATCGACGAGCTGGTCGCGGCGCGGCTGCTCGCGCCGGCGGCGCCATGACGCTGCCTGGGCGGGTGGCGCTGCGCCTGGCCGATGTCGGGCTGGCGCTGGGGCTGCTGCCGGTGATGGAGGTCGCCGGCCGCTTCATCGGCCCGCGGCCGCTGGTGCGCGCGCTCCGGCTGGTCGGGCGGCGCGCACCGGCCCGCGACGCCGCCGGCCGAGCCTGGCTGCAGCGCGTGCTCGGCGCGGTCGACCGGCGCCTGCCCGGCGGCGAGCGCTGTTACCGCCGCGTGCTGTGCGAGCTCACGCTCGACGCTGGCGCCGCCGGCGAGCCGCTGCGGCTCGGCCTCGACGGCACCGGCGCCCTGCGCAGCGGCCACGCCTGGCTGGGCGACGCCCGCGGCCGCGAACAGCCCTACCCGATCGAGCTGTCGCTGTAACTCGCGCTCCTGCTCCTGCTCGTGCTCGTGCTCGTGCTCGTGCTCGTGCTCGTGCTCGTGCTCGTGCTCGTGTTCAGCGACCGGCGCGCAGCCGGCCGACCCAGTCCTCGGCCGCCTCGGCGAGGCCGGGCAAGCCCTCCGGCACCAGCACGCTCGAGCACGTGACCTCGGCCGCCAGCCGCCCCGCGCCGTCGAGCACCGCCCACCATACCTGGCGCGTGGCCAGCTCGGCGAAGCCGTTCTCGAGCAGCCGCGCTACCACCTCGGGCACCGCCATCGGCGCCTCCACGAAGCGCTGCGCCCGCGCGATCCGCGTCACCGGCGCGCCCACGAAGCCGAGCCGTAGCAGCGGTACCGTGGCCACCCCCTCGATGGCCAGCAGCAGCGACGCCCCGTCGACCTCGCCGCCAGCTGCCAGGGTCGGCGCGCGCTCGCTGGCCCAGGCCCGGATGCGCGCCTCGCCATCGACCAGCACGCGCACGCCACCCTCCTGCCCCGCCACCGGCGTCGCCAGCACCACCAGATCCTCGGCCACCAGGCCCGCCCCCGCCTCGACCAGCGCGCGCGCCAGCGTGGTCTTGCCGGCGCCGCTCAGCCCCGACCAGGCGAAGGCGCGCTCGTCGAGGCGCACCGCCGAGGCGTGCAGCACCGCGCGCCCACCCAGCACCAGCAGGTGCGGCGCCGCCCACACCAGCGCCGCGGCCCAGTCGAGCTGCCCGACGCCCTCGACCGGGCGCACCCGACCGCCCCCCGGCGCGACGTCGATGCGCAGACACGCGCGGCCACCGCTGCCCAGCAGCCAGCCCCCCGCCGCATCGGGGCGCAGCCACAGCGCTCCCGCCCGCAGCCGCGGCGGCGGCGCCGACTGCAGCGCGGCCAGCACCGCCCCGACCTCGCGCCGCGCCAGCTCGACGGTGACACCGCGCGCGGTCAGCTCGGCGATGGCGCCGGTGGCGTCCTGGTTGACCTCGACGTCGGTGACCTCGCGGTCGTCGTCGGCCTGCGGCCGCGGCTCGGCCTCCAGCTCGTGCGCCGGCGCGGCCTGCAGCAGCGCGACGCAGGCGCGCAACCCGCCCTGATTGACCCGGAAGAAGTTGCCACCATCCAGGTCCACCAGGACCCCGCCGCTGCCGTCATCCACCAGCGCCAGCTTGCGCCCGACCCGCAGCATGACCCCGACCGGCCCCATCAGTTCACCGCCGTCAGCCCGAGCACGTTGGGCAGGGGCCAGAACACCCGGTTGTCGTCGTTCTCGGTGAAGTCGGTCTCGAAGCTGCCCATCTCGGCGATCTCGCGCCCGCCCGCCCGCACCAGCAGCGACGCCTCGGGGCCACCCTCGACGAACAGCGCTCCGCTCAGCGTCGGCATCGCCGCCGCCAGCTCGCGCGCCAGCACCGCCATGCGATACGGCGTGCGCACGTGCACCAGCACCAGCCAGCCCGCGCGGTCGACCCCGACGGCCGCGGCGCTGTACGACTTGGCGTCCTGCCACCCGATGGGCTGCCCGGCACAGTCGAGCAGCCGATAGCTCTGCACCACGGTGGCATAGTCGGCGCGCAGCCGCGCCAGGTCGAAGCCCTCGCAGTCGCGCCCGAACAGCGCCACCTCGGCCAGCCCCTTGCGCCGCGGCCCCAGGGCCAGGAAGCCGCCCAGCTTGGGATTGTCGTTGCCGTTGATGACCCGCCCATCCGCGATCATCAGCCCGAACCCGCGCCCGTCGTCGAGGAACAGCGTCGCATTGATGACCGCGATCAGCCGGGCCGCCTCGCTCCAGCCCGGCGCCGGCAGCGGCCCACCCTGCGCCGGCGTCAGCAGGCGCGCGCGAAACCGCGCTGGATCCAAGCGCACCAGCGTGATGCACCGATCGCCCTGCCCGACCTCGGGTGCGCTGCCCGCCCGCACCCGCCGCACCTCGACGCCGGCGACCAGCTCGCCGCTGCCCTCACACCCGGCTCCCGCATCCGTACTCGTGCTCGTGCTCGTGCTCGTGCTCGTGCTCGTGCTCGTGCTCGTGCTCGTGCTCGTGCTCGTGCTCGTGCTCGCGCTCGCGCTCGGGCTCGGCTTCGCCCGCGGCTTCGAACATCCGAAGCCCACGACGACCGCGACCACCACCGCCCCCATCCGCGACGACCAGCACCCCGCAGCTCTCCGCACTACTGGGTCTCCGTCGGTCCCCTGGCCAGCGCGGTCGCGGCCTCGGTGCTCTCGGCCGGCCCGCCGCGCTCGATCTCCGGCTCCAGCCGCTCCAGCCACTCCGCCACCTGCCGGCTCGTGACCGGCCGCCCCAGCAGCGAGATCACCTTCTCCAGCGCCGCCTGCATCTCGCTCGCGCTGGCGTAGCGCTGCGCCGCATCGCGCGCGGTCGCCTTGGCCACGATGGCCTCCAGCTCGGGCGGCACGTCGTTGCGCCCCACCCCGGCCGCCGGCACCGGATCGTTCAGGATGGCCTGGTAGGTCTGGTAGTCGGTCGAGCGCGACAGCGGGTGATAGCCGGCCAGCAGCTGGAACAGCACGATCCCCGCGGCCCACACGTCGGTGCGCAGATCGGGCTCGCCGATCAGCGCCTCCGGTGACAGATAGGCCAGCTTGCCCTTGAGCACCCCGGGCTGCGTGCTCTCGCCCTGGCGCGGCACCCCGCTGACGCGCGCGATGCCGAAGTCGCTCAGCTTGACCACGCCGTCGCTGCCGATCAGCACGTTGTGCGGGCTGACGTCGCGATGCACGATCCCCAGCGGCCGATCGGCGTCGTCACACGCCGTGTGCGCCGCCTCCAGCGCCGCGCACACGTCGGCCAGCACGCGCAGCGCGACCTCCACCGGCACCTTCTGCTTGGCGGCGCGCGAGGCGTTCAGCATGGTCGCCAGGTTGTGGCCCTCGACGTACTCCATCACGATGAAGTACTGGCCGTCGCGCTCGTGCAGCTCGTGGATCTGCACGATGTTGGGGTGGCTCAGGCGCGCGACCAGCTTGGCCTCGGTCAGGAACATGCTGACGAACTGGGCGTCCTTGGCGAAGCTCGGCAAGATCCGCTTGATGGCGACGCGGCGCTCGAAGCCGGCCGGGCCCTGCTGCCGGGCCAGATAGATCTCCGCCATGCCGCCGGCGCCCAGCAGCCGGATCAGCTGGTACTTGTCGACGAAGCCCGGACGCTGCCCGGTGGCCCCCGCGCGCGGCCTGAGCTCCATCAGGCCACGCAGCTCGACCGGCAGCTCGGCGCACTCCAGCGGCCCCAGGCGCGCCATCAGCACCGGCGCCTCCCCCGGCGTCACCCCGGCCCCGCAGCGCTGACAGAAGAGGCCCTTCTTGCCGGCGCTCATGACGTAGACCCACTCGCCCATGCGCCGGCACGCGCCGCACACATAGTCGAGCTCGATCGACGTCAGCCGCGCCTCGCCCAGCGTCATCGGCTCCTTGGCCAGATGATCCAGCAGCACCCGAGGCGTGCGCGCCAGCCAGACCCGCCCGCGCGCATCGCTGGCCGCCGACATCAGGCGCCCCAGCTCCCACACCCCGGGGCCGTCACAGGCCGAGACCTGATCGGTGACCACCAGGACGTCGCCCTCCAGCCCATCGGCCGCGCGGCGCAGCACCGCGCGGTGATCCAGCGCGCCCGACAGCCACAGCACGGTGGCCGAGCCCTCCACCGTCTTCGACACCTTGAGCGGGCGCGCCGCCTGATCCTTGGCCGCCAGCACGCGGAACAGCGCGGGCACCACGTCGAGCGGCGCGGTGCCGGCCAGCGCCTCGCGGTAGTACTCGGGTGCGTCGGCGAACTCCATCACGCCGCTGCACTGCGCGCACGGCATCGAGGGCGGGTTGTCGACACAGTCGACGTCGCTGTCGTTGCGCCGGTCGAACAGGCGATCACGCTCGGCGCCGCAGCCGTTGCACACGTAGGGCGCGAAGTAGCTGAGGATCTGCCCGCGCGGCCCACCCAGGCCGGCGACCATGCCGAACTGCGCCATCACATAGGCGGGCACGTTGACGAAGTACAGGTGATCGCCCCCGGCGTCCGAGATCTGGCGGATCCACTCACGGATCCCGAACGACGTGATGCGGTGCACCCCGGCCAAATCGATGGCCACCGCCAGCACCCCGTGCAGATCGTCGAACAGATCGCCCTTGAGCTGCTCGTCGATGATGCCAGCGAGCTTGATCAGCGCGCCCTCGGGCACGCGCAGGCGCTCGATGCGCAAGGGAGCCGCAGGTTGAACCGGGGCCGACACGGCTTTTCAGTGTCGCCCCCGCTCTACCCGGCGTCAACCGTCATGCCAGGAAGGCCGCCAGCAGCGCCGCCAGCGCCGCGGGCTGGTGCCGCATCATCATGTGGCCGGCGTCCGCCAGCACCTCGCGCCGGGAGTCCGTGAAGTACGACGCCCGCGACGCCATCTGGTCGGGCCCCACGCCGGTCATGAAGACCGACTCGGCGCCGTCCACCAGCAGCACCGGGCAGGTCACCGCGCGCCAGAAGCTGCGCGCGACCTCGAGCTGGAAGCCGTGCGGCCCCGGCGTTGCGTGCAGCGGATCGTGCTTGAAGCGGACCCCGCCGGCCATCGGCGTGGTGCCATGCTGGGCCAGGCGCAGCGCCTCCTCGGCCGAGCAGCGCGGATCGTGCTTGCGGATGCGCGCGGCGGCGTCCTCCACCGAGGCCAGCGCGCGCGCGGGGGTGTCGCGCACCCGGCGCCACGCCGCCAGCCAGGCCCGGATGCGCTCGGGCGCCGCCGCGCCGGTCTCGGGCGGGCCCAGCCCCTCGAGCAGCGCCAGCCGGGCCACGCGCTCGGGCCAGGTGCCGGTGAAGTACGACGCCACGCTGCCGCCCATCGAGTGGCCGACCAGCGACAGCCGCTCGCGCGCGACCTTGCGCACCAGGTCCTCGACGTCGGCCAGATAGTCGGCGAAGTGGTAGTAGCCACCGGCGCCGATGTGGTCGGAGTCGCCGTGGCCGCGCAGATCGGGCGCGATGACGTGGTAACCGCCCAGGCCCGCCTCGACCACCTTGACCCAGCCCCAGCTGGAGTCGAGGAAGCCATGCAGCAGCAGCACGGTGTGGCGGGCCTCGGGCCCCGGATCCCACTCCAGCACGTGGTAATCGAGGCCGGTGTCGAGGCGAATGCGATGCGAGCGCGGGGTCACGCGCGCAGTGTAGCGCGATGGCCCCCCCGACGTGGCCACGCCGCCGCCAGCCGGCGCACCGCCTCGGCGAGCTCGCGCTCGTCGAGCGCCGCGAAGCCCAGGCGGGCCCGCTCGCGCAGCGCCGCCAGGGCCCGGCCGCCGGCGCGGCCATGGCCGAAGTGCGGCCCGGGCTGGAACGCCACCCCGCGGGCGCGCGCGCGCTCCAGCCAGGCCTCGCTGTCGACGCCTGGCGCCCGCGTCCACAGCGCCAGCCCGCCGCTGGGCAGCGGCACCTCCAGCTCGGGCAGCGCCCGCGCCAGCGCCGCCACCACGAAGTCGCGCCGGGCCCGGTAGATCCGGCGCGCGCGCCGCACGTGGCGCTGCACCACGTCGTCCTCCAGCAGCTCGGCCAGCGCCGCCTCCATCACCTGATCGCCCTGCACGTCGACCAGCGAGCGCAGCGCGCCCAGCCGCTCGATCAGCGCCGGCGGGGCCACCACGTAGCCCACGCGCAACCCGGGCGCCAGCACCTTGGACAGGGTGCCGACATAGATCACGACCCCGCCCTGGTCGGCGCTGGCCAGCGGCAGCACCGGGCGACCGTCATGGTGGAACTCGTGATCGTAGTCGTCCTCGATGATGGCCAGCCGTGCGCGCCGGGCGTGCTCCAGCAGCGCGAGGCGGCGCGGCGCGCTCAGCGTCACCGTGGTCGGGTACTGATGGTGCGGCGTCAGCACCACCGCGCGCAGCGGCCCGGCGGCCTGCAGCGCGTCGATGCGCATGCCCCCGGCATCGACCGGGATGGGCACCACCTCGGCGCCCAGGGTCTCCAGCGTGTGCCACAGCGGCGGATAGCCCGGACTCTCGACCGCGACGCGCTGGCCCGGCGCCAGCAGCGCGCGCAGCGCCAGCCACAGCCCCATCTGGCTGCCGCGCGTGACGAGGACGTGGTCGGCCTGCGCGGCCAGCCCGCGGGTCGCCGACAGCATCGCCGCCAGCGCCGCGCGCAGCCGGGGATGGCCCGCGGGGTCGCGATAGCGCAGCAGCTGCGCCGCGCGGGCGAGCGCCCGCCGGTAGGCCCGCGCCAGCAGCGCCGCCGGCCACAGCCGGGTGTCGGGCGACGCCCCGGCCAGGGACAGCAGGCCGGGCACCTCGGCGCGCGCCCCGGGGGGCGCGAAGCCCGGCACCCGGGGCAGCAGCGCGAAGCCGACCTCGGCCGGCGCAGCCTCGCGCGCGGGCCCGCGCGGCCGCGTCTCGGGCAGCGCAGGGGACACCACGGTGGCGCGCGCCGGGGTGCTGACGACCCAGCCCTCGGCGCCGAGCTCGGCATAGGCGGCCAGCACGGTGTTGCGATGCACCCCGAGCTGGGTCGCCAGCGTGCGCGATCCCGGCAGCGGATCCCCCGGGCGCAGCCGCCCGCGGCGCACCTCGGCGACCACGGCCTGGGCGATGCGCGCCACCAGCGAGGCCGCCTCGCCCGCGCGCGCCGGCGGCAAGCTGAACGCGGCGTCCCATCCGGCCTTGCGCATCTGGTCTGGTAGATTTCCACATTCTGGCACTTTTGCATAGACCAGTACCGACGCACCCTGTGGCCATGAGACGCGAGCTCTTCCGCATGTCCCGCCCCCAGGCCGAGGCGCTGCTGGCGCGCGCCCCCATCGTGCACCTGGCCACCACCACCCCCGACGGCGCCCCCGTGCTGCGCGCCGTGCACGGCGTCATGCTGGCCGACGGCCCCGACGGCCCCGCGGTGGCCTTCCACGGCGCCCCCGCCGGCGAGAAGGCCGACTGCATCGGCCGCCCTTGCGTGCTGGCCGCCGACGAGATCATCGCGCCGATCCCCAGCTACTTCGTCGACCCCGAGCGCGCCTGCCCGGCCACCACGCTGTACCAGAGCGTCCAGGTCCACGGCACCCTCGACGAGGTCACCGACCCGGTGGCCAAGGCCGCCGTGCTCGCCGGCCTGATGGCGCGCTACCAGCCCGAGGGCGGCCATGTCCCCATCACCGCCGACGACCCGCTCTACCGCAGCGCCGTGCGCGGCATCATGATCGTGCGCGTCCTCCTGACCCACCTCGACGGCAAGGCCAAGCTGGGCCAGAACCGCAAGCCGCACGAGATCACCCACCTGCTCGAGCGCCTGCACCAGCGCAACCTGCCCGGCGACCCCCGCGCCATCGAGCTCATCCGCGCCGCCAACCCCGACGCCCCCCTTCCCCCCTGCCTCCTCTGATCCCCCCGCGACCGCGCCCTCGCCCCCGTCCTCGTCCTCGTGCTCGTCCCCGTGCCCGTGCCCGTGCCCATGCCCGTGCCCGATCCGGTCTCTCCCCCCCCGCGCTACTCTCCCCCCGTGCTCACCCGCCTCATCCCCCGCACCTCCGAACCCCTCCCCGCCATCGGCCTCGGCACCTGGCAGTCCTTCGACATCTCCGACTCCCCCGCCGAAATCACCCCGCGCCGCGCCGTCCTGCACGCCCTGCTCGCCGCCGGCGGTCGCGTCATCGACAGCTCCCCCATGTATGGCCGCTCCGAGGCCACCATCGGCCGCCTGCTCGCCACCCTGCCGCCCGGCACCCCGCGCCCCTTCCTGGCCACCAAGGTCTGGACCCGCGGCCATGCCGCCGGCGTCGCACAGATGGAGCGCTCGCTCGCCCTCATGGGCACCACCTGCATGGACCTCATGCAGGTCCACAACCTGCTCGACTGGCGCACCCACCTCCCGGTCCTGCGCGACTGGAAGCGCGCCGGGCGCATCCGCTACCTCGGCATCACCCACTACGCCCACAGCGAGTTCGACGCCCTCGAGTCTCTCCTCCACAGCGAGGCCGTCGACTTCATCCAGCTGCCCTACAACCTCGCCGACCGCGCCGCCGAGGCCCGCCTCCTGCCCGCCGCCGCCGCCACCGGCACCGCCGTCCTCGTCATGCGCCCGCTCGCCGAGGGCGGCCTGCTGACCCGCCTGCGCACGCGCCCGCTGCCCGCCGTCGCCGCCGACCTCCGCTGCACCAGCTGGGCCCAGCTCTGCCTCACCTTCATCCTGGCCCACCCCGCCGTCACCTGCGCCATCCCCGCCTCGGGCAACCCGGCGCACTTCGCCGACGACCTCGGCGCCGCCCGCGGCCCGCTCCCCGACGCCGCCGCCTGCCGCGCCATCCTCGCCGCCGCCGGCCTGTAGCAACAGCAAAGGCGTCGGGGGAACCACTCGCCCCCGACGCCCCGCCATCACTGCAACCGCAACTGCTCCTACGATGCCAGCGCCGCGCCCTCCGCCGCCTGCTCCTCGGCGTCGGCCTCGGCGTCGACCTCGAGCTGCGCCGCCTCCAGCGCCCGGCGCGCGCGCTCACGCTCCGCCACCGCGCGCCAGCCACCGCGCTCGAGCCGCCACCACAGGATCAGCGACCCGACCACGATCTCGCCGCACAGCCCGAGCCAGCCACCCAGCGCGCCGAGGCCCGCCTTCCAGCCCAGCAGCCAGGTCAGCGGTGGCGTGAAGCACCACGCGCTGATGACCCCGACCACCGCGGGATAGCGCACGTCCCCGACCCCGCGCAGCGCGCCGCGCGCGACCACGTTGGCCGCGTCGAAGACCTGGAACACCGCCGCGACCAGCAGCAGCCTGACCGCGACGTGCGCCAGCACCGGCTCGTGTGTGAAGCCCGACACCAGCACGCCACCGCCCAGCGCCATCACCACGCCGCAGGCCCCGGTGTAGACCCCGGCGACCCACATGCCGATGTGCGCCACGCGCTGCACCAGCTCGTCCTTGCCGGCGCCCACGGCCTGCCCGGTCAGCACCGACACCGCCTCCGCGATGGCGAACGCGGGCAGGAAGCTGAAGTGGTTGATCTGCAGCGCGATCTGGTGCGCCGACATCTGCAGCTCGCTGAGCGCGGCCAGCATCCCCGCCAGCAGCGAGAACGAGCCGACCTCGAGCGAGAACTGCAGGCCGGTGGGCAGCCCGATGCGCCACAGCGCGCGCACGTGCTCCCAGCGTGCGCTGCGCACACCCCAGCCCTCGGCGCTCTGCACCACGATCAGGATGCCGACCTCGACCGAGTGCGCGATCACCGTCGCCCACGCCGCGCCCGCCACGCCCCATCCCAGCTTGAAGATGAAGAGCAGCGACAGCGCCACGTTGACGCCGTTGGCCACCACCGTCGCGATCATCGGCGTGCGCGCATCACCGCGCCCGTAGCGCACCTCGCGCAGCGCCACGTAGGCCAGCGCCATCGGCGCGCCCAGCACGCGGATCGACAGGTAGGTCATCGCCGCCGCGCCCGACGCCGCCGTCGCGGCGATGTGGCTGAGGCCCAGCGCCATGACCTGTCCGAGCCCCGCCGTGAGCAGCCCGATACAGACCGCGGTGCCCAGCGCCGCGCCGAGATAGCCGCCGATGAGCTCCTTGCGTCCCGCCCCGATGGCCTGTGACACCAGCGTCTTCACGCCGCGCAAGAGGCCGAACGAGAAGCACAGCAGCACGAAGGCCGCCGTGCCGCCCAGGCCCGCGCCCGCCAGCTGCGCCTTGCCGAGGTGGGTGACCAGCAAGGTCGAGACCAGCGTCATCACGCTGTAAGACAGACTCGACACCGTGATCGGCCAGGCCAGCCGGATGAGCGCGCGAACCGGCGCGCCTTCCCATGCCAGCCCGGCCCCGAGTTGGGGTGGTTTGGCTTGCCTCGCTTCCGTCGCTTCCTCTCCCGTTGCCGCTTCCGCTTCCATCACGTCACCGCTTTCTGATGCTCGAATGCACAAAAAAAAACCGCGGGTCCCATCGGGGGCCCGCGGCAGGTTTGCGTCAGAAACGCTAGGAGGAGACCGGGGTCAGACCCTCCCACCTGCCGCGAGGCAGCCAAAGACGTCGACACGCGACGTCTTCATGCCAATCAGCGGCTTGTGGGTCCAGGTCTGCATACCCTTCTTGTCTCGCATACGCGCGCGCAGGCGTCAACGAATTTTTCGCAGGATCCTGCATTTTTCCCCGTGAAAACTGGAGATCCCGAACAAGCCCGCGGATCTCGACGTCGCCGGTGAGGCGCGTCACGCGCTATCATCGCGTCGTGACCACGGCCGCTGAGCTCCGGGAACGGCTGGACGCGCGCTTCGATTCCACCGCTCGCACCGAGGTGGCAATCCCTGGCACGCGCCATCCCGCCGGCTGGCCGCCGCCGCGCCTGCCGCCCGCGCTGCGCGAGAGCATCACCGGCGCCGCCCTGCTGGCGGAGGCCGAGCACCGCGCCAGCGCCACCAGCAGCCGCGCCACCAGCAGCACCAGCGCCGACGGCCTGCCCGAGCCGCTGGCCCTGCACTACACCCACTTCATGCCGCGCCAGCAGATCGAGCAGCTGTGCCGCGGCGCGACCCCCGCGCACGCCCTGCTGTGGCGCCCGCTCGAGCTCGCCGCGCTGCCTCGCCTCGACGCCGCGCTCGGCAACCTCTACAGCATCGTCGCCGCCGCCGGCCTCGATCCCGCCGCGCTGTGCGGCGCCACCTCGCCGGCCGCCCTGCTCGCCGCGCGCCCGACCATCGCCGAGCTCTACGTGCACACCCTGTTCGGCCGCGGCCTGCCCATGCTGGGCGCCTACCCGCCCGAGCTCGCGGTGATGGCGCGCGATCTCGACCTCGAGGCGGCGCCCGAGCAGGTCATCGATCTGCACCTGTCGGGACAGATCGTGCACGAGCTGTGTCACGGCCCCGCGCGCGAGTGCAGCCGCCCGCCACCGCCGTGGCTGCTCATCGAGGCCGCCGCGCTGCACCTCGGCGCCTGCGCGCATCGCGAGCACGTCTTCCCGGTCACGCCCGCCGAGGCGGTGCCCGGGGTGTCGCTGTTCGTCCTCTTCGGCGAGGCCCTGGCGCGCCGCCACGGCCGCGGCCCGCTGTGGAGCCTGCTCACCAGCGGTCACGATCGCGCCCTCGGCGCCACCGTCTCCAGCACGCTGGCCGCGCTGGGCTGGCAGGACTGGCTGCGCCGTCGCCAGCCACCGTTCTCGCCCGACGCCCTGCGCGCGCTGGACTGGATCCGCCTGGCCGACGCCGCCCGCGCCCCCGAGCGCGCCGGCGCGCTGGGTCAGCTGTGTCTGCGCACCGAGGCCACCGGTGTCGGCAGCCCCGACGCCATCGCCGCCCTGCTCGCGCTGCCCGCGCTCGACGATGCCGCCGCGCGCACGCCGTGGTCGGCGCTGCCCTGGTGGCACGACGCCCCCGAGCCCGCCGACGTCGCCCTGCTCGACCTCGCGGTGCACGCGCTGCTGCAGGTGCACCGCATGGCGCCCAACTTCCAGACCCACCCCGCCGATCCCCCCGACGGCGTCTTCACCATCGACGTCGCCGCCTGCGAGATCGCTCGCGCGCGCCACCCCGCCGGCGTCTTCGCCGAGCCGGCACGCTGGCTGTTCCCGCCCGCCCTGGCGCGCACGCTGGCCGCGCGCGGCGCCCACCACGTCCGCCTCACCGGGGTGTCGCGCGCCCGCGCCGCCGCCGCCATCAGCGCCCTCGCCGAGCTGTGCGCCGCCACCACCCCGCTGCCCGGCGACGTCAGCCTCGAGCTCGGCCCATGATCGACCTCGCCACCCTGTCGGGCCTGGGCCCCGCGCTGGCCGCCACCGAGGCGACCTTCGCCCCGCGCCTGGCGCGCAGCGCCGCCACCACGCTGCGCCGCCTCGAGCGCGCCGGCCTCGCCCGCACCAGCACGCCGCCCACGCTGACCCTGCCGCGCACCTTCTCGGCCACCCTGGCCGCCGCCATCGCGCTCGATCCCGACTCGCCGCTCAGCTGGCACTACCTCGACACCATGCCGAGCCTGCACGTCGAGCAGCTGTGCACCCGCGCCGAGCCCACCGCGACCCTGCTGCACACGCAGCTCGACTGGGCCCGCCTGCCGCGCCTGTCGGGCGCCATCACGCGCCTCGGCGCCATCCTGACCGGCGCCGGCGTCGACCCGGCCACAGCGTTCGGCACCGCCGAGCTGCGCGCCGCCACCCTGGCCGAGCTCTACCCGCGCACCTACTACGGCGGCTTCATGCCGCTCCTGTACGGCTATCCCGCCGACATGGCCGCGATGGCGCGCGCGCTGGCCGCCGGCGACGACGTGCACACCGTGATCGACACCTGGCTGGCCGCGCCGCTGACGCACGAGCTGTCGCACCTCGGCGCCGCACGCACCGGGATCTTCCCCGGCTATCTCGACGAGTGCATCGCCGGCTGGCTCAGCGTGCGCGCGCTGCCAGCGTTCGCCTACCCCGACGCCGGGGCCGCCAACGCCATCTTCGCCGCGCCCTGGTTCCTGCAGATCGGCCAGGCCCTGGCGCGCGTGACCTCACCTGGGGCCCTCATCCGCGCCCACGCCGGGGTGACCTCGTGGGACGACGCCCTCGGGCCGCTGGCCGACGCTGTCGCGCGCCTGGGCTGGGACGAGTACCTGGCCCGCCGCGATCCGCACTTCCTGTCGTCCAACTTCACGCCCGAGCCCTGGCTCAAGCTGTTCGCGCTGGCCGCCGCCGGCCGCCCGCTCGCCGAGCACACCCTGGCCACCCTGGCCGCGCTGCCCTGGGCCGACATCCCCACCGGCGCGCCGACGCCCGAGGACACCGCCGCGCTGGCCGACGGCCTGCGCGCCATGTGCACCCAGAGCTTCCTCGACCAGGGCGCCTACCGCGTGGCCCGCCGCGCGCCGCCGCCCATCCGCATCGATCTCGACAGCGCCACCATGTCCGCCCCGCTGGGCGACAGCGCCGACCCGGTGCCGCCGCGCTACCCGGTGCCGCCCGCGCTGGCCGCCGCGCTGCGCCTGCGGCTGCCGGCCCGCTTCACCCTCCAGCTGCCGCCCGACGCCGATCTCGACGACGCCGCCGCCCGCCTCGCCGCCGGTCAGGCTCAACTGGAGGCCGAGGTGTAGTGCGCCAGCGCGCGCCGCCACACCAGGCGCGCCAGCACCGCGAAGCCGATCGACCCGCCCAGCGCCGCCAGCGCGGTGCGCGCGTCCATGGTGCCCAGCAGCGCGCGCGCCGGGTAGGTCGTCATCAGGGCCAGCGGCAGCACGAAGGTGAAGATCAGGCGCCACGCTCCGCGGAACACGTCGATGGGCCAGCGCGCGGCGTCGAAGATCGCGGTGAACAGGTAGGACAGGTTGTCGAGCCGCACCACCCAGAACGACCAGCACACCACCAGGATCCAGATGCTGTACAGCACCAGCAGCGCGGCCATGAACAAGAGCAGCGCGACGCCGACGTCGCCGGGCGCCGGCAGCCGCCCCAGCCGGTGGAACGCGATCCCGGCCACCACGCCGCCCGCCATCACGTCCACGATCTTGAACGGCGCGAACTTCGCGGTCGAGATCAGGAACTGCGCGTCAGCCGGCTTGACCAGCACGAAGTCCAGCGTGCCGGTGCGGATGCGCTCGCCGACCTCGGTCAGCGACGGGTTGATGACGCCCTCGAGCACGCCGCGCAGCATGGTGAACCAGGCCACCACCAGCAGCGCCTCGGGCAGCGTCCACGACGCCACGCTGGTGCGCCCGCGGTACACCACCAGCAGCGGCACCAGCGTCCACACCATCCACCACACCGAGATCAGCCCGCTGACGATGAAGTCGACGCGGTACTGCATCGCGGTCACCAGCGAGGCGCGCACCTGCACCCAGAACAGGTGGAGGTAGCGCCCGATCACGGATCGAACCGGTACCCGCTGCCGCGCACCGTGACCAGGTGGCGCGGCGCCTCCGGATCGACCTCCAGCTTGCTGCGCAGCTGGGCCACGAAGTTGTCGACCGTGCGCGCCGTCTCCGAGCGCCGGTAGCCCCAGACCTCGCGCAGCAGGACCTCACGCGACAGCACGCGCGACACGTTGCGCGCCAGGAAGGCGAGCAGCTCGAACTCCAGGTGAGTCAGCTTCACCGGGGTGCCATCGCGGGTCACCGTGCGGGTGGCGGGATCGATGACCACGTCGCCGAAGGTCAGCACGCCCTCGCTGCGCGGCCGCTGGGTCTGGCCCTGCTGCGTCAGGCCGGCGCGGCGCAGCACCGCGCCCACGCGCGCCATCAGCTCGGCCAGCGCGAACGGCTTGGTCACGTAATCGTCGGCGCCCAGGCGCAGCGCCGCCACCTTGTCGAACTCGTCTTGACGGGCTGACAACACGATGACCGGCACCATCAGCCCCGCCGCGCGCAGCTCGCCGAGCAGCTCGAGGCCGTTCTTGCGCGGCAGCGAGATGTCGAGCAGCACCAGGTCGGGCACCCGCTCCCGGATGCGCTCGGCCGCGACCTCGCCGTCGTGCGCCACCTCGGGGCGAAAGCCGGCCAGGCGCAGGTTGAGCGCCAGCCCCTCGGCGATGGCCGCGTCGTCCTCGACGATCAGCACCTCGGGCGCGTCGGCACTCGCGCCGGCACCCGCCGCCCCGGCCCCGGCGCCGCCCGCCGCGCCGCCGCCCGCCCCTGCACCGCCCGCTGGCCCCCCCGCGCCGGTCACGCCGTCACCTGTCTGAGCACGATCTTGAAGCGCGAGCCATGGTGCGGCTCCGACTCCAGGTTGATCTTGCCGCCATGCGCGGTCACGATCGCGCGCACCACCGCGAGCCCCAGCCCGCTGCCCGGCTGGCCGCCGTCGATGGCGGCCCGGCCGCGCTCGAACTTGTCGAACACTGCGCGCTGCTCCTCGCGCGGGATGCCCGCGCCGTTGTCGGCCACCGTGATGGCCACGTGGCGGTGGCCCTGGTGGCGCGCCGTCAGCTCGATGTGCTTGTCGGCGCCGGTGTACTTCCAGGCGTTGACCAGCAGGTTGCCCACCGCCTGCGCCAGCGCCGCGCGATCGCCGCGCACCACCAGGCCGTCCTCGACCTCGACCTTGAGATCGACCTCGGCGCCCACGCGGACCGCCGCGAAGGCCGCCAGCGCCTCGTCGATCACGGCGCGGACGGGCACCGGCTTGTGCTCGAACGAGTGGCGCCCCGACTCGATGCGCGACAGCTCGATGAGCCGCTCGACCAGGCCATCGAGCCGCCCCATCTCCTGGTGAATGATGTCGAGGCAGCGCTTCTGTTCGGCCGGATCGGTGACGCGGCCCTCGCGCAGGGTGTCGATGAACATGCGCATCGACGTCATCGGCGTGCGCACCTCGTGCGAGACCGCGGACAGGAAGTCGTTCTGCACGCGCGCCAGCCGCGCGCCACGAGCGACCAGGATGGTGCCCAGGATGTAGCCGGTCACCAGCAGCACGCAGAACACCAGCACCAGCACGCCCGCGACCAGGGTGGCGTACTCGGAGCCTCGCGCGATGAGCACGATGATCCCGGTCGCCGTCATCAGAATGGTCGGCACCAGGATGGCGAGCATGAAGACCAGCTGCGCGCGGCGCAGGAAGACGTTCGCTGGTGCCCGGAGCTTCACGGCGGCAGTTTGCCGCGCTCAGGCGGCCTTGACCAGTGCCGCCTTGTCGTTGCGCTCGGGCCCGGGCTCGGCGCCGCCACCCCCGGCGTCGCCGTCGCTGCCGGGGCGCCCCTCGATCACGTGGGCGGGCGCGCGGCGCACATCCCAGATCAGGCCGACCTTCTCGAAGCCCTTGAGGATGTAGTAGGTGACGTCGATCTGCCACCAGTGGAAGCCCTGGTTGCACGAGCTCTGGTAGTGGTGGTGGTTGTTGTGCCAGCCCTCGCCCATCGTGATCAGCGCCAGCAGCCAGTTGTTGCGCGAGTCGTCGCTGGTCGCGTACTTCCGGCTGCCGAACATGTGCGACAGCGAGTTGATGGTGAAGGTGCCGTGCCACAGGAGCACCGTGGCCACGAAGCCGCCCCACAGGGCCAGCCACGCGCCGCCGATCAGCCACAGGATGACCAGCGACGCCAGCGCCGGCATCAGCTGCAACGACGGCCGGTTGAGCAGGCGCAGCTCGGGGAAGCGCGCCAGGTCGCTGACCCGCGACTCGTCGGTGCGGCTCCAGTCGGGGCCCAGGAACCAGCCCACGTGCGAGTACCAGAAGCCGCGCAGCTTGGCCGAGTGCACATCGGGCGGCTCGTCCGAGTACTTGTGGTGCCAGCGGTGGTGGCTCGACCACCACATGACGCCCTTCTGCGCGCTGGTCTGCGCCCCCAGCGCGAGGAAGAACTGGAACGCGCGCGAGGTCTTGAAGGTGCGGTGCGAGAAGTAGCGGTGATAGGCCCCGGTGACGAAGAACATGCGGATGAAGTACGAGATCCCCGCGACCAGGAGGCCGGTCCATGACAGCCCCAGCCAGACCACGCCGGCGATGGCCAGGACGTGGACCGCCCAGAACGGCAGGGCGGTGGGGCCGAAGTACGTGCGCCAGGTGGCAGGACCGGGCCCGCCTGGAGTCGGGACGCGCGTGAGTGCCATGGTCTGGATGTAGCGCCGCGCTGGTCAGGGTGCGCCCAGAACCTCGTCACAGTTCTGTCAGGTCCGACCAGTTTCCTCAGTGAATCCCGTTGCGTAAACCACTACGCACCGAAGGCCTCGAAGCGCTTCAGGCCGCGCCGCCAGGCCACCACGGTGAGCAGCAGGAGGACACAGGCCCAGCCCCACTGCAGCCCGAGCTCGCGCAGCGCGGTGGCCCGCGACAGCCGCCCGATCATGAGCTCGATGGGAAACCCCAGCATCGACCGGAAGGGCAGATAGTCCGACGCCCCGCGCAGCCAGCCGGGCATCAGCGCGAGCGGCACCAGGTAGCCCGACATCACCGCGAACAGCCCCCACCAGACCTCGTAGATCGCCAGCGAGCGCTCCAGGTACAGCCCCAGCGTGCCGATGACCAGCATGGTCAGGAACAGCAGCAGCCAGGCCCCCGCCAGCGCACCCAGCAGCGCCGCGATGCGCACCGGATCGGCGGGCACCACATGTCCGCCCCCGGCCGTCAGCAGCATGATGACCGCGACCGGCAGCGCCAGCGCGGCGCGCAGCGGGATGGCGGCCAGGTGCTCGGCGCTGTAGGCCACGAAGGGGTGGATCGGGCGCAGCAGGCGCAAGGACAGCGTGCCCATGCGGATCTCCTGGTTCATCTGCCAGACCACCCAGGTGCTGGTCACGGTGCGCACGATCATCGCGGCCAGGTAGTAGGCCACGAAGTCGGCCTGCTGGAAGCCCTGGAACGGCCCGCCGCTGGCCGCCACCGCGGTCCACAGCGCCAGCATGACCAGCGGCATCGTGGTGGTCAGCATCCAGACCAGGAACTCGGCGCGATAGGCCACCGCCTCGGCCAGGCCGATGCGCAGGATGGCGGTGTAGGCGCCGACCCGGCTCATGTGCCGTCCGTGCTCGTGCTCGTGCTCGTGCTCGTGCTCGTGCTCGTGCTCGTGCTCGTGCTCGTGCTCGTGCTCGTGCTCGTGCTCGTGCTCGTGCTCGTGCTCGTGCTCGCGTCGGACGCGCCCGCGAACAGCTGGCGCATGACGTCCTCCAGCGGCGGATCGACCACGGTCAGATCCTCCACCGGCAGCGCCGCCAGCAGCCCCGCGATGGCCGCCTGCAGCCCGGTCTGCGGCACCCGCAGCGCGGCGCGGTGCTCGCTGTGCTCGACCACGACGCCGAACTTCACCAGGTCGGGCGCCGCCACCGGCGCGCGCAGCTCCAGGGTGACCAGCTTGTCGGGGCTGATGCGCCGCGCCAGCGCCTTGAGATCTCCGTCATACAGCAGCTTGCCCTTGTCGATCACGATGACGCGCGGGCACAGCGCCAGCACGTCGGCCATGTAGTGCGAGGTCAGGATCACCGTCGCGCCGTGGCGCTCGTTGTAGGCCCGGATGAAGTCACGCATCGCGGCCTGCATGTTGACGTCGAGGCCGATGGTCGGCTCGTCGAGGAACAGCACGCGCGGCCGGTGCAGCAGCGCCGCCGCCAGCTCGCACTTCATGCGCTCGCCCAGCGACAGCTGCCGCGTCGGCTTGCCCAGCAGCGGCCCCAGGTCGAGCAGCTCGGTGAGCTCCTTCATGGTGGCGTCGAAGTCGCCGCGCGAGACGTCATAGATGGCCCGGTTGAGCGCGTAGGTCTCGCTGGGCGGCAGATCCCACAGGAGCTGCTGCTTCTGCCCCATCACCAGCGTGATGCGCTTCAAGAAGCGCGACTCGCGCTGCTGTGGCGTGTGGCCGGCCACGCGCACCTTGCCCTCGGTCGGGTACAGCAGCCCCGACAGCACCTTCAGCGTCGTGGTCTTGCCGGCGCCGTTGGGCCCCAGGAAGCCGACGCGCTCGCCGGGCGCGATGCTGAACGACAGCCCATCGACGGCGCGCACCGTCTCGTAGCTGCGCTTCCACAGCGAGCGCAGCGCCGCCATCGTGCCGGGCGGACGCTTGTGCACCTTGTAGTGCTTGCTGAGCGCGTCGACCTCGACGCCGGCCTCAGCCTCGGGGGCGCGCTCGGCCATTATTTCGCGGTGGCGCACACCGGCGGGCGCCGCCCGGCCCAGGGCCGCGCGCTCTCCAGCTGCGCGGCCAGGCTGAGCAGGGTGCCCTCGTCGCCGAAGCGCCCGATGAACTGGGTGCCGATGGGCAGGCCGGCCGCGCTCCAGTGCAGCGGCACCGACATCGCCGGCTGCCCGGTCACGTTGACCAGCGGCGTGAACGGCACGAACTCGGCCGAGCGGAAGAAGCCCGCCAGCGGATTGCCCGGCTGCGCGTCGAGCGTGCCCAGCGGCAGCGGCGGCTCGGCCAGGGTCGGCAGCAGGCGCACGTCGATGCTGCGCTTGTGCCAGTGCCACTGCAGATCGCGCGACAGCTTCTGCAGCTGCATCACACCGAGCAGGTACATCGGCAGCGGCACGCTCTTGCCCATCTGGTACATGGCCCAGGTCATGGGCTCGAAGTCGGCCTCGGTCGGCGTCTTGCGCACCATGAAGGCCATGGCGTCGATGGTGGCCGCGCAGCCGCCGGCCCACACCGCGACGAACGACTGCGTCAGCATGTCCTGCCCGGGGATGTCGAAGTCTTCCTCGACCACGTCATGGCCGAGCTCGGTCAGCAGCTTGACCGCGTCATGCACCGCGGCGATGCAGTCGGGGTGGATCTTGACCGGCGTCATCGGCTTGACGCTCCACGAGATGCGCAGCTTGCCGGGCGGACGCTGGGTCTCCTCCAGGTAGGGCCGGCGCGGCGCGGGCGCGTCATAGGGCGCGCCGATGTCCATGCCCGCGGTGGCGTCGAGCAGCGCCGCGCTGTCGCGCACCGATCGGGTCAGGGCGTGCTCGTTGACCAGGCCGTGCATGATGTCGCCGATGTCGGGGCCCAGCGGCAGGCGGCCGCGCGTGGGCTTGAGGCCGAACACGCCGCAGCACGAGGCCGGGATGCGGATCGACCCGCCGCCGTCGCCGCCATGCGCCATCGGCACCATGCGCGCGGCCACCGCGGCCGCCGAGCCGCCGCTGGAGCCGCCCGGCGTGCGCGTGACGTCCCACGGGTTGCGCGTCGGGCCGTGCAGCAGCGGCTCGGTGGTCGGCGGCAGGCCGAGCTCGGGCGTGTTGGTCTTGCCGACCACCAGCAGGCCGGCGCGCTTGTAGCGCTTGACCAGCTCGCTGTCGTGGCGCGGGATGACGTCCTTGGTGAAGCGGCAGCTGGAGGTCAGCGGCACCCCGGCGTAGGCGGTGACCAGATCCTTGAGCAGGAACGGCACGCCCTGGAACGGCCCCTCGGGCACGGGGCCGGCGGCGGCGTTGCGGGCCAGGTCGAACATCGGCGTGATGACGGCGTTGAGCGCCGGGTTGACCTGCTCGATGCGCCGGATGGCGTCCTCGACCAGCTCGGCCGGGCTGATCTCCCGCTTCTTGACCAGGGCCGCCAGCCCCAGCGCGTCCAGCTCCCCGAGATCACTCATTGCGGGAGCATACCTCACGCCCCCGCAAAAAAATGGGAACCGGGCCCGCGCAGGCGCTGTCTCAGGCTCCGGTCGCTATATCGGCGTCCGATATAGCTGGTCCCGATAGCACCGAGGTGCCCCGCCGATGTCCGAGTCCGCCCGCGCCCGCAGCCAGTTCCTGGTCCTCCTCGCCCTGCGCGAGGGTGGCAAGCACGGCTACCAGATCGCCCGCCACATCGCCGACAAGAGCCGCGGCTTCTTCTCCATCTCCTACGGCGCCCTGTACCCGGTGCTGCACAAGCTGGAGCAGGACGGCCTCATCACCGGCGCCTGGGAGAGCGGCGGCAGCGCCGACGGCGCCGGAGCCGGCGAGGGTCAGCGCCGCCGCGTCTACACCCTGACCCGCGCCGGCCACAAGGCGCTGGCCGAGGAGCGCGAGCACCAGCAGCGCGAGACCGCCGCCCTGCGCGCGCTGATGGGCAAGGCATGAGCGCCCCCGCCGCGCCCGCAGCCGCAGCCGGGCCAGCCGCCGGCGGCTTCGCCGCACTGCTGGGCCGCCTCGAGCGCGAGCTCGACCTGCCCTACCCCGAGCGCAGCCACGTGCTCGAGGAGATCGCCGGCGACCTGCAGGCCGCCTACGACGCCGCCCGCGCCAGCGGCGCCGACGACGCCGCCGCGCGCGCCCGCGCCATCCACGAGCTCGGCCTCGACGCCGGCGCCGCCGCCGAGCTGTCCGCCGTGCACACCCCCGCATTGCACCGCGCCCTGCGCCGCCTGCCCGCGCCGGCCCAGGGCGGCTTCGAGCTCCTGGCCGCGGCGCTGCCCCTGGTCGTCACCTTCCTCTACCTGTGCAAGGAGGTTCCCCTGATGCAGTTCCTGAAAGATGGCGGTTTCGGCAGCATCCTGGTGCTCGTCATCGGCGCCTTCGGCCTCGGCCTGCTGGTCCAGCGCGCCGTGGTCTGGTTCATCCTGCGCGACCACTCGCCGCGCGGCCTGGGCAAGAACACCTCGGCGCCGCTGCTGCTGGCCGCCGCCACCCTGTGCGCCGCCATGCTGGGCACCGCGACCAACTTCTACGTGGTGCTGCGCGCCTGGTCCGAGGACCACCTGCCCGACGCCCACATGCGCATCGGCCTGCGCGAGTCGCTCTCGACCATGATCCTCGGCGCCGCCCTGGCCACCCTCATCGTCCTCGGCCACACCGCCCTGGGCGCGGCCCTGCGCCGCCTGCGCCCCGCGACCGCCTAGAGAGCCGAACCGCTAACCTCCCGTCGCACGATCGCGAGATCCCGGGCGATCTTCGACGTACTCGCGCTGCGCTGCTCACCGGGCAACCAGCCCGCCTGCGCTGCTCGCGCTACGTGCGCCGAACCTCGCCTCAGGCTCCCGCGCCCTGCTCGGTCCAGTTAGCGGATCGGCTCTCTAGCTCGGCCGGCTCACCTCAGATCGCGGGCACCGCCGACAGCTTGTCCCACGGCTTGCCGCGCCTGAGGCGCGCCGCCAGCAGCTCCAGCCGGTCGTTGCCGAAGAACAGCTCGCCGGTGCCCTCGATGGCGAAGGTCGGGGCCCCGAAGGCGCCCGCCTTGACGGCCTCCTCGGTGCCCGCGCGCAGGGCGTCCTTCCAGCGCTGGTCGTCGCTGGCCGCCGCCGCCATGGCGCCATCGACCCCCACGCGCCCGGCCACCGCGGCGAGCACCGCGCGGTCGCCGATGTTCTCGCTGCGCGCCCAGGCGGCGTCGAACAGCGCGCGCACGAAGGGCAGATACTTGTCGGGTGCCGCCGCGCGCACCGCCAGCGCCGCCCGCAGCGCGTGCGTCGTGGTCAGCGGAAAGTGCGGCGTCCACACGAACGGCACGCCATACATGCCGGCCCAGCGCGGCAGATCCTGCCCCATGTACAGCGCGCGCGCCGGCAGCGACGCCGGCGGCACGTTGCCGGTCGCCTTCATGACCGCGCCCAGCAGCACCGGGATCCACTCGACCTCGCCCCCGGCGCCGAGCACCACGTTGTCGACCTGGGTCGACGCCAGGTAGGTGTACGGGCTGGCGAAGTCGAAGTAGAAGCGCACCTTCTCGGCCATGGCAGGACCCTCTCTCTGCTTGGGTGTCGCGTCAGCCGCCGCTGAGCGCGCAGACGATGTGAACCTCTCGCTCCCCCACCGCCACCTCGAGCCCGCGCGCCAGCTCGCCATCCACGAAGAACCGGATGTGCTCGCGCACCTTGCCCTGCTCGTTGATCATGCGAAAGCGCATGCCTGGATAGCGCGCGTCCAGATCCGCCAGCACGTCGGCCAGCGTGGCCCCGCGCGCCTCCACCGTCGCCTCGCCGCGCGTGTACGAGCGCAGCGGCGTCGGCACCACGACCGTCATGCGTCTCTCTCGACCGCCACCACGGCCTGGATGCTGGGCAGGTGCTGCGCGATCTGCTTCCAGCGCTTGCCCGCGCTGGCGCTGGCCCAGATCTCCCCGCTGGTGGTGCCGAGGTACAGCCCGACCGGCTTGCGGGCGTCATTGGCGAAGGCCTGCCGCTTCACCGTCAGCCAGGCCTGGCGCTTCGGGAAGCCGCGATCCTGCCGCTTCCAGGTCGCGCCACCGTCACGGGTGCGATACACCGCCGGCTTGCCGTCGGGGCTGGTGCGCGGCCACACCGTGGTGCCGTCCATCGGGAACACCCAGGCGGTCTCGGGATCGCGCGGGTGCGTCACCACGCCGAAGCCGATGTCGCCGATCTCCTTCGGCATGTTGTCGCCGATGCGCACCCAGGTGTCGCCCGGCCGATCGAGCCGGTAGATCCCGCAGTGGTTCTGCATGTACAGCCGGTCCGGCTGCGCCGGGTGCACGACCACGCAGTGCGGATCATGACCATACTCGGCGTCCTTGACCGGCATGAAGTCGAACGCCGCGACGCCGCGGTTGAGCGGCCGCCAGGTCGCCCCGGCGTCGAGCGACTCGAACACGCCGCCGACCGACAGCCCCACGTACAGGTGGCGCGCATCGCGCGGATCGACCGAGATCGAGTGCGTGATGGCGCCGTCCGGCGTCGGGTTGATGCGCTCCGGTGTCGCCTTGATGAGGCCGTCCAGGTAGGCCGTGAAGGTCGCCACCTCGGTCCAGCTGGCGCCACCGTCCTCGGAGCGGAACAGCCCGTGCGGCGTGGTGCCCGCCCACCACACCTCGGGCTCGCTGGCGAGGCCCGGGGTCAGCCAGAAGGTGGCGTCGACCGCCTTGCCACCCTCCTTCTTGGCGAAGGCCGGCGGCTGCTTGGCCTCGGTCCAGGTCTGGCCCCAGTCGCGCGAGCGGAACACCGTGGGCCCGAGGTGGCCGGTCTTGGCCGCCATCAGCAGGGTCTGGCCGTCGCGCGGGTCGAGCACCACGTGGTGCACCACATGCCCGAGCTGGTGCGGCCCCTCCAGCTTCCAGTCGTCGCGCCCGCGCGTGCCGCGCAGGAAGAACGCGCCCTTCTTGGTCGCGACCAGCAGCACCACGCGTGACATGACGACCTCCGGGGACTAGAAACGCGCCTGCAAGGTGAGGTTGAAGCCGAGCTGGTTGGGCTGACCCACGAAGTCACGCACGAACGGCGAGGTGCTGCTGTCGCGCGTCAGGCGGGTCTGGTTCTGGTCGTTCGAGAAGTACACGTCGAGCAGGGTCGCGAAGGACTCCGCGATCTCCAGCTTGGCGTTGAGCTTGCCCGCGAACACCGGGACCACGTCCTCGCCCGGCGGCAGGATCGAGAAGTTGCCCTCGCCGCGCACCACGACCTTGGTGCCGTCGCCGGTCGGCGCCGCGCCGGTCGGCCCGCTGGCCGCCGCATAGGTGGCCGGGATCTCGACGCCGGCGGTGAAGCCGAGCGTCAGCCCCATGTCCTCGAAGTAGTGATCGAAGCCGGCCGACGCGAACAGGTTGACGGTCTGCTTGGAGTCCTCGGAGAAGTCCTGGAACGGCACGAAGCTCGGCACGTTGTGCAGGATGAAGGCGAGGTCGCGCACCAGGAAGTCGGCCTTGAAGCGGCTGAAGCACTTCTTCATGCGGAAGTTGAGGTCGGCCGCCATCGCGTTCTGGCGCACCGTCGAGGCCGGGCGCTCGGGATCCTGCAGCGTCTGCGCCAGGAAGGTGCCCTCGGCCGCCACCAGGTACGAGGTGCCGCCCGGGTAGGACTCCTTCTTGAACATGCGCGCCACGCTCTCGGGCTCGTTGCGATACAGCTGGTAGTCGACCGACGAGCCGACCGGCATGCCGACGTGGTAGCTGACCTGGGCGCTGCCACCGACCAGCTGCACGCCCTCGCCGAGGATCTCCTGCTTGGGGCTGCCGCCGCGATCGAAGAAGCCGCCGTTGGCCTCGATGCGCAGCTCGGGCGTCACGTCATAGCCGCCGCCCAGCATGGCGCCGTAGACCGCCTCGACCTCGTTGCTCTTGGGGTCGAGCAGGGTCGACGTCTTGAAGCCGGCGAACGCGTACAGCTTGTCGGCCGACCACTGCGCGCGCAGGCCGGGGGCCGGCGTGGTGTTGGTGACGAACGAGCTGGTACCCACCGGGATGTCGGGGTTCAGCTTGAAGAACACCGGCGAGCCACCCCACGAGATGCGGTACGAGTAGCCCAGACGGAAGCGGTCGCCCGACATCGGGAACGCGGTCAGCGAGAAGTTGTCCGTCGGGGCCTTCTCGCCCTCGGCCAGCTTGTGCCCGTCACGGCCCGGGAACCAGGCCACGCGCACGTAGCTGCCGGCGTCCGACACCGAGATGTTGACGTCGGAGAACTCGTTCATGCGCAGCACGAAGGCGCCCTCGGCGTCCCACTTGCCCTTCATGCTCTTCTTGTAGAGCACCAGGTGCGACAGGTTCTCGTAGCCCGAGAAGCGGGTGTCGTAGTTGTCGAAGAACAGCGTGCCCAGCGAGCTGGGCGGGCCGATGCGCAGGCCGGGGACGCTCGGGTTGGTCTCGCCCGGCTTCACCAGCAGGTTCTCGTCGGTGATGGTGAAGTTGATGCGCGTGTCCATGAAGTTGCCGTCCGCGTGCGCGGCGCTCCCCATGGCCAGCAGCGCCGCTCCGGCGCCGAGCATCAGAAACCCGCGAACACTCCCCGAAACACGACGCATATCCACTCCGGTTGCGATGCCTGCGTTGCCCAACCTACATGCCCTTGCAGCCGGCCACCGCGCACTCGAGATCGTCGGGGGTCCGGATGTTGATGGTCCAGAAGCTGAACGAGCCGCTCGACGACGCGCCCGAGACGTTGCGCACGTTGCCGACCACCTTGGTCAGCATGACGCCGTCGTTCATCAGCGGGTTGAAGCTGGAGATCGGCCGCGTCGCGATGGTCGGCGCCGAGCCGGCGCCGCAGCCGCCGCCCATGTCGATGGGGAACTGGCCGAAGCGCTCCCAGCGATCGAGGTCGTCGGCGCTCTTGGGGGCGCACGCGCGCACGTTGCGCAGCTCGACCAGGCCGGCCTCGTTGTCCTCCATCAGCGCGTTGTCGGACACGTTGCTGGACGTCAGCAGCGTGGGCGCGGGGACGAAGGCCTTGTTGTTGACGACGTTGCCCTGGTCATCCTCGAGGATGTCCTGGCGCGGGAAGTTGAGCTCGGTGAAGCCGACGAACTCGCTGACGCCGCCGCGGACCTCCTTGAGCACGGTGCCCACGTCGATGCCCACCGGCGGCTTGCCGAAGGTGAACACGTACATGTGGCCGAGCGGCGTCGCCATGCACGGCGGCACGCCGCCGGCGCCACACTGCACGTCGCTGACCGTGTAGGCCTGCGTGGCCACGCTGGTCACGACCAGCTTGCCGTTCGCGCCCCACTGCGACTGGTTGACGCGGACCTGCTTGCCCTCGAGGCTGGAGCGGTAGTTCGACGGCGACGCCGCCCGCGTGGCCGGCACCGGCGGCCGCTGCACGTCGGACAGGTAGGGCTCGCGGTACCAGATGGTCGGGGTGGCGCCGACCGCGAAGGTCGACGGCCGGCCCATCTCGCCCTCGTCCTCCAGCCACAGCGACGACGGTCCGTACGCGGTGGGCAGGTTCAGCGTGACGTCGCGGGCGATGCCATCGACCAGCATGATCTCCTGCAGCGAGCTGGCGCCGCTGGAGCGATCCGGCGACAGCGCACCCAGGAAGAAGACGTAGCTCTGGATCTTGCCGGTCAGCTCGGTCGCGACCTCGCCCTTGCGGTTGCGGGCGGTGACGTCGAAGCGCAGGTTGCGATCCGCGTTGGGGTTGTCCTCGGTGCCGAGGTTGGTGCCCGCCGCCAGGGTGATCTCCAGCGTCTGCACGTTCTCGGGGTCATAGGTGGGGCCGTCGTGACAGCCCGCGGCGACGGTCGCCAGGGCGACGCCGACGCCGGCGATGACGATGAGGGTGGTCTTCACTGGTCACCAGCGATCGGCTTGATGCGCCCGTCGTGGGCCTCGACGTCGGGCCCGATGCAGGCCAGCCCGACATAGCGGTTGTCGGCCGACGGCATCTTGCCGTCCTCGCAGCGCGACGGCAGCGTCTGCAGGTAGTCGACCAGCGCCTCGCGCAGCGCGATGCCGGTGTTGAACTTGGTGGTGTTCTGCTTGAGCACGGTGAAGCCGGAGCCGCCGTTGGCGATGTAGTCGTTGACCGCGACGCGGTACGACGCCGACAGATCGAGGCGCTTGCACTTGGCCTCGTCGATGCTGCCGTCGGGCAGCCGGCAGCCGTCGCCGATGAAGACGTTCTCGGCCTTGCCGGGCCGGTCATGGGCCGGGTCCTGGGTCTTGCAGTTCATGTCGAAGTACAGCCCCGAGATCTGGATCTGGGTGCGGCAGCCACGCTCGGCCGACTTGCGCGACACGAAGTCGAGCGTCTCCTGCACCTCCTGCCCCGACAGGAACATGGTGGTGATGGAGTTCTCGAACGGGAACACGTTGAACATGGCCTCGATGGTCAGCGGCCCCTGCTCGAAGTCGGCGCGGATGCCCAGCGAGTTGGTGATGGCGAAGTCGGCCTCGACGCGCGAGCGCAGGCGCATCGACGCCGCCACCAGGTTGCCCAGCTGCGAGTCGCCGCCGGTGGTGTCGTTGCGCACCACCTTGGGGAACGACGACACCTTGGGCACGCAGTCCTTGATGCCGGTCTCCATGCACGGCGTGTTGATGTAGGCGAACACGCGGTTGAGATCGAAGCGGTTGTTGAGCGCCAGCTGGTAGGGCTCGAGGATGCGCACCACGTCGGGGTCCTGGGGCGCCTCGACGATCTGGCTGGTCGTCGGGTCGACCTCCTTGGCCGCCACCGGGAAGACCTTGTAGTTGAACGACTTGATGCCGCTGGGCTCGTCGGTGTCGTCGTTGGGATCGTGCACGTGCACCAGCAGATCGGCGCGGCCGACGAACTTGGCGAAGGCGCCCGAGTGCATGATCACGGTCTGCCCGATCTGCTTGCCGTCGGCGTCGAGGTGCGGGATGACCTTGGGCGGGTTGAGCACGATGTGCAGGTGGCCGCCGAACAGCAGGTCGACCCCGTTCAGGGTGTCGTCGCTGAGGCAGCCGGTGGCGCCACCGCCGGCGCAGTCCATGGTCTGGGCGTCGACGTCCCGCGAGGTCAGCCCCTCGTCCTCGTCGAGGCCGAGGTGCGAGACCACGGCGACCACGTCGACCTGCGGGCGCAGCAGCGAGACGTAGTACTTGAGGGTCTGCTCCTCGGCCAGCGCGCGCACGCCGATGGAGTTGCCGCCCTCGGTGACCGAGGTCAGCGACGACACGTTGCCCATGCCGATGACCGCGATGCGCAGCCCGTCGGCGTTGAGCACCGTGAAGGGGCGGATGGTCGCGCCCAGCTTGGGGCGGCCGGCCTCGCCGGGATCGTCGAACACGTAGTTGGCGGCCAGGATCGGGAAGCGCGCGAACTTGAGCTGCTGCAGCTCGAGGTTGACCACGCCCTTGTCGAACTCGTGGTTGCCGAGGACCATGGCGTCGAGGCCGACCTCGCTGAGGGCGCGGAACTCGGCCTCGCCGGAGAACATGTTGAAGATGGGCGCGCCCTGGAAGCAGTCGCCCGAGTCGAGGTGGATCGACCGCGACGACAGCGCGCGCTCGCGCTTGATGATGGCGGCCATGCGCGCGATCCCGCCGAAGGGGCGGTGCTCGGGCAAAAGGCCCATGCCTCGATCCACCGCGCCAGGCTGGAAGTCGTAGGGCAGCAGGCGGGAGTGGATGTCGGAGGTGTGAATCACCGTCAGGCGCACGTCCTGACCCTTGAGGTTGGGCGCCTCGTGGGTGGTCGTGCACGCCGTGGCGCCGAGCGCGCTGAGCGCGAGCGCGGCGGCCAGAGCAGTGAGGCCGGTGAAGTTTCGTGGCGAGGAACTGCGCATGCTGCCACTGCAATATGCGAGCGGAGAGGACGGTTCAAGAGAAAACGGCGCCGCTGCTTTGGTAGGGCCCGTCACGTTTTGGTGCTATGTTCGCGCCCACCCGAGGAGAGGCCTTGTACCGCCGCGCCAAGATCGTCTGCACGCTAGGGCCAGCCACCGAGAGTCAGGACAAGATCGGCCAGCTCATGGACGAGGGCATGGATGTCGCCCGCCTGAACTTCTCTCACAACGACCCCGACTACCACCGCACCATCTTCCAGCGCGTGCGCGCCGAGTCCGAGAAGCGCGGCCGCCCGGTGGCGGTGCTGCAGGATCTGCAGGGTCCCAAGATCCGCATCGGCCGCTTCGCCAGCGGCGGCACCGACCTGGTGCCGGGCGCGACCTTCACCGTGACCACGCGCGCCATCGTGGGCGACGACCGCGTGGTGTCCACCGTGTACCAGGCGCTGCCCGGCGACGTGAAGCCGGGGGACACGCTGCTCCTGGACGACGGGCAGATCTCGCTGGAGGTCACCGAGGTCGTCGGCGAGGACGTCACCACCCGCGTCACCGTGGGCGGCCGGCTCAAGAACAACAAGGGCATCAACCTGCCCGGCGTCAAAGTCTCGGCGCCCGCGCTGACCGAGAAGGACAAGGAGCACCTCAAGTTCGGCGTCGACCTCGGGGTCGACTTCGTCGCGCTGTCGTTCGTGCGCCACCCCGACGACGTGCGTGAGGCGCGCGCGCTGGCCACCCGCGAGGGCCGCCGCCGGGTGCCCATCATCGCCAAGCTGGAGAAGCCCGAGGCCATCGAGCGCCTCGACGAGATCATCGACGTGTCCGACGGCATCATGGTGGCGCGCGGCGATCTCGGCGTCGAGCTCGGCCCCGAGAAGGTGCCCCTCATCCAGAAGCGCGTCATCGAGGCCACCAACGCCAAGGGCAAGGTCGTCATCACCGCGACCCAGATGCTGGAGTCGATGATCGAGAACCCGCGGCCCACGCGCGCCGAGGCCTCCGACGTCGCCAACGCGGTGCTCGACGGCTCCGACGCCCTGATGCTGTCGGGCGAGACCGCGGCCGGGGCCTACCCCATCCTGACCGTGCGCACCATGGCGCGCATCATCTCGGAGATCGAGGTCAGCGCGCGCTACCGCACCGATTTCGGCGCCCAGAGCCTGGACCTGCAGAACCAGACCAACGCCATCGCGCACGCCGCGGTGGTCGCGGCGCGCCAGCTGCGCATCAAGACCATCGCGCTGTTCTCGGAGTCTGGCGCGGTGGCGCGCCTCATCAGCGAGTACCGCCCCGAGGCCGCCATCATCGCGCTGACCACCGACGCCTCGACCTACCGGCGCCTGCAGCTGTACTGGGGCGTGACCCCGGTCCTGGTGGCGCCGGCGCGCTCCACCGACGAGATGATCACCCGCATCGAGAGCTACCTGCGCGGCCGCAACTTCGCGAAAGCCGGGGAGACCGTGGCCATCACCATGGGTGTGCCGCTGGGCTCGGGCGAGAGCACCAACCTGCTCAAGCTCCACAGAATCAGTTGACTCCTGGCCCGCGGCGACTAGGATTTGCGGGCTTTGGCAGTGAAGTCACCTTGCGAGGGTGGCGGAATTGGTAGACGCACTAGCTTGAGGGGCTAGCGGGAGCAATCCTGTAGGGGTTCGAGTCCCCTTCCTCGCACAACGAAGTGGCCGGGGTCT
The DNA here is from genome assembly GCA_044229835.1 of Polyangia bacterium. Lineage (GTDB taxonomy): Bacteria > Myxococcota_A > Polyangia > Haliangiales > JADYYK01 > JADYYK01. The sequence goes on along the minus strand of JBGASF010000014.1, from coordinate 8,628 downwards.
TCGCCGAGGCCGAGGAGGCAGCTGGACCTCCCCCTCGGCCAGGCCGATCCTGCGGCGCCTCCAGCGGTCAGCCCCGACTACTTGATGTCCTTCTCGGTGCCGGGATCGATCCCGAGCTCGAAGAGCCGGGCGCGGATGTAGTGGTCGGCCAGCCACCAGGCGTCGTTCTTCGTGAGCCACTCCTTCCACAGCGCGCGCTCGAAGGTGTCGGAGCTCTTGATCGCCTTGTCGGGCGTGATCTTCTGGAGTTCCTTCAGCTGGGCTCGCACCAGCACGAGCGGATCGAAGTCGAGCGGCGGCAGCTGGTACTTGGCATCGCCCGCGGCGCGGCTCAGGATGCGGCGCCAACCCTTCTCGAGCTCGATGGCCGAGATCTCGCAGCTCTTGATCATCGCGGCCACCTCCTCCAGGCGCTGCTCGGCGCTGCCCGGCTCACCGCCACCGCTGTCCGGCACGAACTTGTTGCCGATCTCCTCACCAAAGGTCGAGGGCATGTTGCCCACGATGCCCTTGCAGGCGTCGATCCAGGCCTTCTTGTCCACGTTCTCGATCATCTCGGACAGGATCCCGCCGACCGCGTTGAAGGCGAAGCCGGTGAGGACCTTGACCGCGAACTCGGTCAGCCACTTCTCGTCCTCCATCACCTTGTTGAAGTTCTTGAGCGCGTCGCGGTAGGGCGAGTTCGACTGCAGCGCCCACTGCTCCATGCTGGCGACGGTGAGGCGGATCTCCGTGCTCGCCTCATCGACGAACGTCGCCATCTGCTCCTTGGTGGCCTTGCCGCGCACCTCCACCACCTCGCTGGCGAACGACTTGTCCTGGGCATAGACCTTGAAGCGCAGGCGCTGTGGACCCGGGCGCAGCGGGTAGACGGTCCACTTCAGCCCATGCCCTTCGCGCATGCCACCGGCGTCCTCGACGCGCACACCATCGGGGTCGCCGAGCCGTTCGTAGTTCGCGGCGAGCTGCAGCGTATCCAGGTCGGCATTCCCGTCGATCCGAGCGATGACGGTGTGCGCCTCGGCCTGGTCGCCGATGCCGTGCGCGTGCGCGGCGGTGCCCTGCTCGGTGGACCAGTTCACGTTGGGCACCTTGGTCGACACCAACACGCTGTGCGAGTCGCTGAAGCTCTGCCCATCGGGCAGGGTGACACTGACCTTGAGCGTGGCGCTCTGGGTGCCCGGCATGAATGAGCGCATCGACAGCGCCCCCCGCGGGGTGGTCGAGCTCGCCTGCTCAGGCGCCAGGCTCATGCCCTTCGACTCGAGCGTCCACTCGTACTTGGTGCCGTCCGGCATCCGTTCGCGCACGAGGGCTCCGCCGCGCTTCGGACCGCAGGCAATGCTGGACCAGCCGGCGACCTCGCCGAGCGGCACGTCCAGGTTGCCCGGCGGGTCGAACATGACCCCGTCGATGGGCTTGGGAGTGGGAGTGGCCGCGCCGCCGTTGGGCGCACGGCTGAGCTGCGTCGTTCCGGCGCCGAGCGTGGGCGCGCTGGCGCCGCTCATGAAGGCGTCGGCGAAGGCGTCGGCGGCGGTCTCCAGAGCGTCGCCGGGCTGGCTCACCGCCAGCTTGGTGCGCGGGGCGCGGGCGGCGCCGCCGGCTTGCTGGACGGTGTGCGCGACCTCGTGCGCGATCAGGTGGTCGCCGGCGTCGGTGCCCGGCGTGTACTCGCCGGCGCCGAAGTGGACGTCCTGTCCGACCGCGAACGCGCGCGCGTCGAGCCCCGCGGCTGATGCGGCGCTGGCGGCGCCGGTGTGCAGCCGCACGCCCGAGAGGTCGGCGCCGGCCGCGCCTTCCAGCCGCGCCCGCAGCCCCTCGGGCAGCTGGATGCCGCCCTCGGTGGGCGCGCCAACCGCCGCCTCGGGCGCCGGCGCGTCGCCGCCGGCCGACTTACGCTGGATGAGGTCGCACATCGTGCGACGGCCCACATCGGGCGCAGCTGCGCCAGTCAGGCCGCTCGTGAGCGCGGCCACATCGCTCTGATAACGTCTCGACATCTGCACCCCTGAAGACAACCAGTCTATGGTCCTGGTACCGGGGCGCGGGGCGCAGACCTGCCGCTATCTTCTCCATACTCGATTGCATGGTTTCGCTTTACGATCGATCGCGTTGGCCGTCGCGACACCAGCGCGTCGACCGCGCAGTCCTCGCCCGCGGTCGAGGTCGCCGGTTCGCCGGCTCCGATCCTCAGCGCGCGTCGACCGACAGCCGCGTGGTCTCACCCGACCGGACATCGACGGACTGCACCCGCACCGGGCCGCCGCTGAAGCGCAGCTCCAGCCGGTGCTTGCCCGGGCTGGCCGACGCGCGCAGCGGCGTGGTGCCGATCTTCTTGCCGTCGAGCAGGACCTCGGCGAACGGGTTGGCCATCACCATGATGGTGCCGGCCCCGGTCGGCTTGCGCTGGAACGGATCCATCGCGTCGACGTCGGGTGGGTTCGGCCGCCTGGGCGGCCGTGCGCCGCGAGGGCCACCCGCGAACGGATCGATCGGGTTCGGCTGCGGCCCCAGCGGGTCAGGCGGCCCCGGTGGCCCGGGCGGCATGCCAGGCCCCGGCGGCCGCATCGCCTGCATCGCGAGCATGCGCTGCGCCAGCTTCTCGCGCTGCGCCGGCGTCAGGAGCTTGCGCGCCGCCAGCATGGCCAGCATGCGCGCCTTGCGCACCCCGGTCTCCAGCGCCCCCAGCCGGTCGACCTGGGCCCCGACCACCTTGGCGTCCGGCTCGTCGGCCTCCAGCGCGGTCTCCAGCTCGAGCCCCGCCAGCTCCATGTCCGCCCGGGCCTGGATCTGCGTCTTGCGCAGCGACAGCAAGAGCCCGCGCAGCGCCTTCTGCTGCTCCGGCGACAGCCCCAGCTCGCCGGCCAGCGCCGCGATGTGCTCCGGCCCGGGGCCACCCGCGGTCGGCGGCGGCTGCGGCTCCGGCGGCGCCCCCTGCGCACGCACCGCCGCGCTGCCCGCCAGCAGCAGCCCCCCCGCCAGCAGCGCCATCCACCAGCGCACCCGCTTCGATCTCGTCATCCTCGTCGTCGTCATGGGGTCTCCTCCACGAGCACGCGATACGGCGAAAGGCGCGCCTCGTAGCGCGACCAGTCGGCCTGGTAGGCCAGCGCGACACGCGCATCCAGCAGCACCGGGAGCTCTTGCCACAGCGCGGTCTCCTCCTCGGGCGACAGCAGCACCGGCGCCGCGCCCGGCTGCGGCCCGGTCGCCCCACGCAGCGCCACCGGCTGCGCTGCCCGCGGCGTCGAGCGCTGGCCCCACCAGCGCCCCACCAGCAACGCCAGCACGACCGCCGCCACCGCGCCGCCTGCCAGCCCGACCATCAGCCAGCGCCCGCGCGCCGGCCGCCCCAGCCGCGCCGCCGCCGCGGTCTGCACCCGGCTCTCGAACCCCGGCGCCGGCGCCACCGCCCGCGCCGCGCTGGCGCGTGCCAAGAGCTCTGCGACCTCGTCCTTCGGCTCTTCCATCGTCACTCACTCCTCATGCGCAGCTCGCGCCGCAACCGCGCGAGCCCGCGGACCAGATGCGTCTTCACGGTGCCCTCGCCCACGCCCAGCAGCTCCGCCACCTCCGCCACCGACAGCCCCTGGCCATGCCTCAGCACCAGCGCCACCCGCTGCCGCGCCGGCAAGCGCTCCATCACCTGGTGCAGCCGCGCCAGCTCGGCCTGCTGCACCAGCTGCTCATCGGCCCCCGGCACGTCACTCGCGGGCTCGCTCGTGCTCGTGCTCGTGCTCGTGCTCATGCTCATGCTCATGCTCATGCTCATGCTCGTGCTCGTGCTCGTGCTCGGGCTCGCCGGCCACAGCCCGCGCACGAAGCGCCACACCCGCCGCCTGCGCAGCACGTGCAGGCACTGGTTCACCAGCGTCCGCATGAACCAGCCCTCGAGCGCGGCCTCCTCGCGCAACCCGGCCACGCCCCGACATGCGCGCACCAGCGCCTCCTGCACCGCATCCTCGGCCTCGGCGCGATCCCCCAGCAGATCGACCGCCACCGCGAAGCCGCGCCGCGCCGACGCCGCCACCAGCTGCCCGAGCAGCCGCTCGCGACGCTGCGCGGGAGTCTCGCTCGCGCTCATGACGTCATCACCGTGGGCTCGCAGGCTGATCACGATCTCGGCTCTCGGAGATCAGATCCGCCACCCGCCCTCCCGGTAGACAGCCTTTTTCGGGGCTCAGTCGACCGGGAAGTCGTTCCGGACGATGTGCCCGAGATTCAGGAAGTTGATGGTGAAGTGGGCCACGATGGGCCCGCCCAGGTCGCCCATGAAGCGCGCCATGGTCGCGAACGCCAGCCCCATGATCAGCGCCGACAGCGTCCAGGGCAGGAAGCGCACCCCGGGGCCGATGTGCAGCAGCGCGAACAGGCCGCTCGACAGCCAGAAGCCCAGCACCGGCATCAGCGCGCCGCGAAACAGCAGCTCCTCGCCGATCGACGACGCCAGCGCGATGATGAAGATGTCCTTCTCGCTGACCTCGCCGAGCAGCCCGCGGAAGTCGCGATGCAGCCGGCGCACCCAGTCGAAGCGGTGCGTCGACCAGCGCGTCGCCAGCACCACCAGGAGGCCGAACGCCAGCCCGACCAGCGGGCTCAGCACCGAGCGCCACCAGGCCCGGTTGGCCTCGCTCACATAGATGTTGCCGTCGCCGCGCAACGCCGCGACCGTGACCGCGACCGCGGCGAGTCCGCCGTAGGCTGCCAGCACGAGTGACGACCGGGACCAGGCCGTCGTGTTCCGCATCGGGAGCTGCAAATCGTTCGCAGTATCACCCGGTCTCACGCATGCGGCCACCTGAAAAACGCCGCGCGCGCGTAGACTCCTGCCGTGCGTATCCTCGCCGCCACGCTGGTCGTAGTTGCCTGTGCGCTGCCCGCCTGCAAGAAGGAGCGGCGCGCGCAGCCGCCCGCGCCGAGCGCCCCCCGGCCCAGCCCGCCGCCGCCCGAGGTCGTGGTCTCGGCGCCGCCGGTCGGCCCCATCCCGGTCGACCTGCCGGCGGCACCAGGCACGCAGTTCACCGTGACCATCGCCATGACCGAGCTGGCGGTCACCCCGACTGGCGGCAAGACCAGCCACTTTCCGCTGCGTCCCGACGGCAGCGACGACCTCGACGGCTTCACCGCGGCGCTGCCCTCGCCGCCCCCCGCCGGCAGTCAGGCCATCATCGCGGCCGACGGCGACGTGACGCACCGCCGCGTGGTCGCCGTGCTCGACGCCCTCAAGCAGCGCGGCTTCACGCGCATCGCGCTCAGCGTCACCAAGTAGCTACTTCAGGTTGAGCGCCGCGACCACGAAGCCGCCGCTCTCGGTGCGCGCCAGCGTGAGCACCAGCATCTGCCCCTTGAGCCGCACCAGCCCGAACAGCACCCGGGCATCGGCGCCCTCGCCGGGCGGCAGCCCACCGAGCTGCTTGCGCGCGCCACCCGCGGTGAGCACCACGCGCTGCGGCACCAGCAGCGCCGCCGCGCCCTGCTCCGCGACCAGCGCCTTGTAGGCCACCGCGGGGTCGGGCACATCGCCACCACGCGCGCGCAGCGGCGACGCCGACAGCGCCAGCAGCTTGCCGACGTCACGCTTGGCCAGCGCCGCCACGAAGCGATCCACCAGCTGCTTGGCGCGCGGATCCGAGGCGTCGGGCAGCTCGCTGGCGCCCTCGGCCGCGGCCTTGGCGTCGCCATCGGTGGTCTCGTCGCCAGCGCCGGTCTGGGTCTTGACCGGCACGCGCGCCCTGGCGACGTCCTTGCCCCGCGCCAGCACCTTGGGCGAGGGCAGATCGTCATCCGGCTTCGGCGTCCCGCTGGCGGCGTCGACCTCGTTGGCGTCGGGCGGCGTGGTCAGGATGTAAGGCCGCACGAACGCCGTCATGCACTCGCGCGCGTCGCGATGAAAATCCCAGTGCAGGTAGGTCTTGCCGTTGGCCGAGCGGATGGCCTTGGGCGGCGGCCCGAACGGCGACGCGCTCATCACCGAGTCCATGGCCGCGATGTCGAAGGCCAGCTTGCCCGAGCCGCGCACGATGGTCGGCGCCTTCTCCAGCGTGCCATCGCCCAGCACCACGATCTCCAGCGTGGTCTCCAGCGACTCGTCGTCGTACTCCTTGTGGTCCCCGGCCTCGACCAGGAAGCCGAAGCCCCAGTGCTCGTGGATCTGGTTGTGCATCTGCGCGATGTACACCGCGAAGGGATGCGCGCGCGTCTTGAGCGCGGTCTGGTTGCCCGGCTTGACCTCGGGCACGAAGTTCTCGATCGACTGCTTGTACATGGCCCACTTGCCGCCGAAGCGGCCCTGCCGGAACGACGGCTTCTGCGGGCCGACCTTGCGCTCGCGATCCGCGGTGGCGCCGTACAGCTTGTCGTAGTCCTTGTCGCCGATCTGCAGCTTCAGCCCCTTGACGCCGCGCTTGTTGCCGCGCGCGCCCTTGCCGCCCTGCCCGGCGTCCTCACCGGTGGTGCTGGGCTCGGCGCCGCCGGGCTGAAGGTCGTTGACCTTGCCGGGCACGCTGGGATCGCCCATGGCCAGATCGCCCACGGTCTTGCCGTCACCCTGATCGCTGCCCTGCGGCGTCGCCGACGCCGCCTCCTCGGGCACCTCCGCCGGGTTCTTGCTGGCCTGCTCGCCGTCGCCCTTCATCATCAGGTCGTCGGGCGTGATCTCCTGGGTGCCCGCGATCTGCTCCTCGGGGCCGCCAATGGGATCGTCCTTGGAGGCCTCGGGGTTCTCGGCGCTGGGCGGCTGCTCGCCCTTGCTCTCGCGCTTCAGGTTGGTGTCCTCGGCGCGGGTCTGCTCGGCCGGGTTGGAGTTGCGATCCGACAGGTACTCGGCGTCGGCCGGCGCGGTGTCCTCGGCCTTGGTGTCCTCGGGCAGCTGCACCGCCTTCATGTTGGCGGCCACCGGCTCGGGCGGCTGCGCCTCGGCCTCGGCGGCGTCCTCGGGCTTCTTGTCCTCGGGCTTGGTGGCGTCGGGCGTGGGCGCCTCGGGCGTGCTGGCCTCGGCCTCCGCGATCCCGGCCTGCTTCAGCTCGGCGCGCACCCGCGCCGCCGCCGCGGCCTCCTCCGCCATCGCCTCGGGATCGTCGGGCGACGCCTCGAGCTGATACTCGGGCACATAGTCGACCTCGACCTCCGCCGGTGGCGCCTTGCCCCGGTGGCCGTTCAGGCCGAACAGGTTCAGCCGCCCCGAGAACTGCTCCTCGGCGAGCAGACCGCCATGCACGACCAGGGCGACCACGACGCCGAGCAGGGTCGCGTTGACCCCTCCCCGTCGCGTGCGTCTCCCTGCCGGAACCATGTGGCCATTATACGTAGCAGCCCGGCGATATGGCTGCCACGAAGAGCTGCTGCGACCCGAATCACACCTTGCGGTAAAGCCCGATCACGATGCCGATCAGGTTGACCGACTTGAAGTCGCGCTTGCTGACCATGATGGGCTTCATGCGGCTGTTGGCCGGCTGGAAGCGAATCTGGTCACCTTCCGGGTAGTAGCGCTTCACGGTGGCCTCGTCCTCGATCATGGCCACCACGATGTCGCCGCGCGACGCGGTCTGCGCCTTCTTGACGAAGATGAAGTCGCCGTCGTGGATGCCGTCCTCGATCATCGACTCGCCGACCACGCGCAGCCCGAAGACGTCACGGTTCTTGCCGAGGAAGACGCGGTCGATGCGCACCGAGTCCTCCTGCTGCTCGAGCGCGAGGATCGGCTGCCCCGCGGCGATCTTGCCGAGCACCGGGATGTCGATCATGTCGTCCATCTCGTCGACCGGCACCACGTCGCCTCGGAAGGCCTCGCCCCGCGCGCCGGTCGGCACGCACGCCCGGCTCTTGGCCTCGGTGCGTTGCAGATAGCCCTTCTTCGAGAGCGCCTTCAGGTGATCATTGACACCGTTGGTCGAACGGATGCCGAGCTGATCGCCGATCTCGCGGATCGTCGGCGGATAGCCGTCGCGATGGATCTTGGCCTGGATGAAGTCGAGCACCTGCTGCTGACGATCGGTGAGCCTGTCGCGACCGGGCATTGCGAACCCCCTGACGGTTTGTTCAGTCAACCGACTACTACTGAACGTTCGTACGGCCGTCAAGTTTGTTCAGGGATCGCTCCGGGCGTTTGCGCGGGCCGGCTTCGACGCTCCTGGCTACGAGCGCCGGGTGCACCGGTTTGCGATGGCCTCCCGGGCCAGCTCGTCCGCGCGCTCGTTGCCATGCACGCCGGCATGTCCCTTCACCTTGACGAGCAGCAGATCGGTGAAGCGGGCGTAGGCCTCGCGCAGGGCCGCCACCAGCTCCTGGTTGGCCTTGGCCTTCCAGCCGAGGCCAAGGAGCCCGATGCAGTACTCGCTGTCGGTCATCAAGTCGACGGGCACCGTCGGATCGGAGACCATCTCGAGGCCGTGAAGGATCGCCGTGAGCTCGGCGATGTTGTTGGTCGCGCTGCCGAGGTACTCGGAGAGCTCGCGCGTCTCCGCGCCGTACTCGTAGAACACCCCGACCCCCGCCGGCCCCGGGTTGCCCGAGCACGCGCCGTCGGCGTAGGCGACGTAGGCGTCCTTCGGGAGCTCGGCGTGGTCGGCGACGGCCTTCTTGGCCGAGGCGGCCTTCTTCTCTTCTTTGGTGCGAGGCACGGCCTCGCCC
>JBGASF010000149.1:0-18844 GCA_044229835.1 Polyangia bacterium | reverse complement strand
GCGCCAGGCGGAGCGGCGATGAGCGGGCCCCCTTGTCGGGGCCCGCCGCCGCGCAGCCCGTCGCCCGAGGCACCCGCGAACCTCGGCCGCGCGGGCCGACCGCTGGCTGAGGGTCCGCCGCAGGAGGCTGCACTGGAGGCCACGGCGGCCGCCAGCCCTCGGAGCTTTCCGGCGGACAGCGCTGTGATGAATCCTGAGAGCCTTGAACGAAGCCTTGGGCTAGCCTTCGATCACATGCAGGCGAACGCCTCCGCGCAGCCCTGGGCCTGCTGCAGCAGCATCATGATCGCCAGCGGGTCGCCGCTGCCGAAGCCGCCGCCGCCCATGCCACCGGCTCCGCCGCCGGCCCCGCAGTCGATCCCCTGCAGCAGGCTCAGACACTGGGCCGCCTTGGTCGGGTCGAACTTGCAGCTGCCGCTGCTGGGCGCCATGGCCTGCGCCAGCGCGCCGCTCATCAGCCCCTGGCTCAGCATCTCGCACGACATCTTGTCACCTGGATCCACCAGGCCGCACGCCGCCGCCTTGTCACACAGCAGGGCGAACGCCTTGTCGGCGAACTGCAGCGCCGCCGGATCGGGCGGCGCACCGCCCAGGCCGCCGCGCGTCTGCTGCATCAGGTCCTTCAGGCTGGGCAGCCCGGGCATGTTGCCGAACGGTCCCCCGGCGCCCGCGAACGGATCGGGGAACCCGGGTGGCAGCTGGCCCAGGCCGCCACCCAGCCCGGGCGGCGGGTTGGTCGGCAGCGACGGGGCAGGGGCGCCGGGCGCAAACGGTGCGCTGCTGCCGAACGGATCCACCGGATCCGGCACCTGGGCCCGCTGATCCGCCGGATCCAGCGGCGGCAGCGGCGCCGGCTTGCCGCCCGCCCTGGTCGCGCTGGCCAGCGTCCCGCGCTCGGCGCTCGCCGCGTCACGCACCAGCAGCCAGGCCACCACACCGGCCACCACCGCGACGCCCGCGATCACCGCCGGGGTCCGCCACGCCGGCGGCGCCGCCTGCTCCTGCTGGGCCTCGGCCCGCCGCGCCGCCGCTGCGCGCAGCTTGAGCGCCGCCTCGCTGTCGACCTTCTCGACCACCGGCACGGCCACTGGCGGCGCCACCGCCACCTCCGCGCTCACCGCCAGCGCCACCGGCGCCACCCCGCGTGCAGCGCCGCCCGCACCCGCGCCCGCACCCGCGCCGGCCCCGCGCGCCAGCAGCCCCGCGCCGCACTGCTTGCACCGCGATGCCAGCGACGACACCTGGGTGCCGCACTCCGGGCAGCTCTTGTCCAGCTTCACCGCCATTGTCGTTGACTCCATCCGCCTGCAGGCGATGAGGCAAACCTGCGCCTGTCATTCGATATTCCCGTGGCTCCGCCAAGCCTTCCGTCGTTGACACCGCGCACTGTCAGAGCGTAAACCCGCCGCCATGCTCCCGGTCGAACCAGATCGCGGTCTCATCACCTATGGCGTGCTCGACATCGCCTTTGGCATCGCCTACCTCTACCTCGGCCTCGAGGTGGCCCCGTCGCGCTCGGGCTCGGTCAAGCTCCTGGTCTGGGCGCTGTTCGTCGGCCTGGTGCTGTCCGGCGCCGCCCTGATCGCGCGCCGGCGCTGGTCGGGCTGGGTCGGCCTCGCGGTGGCCGGCCTGCTGCTCACCTTCACGCTGTTCCTGATCTCGGCCCTGGCGCTGTCGGCGTCCTATCTGCGCGGCGTCTATGGCGGCTTCGGCAAGGGCGCCGCCACCGTGTGCCTGCTGGCCGCCTTCCTGGCCGTCGAGGTCTTCGGCCTGCTGCCCGTGTTCCAGATCCGCTTCCTCTTGCGCCCCGAGGTCCGCCGCCGCTTGCGGGGCGGTCCGCCCGAGGCCAGCGCGACCCCGGCCAAGTCCGCCCCCGCGACGGATGCCGCCTAAGGCCTCCAAGCAGGCCCGCGCGCGCGCCCGCCTCGACGCGGTCACCCAGCGCAGCCGCGACGAGCGCCTCGATCGCATCCTGGCCAAGGTGCGTCGCGGCTTCCTCTACGCCGTGCTGGCCTTCCCGGTCGTGCTCTTCATCGCCTGTTACGCGGTGTATGCCTGGGCGCGCATCGACCTGGCGCCCGCGCTGCCCAGCGAGGCGCGCACCGAGGCCATCGCCACCATCCGCCACGCCCTCGACGGCGACACCCCGACGCGCCCGACCTCGAGCGCGCTGGCGCGCCGCCCGCGCGGCGGCCCGGTCTTCGTCACGGTGTGGCACCGCGCCCAGCCGCTGTTCCGCCACGTCAGCGGAGGCGGCCAGACCATCGCCGACGCCCTGATGGCGGCCGCCGAGGCGCTGCGCACCGATCCCGGCATCAGCGCGCTCAGCCCCGAGGATCGCGCCCGCGCCCGCATCAAGATCGACGTCACCCGCGGCGCCGGCCCCATCATCACCTCGATCCCGGCGGCGTTCTCGCTCGGCCTGGTGCCTGGCGTCGACACCCTGGCGATGTCGTTCGCCGGCAAGCGCCACTTCCTGATGGCCGACGACATGATCATCGGCCACTACCTGGAGGGCCACCGCCCCTTCAAGTTCATCGACTGGTACGCCGGCCTGTCGACCGAGGACGCCGTGCTGACGCTGTACGACCGCGCCGGTGTCAGCGCCGAGTCGCTGGCGCGCACGAAGCCGCACTTCTACCGCATCCGCACCGAGGGCTTCGTCGAGGCGCCCGAGCGCGGCGCCGCCGCCCTGCCGGTCCTGCGCGGCAACACCCCGGCGCCCGAGCTGACCCCGAGGCGCCTGCGCGAGGCCGCCATCGCGGGCGGCCGCTACCTCCTGCGCATGCTCAACGACCGCGGCAAGTTCGTCTACGAGTACCACACCAACGACGGCCGGCGCTCCGACCCGGTCAGCGGCGGCTACAACATGCCGCGCCACTCCGGCACCACCTACTTCCTGGCCCAGCTGTACCGCTACACCCGCCTGCCCGAGTTCCGCGCCGGCGCCGAGCGCGCCATGCAGTACATGGGCGAGCAGACCCCCTCGAGCTGCGGCGTGACCCCGGCCGGCCAGCCCGAGCCGCCGTACGCCTGTGTCACCGACGCCGGCGCGCCCAGCGCCAGCATGGGCGCCACCGCGCTGGCCATCAACGCCCTGGCCGAGTTCGAGGTCGCCACCGGCGAGCGCACCTACCACGACGTCATGCTGCGCCTGGGCGAGTTCGTCCTCTTCATGCAGCGCCCCGACGGCAGCTTCTCGCACTACTTCGACCTGGCCACGCGCACCCGCGACCTGAAGACGCGCACCATGTACTTCGACGGCGAGGCCGCCCTGGCGCTGGCCCGCCTGTACGAGGTCACCGGCGACAAGAAGTACCTGGCGCCGATGGAGCACGCGCTCGACTGGCTGACCGGCGGCAGCTACGACTACTTCGCGGGCTCGTTCTTCTTCGGCGAGGATCACTGGACCTGCATCGCCGCCGAGGCCGCCTCGCGCTACGTCAAGAAGGCGCAGTACGTCGACTTCTGCGAGGCCTACGGCAAGTTCCTGCGCCGCGCCCAGTTCGCCCCCGGCGAGGCGCCGGGCCAGCCCGACTTCAGCGGCGGCTACGGCTTCACCCCGTTCTTCCCGCCCAACAACACCCCGGTGTCGTCGCGCACCGAGACCATGATCTCGGCCTGGCGCCTGAGCCGCGCCCACGGCCGCGCCGCGCCCGACACCAAGCGCCAGATCTGGCGCGCGCTGGAGTTTCTGACCCGCAACCAGATCCGCCCCGACAACACCTATCTCCTGCACGACGGCGAGCTCAGCCAGGGCGCCCTGATGGGCTCGACGGTGCGCCGCGACATCCGCATCGACTACATCCAGCACGCCTGCTCGGCCATGATCCGCGCCACCGAGCTGTTCCCCGATCCCGACTATGTCATCCCGGCCGGGTCGCCCCTGGCGCCCGCGCCGTAGCCGGGCAAGATGCAACTCAGGTGCAACTAGACTTGCCAAGATGTGTGCCCACGCCAAGTTGGCGTGCTAGATTGGCCGCGTCCCGATGAAGTTCTGCCCCGAGTGCAGGGAGTCATTCCCCGACCTGGACGAGGTTTGCCCGACGCACGGGGCCCGTCTGTTCGCCATCTCGGCGCCCAACAAGCCCGACTACGACGCCCTGGTCGGGCAGACCATCGACGGCCGCTACCAGCTCGACCAGAAGATCGGCGAGGGCGGCATGGGCGTCGTGTACTCGGCGCACCACACCATCCTGGCCAAGAAGGTCGCGATCAAGGTCTTGAAGCGCGAGGTCGCGCGCGACGGCTCGGTGGTCAAGCGCTTCATCCAGGAGGCCCGCGCCGCCTCGACCATCGGCCACCCCAACATCGCCGACGTGCACGACTTCGGCGTGCTGCCCGACGGCCACTCCTACTTCGTGATGGACTTCGTCGTCGGCCCCACGCTGGCGCAGGCGATGAAGGAGGGCATCATGGCGCCCGGGCGCGCGCTGCCCATCATGGCGCAGCTCGGTCGCGCCCTGGCCGCCGCCCACGACAAGGGCATCATTCACCGCGATCTCAAGCCCGACAACGTGTTCTTGACCCCGCGCGAGGGCAACAAGGACTTCGTCAAGATCGTCGACTTCGGCATCGCGCAGATGTCGCCCGAGGAGGGCAGCTCGCGCCTGACCCGCGCCGGCATGGTGTTCGGCACGCCCGAGTACATGGCACCCGAGCAGGCCGCCGGCCGCGAGGTCGACCACCGCTGCGATGTCTACGCCTGCGGCTGCATCCTGTTCGAGATGATGACCGGCACGGTGCCCTTCAAGGGCGAGTCGGTGATGGCCACGCTGGCCAAGGTCATCATGGACTTCCCGCCGCGCCCGAGCGCCATCAACCCGCACATCCACCCCGCGGTCGAGGGCCTCATCGAGTACGCCATGGCCAAGGACGTGGCGCAGCGCTGCCCCGACATGCGCGCCTTCGTGGCCGCCATCGAGGACATCGCGCACAAGCTGCAGCGCGAGGGTGTCCCCATGGGCAACATGGGGCAGAGCCAGTCGGGCTCGATGTCGGCGGTCACGGTGATGGACGTGCAGGCCGGCTCGGGTGCGGTGCGCATGCCGACGGCGCAGGTCAACCAGCTGGGCCAGCGCCCCGACACCTCACCGCCGCGCAAGACGCCGCCGGGGCTGCGCTCGTGGCCGGGCGCGGCGCCCGATCAGCGCACCGCCGCGATGCCGCCGCTGACCGGCGAGGCCGCGGTGCCCGGCTCGGGCGGCAAGAAGATCGGGATCGCCCTCGGCGTGCTGGCCGCCGTGGCCGGCGTCACGGTGCTGGCGCTCAAGCTGTTCAACAAGAAGGACAAGCCGGTGGTCGCGCCCGGGCTCGACGCCGGCGTGATCGCCATCAAGGTGCCCGACGCCGCGCTGCCGGCGCCCGACGCTGCGGTGGCGGTGGCGACGCCGGATGCGCAGGTGGTCGCGGCGCCTACAGTGGATGCCGGCCCGCCTGGGCCGTCGCCGACGGCCGCGCCGCCCGACGAGTTCACCGTCACCATCAAGACCGACCCACCGGGGAGTGATATCTTCGTGAATGGGGAGAAGCTGGGCAAGGGCAAGGCGACCCTGAAGAAGAAGAAGGGCGCCAAGATCTCGATCGTGTGCAAGCAGCTGGGGTTCCAGGACCAGACCGTGACCCAGACCGTCACCAAGAGCGCCTCGATCACGTGCAAGCAGCAGCCGCGCTGCGTCGACGGTTTGCAGAACCCGAACCCGCTGGCCAATTGTCCCGACTGATCACCGTGTCATAAGGGTAACGATGGCGCAGACGCCGATGGATCCGAAGGACAGCGAGCCACCCCTGCCCCTGGTAGGCGAGGGCGAGGCGCCGCGCGACGATCCCAGCGGCGTCCACGCCCTGGAGCCCGACGAGCTGGTCGGCCGCACCATCCTCGACCGCTACCAGATCCTGCAGCGCATCGGCGAGGGTGGCATGGGCGCGGTCTACCTGGCCCTGCACACCATCATCGAGAAGAAGGTCGTGCTCAAGGTCCTGCACGGCGAGTACGGCCGCAAGCCCGAGCTGGTCGAGCGCTTCCTGCACGAGGCCAAGACCGCCTCCAAGATCCGCCACGAGAACGTCGTCGACATCACGGACTTCGGCCGCATCCCCGGCGGCACCGTGTTCATCGCGATGGAGTACCTGAAGGGCCACGATCTGTCGGACCACATCAAGGATCACGGCCCGCTGAAGTGGAAGCACGTCAAGCCCATCGCGCTGCAGATCTGCGCCGCGCTGGAAGAGGCGCACAACGTGGGCGTGGTGCACCGCGACCTCAAGCCCGAGAACATCTTCCTCATCAAGCGCGGCGCGCGTGAGGACTTCGTCAAGATCCTCGACTTCGGCATCGCCAAGATGACCGAGCTCGACGAGAGCGGCAAGCGCCTGACCCGCACCGGCATGGTGTTCGGCACGCCCGAGTACATGGCGCCCGAGCAGGCCCGCGGCGAGAAGACCGACCGGCGCGTCGATGTCTACGCCATGGGCTGCATCCTGTACGAGATGCTGTGCGGCGACGTGCCCTTCCGGGCCCAGTCGTTCATGGGCGTCCTGACCAAGCACATCTTCGATCCGGTGGTCCGGCTCAGCGCGCAGTATCCCGAGCTGGGCGTGCCGCCCGCGGTCGAGGCGGTGGTGCTCAAGGCGCTCGACAAGGATCGCGACCGCCGCTACCAGAGCATGGCGGAGCTCGGCGCCGCGCTGGAGTCGGTCGACAGCGCGGGCCAGGTCCAGGCCGCCTCGGCGGCGCGCATGGCGGCGTCGGGCTCGATGCCGTCGATGCAGGCGCCGCCGATGTTCGGCCACGTGCAGCCGGGCCAGGCCAAGGTCACCGATCCCAACCTGGTGATGGCCAACACCATGCCGTCGCAGGAGGGCATGGCGAGCGAGGTCCGCAAGGCGGCCGCCGCGGCCTTCGCAGCGCAAGGGCAGGGCGCGGCGGCGCGCGGCGTCGGCGCGGCCGCGGATGATGCCGACGCCGACTGGCAGCCGCCGAAGCGCACCGGGCTGAAGGTGGGGCTGGCGCTGGGTGGCCTGGCGCTGGTCGGCGCCGTGGTCGCGGCGGTCATGCTGGGCGGCGGCAAGAAGAAGGACAAGAGCGCCGGCGCGACCTCGAGCACGACCACGAGTCCGAACGCGAGCGCGAGTCCGAGCACGAGTCCGAGCACGAGCACGAGCACGAGTCCGAGCACGAGTCCGGGAGCTGGAGCGGTCGTGGTCGAGCCATCGCCCGCGCCAGTCACCGAGGCCATGATCAGCGTGGTCACGACCCCGCCGGGCGCGACGGTGACCCGCGGCAAGGTGGTCGAGGGCAAGACGCCGATCACGCTCAAGCTGGATCCGGCCGGCGGCCCTCAGAAGCTGACCCTGACCATGCCGGGCTTCAAGGACTCGGCGCTCGACGTCGCGGTCGACAAGGATCGCGAGTACATCATCAACCTCGACGCGCTGGACCCGGTGGTCGACAAGGGCACCGTGAAGAAGGGCACCGGCAAGAAGACCGGCGGCAAGAAGACCGGCGGCAAGAAGGGCGGCAGCGACGAGATCAAGGACCCCTTCGGCCCGTAGCCCGCTTCCCACCGCCTTCTCGCCCATTCCCCATTGCCTGTTTCCGGTTTCCTGTCACCTGCCACCTGCCACCTGTTTCACCCAAACAGCTTCGAGAACGGCCACCGCCACTTCTTCTTCGCCGGCTTCTTCAACTTCTTCTTGCTCCCGCTGCCGCTCCCCTTGCTCGGCGCCATCTGCGCCACCTGCGCCACTTGCGCCACCGGCTGCGGCGTCGCCTGCGGCCGCACCGGCATCGCGGTCTCGCTCCACGCGCCTCGGTCATCGACATCCGGCGCCACGCCATGGCCCGACTTCTTGGCGCCATACGTCGCGCCCTTGTTGACGTCGTCCACGATGGCGTAGATCTCCTTGGCCTTGTTCAGCCACTCGCCCAGGCCGACCTCCTGGTCGATGCCGAACAGATCGCGCTGGCCGCGCAGCTCGAACAGCGGCGCCTCCCTGGGCGGCGCCGAGCCCTGCTGCTCGACCGGGGCCTGCTCGACGCTGGGCTGCACCTCCTCCTGGTGCTGCTGGTCCGACTCCGGCGCGTCCTCGTCGACCCCGACACCCAGCTCCTCCGGCGGCGTGCTCTTGACCAGCTCGCCCACCCCCAGCTTGACGCCCTCCTCGACCAGCTTGTCGGTGGCGTCGTCGTACGCGCCCATGCCCTCGAAGCGCTTGTCCTGCGCCTTGGCCAGCAGGTCCTTCTCGGGCATCGACTTCAGCCACTGCTCGCGCGTGGTGTTCAGCGTGTAGGCGTGCTCGCCCTTGGGCACCTCGCCCTTGGCGTCGGGCACCGCGTCCATGCCGGTGAAGACGTTGTTCAGCACCGGCTGGTCCTTGCCCTTCATGTGCTCGGGGAAGGGGAAGCTGTCGACGATCTTCATGACCAGGCCGACCCACTTGTCGAGGTTGTCCTTGTGCGCGAAGAACTCGTGCTCCGGGATGAGGTTGAACATCTTGGTGAACGAGGTGCGCGCCATGATGTTGAAGGCCGACTTGGGGTAGCTGCGCTCGGCCTTGCTCATGCCCTGCAGGATGTAGTCGACGATCAGGATGAGCAGGCCCTCCATCGCCTTCGACGGATCGACCGGGGCGTCCTTGCTCCCCAGCAGCTCCTTGGTCGAGCTCTCGCCGAGCACGCTGCGCACCTTGCCGACCAGCGCCTTGGGGTTCGAGACCTGCATGGTCTTGTGCGTGTACAGGTCGCCGATGTTGTCGAGCGCGATGGCTGGCGAGGCCTGCATCTTGGCCTTGGCCTCGCCAGGCGTGATGGTGACGTCCCTGGAGCCGCCATACAGCTCGGCGGTCAGGGTGGGCCTACGCGAGAACATGCCCTGCGCGATCTCCTGCGCGGTGCCGATGGCGCCCTCGATCTCGCCCAGGGTGGCCAGCGGCTTGGTCACGAACTCGACCGCCGAGGTGGCACCGGCGTCCTCGCCCTCGATGTTGAAGCCGTCATGGCGCGCGATCTTCTCGCCCTTGGCCAGGCGCCGGTTCTCGGCGGTGTTCTTGGAGTCCCAGCTGCCCAGCTCGAACTCGAAGCCCACGGCGCGCTGCAGGACGCCGCCGCGCGCGCCGCCGCCGCCTCCGCCGGCCTTGTCGGCCCCGAACGCGATCTCCCCGCGCGCCGCCCTGGCCCCCGCGGCGTCGGCCTCCGCCTCCAGCCCGGCGTCGGCGTTGATCGGCGCCCCCATCGCACCGCCGTCCTTGGCCTGCGTCGGCGCCGTCACCCGCCCGGCGCGCTGCTGCACCACGTGCGCCAGCTCGTGCCCGAGCAGCTGCTGCCCCGACTCCGACGCCGGATCATAGTGGCCGGGCGCGAAGTGAATGTCGTCGCCCTGGGTGTACGCCCGCGCGCCGACCGCCGCCGCCGCCGGCCCGACGTGCACGCGCACCGCGCTGAAGTCCGCCCCCAGCGCGCTCTCCATCTTGCTGCGCAGCCCCTCGGGCAGCTGCACGCCGCCGCCGCCCGCCGGCAGCGTGGCAGGATCGACGTCGCGCGCGGGATCAGTGCGCTTGGCCTGCATCGGGCGCAGCCCCTCGGTGCGCGTGCGCCGCCCCGGCGCCGCCTGCTCCGTGCTGCCCAGACGACCCTCGACCGCCTGCTCCTGCGTGCCTGCGCGCTGATACATCGACACCTCCGCCGCCTCCCTATTCCAAGTCCTGGGCCACCTCTTTGCCGCGTGATTGCCACCACTTGTGGATGTCCGCCCAAGCGCTCGCGTGTCCGCCCCACGCACCCTGCGTCCCGCCAGTACGCAATCCTTGGCCAAGCGCCCCCGCGCAGGCGAACATGCCGACCATGGATCCCGTGGCCCAGCTCGCCCTGCGCCTGCGCACCGCCGCCAGCTTCGAGGAGGCCGCCGAGCGCACCCTCGAACCCATGCTCGAGCTGGTGCAGCACGCCATCACCGCGGCTCCGCAGTGCGGCGGCGGCACCCTGGTGCGCGGCGCCCTGCACCTGCGCCCGGTCGACGCGTACCAGCGCCTGCTCGTCCTCGAGCGCACCGAGGCCGGCTATCGCCGTGGCAACTCGCTGGGTGCGCAGGCCACCACCGCGTGGCGCTGGGTCGAACACCACAAGGCGCCGGTCTGGGTCGACGTCGCCATCGATCGCGTCACCCCGCACGGCGCCACCGCCCCGCAGCGCGCCTTCGAGACCCAGCAGTCGGGGGTCCGCTTCGCCACCCGCGGCGTCAGCCATGTCCAGGTCGTGCCGCTGCGCGCGCCCGACCGCAGCATCGTCGGCATGGCCTCGTTCGAGCTCGACCTGCGCAACGGCACCGGCAAGCAGCTGGCGCCGCTCGACTGGGTCGACTGGCTGGAGATCCTGGCCGACGTCGCCACGCCGCACCTCGCCGCGCTGCCCTCGGCGCCGCCGCCGGTGGTCACCGACGCTCTGCTGCCGGTGGTCGGCGCCAGCATGGCGCCGCTCATCGCCATGCTGCGGGTGTTCGCGGGGCAGGACGACACCATCCTCATCGGTGGCCCCACCGGCGCCGGCAAGTCACGCCTGGCGCGCTGGTGTCACGAGCAGTCGGCCCGCCGCGGCAAGCCCTTCGGCAGCATCGATCTCAACACCGTCCCCGAGGAGCTGCAGTTCGGCGAGCTGTTCGGCTGGAAGCGCGGCGCCTTCACCGGCGCGGTCGGCGATCACCCCGGCGCGCTGGCCTCGGCCCAGGGCGGCACCCTGTTCATCGACGAGATCGACAAGCTGTCGCTGGCCACCCAGGCGGGCCTGCTGCGCGTGATGGAGGAGCGCCTGTACCGCACCCTGGGCGAAGGCGCCCGCGATCGGGTCGCCGACGTGCGCTTCATCGTCGGCTCCAACGCGAATCTCCAGGCCCTGGTCGCCGAGGGCCGCTTCCGCCCCGACCTGTACTACCGCATCAACGTGCTGCCGGTGCGGGTGCCCCCGCTGGGCGAGCGTCGCGACGAGATCGCCGCCTGGGCCCGCTTCATGCTCGCGCGCCGCCACGCCGACACCAGCACCAAGGGCGCGTGCACCCTGGCCGAGGACGCCGCGCAGCTGCTCACCGCGCAGCCCTGGCCAGGCAACCTGCGCCAGCTCGACAACATCCTGCGCCGGGCCTACTCGCTGGCCCTGATGGTGACCACCGCGGGCGGCTCCGGCAACCTGACCCTCACGCGGCGCGAGATCGCGCAGGCGCTGGCCTACGAGAGCCCCGGCGCGCCCAGCCCCGCCGGCGCCGCCGCTGCGACCTCGCTCGCCGACGCCCTCGCCGCCGCCGCCCGCGCGGTGGTCGCCGCCGCCGAGCGCCGTGGCGGCCTCGACCTCGATCTGTGCGACGGCCTGCGCGGCATGGTGCTGGCCACCGCCGCCGAGAGCCACGGCCGCGAAGAGGCCTTCCGCCTGCTCGGCAAGGAGGCCCTGGTCAAGGGCCGCAACCACCACAAGGCCTGGAAGCGCGAGATCGCGCGCGCCACCGAGCTGTGCGCCGCCTCCGGCGAGCCGGCGCCGACCATCCTGGTCAACGCGGCCCGGTCCGACACCTGAGGAGCTACGCCCGCTGGGTGCGCTCGCGCGCCGCCGCCTCACGCGCCGCCGGCGTCATCTCGTAGGCCCGCGGCTCGGCGCCCGTGATCCAGGTGATGACGCGCTCGGTGGCGCGGAAGAAGCGGATGGCGTCGAGGGTGCGGTTCATCCAGCCGAAGGTGATGCAGTACGACCTGGTGAACGGCGCGGTGTGGTGGCCCTGGTGGTGCTCGGCGCCCAGCAGCAGCTTGGCCTTCTGCAGCCAGCGCACCACCATGGGCGCGCGCTCCTGGTGCGCCCACTTGTGGATCTGTCCAGTGCACGCCATGAACAGCGCCAGCATGCCGAAGTACAGGCCCCAGAAGCTGCTGTAGCGCTCCAGCCACAGCGCCAGCATGGGGATCCACAGCGAGGTCAGCGCCTGCGCGCCGTTGGTCTCCACGAAGCCGTGGCGGGTGATGGCGGTCTGATCGGTGTGGTGCTCGCGGAAGGTGCGGATCAGCGAGTTGCCGATGACCGGCCAGTCCTCGGTGCCCCAGGTGTCGCCGGCCCAGTGCACCAGGCCCGACAGGAAGTCGGCGCTGAGCACCGCCAGCAGCACGCCGCCCGCGATCATCCACACGTCATCGGTACCGAGATCGGGCGCCAGCCGCGCCCACAGCACGATGTTTGCGTACGCAAAGGCCAGCAGTCCGCCGATCTCGATGAGGAACTGGGTCTGTGTGTAGCTGTGCTTCTTCATCGCTCGCTCTTCCTCTCCTTGCCCGCTCTCCCCCTGGTCGGGGACATCATCGCAGGACAAGGATACGAACGCGAGCGTGGATTGGATGACCACGATCCGATGGGTCGGACCATTCCGGACCGCGCAGGCCCGACCCATCGGGTGGTTTCAGGCGGGTTACTTGCGCGCGCGCTCGCAGACCAGCGCGCGGGTGCCATGCACGTGGCCGGTCAGCGCGGCGACGATGCTGGCCTCGAGCTCGGGCCGCACGTGGATGTACGTGTGCGTGCCCTGCACGTCGAGCCGTGACAGATCGAGCTCGGCCAGGCCGGTGCGCGCGAGGATGAGCTCCTCGACCTCGGCCTGGCTGGCGCCGTCGCGCTTGCCCAGGTTCAGGTACAGGCGCACCAGGCCGGCGTCACGCGGATTCGGGGCCGCGGGCGGCAGCGGCTCGTACGAGCTGGTCTTGCCGCCCTCGTCGAAGGCCTCGACCTCACCCTCCAGGCGCGGCGCCTCGCTCAGCGGGGCCGGATCACGCACCGTGGTCTTCTCGTCGACCCAGGCCTCCCAGAACTCGCGCGAGTCGCCGGGCGGACGCTCCAGCGGCGCCACCGGCTCGGGCTGCCGGCGCGCACGCTCGGCCGCCGCGGCACCCGCGGCTGCGCCTGCGCCTGCGCTGTCGCCCGTGCGCGGTCCCCGGTCACGGTCTCGACCCGGCCCGCCGCGACCGCGATCACGGCCGCCGCGCTCGCGTCCAGCGAAGCCACCGCGATCTCCACCGCGGTCCCCCGGCCGGTCATTGAAGTCGCTGCGCCGACGCCGGCTGGTGCGCTCACGCTGCTCGCCGGGCACGCCCTGAGCCGCCGGGGCAGCCTCGCCGCCAGCCGCCACCGCCTCCGGCAGCGCGCCGGTGGCGTCGCTCGCCGCCGCCGGGACGCCGGCCTCACCGACCGGCGCCACCGCGACCGCCTCGCGCGGCTCGCGCGGACGGTCGTCGCGCTCACGCCTGGGACGGTCCTCGCGGTCGCGCCGGGGCCGGTCCTCACGGTCACGCCGCGGACGGTCCTCGCGCGGCCGGTCCTCGCGCGGAGCACCAGCACCAGCACCAGCGGCCGGCGCACCCTGCACCAGCGCCTGCGCCGACGCCAGGTCGACCACGTTGACCTTGCGCGGCATGCGTACGCCCAGATCCAGCGCCGGGGCCTCCTTGCGCGCGCCGACCCGGCCGCCCGCACCCCCGCCCGAGCCGCCGCCCTGGCCACCCGCGCCGCCGCCGACGCCGCCGCCCGGCGGGCCGTCATCGCGCACGGTGACCCGCTGCGGCCCGAAGCCACCGCCGAGCTTGCTCACACTCGCGCTCGGCTTGGTCTCGTCGGTGTCGCCACCGCGGCCCTGCAGCTCGCGCTTGATGAGGCCCGCGACCACGCGCTCGGCGTCGCTCGAGGTCGCCAGGCGACGCGCCAGCGCGCGCCACTCCTCGCCGGCGTCGTCGGCGACGCTGCCCAGCAGCTTCTGATAGCGATCCGCCTCGCGGCGGGTCGACAGCTCGTCATCGGTGGGCAAGGTCCGCTCCTCGGGCTTCACCTTCGTGATCAGCTTCAGGTAGTAGAAGTTCCCCAGCTCGCGCGGTCCGATCAGCGAGATCGCCGCGCCGGCCTTGCCCGCGCGCCCGGTGCGACCGGTGCGGTGGATGTAGATCTCGGCCGACTCCGGGAAGGTGTAGTTGAAGACGTGGGTCAGGTCGCTGATGTCGATGCCGCGCGCCGCGATGTCGGTGGCGACCAGGTACTTCAGCGTCTTGTCCTTGCTGCGGTTCATCACGCGCTCGCGATCGGCCTGCGACAGATCGCTCGAGATGTGCTCGGCGTCGTGGCCGTGGCGCTGCAGGAAGCCGGCGACCGAAGCGGTCTCGTCGCGGGTGTTGCAGAAGATGATGGCCGACTCCGGCTTCTCGAGGTCGAGCACGCGCAGGAGGTCCTTGTTGCGCGAGGCGCCGCTGACCATGTAGTAGGCGTGCGTGATCTGCGGCGGGGCCAGCCCCTTCTCGCTCGGCTTGATGCGCTGCGCATCACGCATGTAGCGCTGCGAGATGCGATCGATGTCGGGCGGGATGGTGGCCGAGAACAGCAGCGTCTGCCGCGTCCCCGGCGGGGGCAGCTCGCTCAGGATCTTCTCGATGTCCTCCAGGAAGCCCATCGACAGCATCTCGTCGCACTCGTCGAGCACGGCGATGGTGCAATCGCGCAGCTTCAGCGTGCCGCGCCGGATGTGATCCAGCACGCGCCCCGGGGTGCCGACCACGATCGACGCCCCGGCCTTGAGGGCCTCGATCTGGCGCCCCATCGGCGCGCCGCCGTAGACCGCGACGACCCCGATGTCGAGGCGCGCCAGGATGCGCGCCAGCTCGTTGGCGACCTGCAGCGCCAGCTCGCGCGTGGGACACAGCGCGATGGCCTGCACGCCCTTCTTGTCCGGCTTGACCAGCCCCTGCGCGAACGGGATGCCGAACGCCGCCGTCTTGCCCGACCCGGTGCGCGCCTGCACCAGGAGGTCGCGGCCCGCCATCGCGGGCTCGAAGGTCAGGCGCTGCACCTCCAGCGGCGCCGTGAAGCCCATGTCCGTCAGCGCGCTGAGCACCGGGTCATTCAGCTTCATGTCCGCGAAGGAAAACTCTTCGGGCGCCGGCACTGCCGCCTGCGCCGCTGCTGCTGCTGCTGCGTCGCCAGCGGGCAGGGCCGTGCCCTCCACCGGTGTCGCATTCACTACTTCTTCCGCTCCCATCACGTGCTCTCTTTCTACTGCCTGCGCTGGCCGCGAGTCACCGAGCTCGCCGGGTCGTGCCCGTGTCCGTCAGCAACGCCGACCGTGAGGCGCCAAGATCGGCCCTCCACCTGGCGCTGCGCGGCACGGGGCCGGCGATGAGTTCGCCAGCCAGCGCGTCGTAAGCCTGCGCGATGGCCGTCAGGTCGGCCGTCGCACGGGCAAATGCTTCGTGTCCGGGGACGCTCGTCCCCTGGCACCTGTCCACGACCCCTGCGAGGTCGCGGTCCCAGTCCCGATGGAAGTCCGCCCACGCGCTCCGCGCCGCCTCGGGAGTGGCCTTGCCGGCCAGCGCTCCAAGAGACTGCGCGAGTCGCTGCTCCAGCAGGCCGAGCTCGTCGGCACACTGCAGCGCGGTCTGCTCCGCACCTGTCACCTCACGTGTCCCCTGGGCCTTTGACCCATTCCCCCATAGCTCCCACGCGATGCTGACACCGAGCAGGCCCGCGCCGCCGATCGCAAGGATCAGAAACAGCGCGCTGCTGAGCTGCCGATAGCGTCGAAACTCTGAGGGGGACTCGCGAGACAATTACTCAATCCAGGACCTGATTGGGATGGAATCTAGTCGCACAAACATGCGAAGTCAAATGAGAATCCCTGCGAAGCAGGGGATTCTCATTTGTCCGTCTCCGTTCCGCCTCCGGTCCGTCTCCGGTCCGCCTCCGGTCCGCCTCCGGTCCGCCTCCGTCCCTACAGCCCCGATCGCGGCAGCACCACCGAGAAATTGCCATTGGCGCCCGCCATCCCGGTCGTGGTGCGCGCCACCAGGGTCGGCTTGAGGCAGGTCGGCGCCGGCCCCACGATCCCGCGCGTGCAGCTGGCGTCCAGCCGGTACACCAGCACCTCGGCGCGCGCCAGCGGCTGCTGGTTGGGCGCCAGCACCAGGCCGCTCACGCGCACCGGCTCGGGCGGCGTGAAGGTGCCCTGGTTGACGATGCGCTTGCTGCTCGGCAGATCGCGCGGCACCAGCACGTCATGGCGCACCCAGCGCGGCAGCCCCGACTCCAGCGGCGGCACCAGCTCGAGGTCATAGGCGGCGTCGCGACCCAGGAACTCGGGCTCGACCTTCACGGTGAAGCTGCCGTCGGCCATGCTGGAGAACACCCGCGGGGTCTGGAACGCCTCCAGCGTGCTGATCTCGCTGGCAGTCAGCGCGGCGTCGGGATCCAGCACCGGCCGCGCCACGATCTCGACATCGCCCAGCGGCGCCCCCATCAGGTTGGAGACCTGTCCGGTCAGGCGCACCTTGGGCGCCAGCATGATGGGGGCCAGCAGGCCGCCCTGCTCGGTCACGATGACGTTGATGCCGAAGCGGCTGGCGAAGTCCGAGATCGGCGGCGCCAGCACCGAGACGCTGTAGCTGCGATCGTTCTGCGAGGTCCCCGGCAGCAGATCGACCACCACGCTGCCGGTGGCATCGACCACCTTCTCGCGCCGGAAGCGGGCGCAGCGCGCACCCGCCACGCACGGCGCCGCGACCCCGGGCGCGCTCTCGCTCCACTCGGTGGTGAACACCACCCGCGCGCCGATGGCCTTCTCGGTGCCGCCCGCGATGGTGGTGCCCTGGATCTCGACCATCGACGGCTGCGGGGTGCCGAAGCTGGGCAGGGACAGCGTGCCGAGGTCCTTCACCATCGCCAGGTTGGTCGGATCCGGGATGACGACACCCGGGAAGCTGACCTCGGGCATCGCCGGCTTGGACTGGTTGCCGTTGACGACCAGGCGGTACTCGCTGTGCAGGCCCACCGGCATGGCCAGCTGGAAGCTGCCGTCATCCGCGGTGCGCACGCTCTGCGAGGCCACGACCTCGCCGCTGATGGACGGCAGGCGGCCGAACATCTGCACCGGGACGTCGACCAGCGGCTCGCCGATGGCGTTCTGCAGCACGCCGCGCGCCTTCTTGAGCTCGCTCGGCGCCGGCACGTTGAAGTCGCGCATCAGGTTCTGCCCGACCAGCTGGGCGAACGGCACCGGCGGTCCGTCCAGCGAGTCGGCGCCGTCCTTGGGGAACACGATGATCTGCCAGACCTCGCCCGGCGGCAGGCGCAGCTGGAAGCCGTCCTTGGCGGTGGCAGGAGCCTCGACCACCACGTCGGCGCCCCCCGGCAGGCGCGACGGGCGGCGCGCCACCAGGCGGGCGTCGATCTTGCTGCCGGTGGCGCCCGCGCTGCTGCCCAGGCGCACGAAGCCGGTCACCGTGTGCGGCGTCTCGAGCTGCACGCTCAGCGAGGTCGAGCCGGCCTTGCCCAGGAACTCCTGGCGCACGTTGGCGGGATCGTCGGCGGCCGGGATGACCTCGACCGCGAGGGTGTCGGGATCGCTGACCGGGCCATAGCACTGGCCGTCGGCGGCGCAGGTGTCGCCGCTCTCGCACAGGAAGTCGACGTTGCACATCTGCTGGGGCTGCGGTGCGCCGTCGTTGTGCGCGACGCAGCCCGCGCCAGCGCCCAGCGCGAGCACGCCCAGCAGCAAGGCGATGTGAAGGGGCCGCGTCACTGGCAGTCGAGCCTCCAGAACGCGCTGACCTTGTGGTCGGTGACCGGGTTGGTCTGGCGACCGTCGACGTCGTTGTTGGCGAACTTCTCGTCGACGACATAGAGCTCGATGTCGTGGCTGCCGACGTCGAGGGTCGAGCAGAACGCCACCTCGACGAAGGTCAGCTTGGTGCGCGTCTCTCCCTTGGGGCCGGGCGGCAGGCGGTCGACCGACAGCCCGATGCTGAGCGGCGAGCGGTTGGTGCTGGGGTCGAGGTACAGCCGGGCATCGATGGTGTCGCGGGCGTTGGCGTCCTCGACGATGGCCGACAGCGAGCGCTTCTCCGGCTTGTTGAGCGTGATGATCTGGCCGAACGGCGGATCCCCGCTGAGGATGCTGGGCGCCGCTGGCAGCCCACCGGCGTCGGTCGCCGGTTCGGGCTCCAGGCTCAGCGGAATCACACAGCCGGCTGCGGACAGAGACATCACGACCAGGCTGTATTGCAGCCAGCGTGCCCCGGGCAACTTCCTGAAACTCCTTGCCTTCATCTCGTCTGCTCTGACTCCCTCGTCATACCCCTGTGAAATCGTTGGCTAGCCTACCTTCCAGCGGCTCTCCTTATACAGGGACGTCCTCGCCCGGCCCTGGCCCCGGATCGCCACCCTCTTCCTTCTCCAGGTGGCGGAACACGGTGCGCGGGTCGACGCCGAGATCGCGCGCCGTCTTGGTGCGGTTGCCGTTGTTGAGCGCGAGGATCTCGTTGATGTAGTCGCGCTGGAACTTCTCCTTGGCCTCCTGCAGCGGCAGGATCGGCGGCAGCACGCCCTCGCCGAGATCCATGTCCTCGGGGCCGAGCAGCGCCTTGTCGGCCAGCACGATGGCCTTCTTGAGGCGGTTCTCGAGCTCGCGGATGTTGCCCGGCCAGCGGTGCTTCTTCATCGCGATGGCGGCGTTGGGCGAGAAGCCCTTCACGCTCGACCGGTACTCGGCCGCATAGCGCGTCAGGAGGTAGCGCGCGATGACCAGGATGTCGTCGCCGCGCTCGCGCAGCGGCGGCAGGTGCACGTTGACGACGTTCAAGCGGTAGTAGAGGTCCTCGCGGAAGCGGCCCGCCGCGATCTCGGCCTCGAGGTCGCGGTTGGTCGCCGCCAGCACGCGGATGTCGCAGGTCTCGGGCCGGGTGTCGCCGACGCGGACCACGACCTTCTCCTGCAGCGCGCGCAGGATCTTGACCTGCAGCGGCGTCGGCATCTCGCCGATCTCGTCGAGGAACAGGGTGCCGTTGGAGGCCT
>JBGASF010000148.1:0-18962 GCA_044229835.1 Polyangia bacterium | reverse complement strand
GGCGCTGGCCGAAGCCGAGATGCTGGGCCGCACCGCGTCGGCGGTGCGCTACGACGCCCAGGGCGACCGTGGCCGCTGCCTGGCCGCCGAGGCCAAGCGGCTGCACGCCGACGGCATCATCTTCGCGGCGCCGTCGTTCTGCGATCCCGCGCTGCTCGATCAGCCGCGCCTGACCAAGGCGCTGGGCGACGCCCAGGTGCCCTACACCGCCTTCAAGTACGCCGAGAACACCGGGCAGTTCCAGTCCATCCGCGAGCAGGCCGGGACCTTCGCCGACTCCGTCAAGCTGTGGGGGCACGCATGATCCAGAAAGAGCAGTCGATGGAGACGCAGAAGGCCATGCTGGCGGGCTATTTCGGCCGCCTGGCCACGGCCCAGCGCGACCACCGCCCGGTGGTCTACACCTTCGTCCCCGGCAACCTGACCGAGCTCCTGTCGGCGTTCGACGTCATCCCGGTCTACCCGGAGATCAACGCGCTGCAGTCGGGCATGCGCCAGCGCTCCGACGGCTTCATCCGCGAGGCCGAGCGCGCCGGCCACTCCGAGGACGTGTGCAGCTACGTCAAGTGCGACCTCGGCATGATGATGAAGGGCAACCTCGGCCCCACCGGCGAGGCCATCCCGCCGCCCGATCTGCTGCTGTGCTCGTTCACCGGCTGCTTCGTCTTCATGAAGTGGTTCGAGCTCCTGCGCGAGCAGTACGGCTGCGACATCGCCATGCTGCACGTGCCTTACCAGGGCGACGGCAAGCTGACGCCCGCGATGCGCGCCTACGTGGTCGAGCAGCTCGAGCGCGAGGTCATCCCCAAGCTGGAGAAGATCGCCGGTCGCAAGCTCGATCAGGCCCGCCTGGAGGAGAACCTGGCGCGCTCGGCGCGCGCCGAGGACGACCTCGTGCACGTGTTCCAGGCCGCCAAGGCGCGGCCGTCCCCCATCGACGCCTACTTCGCGGGCGTCTACTACATCGGGCCCATCTTCACCTCGTTCCGCGGCAGCCAGGACGCCTGCGACTACTACGCCGCGCTGCGCCGCGAGGTCGACGAGCGCCGCGCCGCCGGCCTCGGCCCGGTCACCCCCGACGGCCCGATGGCGCAGGAGAAGTACCGCCTGGTCATCGAGGGCCCACCCAACTGGACCTCGTTCCGCAACTTCTGGAAGATCTTCTATGACGAGGGCGCGGTCGCCGTGGCCTCGACCTACACCAAGGTCGGCGGCGTCTATGACACCGGCTTCCGCCACGACCCGCGCCGCCCGCTGGAGAGCCTGGCCGACTACTGCCTGGGCTGTTACACGAACCTGTCGCTGCCCGCGCGCACCGAGCTGATCGCGCGCAACGTGCGCGAGTACCAGGCCGACGGCTTCCTGTTCCACAGCGTCAAGAGCTGCAACTCGTTCTCGGCCGGCCAGCTGCACATGATGCGCGAGGTCGAGCGGCTGAGCGGCGTGCCCGGCGGCTTCATCGAGTCCGACCTGGTCGACGGCCGCTACTACAGCCACGCCAACATCAAGAACCGCGTCGAGTCGTACCTGCAGATGCTGGGCAGCCGTCGCGGCGCCGCCGGCACCACCGCCAGCGCCACGCCCGCGCCGCCGCCCGCCGCCCCACAGCTCCACCTCCCGGTGCACTCATGAAGAGCTACCTCGGCATCGACCTCGGCTCGACCACCTCCAAGGCCGTGCTGCTCGACGAGCACGAGCATGTCATCGGCCGCGGCATCACCAACACGCGCGCCAACTATGACGTCGCGGTCGAGGTCGCGCGCCGCGAGGCGCTGGCCGACGCCCTGCTGTCGCGCGTGCTCGGCCCGCTGGGCGAGCGCGGCGCCGAGGCCGCCCGCGCCTTCCGCTTCGAGGGTGACCTGCACCGCCTGCGTCAGCTGCGCCAGACCTGTCGCAGCATCGCCTCCGCCATCCCCGGCGACGGCGCCCGCCTGGTGCCCGAGATGGACACCCTGCTGGCGCGCGTGGTCGACGTCGCCGACGAGCTATTCGGCGGCGGCGCCCGCGATCGTGGCGCCTTCTTCCGCGATCTGGTCGGGGCCCGCTTCTACGCCGCGCTCGACGAGGCCTGCGCGCGCGGCCAGCTCGACTTCGATCGCCTGAGCGGGATCTACGACCGCGCCATCCTGCAGGTCGAGAACCAGCTCGACGAGGTGCCCTTCATCGACGCCCTGGAGGCCGCGCTGCGCCGCACCCCGTCGATCGACGCCGCCGAGCGCGAGGCCACTCTGCGCGTGGGCATCGACGCCGTGCGCCACCCGCCCGAGATCGCCGCCATGGTGGGCACCGGCTACGGCCGCGCCCGGCTGCCCTTCGCCAAGGACTGCATCCGCTCCGAGATCCTGTGTCACGGCATGGGCGCGCACGCGATGTTCCCGGCCACCCGCACCGTGCTCGACATCGGCGGCCAGGACACCAAGGCCATCCAGGTCGACGCCGCCGGCCTGGTCACCGGCTTCCAGATGAACGACCGCTGCGCCGCCGGCTGCGGGCGCTACCTCGGCTACATCGCCGACGAGCTCAACCTGGCGCTGCAGGAGCTCGGCCCGCTGGCGCTGACCGCCGACAAGCCGTGCCGCATCACCTCGACCTGTACGGTGTTCGCCGGCATCGAGCTGCGCGACCTGCTCGCCGTGGGCGAGAAGCGCGAGAACGTGCTGGCCGGCCTGCACCGCGCCATCGTGACCCGCGCCATGTCGCTGCTGGCGCGCTCCGGCGGCGTCAACGACCAGCTGACCTTCACGGGCGGCGTGGCCAAGAACCCGGCCTGCACCGGCGCCCTGACCGAGCTGGTGTCGCGCCACTACGGCCCGCGCACCATCAACATCTCGGCCGACTCCATCTACACCGGCGCGCTGGGCGGCGCCCTGTTCGCGCGCCGCGACCTGCGCGTGCCCGACGTCACCGAGCCGACCAAGGAGTGCGCCACATGCATCGACTGACCACCGCGGGGATCGACATCGGCTCCAGCGCCATCAAGGTCGCCGTCGTCGACGAGGAGCCAGGCGGCGAGATCACGGTGCGCGCCGCCGTGTCCGAGCGCATCCGCCGCCGCGCGCCGGCCCAGGTCCTCGGCCTCATCTTCGAGCGCGCCCTGGCCGAGGCCCGCGTCGGCGCCGCGTCCGACCTGGCCTACATCGCCTCCACCGGCGAGGGTGACGTGGCCCAGGGGCTGCGCACCGGCCACTTCTACGGCATGACCTCGCACGCCCGCGGCGGCCTCATCCTGGAGCCGCGCGCGCGCACCGTGCTCGACGTCGGCGCCCTGTACGCCCGCGCCATCCAGGTCGACGAGCACGCCAAGGTGCTGTCCTACCGCATGACCTCGCAGTGCGCCGCCGGCACCGGCCAGTTCGTCGAGAACATCGCGCGCTACCTGGGCGTGCGCCTCGACGAGGTCGGCGACATCTCCAACGCCGCCCAGCGCGCCGAGCCGGTGTCGGGGATCTGCGCCGTGCTGGCCGAGACCGACGTCATCAACATGGTCTCGCGCGGCATCGCCACCGGCGAGATCTTGCGCGGGATCCACGAGTCCATCGCCCAGCAGCTGGCCAAGCTGCTGCGCGCCGCCCGCGGCAAGGGCCCCGTCCTGATGACCGGCGGCCTGGCCGCCGACGCCGGCCTGCGCGCCGCCCTGACCCGCCGCCTGGGCGAGGACGACAAGGCCCCCGAGATCCTCAGCCACCCCCGCTCCCTCTACGCCGGCGCCATCGGCGCCGCCGCCTGGGGCGCCTTCCGCCACCGCAAGCTCGGCCGCTCCGCCCCCATCGACCACGAAGCCGGCCTGGCGTAGGCCGGACGGACAGGTCACAGGGAACAGGTAACAGGAAACTGGCCACAGGCAGTGACGGAGCGGCGTACTCTTTGACACGCATCCGTCCTCCGGGTGCGTGTCATCAGGACTGAGGGACGCCTAGGCTGTGTGCCCCCTCCGTCATTGCCTGTCGCCCGTGACCTGTGTCCTGTTACCTGTGACCTGTCTGTCCGGCTCCTCCCTAACCGAGCCCCCACCGCCCCGGGTTCATCACCCCCCCCGGATCCAGCAGCCCCTTCACCTCGCCCAGCAGCCGCTTGAACCCCGGGTCGAGCTTGCTCTGATACCTCGCCACCGCCCAGCCCGGCGTCTTGTACATCACGAAGCCCAGCTCCAGCGCCATGTCGGCCAGCTTCTGGTTCAGCGCCAGCACCTGCGCGCGCGCGGCGTCGCTCTTGCGCTCGAACACCTCGATGAAGCGCAGTACGCCGAAATGGCCGCCCTTCATCGGCCGCGCCACGATGGTCGGCGCGAAGCCGTGCTCGATCATCAGCGCCGTGCCGCGCGCCGCGCCCTCGCGGAACTGGCTCATCGGGCCGTACGTCCCGACCCAGGTCAGCCCGCCGTCCGGGTGATCGAGCAGGAAGTCGAGCCGGGTCGGGAACTCGGCGAACTTACCCAACCGCGGATCCAGCCGCACCAGCGTCGGGATGTCGATGGGATCCTCGACCTTGACGCCATCCGCGCGCAGCCCCGCGAAGTAGCGCCGCAGCGTGGCCTGCTTGGCGCGCAAGAGCTCCCGGTCATGCGCCCCGACATCGAGATACAGGAAGACCTCGGGCTCGGCCGGGTCACGCTCGCGCGGGTGCGCCACCCCGAGCAGCATCTTCCCGGTCGGCCAGGTCAGCGCGCCGCAGTCGTCGAGCACGTCGAGGCCAGGCAGCTCGCGGATGGCGCGCATCGCCCCCGCCAGATCACCGAAGAAGGCGAAGCTGCGCTCGCGCAGGTTGGGCGACGGCCACAGCTGCACCGCCAGCTTGGACACCAGGCCGGTCGAGCCCTGCATCGACACGAACAGCCCGGTCAGATCGGGCAGCGGCGCGCGCGCGAACGGCGGCACCCCCAGCGCCCACGACCCGGTGCGCAGCAGCGAGCCATCCGCGCGCACCACCTCCAGGCCATTGATCCACTCGCCCATCACGCCGTGGCGCAGCGACAGGTTGCCCAGGCCATCGAGCAGACAGTTGGCCATCACCGAGGTGTCGGGCGGCGACAGCGGGAAGCCGATGGTCAGCTTGCGCGGGTGCCGATCCAGCTCGTCCTTGAGCTGCTGGAAGGTCACCCCGGGCT
Organism: Polyangia bacterium; assembly: GCA_044229835.1. GTDB lineage: Bacteria > Myxococcota_A > Polyangia > Haliangiales > JADYYK01 > JADYYK01. The sequence continues at coordinate 13,858 of JBGASF010000148.1, read as the reverse complement.
CGACCACCGCGACCATGTCGTCGAGATCCAGCTTCACGATGCGGTTCATCGCGGTCAGATCCAGCACCCAGCCACCGCGACTCGGGATGGTCAGCCCGCCCAGGTTGGTGCCCGCGACCCGCGGCGTCAGCGCGATCCCGGCCGCGCCGGCCAGCCCGACCACCGCGGTCAGCTGCTCCAGGTTGGCGATGCGCAGCACGGCGTCGGGCTGCCCGGGCGCGTTCTCCGTCATGTCGGCGCCATACATCGCCAGCGTCGCCGAGTCGCGCCGCACCGCGGCCTCGCCCAGGAGCTCGGTCACCCTCACCAGCGCCGCCCGCGCCTGCATCTTCATACCCGCAGCGCTCCCAGCAGGCGCAGCAGCGTCAGCGGCCCGCCGCGCACCCGCAGCCGCCCCGCCAGCCAGGCGCGCACCCGCCCGCGCCCCAGCGCGGCATCGAGCAGCGCGCGCAGGGTGCCGCGCACCACCGCCACGGGGCGCACCGCCGGCGCCCGCGTGATCTCGACCAGCTGATCACTGAAGCGCAGCGTGACCTGGGCGCCATCGGCATCGACCAGCACCTCGCCGCGCAGGCGCGACGACGGCGCCGCCCGCGCCCGCTCCAGGATGCCCTGCAACATCAGGCCGGGCAGGCTCATGCGTTCCGGCTCCAGCACGCGCACCTTCACCATGCTGGCAGCATGGGACACCCGGCGCGCGCGACCTTGACGCCCGTCAAGGTCACCCGGCGCGCTGGCGCTACGTTTCAGCCATGCGGAGCTTGCTGATCGCGGCGTACGCAGGGGCCTGCACCATCATGTTGACAGGCTGTCAAGTTGGCGGCGTCGACGCCAGCCCGCCTGTGCCCGGGGAGCAGGCGCTGGACGATCCCGCCGCCGCCTCCAGCTGCCTGCTGCGCGCGCCGCTCGAGCTCGGCCGCTGTGTCCGCGCCGACACCGGCGCGCCCTGCACCGGCCTCCCCGGGGAGGCCACCCGCTTCGTGCCCCTGGCCGAGGGCGAGACGGTGGCCTGGCGGCGCGGCCCCGACGGCCCCGAGCTGGCCCTCGCCGTGCGCGGCGTCGGCATGACCGTGGGCGAGACCGCGCTGGCCGACGTGGTGCTCAGCCGCACCAGCGGCGACCTGGTGGTGCGCCAGCAGGGTCCGCTGCACTTCCGCGGCGACGCCTTCATGGCCGAGAGCACCGCGCTGGTGGTCCTGATGGACAGCGCCCGCGTCGCCGGTGACGTGCTGCGCACCACCGTGCTGCTCGAGGATCGCAACCATGAACGGCGCTGCGGACGCCGCCACCTCGTGCTGCAGGCGGCGCCCTGACCCCCCACACCCACGCGCACCGCCACCCGCTCCGGCCCGCGCTGCACGCGCTCGCCAGCCTCGGCACCGCCGTGGCCATCGCCACCGCGATCGCCAGCGCCGGCTGCGGCCAGGACGGCGACCCCGCCAGCAGCAGCCGCCCGACCAAGATCTACGTGGTCTCGCAGCACCGCGCCGCCATCGACGTGCTCGACGGCACCACCCTGCTCCTGTCCTCGCGCATCCCCACCGGCGACCGCCGCACGCCGCACATGATCGAGGTCAGCCCGGCGCGCGACCAGCTGTGGATCTCGAACCCGCACCAGGACAGCGCGCTGCCCGACGAGGTCCTGGTCGTCGATCCACGGACCGACAAGCTGCTGGCCCGCGTGGAGCTCGACATCGCCGCCTACCCGCAGCACCTGGCCATCGCGCCCGACGGCCGCACCGTCTACGTCGGCGGCCTGGGCAACGACAAGATCTACCGCATCGACGCGCGCAGCTTCACGCTGGGCCCCGCCATCCAGCCGCGCCGCGAGCACAACCCGCACGGCCTGCGCCTGTCGCCCGACGGCAGCCGCCTGTACACCGCCAACGTCAACTCCACGGTGACCGAGTACGACACCGCCACCGGCGCCACCCTGCGCGACTTCACGCTGCCCGGTCCCGGCCTGCAGCTGGTGCTCGGCGACGGCGCCCTGTTCGTCACCGTGCCGATGCCCGCCACGGTGTGCCGCATCGAGCTCGCGAGCGGCGTGGTGACGGCGTGGCCACTGCCCGCCGACGCCCGCGCCCCCGGCGCGCTGGCCTGGGTCAGCACCGCCGCCGGCCCGCGCCTCGCCGTCGCCGAGCAGGGCGACGTCATCAACCCCGGCGAGCACCTGCTGCTGCTCGACCCCGCCACCGGCGCGCTGATGCAGCGCCACGACATCGGCCGCGGCGGCCACGGCATCGCCGTCACCCCGGGCGGCGCCTTCGTGCTGGTCACCGGCATGTACAACGACACCGTCTCGGTGGTCGACCTCGCCAGCGGCCTCACCACACAGGCGAACGTCGATGCCATGCCGGCCGGGATCGCCGCCTGGTCAGCGCCCTGACTCCGCCGGCACCCGCGCCCACACCGAGAGCGCCCCCATCAAGGTGTTGACCTCGTAGCGATACCAGCCCGCCCCCGCACCCTCGCCGATGGGCGCCTGCAGCTCCTTGTCGACCACCCCGATGGGCGCCCCGCCGACCTCGCCGAACAGCCAGGTCCCGCGCGGCAGCGGCATGCGCCGCCCGCGCATCACGGTGCCGATGAACACCACCGGATACGCCACCCGTTTGCCACGCAGCGCCAGGCGAACCGACTCCTGCTTGACCCAGCCGACCGCGCTGAAGCCATCACCATCGAGCTGCATCAAGAGCTCGCCGCGCCGGTTCGGTCCCAGCTTGTGGGCCTGGCGCTCGCCATGCACCGTGGCGAAGCGCCGCCCGCGCACGTCCATCAGCTCCGCCCCGTCGAGCAGCAGCGCGCTGCTGGTCGCACGCGTCTCCGCCACCTCGGGCACATAGCTCAGGCCGACCGCGCCCTCCGCCACCACGCCCTCGGCCAGCAGCCCGTCGGCCGAGCGACCGATGGTCCCGCGAAAGCGCGCCGGCCTGCGTCCATCCTGGGCCGGCCCCAGCAGCTCGACCGGCCGCCCCGCCTCGATGCGCAGCCCCGGCGTGCTCCAGGTCGGCGCGCTGGGCACGAAGTCACCCGCCACCAGCAGCGCCCCCTTGCGCGCCACCGTCGCCAGGGCGTCGTCACCCAGGTACACCAGCAGCCTGAGCTCGCTGGTGCGCACCAGCACGCGCGGCAGCTCCTCGGTGCCGCCCACCACCTGCAGCACCTGCTGGCGCTGCTTGCCCGTCGAAGCCACCGCCAGCAGCGACGCACCATCCGGCCGCGCCCGCACCACGCCGCTCTGCACCCACAGCGCCCGCGGCCCCACCCCGGGCTTGACCGCCAGCTCGGGCGGCAGCGCCACGTCGTCGGCCCGCGCCGTCTCCACCGCGAGCCCGCCAGCCACGACCATCGCCGCGACCCCGGCCAGCGCTCGCACCAGCCCTGCCCGTGGCCGCCCCCGCATGCAGCTCGACTATGCCTCAGGTCGGGTCGACATTGATCGTCAGCGAGCCATGGAAGCTCTCTGGCTCGGTCTTCTTGACGGTGCCGCGCTCATAGCTCCACTCCATGTCGCCCATCACGCTGAAGGTGAAGGCCTTGATGGCATGGCCCAGCGCGCGCTTCAGCGGCGGCGCGGTCCAGGTCACGGTGTCATTGTCGCGCTTGCTGGTCGACACCGTGTACGGCGGCGGCGCGTCACCCAGCAGCTTCCACTGGTAGGCCTCCTTGGTGACCTTGCGCGTGGTGTCGCCGGCGTTGGCGACCGTGAAGTGGAAGGTGTAGTCGTCCTGGGTGTGGATGGTGGTGTTCGGCGTCGGCTTCTTGTTCTTGATGAAGCTGCGGATCTCGGTCATCGCCAGCGCACGGATGGTCAGCTGCCCGGTGGCGAGGTTCAGCTTGTCGCCCGACTTCAGCATGACGCCGTTGACCTCGAACCAGACCTCCTTGCTGTCGTTGACCAGGCGCAGCGATGCCTTCGCACCCGTCGGGGCTGGCGCCGGCGCCGGCCCGGGCTTGACCGGGGTGGGCCCCGGGGTGACCCCGCTCATGCCGCCCAGCCGCTCCGCCATCTTGCGCAGGCGATCGCGATACCAGCTCGAGTTCTTGGCGAAGGTCTTGGCGTTGCGCAGGCTGGAGTGGCTCCCGATCTCCTTGCTGTCGGCCGAGAGCGCCTTGAAGTTCTTGCGGGCCTTCTGCGCCTCGGCCTTCTGCGCCAGCGCCTGCTCGAACAGCGCGCGCCGCTCGGGGTCCCAGTTGGCGCGGTTCTTGTCGTCGTGCATGGCATTCAGCTTCTTCATGACGGCGTCGGCGTTCTTCTCGGTGGCGTCGATGCTGGCCTGGTACTGCTTCATGCCCTCGCGCAGCGCCGCCAGCTGCTTCATGAAGGACTCCAGCCGCTGCTCCTCCAGCGCCGCCGCCATGTTGTTCGTGATGATGGTCTGCACGTTGGTACCAGCGTTGCCCATCTCGCTGATACCGAGCAGCACCAGCTGCGCTCGCGCTGCAGTCCCCGCCAGCGCCACCAGCACCACCGCCAGGATGATCGACGAGCGTGCACGCATACGGCACCTCCCCCGCCCCTGATATGAGGTCGGCGGCCAGCGCCGGCAACTCGAAAACCACGCAATCTCTGCGCGATTTCGGCCTATTTCGCGCGTGCCTCGTGGGCCGCCTCGTCACGCAGCTCGCGACCCAGGAAGTAGTTCAGCGCGGTCCGGATCGCCGCCACCGCGGCCAGCTGCCCGATCTGCGGGAACGTCGGCGCCACCGCGGTACGCAGCAGATCCGCCGCCAGCTGGAACTCCAGCCCCAGCGCCAGCAGGCGGGCGAAGCTCAGCCGCACCGGAGTCAGGCCGGTGCCGGCGCCGGAGCTGGCCGCCCGCCCCAGCACCAGCCGCCCCAGGCGCACGAACGCCAGCGCCGCCGCCGCGAAGATGACCAGCGCCGCCCCACACTCGACCACCCGCACCAGCAGCCCCACCGCGCTGCGCAGCCACTCCTCGCTGATGAGTGTGTCTGTCCACATCGCTTGCAACCTGGGCCCGCCGCCACCGCCCCGCAAGCCCTGTGCGGCAACCACCTGATCGGCCCGCTTCAGTCGTAGCCCGCGTCGAACTTCAGCGCCGTGGCCAGCCGGCCCGACACCCGGCCGCCGCCGGGGAACTCGGCCCAGAAGCGGGCCTGCAGCCGCTTGCTGTCGCAGCTGGCGATGCGCAGCTCGCCGCGCACGGCGCTGACCCCGAGCTCGTGGTGGCGCACCCGCACCTCGGCGCGGTCGCCACTGGAGACCTCGAAGCGCCCCGGCCGGCAGTCCTCGAACCGCACCTCCACGGTGTCGCCGCGCGGATCGCTCAGGCGCACCGTGACCATCTCGCCACCCGCGCAGTGCTCGCAGTACTCCGCCGCCGTGACGCGTCCACTGAAGGGCCGCCCCAGCACCCGCCCCGAGGCACGGTTGGCCGGCGCGCCTGCACACGCAGCGAGCGCCAGCACGCTCACGATCACCAGAGACGACTGCGTGCGGGACGCCATGCCCGCACTGTAGCCTGCGTCAGGGCTCGCTGCCGACCGACGGCGGCGGCACCGGCGCGGGCGCCTTGGCGGCCACCTGGTCGGGCAGCAGCAGCGCGCGCGAGAACAGATCGAGGGTGCCGTCCTCGGCGCACTGCAGGCAGTGGTCGAAGTCACGGGTGCAGTCGCGGCACACCGCCAGCGTCTCGCGCGCCTCGATCAGCTCGGCGCGGATCACGGTCAGCGCGCGCAGCTGCTCGGTGACGTCGGTGATGGCGCGATGCAGGGCATCGACCAGCCCGCTGGCGACCGGCGCCGGCGTGGTGCCGTTCTTCTCCACGCGGCCGGCGCGCGCCAGCAGCTTCTCGATCTGCGCCAGCCCGATGCCACCACGTCGCAGCGTGATGATGAGCTTGAGCAGCTCGAAGGCGCGCACGTCGTAGCGTGGCGGTGACGATCCCGGGATGCGCCCCAGCAGCTTGCGCCTCTCGTACAGGCGCAAAGCACCGCGGCTACAGCTGGCAGCTCGTGCAACTCCGCTCGCAGAGTAGGTGACAGGCATGAAGCAATGCTGGCACGTACGAGCAGCCCCGACTTGACGGCCGTCAGTTCGCGCGCGCGCGTTCATCAACGATCGCGCCCCGCCCGAGTTCAGCCCGGCGACTTGACCGGCGACAAGGCGCCTTCTCCGCGACGCCTCATTCTAGGACGTATGATAAAGAACTCCGGCACCGCGACGCTGCTGCTGGCACTGACGTTGACGATGATGCTCGCGCTGGCGGGCTGTCGCAGCGGCCACCCGCACGACGGCGAGCTGCAGGGGCTGGTCGAGCTCGACGAGCGCGTGCTCGCCTTCGAGGTCCCTGGCCAGGTCCAGCAGCTGCTGGTGCACCGCGGCGACCGCGTCACGCCGACGCAGCTCCTGGCCGCGCTCGACGACACCCTGGAGCGCACCACGCGCGAGGCCCGCCGCGCCGAGGCCGCCGCCGCCGCCGCGCAGGCCGAGCTGGCCCAGGCCGGCAGCCGCCCCGAGGAGGTGCGCGCGCTGGCCGCGCAGCTGCGCAGCGGCGAGGCCGCGCTGGCCAACCTGCGCGCCACGCTGGCTCGCGAGCGCCGGCTCAGCGGCAGCGGCGTCACCCCCGCCGCCATCGTCGACGATCTCGCCGCCCGCGAACAGAGCGCCAGCGCCGACCTCGAGGCCCAGCGCCAGCGCCTGCAGCTGGCCCGTCGCGGCGCCCGCCCGCAGGAGATCCGCGGCGCCGAGGCGCGCGCCGACGCTGCCCGCCACACCGTGACCCTGCTCGACGAGCGCCTCGATCGCCACCAGCTGCGCGCCCCGGTCGAGGCCACCGTGGTCGACACCCACGTCGACCCCGGCGAGATCGTCGGCGCCGGCTCGCCCGTCGTCACCCTGGCCGACACCAGCCACCCCTACGCCGACGTCTTCGTGCCGCAGGGCGCGCTCGGCGGCGTGCACCTCGGCTCGCCGGCGGTCATCCGCGTCGACGCCCAGCCCGCCCCGCTGACCGGCCGCGTCGAGTGGATCTCGCACCAGACCGAGTTCACCCCGCGCTTCCTGTTCAGCCAGCGCGAGCGCCCCAACCTGGTGGTGCGCGTGCGCGTGCGCATCGACGACCCCGGCGAGCTGCTGCACGCCGGGGTGCCTGCCTTCGTGACCATCACCCGCAACACCACCACTCCGCCGGCGCAGGCGCAGCGATGAGCGCGCCCGATCACATCATCGAGACCGAGCACCTGTCGCGCCGCTTCGGCAGCCTGGTCGCGGTGCGCGACGTCTCGCTGGCGGTGCGCCGCGGCGAGATCTTCGGTGTCCTCGGCCCCAACGGCGCCGGCAAGTCGACCACCATCCGCATGCTGTGCGGCATCCTCGATCCCACCGGCGGCCACGGCCGCGTGGTCGGCCTCGACATCCGCCGCGACGCCGAGGCCATCAAGCAGCGCATCGGCTACATGACCCAGCGCTTCAGCCTGTACGAGGACCTCACCGTCGAGGAGAACCTGCGCTTCTACGCCGGGATCTACGGCGTCCCGCGCGACCGCCGCCGCGCCCGCATCGAGGCCGTGCTGACCGCCGCCGGCCTCGGCGGCCGGCGCAGCCAGCTCGCCGGCACCCTGTCGGGCGGCTGGAAGCAGCGCGTCGCCCTGGCCAGCTCGACCATCCACGAGCCGCCGCTCTTGTTCCTCGACGAGCCCACCGCCGGCGTCGACCCGGTCAGCCGGCGCGAGTTCTGGGACCAGATCCACCGTATCGCCGCCCAGGGCACCACCGTCCTCCTGACCACGCACTACATGGACGAGGCCGAGCGCTGCCACCGCCTGGCCTTCATCTTCCGCGGCGAGCTGCTCGACGTCGGCACCCCCGACGAGATCGTGGCGCGCCGCCGACTGCGTGTGCTCGAGCTCGAGGTCGACCGCGCCACCGAGGCCGCCGACCTCCTGCGCGCGCACCCCGACGTCGAGGAGGTCGCGCACTACGGCCACCTCTTGCGCCTGGCCACCCGCAACGCCGTCGATCCCGCCGCCCTGGTCGCCAGCCTGGCCATCCAGGCCACCCAGACGCGGCCGGCCCGCGTCACCGTCGAGGACGCCTTCGTATCGATGGTGCGCGAGGACTGCCGCCGCGAGCAGGCCGCGGCATGAGCGGCCGCGCCCTCATCGTGGCCTGGAAGGAGCTGCGCCAGCTGCGCCGCGATCGCATGACCCTGGGCATGATGATCGCGCTGCCCCTGATGCAGCTTCTGCTGTTCGGCTACGCCATCAACACCGACGTGCGCCACATCCCCACCGTGGTGTTCGATCAGGATCGCAGCGCGGCCTCGCGCGATCTCGTGCGCAGCCTGGTCGCCACCGGCTTCTATGACATCGCCGGCGAGGTGCGCGGCTATGACGAGGTCTCGCGCGCGCTGCGCGCCGGCAAGGCCCGCGTCGCCATCGTCATCCCACCGCGCTACGCCTCCGACCTGACCACCGGCAAGACCGCGCGCGTGCAGCTGGTGGTCGACGGCTCCGACCCGCAGACGGTGGCCTCGGCGACCAACACCGCGGCCTCGCTGGTCAGCGCGCGCGCCGCGCACCTCTTGGTCGCGCGCCTGGCCCGCGGCGGCGCCGGCCCCGCCCTGGAGCCGCTCTCGCTGGAGCCCAACACCTGGTACAACCCTGACCTCCGCACCGCGGTCTACATCGTGCCGGGTCTCATCGGCGTGATCCTCACCATGACCATGGTGATGCTGACCGCGATGGCCATCGCGCGCGAGCGCGAGCGCGGCACGCTGGAGCAGCTCATCGTGTCGCCGGTGCAGAACCTCGAGCTGGTGGTCGGCAAGATCCTGCCCTACGTCGTCATCGGCTACATCCAGATGACCCTGATTCTGCTCGCCGGCCACCTGGTGTTCGACGTCCCCATCATGGGCTCGCTGCCGCTGCTGTACGGCATGGCCTTCGTCTTCATCAGCGCCAACCTCGGCCTCGGCCTGTTCTTCTCGACCCTGGCGCGCACCCAGCAGCAGGCCATGCAGATGTCGTTCTTCTTCCTGCTGCCCAACATCCTCTTGTCGGGCTTCATGTTCCCGTACGAGGGCATGCCGCGCCCGGCGCAGCTGCTGGCGCAGGGGCTGCCGCTGACCCACTTCCTGCGCATCGTCCGCGGCATCACCCTCAAGGGCAGCGACTTCGCCGACGTCTCGCTGGAGCTCCTGTGGATGGCCATCATCCTGGGCGCGCTGCTCGGGCTGGCCTCGGCCCGCTTCCGCAAGAAGATCGCGTGATGGGCCGGCCGCGCACCGACATCCAGCCGCGCATCGTGCACGCCGCCCGCGCACGCTTCCTGGCCGAGGGCGTCGACGGCGCCTCGCTGCGCCAGATCGCGAGCGACGCCGGCACCAGCATCGGCATGGTCTACTACTACTTCCCCGAGAAGGACGACCTCTTCCTGGCCGTGGTCGAGCAGCCCTACGAGCGCCTGCTGGCCGAGATGACCATCGCGCTGGCGCCCGATCTGCCGGTAGTGGAGCGGCTGCGTCGCCTGTACACCCGCCTGGGCGCGCTGGCGCCCGGCGAGCTCGAGGTCATCCGCCTGGTGGTGCGCGAGGCGCTGGTGTCACCGCCGCGCATGACCCGCCTGGCGCAGCGCTTCCGGCGCGGGCACCTGCCCCTGATGCTGAGCACGGTGGCCGACGGCGTCGCCGACGGCACTTTTCGCGCCGATCTGCACCCGGCGCTGATCCTGCTCGCCATCGTCACGCTGGGTGGCCCGCCCCAGATGATGCGCCGCGTGGCGGTGCGCGAGCTGCCCGTCGCCGCGCTGCCCGAGGGCCCCGCGCTGGCCGACCAGCTGGTCGACGTCCTGCTGCACGGCGTCGGCAAGAGGCGCAGGTGACGCGCTGGCGCATCGGCATGCTCGCCGGGCACGACCTCAGCCGGCGCGACCTGCTCGGCGGCCTGGCCGCCGGCGCCCTCGCCCTGGGCTGCAGCTCGCGACGCGACGGACGCGGCCACACCCGCGACGGCGCGCTCGCACCGCGCGCACCAGGCAGCCCCGACGCCAGCCTCCCCGCGACCTTCTCCCTCGCCGACTCGAGCCCCATCGCCCCGGTCACCGGCCCCGCCACCGGGTACCTCGGCGACAGCTTCACGCGCCCGCACGAGGCCCTGTGGGCGCAGGCCGACTTCATCCGCCACCACGGCGGCGTGCCGGCCCCGCGCGAGCGCGCCGCGGTCGTCATCGTCGGCGGCGGCCTGTCCGGGCTGGCCTCGGCCCACCAGCTCGCCGCGCACCGCCCCCTCGTGCTCGAGCAGGCGCCGCGCTTCGGCGGCAACGCCCGCGGCGAACGCTGGAACGGCATCAGCTACGCGCTCGGCGCCGCCTACCTGGTCAAGCCCGACCCCGAGTCCGCGCTGCAGCGCACCTTCTACGGTCCGCTCGGCGTCGACCGCGAGTGGCGCGAGGCCCCCGAAGATCCCGTCGCCCTCGGCGCCCGCGTGCTCGACGGCTTCTGGGACGGCGCCAGCGACCCGCGCCACCCGGCCCAGTTCCGCCGCGCCGCCGCCTATCTGCGCCACGTCCTCGCCGACGCCTACCCCGATCTGCCCAGCGAACCCGACGGCGCCCTCGACGCGACCGAGCTCGCCGCGCTCGACCGCGTCAGCCTGCGCCAGCACCTCGAGCGCCAGCTCGGCCGCCTGCACCCGCACCTCGACACCCTGCTCGAGCACTACTGCTGGTCGTCCTTCGGCGGCGCCATGGCCGAGCTGTCCGCTGCCAGCGGCCTCAACTTCCTGGCCGCCGAGTTCGCCGGCATCTGCGCCCTGCCCGGCGGCAACGCCCGCATCGCCGAGCGCCTGCTCGCCGAGCTCGCCCGCACGCTGCCGCCCGACGCGCTGCGCCCCGCCACCCTGGTGGTGCGCGTCGCCCCGGCACCCGCCCCCGATGGTGACAGCGTCTGGGTCACCGCCGCGGATCCACACGGCGCCCTGTACACCATCGCCGCGCGCGCCGTCGTCCTCGCCGCGCCCAAGTTCGTGTGCAGAAAGCTCCTGCCCAGCGCGCCCGCCGACCAGCTCGCCGCCATGGCCCGGCTGCGCTACCGCGCCTATGTGGTCGCCAACCTGCTGCTCGACGCGCCCGCGCCGGCGCGCGCGCTCGACCTGTATCTGCTCGGCGAGGGCAGCACCAGCCGCGACATCCGCGCCGCCTCCGACGCCCAGGGCATCACCGACGTCATCACGGGCCACTGGGCCCAGGGCGGCCACCCGACCTCCAGCGTGCTGACCCTGTATCGCGCCTACCCGTGGGACGGCGCGCGCCCCCTGCTCTACGACGACCGCACGCTGCCCGCGCTGCGCGACCAGCTGTCGGCGCAGCTGCCCGGCATCCTCACCCTGTTCGGCCTCACGCCCGATCACGTCCGCGAGCTGCGCGTCGCGCGCTGGGGCCACGCCCTGCCGCTGGCCGAGACCGGCCACCTGGCCAGCGGCGTGTGGGCGCGCGCGCGCAGCCCCATCGCGGGGCGGATCTTCTTCGCCGAACAGGACAACTGGCCGGCGCCCGCCATCGAGACCGCGCTCACCGAGGCGCTGCGCACCGCCCCCGCCGTCACCGCCGTGCTCGGCTGAACCCAGGCACACGCGATGCAACCACCGATGACCGGAGGTTGGTCATGTCCATCCACGTCGAGGGCTTCTGGAGCAACGATTGCGGCTCCCAGCTGTGTATCGAGGTCGACGAGCACGGTGACGTGCGCGGCACCTACGAGACCCCGACGCACCGCACCCTGCCCGTGGTCGGGTCGGTCGTCGGCGAGCGCCTGTTCTTCTCCCTGGATTTCGGCACCATGCAGCCGCACCTGGCCTGGCTCGGTCGCATCGACAGCGCCGGCGACGCGCTCGACGGAGTGTGGATGCGCACCGACCTGCACCTGTCCCTGGCCGAAGCCGAGCGGCGCCGCGCCACCACATGGAGCCCGGTCGATCACTTCCACCGCGCCACACCCACAGCCACGCGCCACTAGCGCCCGCGAACACTCTGCCGGCTCGCCCCTCGGCGGCGCACGAACTGCGCGACCGGGCGCCGCGGCGCGTCGTCAGCGGATGCAGATGGGCGTCAGCGTCGCCTCGTAGGCGACCCCGGCCGGGCTGATCACGTTGGCCACCAGCGGATCCGGCGAGAACAGCCGCTCGAAGCGATCGGTCGCCTCCTCGCCATTGATCTCCATGATGCGGTCCCCCGGCTGCAGCCCCGAGGTCAGCGCCTCGACCACCACGATGCCCTCGTCGGTCACGCGATCGAAGCTGGGCAGGCTCCACTCCGAGCACGCCGGGGTCTCGAAGTTCACCGTGGCGGTCTGCGCCCCGACCTCGACCGTCTGCTGCCCGATGAAGCGCGGCCCGTCGAACGCCGCCACCCAGTACTCGCCCGCCGGCAGGTCCAGCGTGTAGCGCCCCTGCGCGTCGGTGACCGCGGCGACCACCGAGCGCCCGGTGCGCGGCTGGGCCTTGACCTCGGCGCCCGCCTGCGGCCGCCCCTCGGCGTCGGTGACCAGCCCGGCCATCACGCCGCGCGCGCTGCTGGCCTCCAGCGCCCCGACGTCGACCAGGTTGCCGCGACGCAGCTCGACCAGCCGCGGCGGGATGTCACCGACACCCTCGACATGGCCACCGATGTTGTAGCGGCCATCCTCGACGTCGAGCTGGGCGCGGAACGCCCCCGGCTCCTGCAGCGTGGCCACCGCGATGCGCTCGCCCTCGAAGCCCTCGTCGTCCCCGGCCGCGCGCGCCCACAGCTGGATCAGCGCCCCCGGCGGCGCCGTCACCGTGCCGGCCAGCTCGAGCGCGGGCACCATGGTGATCTGCACCGGCCCGTCACCCGGCTCGGGCACGTCCCAGGTGCCGTCGATGGGCACCAGGCCATCGCGCCCGAAATGCAGCGAGACCTCGTCCTCGACCACGCTGCCGCGCACCATCGCGCGCCCCGAGCCGTCGGTCACCGCCAGCGTGACCTCGCTGCCCTTGTTGCGCACCTCGACGCCCGCCAGCGGCCGCTGCTCGGGATCACGGACCTCGACCGCGAACTCGGACGCCGCCAGCGTGACGTCGACGGTGTGCTCGGGCTCGCGGTCATCCAGCTCGACCTCGGGCGAGGTCCCGGTCAGGCCCTGGTACTCGGCCGCCAGCCGGTATGACGCCGGGGCCGGCAGCGTCAGCTCGTAGCGCCCGTCGCCGCCGCTGATCGCGCGCGCCGTGACCGCCCACGGGAACGCCACGCTGCGCACCTGCAGCTTGGCGCCCGCCACCGGCCGCCCGTCCAGCAACACCGCGCCGCGCACCATCGAGCGCTGCGCGAGCTGGATCTGGATCGCGAACATGCGATGGCTGGGATAGGTCGCCTCGATGGCGTCGCTGGTCGCGAGGCGCTCGCCCGCGGTCGCCGACAGCACCCCGGTGGCGCGTCCGCCCATCGGCATCAGCAGCCGCAACGAGGCCTGCCCCGCGGCATCGGTGAGCACCGGCTGCGGCGGCTCCAGCAGATCACCCTGCAGCAGGTTGCCGTCGACCGAGACGCCCGCGGCCGGCTTGCCGCTGGCATCGATCACCAGCACGCGCAGCACGGTGACACCCCCGGTGCCCCCGTTGACCTTCAGCCGTCCCAGCGCCGCCAGCTCGGCCAGCCGCCCGGCCGACCCCGCCGCGCCGCCACCACCCGCGGCGCCCGGCGCACCCGCCTCACCGCCCGCCCCGCCATGCGCTCGCCGCCCCGCCCCCCGCGAGCTCGCGCCCCTGGACCCCGCCCAGCGCCAGGCGAAGATGGCGCACAGTGCTACGAGCCCAACCAGCCACAGCTTCCGCCATGACCGGGTCCGTCCCCGTTGCCTGCCCCCATCGCGCATCG
>JBGASF010000147.1:0-19035 GCA_044229835.1 Polyangia bacterium | reverse complement strand
CTGCAGCACGCGCTTGGCCAGCCACACGCTGCCGACGCGATTGGCCGACGCGCAGTGGATGAACACCGGCTGGTTGGCCTTGTCGGCGATCGTGGCGAGCACGGTGTCGAACACCTTGGCGTCGGGCGCGCCGGCGCTGAAGGGCACGTGCACGTAGTTCAGGCCGAGGGCCTTGGCCTTCGTCTGGTTCTCTTCCACGTTGGCGCCGGGCTCGGTGGCGACCCGCAGGTTGATGACGGTCTTGAACCCGGCGCGCAGATCGGGCCGTTGATCAATCAGGCGGCGATCGCCAAGGTCGAGAAGCTGGTCGCCGAGGCCGAGGCGCAGAAGGACACCGACGCGCGCGCGCGCCAGCTGGCCGACATGCGCAACGAGGCCGAGTCGATGCTGTACGTCTCGGAGTCGGCGCTCAAGGAGTACGGCCAGTTCTTGCCCCCCGACGCCATCGACAAGCTGCAGATGGACATCGCCAACGTGCGCCTCTTGTCGGGCAAGGGTGAGGAGCTCGACAAGCTGCGCGCGGCGCTGACCGAGCTCGAGCAGAGTTCGCAGAAGATCGCCGAGATCGTCTATGCCCAGGCCGAGGCCGCGCAGGCCAAGGAACAGAAGTCGAAGTGACGACCCGGGCGCGCGGCCGCGACGCCTACGACGTGCTGGGGGTGCCGCGCGACGCCACCGAGAGCGAGCTCAAGCGCGCCTATCGCGAGCTGGCGCACCGGCACCACCCCGACAAGAACCCCGACGATCCCGCCGCCGAGGAGCGCTTCAAGGAGATCGCCATCGCCTACGGCGTGCTGTCCGACGCCGAGCAGCGCGCGCGCTACGACCGCATGGGCCAGAGCGAGCGCGAGGGCGCGCTGGACGAGGTCATGGCCGACCTGCGCGGCACCGTGCAGGAGGTCTGGGACGGCCTGCTGGCGGATCTGCTGGGGCGGCGCGGGCGCCAGCACGGGCGCGATCTGCGCTACACGCTGGACCTCGGCTTCGAGGAGGCCGGCCTGGGCGCGCGGCGCAAGATCAGCTACCCGGTGCGGGTCGGCTGTCCGCGCTGTCAGGGGCTGGGCGCGGCGCGCGGGCCCGACGCCACCCGCGCCTGCGTGCGCTGCAGCGGTCGCGGCCACGTGCCGATGGAGCGCGCCGGCTTCGCCCTGCGCCGGCAGTGCCCCGACTGTCGCGGCGTCGGGCGCAAGGTGGTGCGCCCGTGCCCGCACTGCGCCGGCGAGGGCAGCTTCCGCGTCGAGCGCGAGCTCGAGGTCGTGCTGCCGCCGGGGCTCATGAACGGCCACGTCCAGCTGCTGCGCGGCGAGGGCGAGCACGGCCGTCTGGGCGGGCGCGCCGGCGACCTCTACCTGGTGGTGCGCGTGGCCGACCACCCCGAGCTGCGTCGCGACGGCGACGAGGTCAGCTGCGAGGTCGCCATCTCGATCCCGCAGGCGGTGCTGGGCGCCATGATCGAGGTGCCCACGCTGACCGGCAAGGTGAAGATGAAGATCCCCGCCGGCACCGCCAGCGGCAAGCTGTTCCGCCTGCGCGGCCTCGGCATGGCCCGCCGCGGCGGCGACCGCGGCGATCAGAAGGTGCGCGTGCGCATCGAGGTCCCCGGCGAGCTCAGCGCCCGCGAGCGCGAGCTGTACGAGGCCCTGGCCCGCGAGAAGGGCCAGTCGGTCGGCGAGCCCATGGCGGCGCGCCCCGAGCCGCGCGGCCTGTTCGGGCGCATGCGTCAGCTCCTGCGCTGACGGGTCCCGACCTTGCGCGCCGGGACACCGGCCCAGATCTCGTGCTCGCCGGTCGACTGCAGCAGCACGGCGTTGGCGCCCACCACCGTGCCGCGTCCGACCACCAGACCCTCGGGCCCGGCCAGGATCTTGGCGCCGGCGCACAGCACGGCGTCCTCCTCGATCACGATCCGGACCGTGTCGGTGTCGGGACCCAGCTCCTTGAGGCCGATGGTGACGCCCTGGAAGATCGAGACGCGGTCTCGGATCTCGGTGCCGTGATAGACCACCAGGCCGTAGGCGCCGTGGTTCAGGGTGATGCCCTGGCCCAGCTTGACGCGCTGGGGGACGTCGATCCCCATCACGCCCCACAGGGCCAGCCGCACCGCGCCGCCCAGCACGGGCAGCTGCTGGGCGTACATCAGCTCGGTGTGCACGTGCATGACACGCTTCTTGAGACGACTGGCGATGCTCATGAGACGTGGCCTCTCCCCCGGTGCTGCGCGATGACGTCGGTCAGCAGCCGCTCGAGGTCATCGGCGAAACGATCGCGAGAGTAGCGCTCCACGGCCAGGGCGCGTCCGGCGTCGCCCAGTCGGGCGCGCAGAGCCGGGTCCCGGGCCAACCGGCGCAGGTTGGCCGCATAGGCGGCGGGCGCCTCGGGCGGCGAGAACAGGCCGGCCCCGCCGCCCTCACAGATGGCCCGCGCGTCACCGTCCACCGCCAGCGCCACCGGCTTGGCCATGGCCATGAACTCGAACATCTTCGACGGCAGGGTGATGCGGAACATGGGGATGTCCTTGAGCGGCACCAGCCCGATGTCGCAGGCATCCACGATCCCGGCCATCTCGGCGAACGGTCGCGGGTCCATCAGGGTCACGTTGCCCAGGCCGAGCTCGCGCACGCGGGCCGCGACCAGGGCCTTCTCGGCGCCGTCCCCCAGCAGCACGAAGCGCAGCCCAGGCTCGTCGGCGAGCAGCCGCGCCGCTTCCACGACCTGCAGCAGCCCCTGCGCCAGCCCGTGGGTGCCGTGGTACAGCGCGATGGTCTGGCCCTGCCAGCCCAGCGCCGCACGCACCCGCTCGCGGCGCTGCGGATCGGGCGTGAAGCGCTCGGTGTCGACGCTGTTGGGCAGGTAGCGCACCCGCGCGGCCTCGACGCCGGCCCGCGCCAGCTTGTCGATGCAACCCTCGGCCGTCACGATGACCGCCGCCGAGCGCTTCTCGACCTCGGTCGACATGCGCAGGAACGCGCTGGCCGCCGGCCCCGCCTTCAGCATACCGAGCTCGATGGCGACCTCGACCCAGAGGTCGCCCGCGTTGAGCACGTGCGGCACGCCGCGGAGCCTCGCCAGCGCGAGGCCACTGAACGAGGTGAACAGCGGCGGATACTCGGTGATGACGACGTCGAAGGGGCGCAGCCGGGGCACCGCGGTCCACAGCGAGGCCGCGCATGACAGGTGGTTCATGAGGCGGCGCGCCACCCCGGCGTTGGGCGCCGCGTAGGTGGCGGTGCGGTGGATGGTGACGCCGTCGTGCTCCTCCTGCATCAGCACGCGGCCCCGGTAGCCCTCGTGGATGACCCCCGACGGATAGTTGGGCAGGCCGGTGACGACCTGGACGTCATGCCCCCGGGCGACGAAGCGGCGGGTCCACTCGGCGTGGATGACCTGCGGCGCGCCGACCTCGGGCCAGAAGTAGTGCGTGAGCAGGAGGACGTTCATGCCGATCGGGTAGCTGGGTCGAGGTGGCGCACGATGGCCTCGGCGCAGCGCTCGCCGGCGCGGCCGTCGCCGAACACATCGGATGGCGTGGCCATGCGCCCGTACAAGGCTGGATCGTCGGTCAGGGTCTGGAACGACTGCGTGATGGCGCTGGCAGTCGCGCCCACCACCAGCCCTGCCCCCACGGCCTCGGGTCGCTCGGTGCCCTCGCGCAGGATGAAGAAGGGGCGGCCCAGCGACGTGGCCTCCTCCTGGATCCCCCCCGAGTCGGTCAGGATCAGCCAGGCATCGGCCAGCAGGTGCACGAACTCGCGGTAGGGCAGGGGCGCCACCACCTGGACGGCGGGGTGCCCCGTCAGCTCGGTCTCGATGTGGCGCGACACGTTGGGGTTGGGGTGGCTGGTGACCACGAACGACAGGTCGGGATGGCGCGCCGCCAGCGTCTTGACCGCGGCGCAGACCTCGAGCACCCCCTGGCCGAAGTTCTCGCGTCGATGGCAGGTGACCACGATGGTTCGTCGCCCCTCGCGGGTGAAACGTTCACGCGGCGGCAGCTCGGCGCGCACCATGCGCAGGGCATCGATCACCGTGTTGCCCGTGATGGTGATGCGCTCCTCGGGCACGCCGGCGCGGCGCAGGTTGTCGGCCGCCAGCGGCGTGGGCGCCAGACACAGCGTCGCGATCTGGTCGATCAGCGCGCGGTGGGCCTCCTCGGGGAACGGCATGGCGAGGTCCCAGGTGCGCAGGCCGGCCTCGACGTGCGCCACCGCCGCCTTGGCGTAAAAGCCGGCCAGCGCCCCCGCGAAGGCGGTGGTGGTGTCGCCCTGGACCACGACGACGTCCGGCTTGCGCGCCTCGATGGCGGTCGCCAGCGCGGTGGTCACCCCGGTCATCATCGCGCTGAGCGAGAAGCCGGCGCCGGCGCGCTCGATCTGCTCGTCGGGCTGCCAGCCCAGCGCCTCGAACGTCGCCAGCAGGAGCTCGCGCTGCTGCAGCACCGCCAGTGTCTGCACGCGCACCCCGCGCGCCGCCAGGGCACGCGCCACGGAGAACATCTTGATGGCCTCGGGGCGGGTCCCGACGGCGAGCAACGCCGTTTTCACGGCGGCAGCCTACTCTGTCTGCCCAGCCGGGACAATCGCGTCCGACAACAACGCCGCACCCCACCCTTTGCAACTCCTGCGACCGGGTCCGCGTGTTTCGGGCGCGTTGTTCGCTGCTCGGCGAGCTGCTTCGATCGCAGCATGATGACGAGCACGATGAGCGGGCGGGTGCGAGGCTGGGGCTTGCTGCTGGTGAGCGTGCTGCTGTGCGCAGCATGCAGCGAGGACCCGGGGACACGCAGCAGTGCGGTGACCGGGCCCTGCAACAACGGCATGAAGGACAACGACGAGACGGACACCGACTGCGGCGGCACCAGCTGTGGGCCGTGTGGCTTCCAGCAGGTCTGCTTGATCGATGCTGACTGCGCCGAAGGCGTGTGCGACCGCAGCTGCAGCGGCGGTATCTGCCCGCCGGCACCCCTGGTGTGCCACGCCTCGACCTGCAATGACGGTGTCGCCAATGGCGACGAGGTCGGGGTCGACTGCGGCGGTAGCTGCAGCCAGCGCTGTCGGACCGCGCTGTGCGGCGGCGCGCCCATCTGCGTCGGCGCACACGTGCCCCTGTCAGAGGGCGATCTGCACAACCGCGTCGGTCACCCCGAGTGGGGCGACCTCGCCGAGGTGGTGTCCGATCGGTATGAGTACACTTTGGCCGATCCAGCGGCGGAGATGGTCGCCATGTTCGTCGGCTATCCAGCCAGCGGCCGCACCGTGCGGGTCACGATCTCGGGCCCCGGGTTGAGTACTCCGTTCTCGGTCGACACCACGGCAGCACCGCCTTCGTATGGTGGCTCCACGCTCGAGCTGGAGAAGCTCGCGTTCCGCGTCGATCTCGGCCGCCTGGAGCCCGGCACCTTCGTGGTCGCGGCCAGCCTGGTCAATGGCATGACCACGGAGGCGGCCGGCCAGCTCAGCTTCAGCAACCAGGGCCGACGCGCGGTTGCGGCGAGCTTCCCCGTCGCCGGCATCGACGTGGTGGTGCCTACGCAGAGCCACGTCCCCGATGGCGAATGGCCGATCACCACGGGGATTCCGTTGCCAGACGGCGCCATCCACGACGTTGCTCGCCTGCAGCTTCTCGAGGATGGCATCCGCGTGCCGGCGCAGCTCTCGGTGCGCTCGCGCTGGGGCAGCGGCGGCGCGATCCGCTGGCTCGGCCTCGACTTCACCGCGCGCTGGGACAGCGGCACGCCGCGGGCCTACAAGCTGGTCCGGGTAGCCCAGGCAGGCAGCATCGCCGGCAACACCAGCCTGGCCCTGGCGCAGACGGCGTCGCACTTCGAGATCACCACTGGCCCGGCGCGCTTCTGGGTCAACCGCACCGAGTTCGAAGGCATCTCGGGCGCCTGGTTCGATGCCGACGCCGATGGCGAGTTCGAGACCGCCGAGGCGGTGCTGGGCACCGGGGGCGGCCCCTTCGTGAACTACGCCGGCGACTCGTCGCGCTACCTGGCGCGCTACGCGTGCACCGACAAGCCCGACGAGGTCGCAGTCGAGGAGGGCCCCGCCAGTGATGGCCAGCGCATCACCATCGTCGCGCGCGGCTGGCTGTGTCGCTCCGACGGCACGGCCTACGATCGTTACGTCACCCGGATGTCGTTCTTTGCGGGCTCGACGCAGGTGCGCGTGAAACACCGCACCATCGTCGCGCATGCGACGGGTGGCGCCTCGCCCCTGCTGCTCGACGACGTCGGTTTCCGGGTCCCGGTCGTGCACGATCCGACCAACTGGCGCGCAGGCTTCGACGGCACGTCCTTCCAGGCGGCCACGCCGGCCGCGTACGACACCGTCTACCTGCTCCAGGACCGCAGCGAACATGCGCTGCTGAACACGTCCAGCGAGGCCGGCGACGTGCCAGCGGTCGGCGGCGCCGTGTCGGGTGCGCCGGGGACCATCCATCGAAGCGACGGCTGGCTGACCAGCACCAGCAGCAGCCTGGGCGCGATGGTCACCTTGCGCGACATCTACCAGCGCTTCCCCAAGGAGCTCGAGCTGACGCGCGCCAACCCCGCTGTCGGGACTCCCGAGCTGGTGGTGCACATGTGGCCGCGCCACGGCCGCGACGCCTTCACCAGCATGGAGGAGCTCGACCGCGCCCAGATCTACAAGCTGCGCTGGGCCCACGAGGGCAGCGCGCTCGACTTCCGCCTCCCGGCCAGCTACCTGGCCGAGCTCGAGGCGCTCGGCGGTGCCATGGCGCCAGAAGCGTACTGGTACTCTGGCGATGCCGAGCTCATCAAGGCGAAGGGCTGCGCAGGCACGGATTGCCCGATGGGAGCATCGGTCAGCACCCGGGCCCAGGGCGTCGCCATCACGGCCGACTTCATGCTGTACCTGCATCCCGGGTCGAGCAGCGCCAGCGCACTGGGGGCGCAGGCCGCGCTGACCAGGATGGCGCCGCACGCTCTGACGACCCCGGCGTGGAACTCGGCGACGCAGGTGGAGGAGATGCTCGACGCGCCAGGCAGCTTCGGCGCCGCG
Source organism: Polyangia bacterium (assembly GCA_044229835.1). Taxonomy (GTDB): domain Bacteria; phylum Myxococcota_A; class Polyangia; order Haliangiales; family JADYYK01; genus JADYYK01. The sequence continues at coordinate 12,013 of JBGASF010000147.1, read as the reverse complement.
GACGATCTGCTGGCGCAGGCCTCGCCAGGATACCAGCGCGCCATGGTCGACCCGGGCACTGGTGAAGCGGACGACGAGTACGGCATGTGGACCTACGGCGGCATACACGACAACTGGGACTTCGGTCGTGATGTACCGCTCCTGCACCGCGTCTGGCAGCAAGGTCACTACCGGAATATCCACTACGCCTGGCTCGACTACTTCCGCACTGGCGCAGAGGCCTCGCTGAGGTGGGCGCGCGCGACCACCGCGCTGTTCGCCGATGTCGCTGTCATCCACCACGACCAGGAGGGCGGCAACGGGCATGATGACCACGTCGCCGGGGGCATCAAGCACTGCAAGGGCTTCATGCCCTGGGCCGACTTCGAGGACTCGGCACAGTCGCACTGGGTAGACGTATCGGGCCTGGTCTTCGAGTACTACCTGACCGGCGACGGCCACGCCAAGGACGACTTCGAGCTGTGGGGGAGTGCGGCCTCGCGCAAGGGCACCAGCGGCAAGCAGGAGACCAGCTTGTGCGCCGGTGGGCTCGACCTGCGCAACTACTACACCACGCTGGGAGAGTGGACGCGCTTCTACCAGGCTGCCAGCACGGCGACTGCGCGCGCCCAAGCGCTGCTCGACATCCGCGGCCTGGCCGACACCTCTTTGCCTATCCGCTGGGAGTGCGCCGGTGGCAACCCGCTGTTCGACGGGCTGTGGTTCGTGCGCTACTTCGATCAGTTCCGGGATCGCCGTGTGCTCGAGCGACTCGTGGCTTGGAACAAGGCCGGCCAGAACCAGCCCGCCGCGAACGCCTTCCTGTGGCGAGAGACCGGCGTCCGCGAGTACCTGCTGCAGGCGCTGCCCGAGTTCTACGACCGTACGCACGAGCGGTTCATCGCCTCGGGCAGCGAGGAGATTCCCACCCGAACGGGCACTTTCAGCGAGCGCTATGACGGCTACGCCGGCTGGGGCACTGCATCATGGGCGGCGTGGATGCGCGAGGCTCCGGCCTTCTTGTACGCGCTCGGCAAGAGCGGTACGCCGCTGGAGCCGCTGACGCGGCGAACCGGATATCCGGTGGGGCCGACCGTGAACCCGTACTTCGCGGTCTATGATTCGGGCGGGGGATACTGGAGCTCGGCAGAGGTGATCGCTCTCAGATCGCGCCCGAAACGCGACGACAACAAGCCGACTCCACCGGTCGCCTTCAGGCTGGAACACGTGACCTCCTGGAGCGACCCGGGGCCCGACTGGAGATACGTCTTCAGCGGACAAGGCGGCCGACGGACCATCGATCCAATGGACATCGACAGGGAGCCATCCAGCTCGGGCAATCCTGCGGAGGGCATGCGGGCCTACCCGTACCTGGCTCTCGATCGCCCAGGTGTCGACTCCCCAGGAGCATCGACGGTCGCCGTCGAGCGCACCGTCGACCTCGCTGCCCCGAGCTACACGACGCGGGAGCTGTACTCCCTCGAGTGTGCAGGCTACGGGTGCAAGCCCTGGGCGCCGCTCCAGCGATCGAAGGACACCTGGCAGCCGGAGGCCATCGTCATGCGCAAGTCGGTCTGGCAATCGGGCATGCCGAATGCGTCTCCCTATCGGACCGAAGGACGGCAAGACTTCTTCCTGCGCCCGGTCTCCGCCACCGACACCATCACCCTGACCCTCGAGGCCGTCGAGGGTCGCATGCCGTGGGTCGCGTCGCCCGCGCTCGTGGTCATCAGAGATGCCAACGGGACGATCATCTTCAGGCGCTCGATGTTCAAGTACTCGAGCGCGAGCGAGGACAGGGCTGCGACCATCACCGCCAATCCGATGACCCACCCCTACCCGTGGCACTACTACAGCTCGAGTGAGTATGGCCCCAGCATCTGGCTGTCCGATGGCCCCACCGAGGTGCTGGCCCGGGTTCGGCGCAACATCGTCCAGGAGTGGGACCAGGGGCCGGTTCCAACAGCGGCGTCTTGCGACCTGTGCTTCATCGCCAAGGGGCTCGACTCGGGGGTGACCTGCCCAGGCGAGGGGACCTGCCCAAACCTGCCCTGACTCCTTCCCCCCCGCAGTGCGAGCTTGCCTACATTTCCGATCAGCTCTGATCTTTTTTTGGTGATGACTGGCCAGTCACTTCCGCTGTGATTTCGCTCCGCTGGGTGCGGCAGCAACATTCACGTCATCTTTCGTGCACTTGACGCGCGGCGTCAGACTGCCTAGATACATCGGCATGATGCTCTTCAAAAAGTTCGGACGCATTCTTCCGGTGGCGGCGGTGCTGGCAGCAGGGGTCCTCGCCGCGGGTTGCCAGTTCGACTGGACCGATCGCGAGCCGGGTCTGGCCCCTCAGGGCGAGCCTGGTCTGACCGCCCGTGAGCGGCTGGTGCGGGCGCACACCCTCGAGGTCGCGCCGCTCGACAGCACGGTGCGCGTCAACGGCAAGAAGCTGCCCCTGACCTGGGGCCGCACCCGGGTGCTGGCCACCGACAAGGGTGGCCTGCGCCTCGACAACCTCGACGTGCTGCTGGGCGACGTCAGCATCTCGGCCGAGACGCTGCCCCCCAATGGCCTCGAGCTCAAGAACGTGCGCGTCTCGCTGGCGCGCGCCGAGCGCGGCGGCGCCGAGCAGATCCCGGCCGCCGCCATCGAGTGGTCGACCTCGGGCGACGCCGGCTTCGCGACCCTGACGGTCGACCTGGCGCTGGACTGGTCCTTCGTGACCTCCAGCGGCGAGGTCGCCGCGCTGACCACGCAGCGCCTCGACAAGGTCAAGCTCGACGTCACGGTGTGGAGCGACCCCGACGGCCGCCTGCACGCCATCCTGACCGGCCGCCTCGACGGCATCTTCTGGGAGTGGCTGTCGGGCCGCGTGCAGATGCGCGACCTCGTCATCGACCTGAAGTCGGACGAGCAGGGCCCGACCACGCGCTGATCCCCTCGAAGCGAAGCCTCGAGGGCAGCGTTGTCCGGCTCCGGTTCCAGCTCAGTCGCGTGGGTTCTGCACCACCATGCCCTCACACGCCGCACGGGCCTGGGTCAGAACGTCGCCGGCGCCGCGCACCACGCAGCTGACGGAGGCGCGCTCATCCGGGGACAGCGTGGTGATCTCGAGCGCGACCTCATGGCCCGGCGGTCCAGTCCGCACGATCCGAAGCCCGGTGGGCGTGGCCTCCGCGCGCACCGGGGTCGAGCCAGGCACCGCGTTGGCGCGGTCCTCGAGACACTCGGTGCCGGTGGCGGGGTAGCGCTCCATGTCGGGCCCGCGCTTCAAGGGACAGCGCGACGCCGTCACCGACAGCGTCGGTGTCACCGCGGGCATACCGGGAGCGGCCAGCACCGCGGCGTAGGGATCGGGATGCACCCGCCACCCCTTGGGCACCTCCAGCCGAAACGACAGCTTGGGGCCGTGCTCGCCCAGGAAGCCCACCGAGAAGTCGCGCGGGCCATCCGCGCGGCTGCTGCCCTTGCCACAGCCGCCCCAGAGCGCCAGCACCGTCACCAGCCACCACCGCCTCGTCATCATCGCCGGCTCAGCTGCCCGAGATCATGCGGCCCATCTCACGGTACTCCAGGCGCGCGGCCAGCTGCAGGTCGGCGTTGCCGATGGGCACGTGGGCGCCGCGGTCGACCGCCATCAGGGCGGCGCGGATGGCGACCTTCTTGATGTGGCCGCCGGCCATCTCGTACTTCTTGGCCAGGAGGTCCCAGTCGATGTCCTCGGCCAGCGGGGTCTGCGGCGGGAACATGCTCTTCCACAGCTTCTTGCGCACGTCGGGCTCGGGCATCTCGAACTCGACCGAGAAGCGCACGCGGCGCTTGAAGGCCTCGTCCATGCCCTGCTGCAGGTTGGTCGCCAGCAGGGTCACGCCGTCGTAGGTCTCCATGCGCTGCAGCAGGTAGTTGACCTCGAGGTTGGCGTAGCGATCGACCGACGACTTGACCTCGGTGCGCTTGGCGAACAGCGCGTCGGCCTCGTCGAAGAACAGGATGGCGTGCGAGTTCTGCGCCTCGTCGAACACACGGGCCAGGTTCTTCTCGGTCTCGCCGATGTACTTGTTGACGATCTGCGCCAGGTCGATGCGGAACAGGTCGTAGCCGAGCTCGCGCGCCAGGAGCTGCGCCACCATGGTCTTGCCGGTGCCCGGCGGCCCCGCCATGATGGCCGACACGCCGCGCCCGTAGGGCAGCTTCTTGGAGAAGCCCCACGACTCCAGCAGGTAGGTGCGGTGGCGCGCGAAGCGGACGACCTCGCGGATGCGCTCCAGGGTGTCCTCGGGCAGCACCAGGTCTTCCCAGGTGAAGCCGGGCGGGATGCGCTGCGCCATGGTGCCCAGCCGGTGCGACAGCATCAGGCGCGCCGCCTCGCCGAGATCCTCCAGCGTGATCGACGGCGCGTCGGGCGCGCGCAGCCAGGCCTTGGACGACGCGCGCTGCGCCGCGCGCAGGATCGACCCGCCGCCGAACGAGTAGCGGCTGGCCACCACCTCGAGATCCTCGGGGTTCTGCAGCGGGGTGCGCGCCGGCACCGAGCGGCGCCACAGCTCGAGGCGCTCGGCCATGGTCGGCAGCGGCAGCTCGACCTCGCCCAGCGACGGGATGTTGGGCGCCAGCCACTCGGGGCGCTCGTGCGCCGTGATGACCACCGGGGCGTCGACCTCGCGCAAGAGGTCGCCCAGGCGCTCGGCGGTGGTGCGCGGCACCCGCTCCGAGCCGATCTCGCCGCCGCCCTGGAACAGCAGCAGCGCGCCGCGCAGCGCGGCCTCGCGCAGGAGCGCGCTGAAGCGATCCATCATGTTCTCGGGATCCGCGAGGAGCAGCGGCAGATCGACGCGCAGGATGGGCTTTCCGGCGTCGCTGCACACCGCCTCGATGAGCATGGTCTTGCCGGTGCCGGGCGGGCCGAACACCAGCAGGCGCGGCGGGCGCGCGGCGCTGCTGTCACCCGGCGCCGGCGGCGGCTCGTGCAGGCGCAGGCTGCGCTGCACCGCGGTCAGCACCGCGGGGTCGACCACGACCTCGGCCAGCCTGGGCAGCTCGGGCGGCACGCGGCAGAAGCCCTCCAGCGCCTCGTCGAGCCGGTCGTCGCCACGCAGGTGATCGACCACGCGGTCGGCCAGCCGCACCGCGCGCAGCGCGAACGGCGCCGCCTCGGCGCCATGGCCATGCGCGATCACGACCACGCGCGAGCGCCTGAGCACGCCGCCCGGCCCCAGCGCGCGGCGCACCCGCTCGCGGGCGTCGTCGCTGGCGCCGCCCACCAGCTGGCACAGGAAGCTGACGTCGGGGCGCTTCTTGGTGAAGTCGTCGTAGGCGAAGGTGAAGGCGCGCTCCATGTCGGGGTCGACCTCGGGCGCCAGCAGCACCGCGACCACGCGGGCCTCGATGTCGCCCAGGTGACAGGCCCGCATCAGGGTCAGGAACGGCGCCGGCTGCCCGGCCGCGCGCGAGGCCTCGATGCGCGCGATGGCCTCCTTCCAGCGCTGGTTGACCAGCTCCTCGGCGGCGGTGCTGCGCGCCAGCAGCTCGCCAGGCGGCGCCTGGCCCGACAGCGTGCGCACCACCTCGGCGGCGCCGACCGAGAAGCGCGGCTGCGCGCTGCCATCGGGGTTGTAGCGGCTGGCCTGCACCAGCAGGTGGCGCTCGACCAGCAGGCGCACACAGTCGGTCAGCGCGACCAGTTGCTCGCGCGGGTTGGCGTAGGGGGCGGGAGTGGAGACCGGGGGAGGGGCAGCGGGGCTCTTGGCCATCGGGCCCGAGACTACTGCGAACGGCTCGGTACTTGAAGGGTGGTGCTACTCCTTGGCGGGGCCGCGCAGCCAGGGCATCATCGAGCGCAGCTTGGCGCCGACCTGCTCGATGGGGTGCGCCTTGCCGGCCTCGGCCAGCGCCTTCATGCGCGGGCGGCCGGCCTTGTTCTCGTCGATGAACTCCTTGGCGAAGGCGCCGCTCTGGATGTCGGCGAGGATCTGCTTCATGGCGGCGCGCGACTCCGGGCCGATGACCTTGGGGCCACGGGTCAGGTCGCCGTACTCGGCGGTGTCGGACACCGAGTAGCGCATGTTGGCGATGCCGGCCTCGTAGATCAGATCGACGATCAGCTTGACCTCGTGCAGACACTCGAAATAGGCGATCTCGGGCTGGTAGCCGGCGTTGATCAGGGTCTCGAAGCCGGCCTGGATCAGCGCGGTCAGGCCGCCGCACAGCACGGCCTGCTCGCCGAACAGATCGGTCTCGCACTCCTCCGAGAAGGTGGTCTCGATGATGCCGGCGCGCGCCGAGCCGATCCCCCGCCCATAGGCCAGCGCGATCTGCTTGGCCTTGCCGGTGGCGTCCTGGTGCACGGCGACCAGCGCGGGCACGCCGATCTGATCGACGTAGGCGCGGCGCACCAGGTGGCCGGGGCCCTTGGGCGCGATCAGGAAGACGTCGTGCACCGGCTTGGGCACGATCTGCTGGAAGCGGATGTTGAAGCCGTGCGCGAAGGCCAGCGCGGCGCCGTCACGCAGGTTGGGCGCGATGTGCTCGGCGTACAGCGCGCCCTGGTGCTCGTCGTTGATGAGGATCATCGCGATGTCGGCGGCGCGGGCGCCGGCGCCGAGATCCTCGAAGACCTCGATGCCCGCCTTCCTGGCCAGCTCGATGCGCCGCGAACCGGGGCGCAGCCCGACCGCGACCTTGATGCCGCTGTCGCGCAGGTTCTGGGCGTGGGCGTGACCCTGGCTGCCATAGCCGTAGATCACAACCTGCTTGCCCTGGAGGTACTCGAGGTTCGCGTCCTTCTCGTAATAGACCGTCGCCATGCGATGGGACTCCTTGTCGTCCGAGCCGGTATGCTGGGCCTCTGTGACGCAGCGCGGCAAAGAATAGCCTTTCGCTGGCGGCGTTTCAACGGCTAGCGTGTGCGTCGTGCGGAGCTGGGTGGTCGTGCTGGCGGTGCTGGCCGCGGGTGGGGCAGGGGTGGCGCGCGCGGAGGCGCCGCCCGAGGCGGAGATCACTCGGGTTCTGTCGCTGAAGGCCATCCAGAAGCAGCGCTGGTTCGAGGCCGGCGGCGACTGGTTCAGGCTGCTCGCGGTGGTCGACACCGGGTCTCTGCCCAAGGGCGTGACCGTGACCGCGGATGGCAAGCACGTCATCGTGACCAACTTCGGCCACCACGACGGGCGCAACGTGTACCGCTACGACCCGGCCACGCTGGAGATCACCGCCAAGGCGAAGTTCCCTGGCAACGCCGTCGAGGTGCTGCCCAGCGTGGACGGCAAGCTGGTCTACGTCTCCAACTTCTATCACCAGCAGCTGCTCGGGCTGGATCCGGCCACGCTGGAGATCAAGCGCGCCTACCAGACCGGCAAGGTGCCCAAGCACTTCGCGCTGTCGCCCGACGGGCGGCGCGCCTATGTCGCCAACTGGGAGAGCGAGTCGATCAGCGTCGTCGACCTCATCAGCAACCAGCTGGTGAAGAACGTGAAGACCGACTACCAGCCGCGCGGCGTCGCCATCACGCAGAACGGCAAGAAGATCTACGTCGCCAACACCGGGGCGCACACCTGGTCGGTCATCGACGCCGCGACGCTGACCGCGACCACGCGCAAGTCATGTCGCTTCCCGCGCCACGCCGGGACCACGCCGGCCGGCCTCATCATCATCTCGTGTCTGGGCACGCACCTCCTGCACGTCATCGATCCGGCGACCGACGAGGTGGTGCGCAAGGTCTCGGTCGGCCATGGGCCCAAGACCATCGACTTCACGCGCGATGGGCGCTTCGCCTTCACCGCCGACTACCGCGGCGACACCATGTCGATCGTCGACCTGGCGAGTTGGAAGTCCTGGGTCGTGCCGCTGCCGGTGACGCGCGGCTCGGGCGTCGCGGTCAGCCCCGACGGGCGCCGGATCTATGTCACCGGCTGGGACTCGGACAACATGGCGGTGTTCGAGCACCTGCTGCCGGGGGATGCGCCGGGGCCGCTGCCGAGGTTCAGCGCCGAGGGCATCGCGGATCTCGGCAAGCTGGTGCGCCCGCCGCAGCGCGAGCCCAAGCCCTACGAGGTGCGCCTGGCCGAGGCCAAGGCGCGCAGCGCGAAGCGGAGGAAGGCCGCACGGGAGGCGGACAGACAGGCCACAGGGCACAGGTGACAGGAAACCGGCGATGAGCAATGCCGGAGGGCGGCACAGAGGGTACAGACGGTACAGAGGGTACAGACCGGGCACATCGGCGACACCTCCGGCATTGCCGGGTGCCTGTGACCTGTCACCTGTTACCTGTGACCTGTTTGTCCGGTCCCGCTGGCACCAGCTCGATCACCTCCGGATCGACTGGATCGGGGCGGATCAGATCGGCCAGGGACACCGCGGTGCGCGTGCGCGCGCTGGCCGCGATGTCGGCCAGGATCGCCTCCAGGCGCGGGTTGCTGGCCTGGCTGGGGCCGCCGTCGGCCATCACGCCGCCGCCGTCGCCGAAGGCGGCCATGATCTGGTCGACCTGGATGTCGCTGGCGGGGCGGCCGGGCAGGTAGGCGATGCCGGGCTGCTCGACCTCGATGGCCAGGCCGACGCGCTTGAGGCGATGAAACACGCGCTCGACGACGTCCTCGCTGGCGTCGAAGCGGGCGCACAGCTCGGTGCGCGACAGCCCCTGGCCGCCGGCCTGGTAGTGCTCGGCGACCGCGCACAGGAGGCGCGCGGCGAAGGCGCCGGAGAACTTCTGGAACAGCTCGTCCTCGAGATCGCGGCGGCCGTGCTCGCGCTCCAGCGCGGGCAGGTTCTGCAGCGCGTGGCTGATCTCGGCCGACAGCAGCACGATGTTCCAGGTCACGTACATCCAGACCAGGAAGATGGGCACCAGGCCGAAACGCCCGTAGATCCCGCTGTAGCTCTTGAGCGCGACCTCGGACACGTAGATCCGGAAGCCCAGCTTGGCGACCTCGATGAGGGCGGCGCCGAAGATGCTGCCGATCAGCGCCGGCAGGATGCGCACCCGGGTCGCCGGCAGCAGCTTGTTGGTCAGGAACAGCGACGCGAAGGTGCCGCCGGCCGCGATCAGGTAGCTGATCTGCGGGTGCTCGTCGGTGATGATGGTGGCCTGGTACACGGTGTAGCCAAGTAGCGGCGGCACCATGGTGACCAAGGTGTAGAACACGAAGAACTTCGAGGTCAGCGGGCGGTTGCGGTCGATGCGCCAGATCTGGTTGAAGATGCCCTCGATGTTGTGAAACAGCATGAAGCCGACGAACAGCGTGGCGGCCAGGCCGGGGATGCCCACGGTCTCGATGGAGATGTGCTTGGAGAAGCTGACCACGGTGGACACGATCTGGGTGCGCTCGATGTCGGGCAGCACCTGGCGGGCCAGGAAGTCGACGAAGGCCGACTGCGCCTTCAGGGCGCCGGTCAGATCGAGGACGGCCAGCGCGACGCCCATGATGGGCACCAGCGACAGCGCGGTGGTGAAGGTGAGGGCGGCGGCCTTCTGCGGGCAACTATCGGTAAACCACAGCTTGACGACCTGGATCACGACGCGGACCGAGTAGATCAGGCCGCGCACCAGCCCCGACGGGCTGAAGTCCCGACCCGAGCGCGACGCCGCAATCAGGTGGCTCAGCCTGGCGCGCGCGGGGGCGCGGCTGGCGGGCACGGGATCTGGAGAGGTCGTGGGCAAGGCTCGTGCGTTTTACATGCGAACCGACACCGGACATAATAATGCATCCCATGGACACGCCAGGGTCTTCCCAAGCAAGTGCGGTGCGCGTATGCCCCGCCTGCAACGCCCGCTACGACGCGGCGACCACGTTCTGCGTCAAGGACGGTACCCCTGTCGTGCCCGAGGTGGCGGCCCATGTCGGCTCCGACGCGGTCGGGGAGATCATCGACGATCGCTACAAGCTGGTGCGCAAGCTGGGTGAAGGCGGTATGGGCGAGGTCTACGAGGCCGCCCACGTCTTCATCGAGAAGCGCGTCGCCATCAAGCTGCTGCGCAGCGAGATCATGGCCAACGCCGAGGCGGTCAGCCGGTTCCGCCAGGAGGCCCGCTCGGCGTCCTCGATCGGCCACGAGAACATCATCAAGGTCGAGGACTTCGGCCAGCTGTCGGATGGTCGCGTCTACCTCGCGATGGAGTTCCTCGACGGGCGCCCGTTCGACACCGCGGTCGAGAAGGGCGAGCTGTCGATGCCCGCCATGCTCGACGTCATGGTGCAGGTGTGCCGCGGCCTGGCGGCGGCGCACTCGAAGGGGATCGTCCACCGCGACATGAAGCCGCAGAACATCTACCTCGCGCACCGCTCCGACGGGCACGAGGTGGTGAAGATCCTCGACTTCGGCATCGCCAAGGTCTCGGGCGCCGACGCCAACCAGAACCTGACCCGCACCGGGACCATCTTCGGAACCCCGCACTACATGTCGCCCGAGCAGGCGCTGGGGCAGAACCTCGACGCGCGCTCGGACATCTACGCCTGCGGCGTCATCATGTACGAGGTGTTCACCGGACACGTGCCGTTCAAGGCCGAGTCGTTCATGGGCATCCTCACCCAGCACATCACGGCGACGCCGCTGCCCCCGCGCGCGGCCGCGCCGGAGCGCCAGATCCCGCCCGATCTCGAGGCGGTCATCCTGCGCGCGATGGCCAAGCAGCCCCAGGATCGTCAGCAGTCGATGACCGAGCTGATGAACGACCTGGTCAACTGCCACATGAACCTGACCGGGATGCCGCCGCCGTGCCTGCAGGCGACCCCGGCGGGCGCCAGCGTGTTCCACATGGCCGCGGCGACGCCGTCGAAGCTGCACGCGGCGGTCGGCCCCAGCGGGGTCATCGGGGTCGCGCACCCGATGTCACAGTCGGGCGGGATCCAGGTCCCGGGGCGGCCGGCCTCGGGCGTCATCGTGGCGCAGCCGGGCCAGTCGGACTTCGACATGGTCCCGGGCGGCAAGCGCAAGAGCAAGGCCTGGATCGTCATCCTGGTCATCGTGGTGCTGGGCGGCGGCGGCGCGGCGGCGTACTTCGCGACCCAGGGTGGTGACAAGAAGGGCGATGGCACCGGCTCGGCGGCGGGCGGCTACATGGACGCTGGCGCCGGGACCGGGCCAGTGGTCAACAATGGCGGTGATCCGACCGGCAACAAGACGCCGGATGCGGGCACCGGCGGCGTGGTGGTGACGCCGCAGGCCGTCGACGCCGGCACCGCCGTGGTGGCGCAGCAGGTCGACGCCGCGGTGGCGGTCGATCCGGGGCCGACCAAGTTCGAGAAGGTCATGGTGTCGAGCACGCCCAGCGGCGCGACCGCGTACGACGCGCTGACCGGCAAGCAGCTGTTCAAGACGCCCAAGCTGTTCGCGCTCAAGGGCAAGGTGGTGCAGGTCATCTTCAAGCTCAAGGGCTACGAGGATCGCGGCCCGGTGTCGCTGGACGGCACGCTGGAGGAGATCCCGGTGACGCTGGACAAGAAGTCCAGGAACGGCGGCCGCGATCCCAGCCCGAGCCCCAGCGCGAGCGGCGGCCCGACCACCTCGCCGACGCCCAAGCCGACGCCGAAGCCGACCCCGTCGCCGGATGACGGCACGGTCGACGATCCCGATGACGGAACGGTGAACTGAGTTGGCCGCGCCCGGCAAGGCGGCGCCGGCCGCCAAGCTCGACCGGGCGGCGCTGGCCCAGGCCATCGCGACGCTGAGCGCGGAGCCCGGCGATCTGTGGGCGCTGGCCAAGGTCGCGCGCGGGGTGGCCGAGCTGGGCGGGGCGGCGGCCGCGATCGAGGCGCAGAGCGCGCTGGCGCACGCCGCGGCCGAGGGCGGCCAGCTGATGCAGGCGCTGTCGGCGGTCAAGCAGCTCGAGGGGCTGGATCGCGGCGCCGCGGCCCGGCTGCTGGAGCAGCTGGCCGACGAACTCGGCATCAGTGTCACCCCGGTGCGGGAGGCGCTGTTCGGGCTGCGCGCCGAAGGGTTGCTGACCCAGCAGCCGCGCCGGGGTTTCGTGGTGCTGCCCATCACCCGTCGTGACATCGCCGACGTCGCCGATGTGCAGGCCCACATCGGCGGCGTGCTGGCCAGC
>JBGASF010000146.1:0-19574 GCA_044229835.1 Polyangia bacterium | reverse complement strand
CGCCCGCCTCGACCACGACCGCCAGGCCGCGCTGCTGCCAGCCCTGCACGCCGCCGAGGCCCAGGCGCGCCGCGCCGCCAGCCGCGGTCGCGCGCTGCGCTGGCTGGCCCTCGCCCTGGCGCTGGCCGCCGCCCTCGCCGGCCTGGCCTGGGCCACCCGCCAGGGCCTCCTGCGCCTCGATCGCCGCGTCGTCGCGGCCAGCCTGGCCACGGTGCCGGTGCTGCTGTTCGCGCTGCTCGCCAGCTGTGACCGCAGCCTGCTGTCCCCTTCGCTGCTGCCGCACCCCGAGTCTCTCCTGCGCAAGCTGCTGCCCTATGTCGCGCTGGCCATCACCATCCAGGCCGCGCTGGCCTGGTACGCCGCCGCGCGACGCCGCTCGCCACGAGCCCGCCTGGCAGCGGCCAGCGGCGCCGCGGCCCTGAGCCTGCTGGTCGCGCTGCTGCCAGTCGCTGCCGTGTGGGCCCTGGCCGGTGGCGACTCGGCCTACACCGCGTGTGCGCCCGTGCTGAACCTGTTGTCCCCGCTCTGCAACGGCGCCGCCTGCCTCGCCGCGGCCGTCACCAGCGCGGTGCTCGGCCTGGAGACCGTGATCTACCTGGCGCGCACCAGCGTGTTCGTCACCGGAAGTTCGCCGGGCCAGGACCGGGCCGCATCCGACGTCGTCTAGCCTGACAGCATGACAATCAAGATCTGCATCATTGGCGCCGGATATGTCGGTCTGGTGTCAGCCACCTGCCTGGCCGAGCTGGGCGCCAGCGTGACCTGTGTCGACGTCGACGCAGCCAAGATCGCGCGCCTGTCACGCGGCGAGCTGCCCATCTACGAGCCCCGCCTGACCGACCTGCTCGACCGCACCCGCACCTCGGGCCGCCTGACCTTCGCCATCGACCCCGCCGACGCGGTGCGCGACGCCGACGTGGTCTTCATCGCCGTGGGCACCCCGACCCGCCGCGGTGACGGCCACGCCGACCTCAGCCATGTGCTGGCCGCCGCGCGCCAGCTCGCGCCGCACCTGCGCCCCGACGCCCTGGTGGTCACCAAGTCCACCGTCCCGGTCGGCACCACCCGCCAGCTGCAGCGCCTGCTCGCCGCGTCCAACCCGGGCGCGCGCGTGGCCTCCAACCCCGAGTTCCTGCGCGAGGGCTCCGCGGTGCACGACTTCATGCACCCCGACCGCATCGTCTTCGGCGTCGACAGCGCGCGCGACGAGCGCCTGCTGCACGCCGTCTACGCCCCCCTGGTCACCCGCGGCACCCGCACCGTCACCACCAGCATCGAGACCGCCGAGCTCATCAAGTACGCGTCCAACGCCTTCCTGGCCACCAAGCTGTCGTTCCTGGGCGAGCTGACCGAGCTCGCCGAGGCCACCGGGGCGGACATCGACGGCGTCACCGCCGGGATGGCGCTCGATCCGCGCATCGGCGCGCAGTACCTGGCCCCCGGCCCAGGCTTCGGCGGCTCGTGCCTGCCCAAGGACGTCAAGGGCTACCTGCGCACCGCGCAGCAGCACGGGGTGTCGTGCCGCGTGGTCGAGACCGTGATGGAGGCCAACGCCGCGCACCAGGCCCGCATGGTGCGCAAGATCCGCGGCGCGCTGGGTGGCAGCGAGGCCGGCAAGACCATCGCCGTCCTCGGCCTGACGTTCAAGGCCGACACCGACGACATGCGCTACGCGCCCAGCCTGGCCATCCTGCCCTCGCTGGCCGACCGCGGCGCCCACCTGCGCGCGCACGATCCGCAGGGCATGCGCGAGGCCCGGCCCTGGCTGCCGCCCGAGGTCACCCTGTGGCCCGAGCTCGACACCCTGTGCGACGACGCCGACTGCGTCATCGTGATGACCGACTGGCCGCAGTACCGCCACCTCGACCTGGCGCGCATCGCCAGCCGCATGAACCGCGCCGTGATGGTCGATCTGCGCAACCTCTACGACCCCGCGCGCATGAGCGAGCTCGGCTTCGCCTACCACGGCGTCGGTCGCCAGAGCCGCCCGCACCTCGGCAAGGCCCTGGCCACGCCGCGCGCCGCGCTGGCCTGAAGCGCTCGCCGGCGCGACAGCGCTCTGGCATGCTGCGCCTGCGTGACCACCACGGCGACCCCGACCCTGCGCGACTGGCTGCGCGAAGGCCCCTTCGCGCTGGCGATGTCGTCCGGCTTCTTCGGCTTCTTCGCCCACTGCGGCGTCCTCACCGTGCTGGAAGACGAGGGCCTCTTGCCGACCCGCCTCTCGGGCTCCAGCGCGGGCGCCCTGGTCACCGGGGCCTGGGCCAGCGGCCTCGACGCCGTGCGCCTGCGTGACGAATTGATGGTGCTCGAGCGCGCGCACTTCTGGGATCCCCGCCCGGGCTTCGGCCTCCTCGCCGGCCGCCTGTTCCGCGACAAGCTCGACGCCCTGCTGCCGACGCGCGACTTCACCCGCTGTCGCGCCCCGGTCGCCATCTCCATCTACGAGCTGCTGCGCCTGCGCACCCGGGTCGCCGAGTCCGGCGACCTCAGCGCCGCCATCCACGCCTCGTGCGCGCTGCCCGGCCTGTTCCACCCGGTCTGGATCGACGGCGCCCCCTTCATCGACGGCGGCGTCGCCGACCTGCCCGGCCTGGCCGGCATCCCGGTGGGCGCCCGCGTGCTGCACCACGGTCTCGGCCGCGGCCGCGCCCGCCCGCGCCCCGGCCTGGCCGCGCTGCGCATCGACGGCCTGCCCCGGGTCGGCCCCTTCCGGCTGCACCAGGGCGCCCGCGCCTTCGACCACGCCCGCCGCGCCACCCAGCAGGCGCTTGCCCGAGCCGCCGCCGTCATCTGATAGCGTAGGAGCATGCACCACTCATCGCTGCGACTGCCTCGACCGCTCGGCCGCGCGCTGCTCGCCGCGCTCTGCCTCGGCCTCCTGACCCTGGCGCCGCGCCCCGCCGCCGCGCGCCTGCTCGATCCAGACGGCAACCTGACCGAGGCCAACTGGGTCTTCGTCGCCAGTGACCTCACCGGCATGGCCTGGGCCCCCGACGGCTCGGGCCGCCTGTTTGTGACCCGCAAGAGCGGCACCGTGCGCATCGTGCAGATGATGCCCAACGGGACCGGCACGCTGCTGCCGGCGGTGTTCGCCACCGAGACCGTCTTCACCAACAGCGAGTGCGGCCTCATCGGCATCGCGTTCGATCCCAACTTCGCCAGCAACGGCTACGTCTATCTGTTCGCGACCGTCTCCAATACCGAGCAGCGCATCATCCGCTACACCGCCACCGGCAACGTCGGCGCCGGCCGCCTCGAGGTCGTCACCGGGCTGCCGACCGCGGGGCAGAACCACGACGGCGGCTCGCTGGGTGTCGGCCACGACGGCAAGCTGTACTGGGCCATCGGCGACCTCGGCAACGGCACCGGCACGCAGACCTCGGCCACCGTGCTGCCCCCGCTGACCACGCTGGCCACCAAGGTCGGCCGCGCCAACCGCGACGGCAGCGCCCCCAACGACAACCCCTTCTTCGACGGCCCCGCGGGCCCCAACAACGACTTCATCTGGGCCCGCGGCTTCCGCAACCCCTTCACCATGACCTTCCACCCGGTCACCGGCGACCTCTGGCTCGACGTGGTCGGCGACAGCTATGAGCAGGCCTTCCTGGTCACCCGCGGCTCCAACGCCGGCTACAACTTCTACGAGGCCAACCAGCCCGAGGTGGCGCCCTATCTGCGCTCCAAGATCAAGTACCGCACCGGCGGCGGCGAGAGCTACGACCTGCCGACCTCGAGCCGCAGCGGCGGCGTCACCACCTTCATGATCGCCAACTCGCGCCACAACCTGCGCCAGGGCGAGCGCATCACCGTCGCCGGGGTCGCCAACCCCTCCTTCAACGGCGACTTCTACGTCGCCAGCGTCCCCAACGTCCTCAACCCCAGGACCTTCACCGTCACCCAGACCGGCCTCGCCGACGCCACCAGCACCGGGGGCACCGCCGCGGCGCAGTCCTACGGCCGCACCATCGGCGGCGGCGTGTTCTACGACGGCACCCTGCTGCCGGCCGCCTTTCGCGGCAACTTCTTCTTCACCGACTTCGTCGACAACCGCGTCATGCGGGCGGTGATGGCGGATCCGACCACGGTGGCCAGCGTGGACAACCTCGCCGACATGCAGGGCAGCGCGCTGGACGTCGATGTCGGCCCCGACGGCGCCCTGTACGTGATGCGCTACGGCGGCCAGATCGTGCGCTACGGCTACACCCGCACCGTGCAGGGGCTGGTGCTGTCGGGCCAGCATGTGCGCATGGACGAGGGCGGCACCCGCGCGGTCACGGTGCGCCTGGCCACGGCGCCGGTCGCCGACGTCACCGTCAGCGTGGCGCGCATGAGCGGCGA
Source organism: Polyangia bacterium (assembly GCA_044229835.1). Lineage (GTDB taxonomy): Bacteria > Myxococcota_A > Polyangia > Haliangiales > JADYYK01 > JADYYK01. The sequence continues at coordinate 15,233 of JBGASF010000146.1, read as the reverse complement.
CACCGACGTCACGGTCACCGCTGGCGCGACCCTGATCTTCACGGCGGCGAACTTCGCGACCCCGCAGGTCGTGCGCTTCGCCGCGGCCGACGATGGCGACACCAGCGACGACGCCGCCGCCTTCATGGTGACCTCCGCGGGCCTGCCGGCCGAGCGCATCGACGTCAGCGTGCTCGACGACGACGCCCAGGGCCTGGTCGTCTCGAGCACCACGCTGACCATCAACGAGGGTGCCGCCGGCATGTTCACGGTGGCGCTGGCGGCCGCGCCCGCCGCAGCCACCACGGTGACGGTCGCCCGCAGCGCCGGTGACACCGACGTCACGGTGACGGCGAACGCGACCATGACGTTCGACGCCGGCAACTACAACGTCCCCCAGGTGGTCATGATCGCGGCGGCGCAGGACGCCGACAACACCGACGACGCCGCGACGCTCACGATCAGCGCCCCCGGGCTGACCTCACGCACGGTCGCGGTGACGGTGCGTGACGACGACGCGCGCGCGCCCGCCTTCACGTCGACCCCGCGCCTGACCGCGGTGGTCGGGATCCCCTATGCCTATGACGCCAACGCCACCGGCAACCCGACGCCGACCTACGCCCTGGCCGCCGGCTTCCCGGCCGGCATGACCATCGACGCCGCCACCGGCTTCGTCAACTGGACCCCGACCGCGGCCGGCACCACCTCGATCACGGTGCGCGCCCTCAACGGCGTCGCCCCCGACGCCACCCAGCCCTTCACCATCACCACCACGGACGATCAACCGCCGGTCGCCATGCTGACGCGCCCGCTGCCCAATGACACCGTGTCGGGCAGCGCCACCGAGTTCTACGGCGACGGCGTCGATGACGTGGGCGCCGTGCGCGGCGAGTTCCGCGTCGATGGCGTGCTGGAGTCCACCGACCCGGGCAGCATGGGCCACTTCCACTACAACGGCGGCCACCTGATGTGGGACACCACGCGCTACAGCGACGGCGTGCACCGCCTGACCTTCACGGTCTTCGACATCAAGGGCCAGAGCGGCCAGCGCGAGATCGACGTCACCGTCGCCAACAGCACCAGCCCCGACGGCGGCCCCACCTCCGACGCCGCGCTCTCCCCCGACGGCGGCCCCGTCGACGCCGGCACGCCCGCCAGCGACGACGACGGCTGCGGCTGCCACACCGGCACCCGCGCCAACCCCACGCCGGCGGCGCTCGTCGTCCTCATGCTCGTGGCCGCTGCCGTCCTCATCCGCCGCAAGAGGCCCTGACCGCCCCCATTGCCTGTTGCCTGTGACCTGTAACCTGTCCCCTGTGGCCTGTTTGTCCGGCCTCAGCCCCCGAGATTGACCAATCCCTTGAAGAACCTGATCGCCCCGTAGATGATCGGCCCGTAAGCGATGAAGTACGTGCCGCCGCCGCTGCGGCTGGCGCTGTCATAGGTGCCGACCGTGATGGCGATGCCGACGACACACAGGATGAGGCCGAGCACCATGTCGGTGCCCGCCGAGCTCTTCTTGGCCTGCCGGCTGGCGGCGTCCATGGCGGCCTGCTGCTGCATCAGGCGCGCATGCGCCGAGGCGGCGTCATTGGGCGGCGGCGGTCCGCCCCACTGCTGTCCCGGCGGCGGCGGTGGCACGGCGCCCCACGGCTGCGCATTCGGCGGCGGCGGCGGCGCCCCCCACTGCTGCGCCTGCGGCGGCGGCGGCGGCGCGCCCCACTGCTGCGGCTGCGGCGGCGGCGGCGGCGGCGCGCCCCACTGCTGCGGCTGCGGCGGCGGTGGTGCGCCCCACTGCGGCTGCGCGCCCGACTGGCCGGCCCAGCTCTCGGGCTGCGGCGCGGGCGCACTCCACTGCGGCTGCTGCTGACCATAGGTCTGCGCGTTGGGGTCAGGCGGTGCACCACTCCAGGGCTGATTGGGCGGGGGACCCCACTTCTGACTCATGATGGCCAGTCTACGCCGAAGCCCCCGAGATCTTCATTGCCCACCTCGAAACCCTCGATTTGACTACGTACCTGGCAACCTCTAGAGTCCGTGTGTGAACAAGGGACCCGGTCGACTGGGGACCATTCTCGGCGGCGCGTACCGGCTGGAGCGACTGATCGGGGAGGGGGGCATGGGCTCGGTCTACGAGGCCAGCCACACCCGCTTGCCCCGTCGCTTCGCGGTCAAGCTGCTCAACGCCGACGTGCTGTCGAACCGCGAGGTCTTCGAGCGCTTCCAGCGCGAGGCCGAGATCGCGTCGTCGCTGGGCGACGATCACATCGTGCAGGTGGTCGACTTCAACTACACCGAGGACGGTGTGCCGTACATGGTCCTCGAGCTGCTGGTCGGCGAGGACCTGGCCGATCGTCTGGAGACCCGCGGTCGCATGTCGCTGGCGCAGACCGCGACCATCCTGGAGCAGATCAGCGGCGCCCTCGAGGTCGCGCACCAGCACGGCATCGTGCACCGCGATCTCAAGCCGCAGAACCTGTTCCTGGTGCGCAACCGGCAGCGCGACGACTTCGTGAAGATCCTCGATTTCGGCATCTCCAAGGTGCTGCACGCGCCGTCGCTGGCGACCAAGACCGGCGCGGTGTTCGGCACGCCGTACTACATGTCCCCCGAGCAGGCCGAGGGCCGGCAGTCGGACATCGACGCGCGCACCGACATCTTCGCCATGGGCGCCATCATGTACGAGTGCCTGGCCGGGCGCCGCGCCTTCGACGCCAACTCGCTGCCGTCGGCGCTGTACCAGGTCTGCCACCTGGAGCCGCCCTCGCTGCGCGAGGCCGCGCCCGAGGTGCCGCCGACCATCGAGCAGGTGCTGTCGTTCGCGATGGCCAAGCGTCGCGACGAGCGCTACCCCGACATCCGCACCATGTGCGACGACTTCCTGCGCGCCGCCAACGGGCAGCCCACGCTGGCGTCGCAGCGCGCCGCGCCGGCCCCGGGGCCGCACCCCAGCGGCAGCGTGCGCACGGTGTCGATGGGCTCGCAGCCGCCGGAGTCGCGCCCGCCCAGCATGCCGGTGCGCCCACCCAGCGGGCCGCCGCTTGGGCCGGGCTCGGGCGGGATCTCGGGCGGGGTCTCGGGGTCGGGGGCCTGGGGCGCGCTGCCAGCACCGACCGGGCCAGTGCGGCCCTCGAACCCGATGGCGCCTACCACCATGGGCGGCGCCACCGGCGAGTCGCTGCCGCCCGACATGACGATGTCGCCGCCGCGCTCGCGCAAGGGCGCCATGATCGCGGCCATCGCCATCGTGGCCGCGCTGGGTGTGGCCGCGTTCGTGATCATGTCGCGCGGCAAGGACAAGCAGCCCGGGCCGGTGCCGCCGCAGCAGCCGATCGCGGTCGCCGACGCCGCGCCGCGGCCGGCCCTGGTGACCGTCGATGCCGCGATACCAGATGCCGCGCCGCCCGATGCCATCGAGCGCCCTCCAGTCTTGGCTACACCCGTCGACGCGGGCGTCGACGCCGGCAAGCGGCGCCGGGACTCTGGCACCGAGGTCATCGTCAAGAAGGGCAAGGGCACCCTCATCCTCAGCGCCGACCCCTGGGCCGACATCTACATCGATGGCAAACGCTCCGGCTCGACGCCCAACAGCCTCACCCTGCCCGCCGGCAAGCACAAGGTCGTGCTGCGCAACGACGACCTCGACAAGAAGGTCTCCTTCACCGTCACCATCGAGCCCGACAAGACCACGTCGGTCTCGAAGTCGATGAAGTAGCCGCGCGCGGCGTCACGACCGCGGTGACAGCACCAGCGCCTCGGCGGCGTCGAGCCCGTTCTCCAGCCTGATCTGCGCCGCGAGGCTGGTCGCCGCGGCCTGCCACTGGCTGGTGCCCGGGGCCAACATCGCTGGCAACACGTCGTCGGCGACCCGCTGCAGCGGGACGGCACCGGCCAGCTCCGGAAACATGATGGCCTCGACGCAGACCCCGACCCCGAGCCTGGCCGCCGCCTGCGCGACGCACTCCTGGTCACCAAAGCCGGGGCTGATGAGGAGCGGTACGGCCGACACCACGGCCTCGTGGAACGTGTTGGCGCCGCCGTGCATCAGCATGACGTCGATCAGCCCGTGCGCGAACAGGAAGGGCTGGGGCACGAATGGCATCGCGACCAGCTGGTCGCGCACCGCCGGCCCCAGGCTCGCCTCGTCGACGCCGAACTCGGCAGCCGACGAGTCGCAGGTGGACGCGAGCACGAAGGCGCCCGAGCGCATCGCCGAGGCGGCCAGGGTCGAGTACAGGCGCTTCAGAAAGGCGCGGGGAGCTGCGCCGGCCCGGGCAAACATGCGGCTGACCATGGTGCCCATCGAGAGCAGCAGCACCCGGGCGCCGGCTTCGCGTGCGTCCTGGAGCCGGCGCGCCAGGGCCTGGTGCGCCGCAGGAGCGGAGGCCATGTCCTCGCTGCGCGGCAAGGCCTCGCGCTGCACGCCCAGGAGCCGCATGTAGGGCGGCGGGTCGAGGCACAGCCGCGGCGAGGTGAAGCACAGCACGCGCAGGCTGGGGTCGTGGGGTATCACCCCGCTGCGCGGCACCTCGTCGAAGCAGCCGAACCCCGACTGGCGCAGCTGGGTCAGCTCGCGGTGATAGAAGGGGTCAGCGGTGTACACCGCCGACGGGATGCTCTCCAGCCCGCCGGGGAAGGCGCTGACCACGACGTCGATGACCTCGATGCCGAGGCGGCGCATCGCCACATAGGCCCACAGGCCAAAGAAGTCGTACACGCCAGCAACCATCGGCTCTCCGTCGACCGCGGCCCGGAGCGCCGTCGCGGCCGCGGCGGCGACGTCGTTGGCACGGCCTGCGATGCGCCGGAACAGGGCCCTGACAGGGCCCCCGTCCATCAGCTCCGCCGTCGCGCCGCGCGGGAACGGCTGCACATCATCCACGTTCACGAAGTGGACGCCGAGCTCCGCGAGCGGCTGACGCCACACCGACGCGGGCTCGTTGTCGTCGCCGCTGATGGCCCAGACCACCCTGAAGCCGCGCTCGACGAGCCGCCTCGCCAGCGGCATCAGCGGACGCACGTGGCCGACCGCCACTGGTGACCCGAACACCATGACCCCTCGACTCTTCACATTGCCCCCCCGAACTGGCCATCAGTCCGCGAACCCCGGCGCCATCATCGCCGCGAAGCGCTCCGGCTTGACCACCGCCTCGGCCCGCGCCGCCGCCTCGGCGCTGGCCACCAGCTCCGCCCCCTCGTCGCCCCCGACCAGCTTGCCCCGGCGCCAGCGCGCCACCCAGGCGTGCGCCGCCATGCCGCTGCCCTGCGCCTCGGCCTCGGCCACCGTGAGCCGCTCCAGCGCGCGCTCGAGGTCCCCGCGCGCCGCCGCCACCCCGGCCTCCAGCAGCGTGGCCACGCACGCGCTGGGCGGCTCGCCGCGCGCGCGCCCGACCTGGCGCGCGGCCTCCTTGATCAGGCGCTGCTTGTCCGAGGCCTCGCGCGTCTCCGCCGCCGCGCCCAGCGCCAGCCGCCCGCGGAACGCCGCCGCCTCCAGCCCGACCGGCCGGATGCGCAGGATCAGCGACGTCTCGAGCTCCTTCCAGCGCGCCATCAGGCGCTGGTGCCCCTCCAGCGCGCGGCCGTCATAGAGATCGATCTGCCCGTACGCCAGCAGCTCGTAATAGTGCTGCATCTGGAAGCCGTCGCGCGACCACAGCCGCATGCCCTCCCTGGCCATCGCGCGCGCGGCGTCGGGCGCGTCACCGACCAGCCAGGCCACGTTGCACAGACCGACCTGCATGTTGGTCGCCATGTAGCGATTGCCGCGCGCCTCGGCCTCGCGCAGCTGCGCCGAGACCCGCCGCGCCAGCTCGCGCAGCCGGCCCAGGTGATACAGGCTCCACAGCCCGAACAGCAGCGAGGTGCTGAGCTCCCAGCCCACCCCGGTGCAGCGCTCGCGCAGGGTGGCCTCGGCGCTCGCGGCCAGCTCCAGCGCGTTCTCCCAGTCGCCCAGCAGAAAGGCCGAGATGGCCGACGCCGCCGCGACCAGACCGGCGCCGTGCGGCTCCGGGATGCGCGCCGCCAGCGCCGCCGCGGTGGTCAGCAGGCGCTGCGTGCGCTGCTGCCCCTTGCTGCCCGCGGTCGACGCGTAGGCGGCCTCCAGCGCCATGGCGCGGCACACCCGGTAGGGCTCGCCCGCGCGCAGCGCCAGCAGCAGCGAGCGCGTCTGGTAGTCGGCGCCGCGGATGTTGTCGACCATGCCGAGGCCGACGGCCGCAGACCAGCAGGTGTCGATCTGGGTCAGCTCGCGCGCCGACACCTGGGTCACGTCGCGCTCGCGGAAGCCCAGGCCGCGCAGGCGCAGCTTGCTGCGGTTCCACAGCCACGACGCCAGCGCCCGCGCCGGCGTGCGCGCCAGCTCCATGCCGGTCACCGCCAGCACCGCCTTGAGCGCCTTGAGCCCCTCGTCGGTGTGGCCGCTGCGCAGATACTCGTCGGCGGCGCGGCGCTGGCAGTCGAGCTTCAGCGCGGCGCTGGCCCCGGGGACCTCGCACGCGCTCAGATAGGCCAGCGCCGCCTCGGCGCCACGGCCGCCGTTGGCCAGCGCGTCGCCCAGCCCCACGCGCAGGCGCACCGGATCGTCGCCGCCGCCCAGCTCGAGCGCCTGGCGATACAGCCGCACCGCGCGATCGAACGCCAGCGCCTGCGCGGCCTGGGTGGCGGCCTCGCTGGCGTGTTGCGCGGCGCGCCCGCGCTGGCCGGCGCCCTGCCAGTGCAGCGCCAGCGCCTCGGCGTCCGGGTGCGCCGACGCCTCCAGCGCCAGCGCCAGCCGCTCGTGACAGCGCTGGCGCTCGGCCGACGCCAGCCCGGCCAGCACGGCCTGGCGCACGCGGTCGTGATAGCACTCGACCGCGCCGTCCCCACCCCCGCTCGAGCGCAGGAGGTGCGCGACGCGCAGCAGCGCCAGCACCCGCGCCAGCGCCCCGGCGTCGGTCTCGGCCGCGCGCGCCAGCACCTCGGCCGCCACCGGCGCCCCCGCCACCGCGGCCAGCTCCAGCACATGCCGCGCCGCCGGCTCCAGCCGGGTGATGCGCGCGCCCAGCGCGTCCTCCAGCCGGCGCCCGGCCCCGGTGGCGTCACCCTCCAGTTGCAGGTGGCGCACCAGCTCGTCGATGAACAGCGGATGGCCGCCGGTCTCGGCCGCGATGGCCGCCGCCGCCCCGCCCGCGTCGGGCCACAAGAGCTCGACCAGCTGGCAGGCCTCGCTGGCGGGCAGCGCCTCCAGGCGCAGGTGCAGCGCCCCGGCCAGCCCGAGGTGATCGCGCGCCGTCGCGATGAGCAGGAGGCCCGGCGCGTCCGGCGGCCGCAGCACCTCCTCCAGCATGGCGCGGCTGTCGGCGTCGGCCCACTGCAGGTCGTCGATCACCAGCACCAGCGGGCGCCGCTCGGCCAGCCGCGCCAGGAGCTCGCGCAGCGCCGCGAAGACCCGCATGCGCTGCTCCTGCGGGTCCATGCGCCCGGCATCGCGCGGCAGCGGCGCCTGCGCGATGACCTCGACCCGGCGCAGCACCGGGAAGACCTGCGCCAGCAGCGACGCCTTGAGCGGGAGCAGCCCCGACGCCTCGACCCGCGGCAGCCGCGCCATGAAGCGGCTCAGCGCGTCGACCACGCCGTCGAACGCCTTGTAGGGCACCGCCTCGCGCTCGTAACAGCGCCCCGCCAGCACCACCACGCGCTCGCTCTCGGCCTGCAGCTGGTCGGTGAAGTGCCGCCACAGCACGCTCTTGCCGACGCCCGACTCGCCCTCGATCAGCGCCAGCACCGGGCCGCCGCCGGCGCGCGCGCGCTCGAAGCCCTGGCGCAGCACCGCCAGCTCGCCCTGGCGCCCCACGAACGGCGGCGCCCGGGTGTGCGTGACCGCGGGCGCCGAGACCTGGGCGGGCGCGCCCAGCCGCTGCAGGATCCGCCGCGCATCGGGCCGCGCCTCGGGGGCGAAGCGCAGAAGCTCCACGCACAGCGCGTCCAGATCCGGCGCCACCGTGCCGACCAGCGCGCGCGGCGGCGCCGGCTCGAAGCGCTGCTTGTCCATCAGGATCTCGAGCGGCGCGCCCTGGAACGGCACCCGCCCGGTCAGCGCCTCGTAGAGCAGGACGCCCATGCTGTACCAGTCGGCAGGCGGTCCGACCTGCTTGGACGCGGCCTGCTCGGGCGCCATGTAGTCGACGGTGCCCACGGCGTCGGCCTCGCTCTGCCCGGTGCGCGCGGCGACGTCCATGGCCAGGCCGAAATCCAGCACCACCACGCGCCCGAGCTCGGTGACCAGGATGTTCGAGGGCTTGATGTCGCGGTGCACCTTGCCCGCGGCGTGCAGCGCCGCCAGGCCCTGCGCCAGCCCCGCCAGCGCACCACGCAGCCGCGCCTCGCCGGGCGGGTCCAGCGGGCCGGGCACGCCGGCAGGGCCCGCGCCAGCGCTGGCGTCGGCCCCGCGCACCCAGCGCAGGAAGTCCTGGCCCTCGACCAGCTCCATGGTGAAGAACCAGCGCGCCGCCGCGCCGTCGCCGTCACACACCAGCTCGCCCAGGCTGACCAGGTTGGGGTGGTGCAGGTCGGCCAGGCCGCGGAACTCGTTCTTGAAGCGCATCAGGGCGTCGGCGCGCACCGAGGTCAGCGTCTTCAGCGCCACCTTGGAGTTGCGCTCGCGGTCGAACGCCGCGTACACCACGCCCATGCCGCCCTCCCCGAGGCGCGACAGCACCTGGAAGCGCTGGGTGCCGGCGAACTCGTTGCCTTTCGGGCTGGCCATCTCCCCCCGGCGCAAAAGTCTTGTGACCGGCCCATTGTAAGCTGCATCTGGGCTTTTCGGGTATGCTCCCCGACCGCTGGACCACGGAGGAAATCGACCAATGACTGCCATCGCACCTGCCGCCGAGCCGCGCGTCGAGCTCAACGGCCCCGCTCCGGACTTCACCGCCAACACCACCCACGGCCCGGTCACGCTGTCGACCTACATGCCGGGCAAGTGGATCATCCTGTTCTCGCACCCGGCCGACTTCACCCCGGTGTGCACCACCGAGTTCATCGAGTTCGCCAAGCGCCACGACGAGCTGGAGAAGAAGAACGTCGCCCTGATCGGCAACTCGATCGACAGCGTGTACAGCCACATCGCCTGGGTGCGCGACATCGAGAAGAAGTCGGGCCTGAACATCAAGTTCCCGGTCATCGCCGACCTCGACCAGAAGGTCGCCCGCCTGTACGGCATGGTGCACAACCCGAGCTCGGTCACCGCCACCGTGCGCTGCGTCTACTTCATCGATCCCAAGCGCGTCGTGCGCGCCATGATCTACTACCCGCTCAACGTGGGTCGCAACTTCGACGAGATCATGCGCGTGGTCGACGCCCTGCAGACGGTGGACGCCAACGGCGTGGCCTGCCCGGCCAACTGGACCCCCGGCCAGGAGGTCATCGTGCCCGCCCCGCTGACCACCGCGGCCGCCGCCGAGCGCGTCAACAACAAGGAGCTCAACGTCACCGACTGGTACCTGTCGAAGAAGACGCTGCCGGCCTAGCTCAGGCCTGGCTCACGCGCCCAGCAGCGCGTCCACGGCCGCGGGCGGAAGCTCGATGCCGTGGCGCGCCAGCGGCGCCACGATCCCCTCGCGCACCGCCTGCCGCGCCGCCGCCGCATAGCTCTCCGAATCCATCCAGCCCAGCTGGTTCACGTGTGACAGCAGGAAGCCCTCGCTGGTGCGGCCATCCTTGACCGTGCTGCGCAGCCGCTTCCAGTAGCGCTGGAAGATCTCCAGCTCGCCCAGGGCGACCCCGGCCAGGCGCGCGCGCTCGGCGTCGTCGAACCCTGGCGACTCCGCGCACCAGTCGAGGTACAGCCAGCCGAAGCGCCCGTGCGGCGCCTCGTCGCGCACGATCATCTCCAGCACCCCGCGCGTCAGCGGGTGCGCCGCCGACTGCATGCACCCCGACAGCATGGGCACGCTGAAGGCCTCACCCACGCAGCACACCCGCATGACGAGCTCGTTGGCGCGCTGCTGGGCGCTCGCCGCGCCGGGCGCCGGGGCCAGCCGCCGGGTCAGCGCCTCGAAGTCGACCTGGTAGGGCGCGCCGCCGCCCAGCTCCATGGCCAGCCGCGCGGTCAGCTCGACGTGCAGCAGCTCGTCGGTCACGAAGTCGCTGGCCATGCCGATGAGGTCGATGGGCGCGCGCACCGCCAGCAGCGCCCCCAGCAGGTCGGAGAACGCCGCCGCGGTGCAGTACTCGTTGAAGGCGGCCTCGGTCCACGAGATGCGCGCGCGCTCGACCAGCAGGGGCGGATAGTCGGCCGGGCGCAGCGTGCCCCAGGGTAGCTCCTCGACCCCCGGGCGCAGCTTGCGGAAGTAGCGCTCGGGCGCGCCGCCGAACCACTCCAGATCGAAGGGCTGCTTCACCCGCCGTCGCCTGCGTCGGTGCCGCCGTCGGGTGTCACCGCGTCGGGCGGCGCAGCGTCGGCGGGCGGGTCGCAGTACTCACCCCCGTCATAGAAGCAGCCCTTGGGGTTGCTGAACGTGATGCCGTCGTCGCCGCAGCTGGCCAGCACGCCGGTCAGCGCCAGCGCGCCGCCGATCAGCAGCTTGCGGCCGCGCTTGCCCGGGCTCATCCGCCGTCACCGCCGGCGTCGCCACCATCGGGCCCGGCGTCGAGGGGGGGCGGACAGTAGACCCCGCCGTCGAAGAAGCAGCCCTTGGGATTGGAGGCGATGATGACCTCGTCGCCCGTGGTGGCGTCCCGGGGCCCCTCGTCGTCGCCGCCGCCCAGACAGCCGCCCAGCGCCGTGGTCAGCACCAGCGCGCTGCCCACCAGCAGGCTGCGCGTTCGCTTGTTCTTGATCTCCATTGGGCAACGTCGGTGCAAGCGCAGGACCACGCGGGTCCCGACGTCATTCCGTCATCTTACAGCGGCTTGCCGGCCCCTGCCGCGACATCCGCGGCAGGGGTCTCGCGGCCGTTCCCACCTCAACGGCCGTGGAACTCGCGCACCTGCTTGAGCACATAGTGGCCGTTGCCCAGGATCTTGAGCTCCATGTCGAGCGCGCGCGGCTTGCTGTTGTCCAGCCACACCGAGCTGCACGAGCCGCCCGGGTAGTAGCTCGGCTTGGCCTGGCACCAGGCGATCTCGACCTTCTTGGCCAGCTCGACGATCTCGGCCATCTGGGTCTCGGTCAGCACCGTGGTGGTCATGACCGGCGCGGTCGAGGTCGGCTTGGCGTAGCGCGCCGTGGTGAAGCGCGGCGGGCGGTTGAAGTCCGAGAAGGCCACGATGTCGAACTCGGCGATGGTGCCCGGCAGCGGGTTGGTGACCAGGTTGTTGAGCTGCTGCACCGACAGCGTGTAGCCGTAGATCTCGCTGCCGACCACGCGGGTCACCAGCACGGCGTTGGCCGCGACGTCGTCCTCGATGTCGTACGACGGGTTGACCGCGATGCCCATGCCCGAGGTGACGTGATCGAGGCGCGCGAACGTGCGCTCCTCGACGGCGCGCTGGTTCCACAGGCTGGCGAACGTCCCCTTGATGGCGCACTGGATGGTCTTGGGCTTCATCTTGAGGTTGGTCAGCACGCCGTCGGTGTACTCGGGGTTCAGCACGCAGGACATGTCGGCGTTATCGACCTTCTCAAGCTCGGCCGAGAAGCTGTCGTAGAGGCCGGCGCCGTTGAAGTTCTCGATGTCCTCCGAGGTCGCGCTCGACCGGAACTTGAACTTGGGCACGCCCGGCATCAGCGTGGTCACGCGGGTGGTGATGTCGGTCAGGACCTGCGGCGCCAGCTTGCCCTTGTAGAACAGGTTCTGGATCTCGAGGATCAGCGCGGCGCGCTCGGCGGGCGCCAGGTTGCCGGCCTTCTCGGCCACGATGAAGGCGTCGATCTTGGCCTTGATGTTGGCGTTCTCGGGCGCGTTGACGAAGTCGCGGTAGACCTTGACCGGGATCGAGAAGCCGCGCGGCGACAGGTCGTAGCCGTAGCGCGCGCTCAGCGTGCCGGCCACCGCGGCGCGGCCCAGCGCGTTGACGTTGGCGAGCAGCGAAAGGCCGGTGGCCTTGCCGCCCAGGCGGTCGGCCCACGACAGGCAGCCCGTGGTCAGCGACGGGCAGATCTCATCGAAGCTGAGGTAGCGCGACTCGTCGACCACCGGCAGCGGGATCCACGGCGTCGCCAGGCGCGCGGCCAGCTTGGCCTGCACCACGGCGTCGGTGGTCGCCTCGATGACGAAGCCGTCGCTGCGCACCACCAGGTGCACCGGCTGGTTGGCGAACGCCATCAGCTGCGGGTGGGTCGCGCTGGCGTCACGCAGCACCATGTTCGGGGTGTCGCGCTCCTTGGACTTCAGGTTGATGTGCGAGTTGATGTCCTGGTACGCCTTGGTGATGACGCCGGCGACCACCGACAGGTCGAGCGGCAGCTGGTCGAACACCGGGATGTCGGTGGGGCGCAGCAGGGTCAGGTCGGCGGGGAAGATGCGCAGGTAGCCCCAGGCCTCGCCGGGGTTCAGGCCGACGTACTTCAGGTTGCCCAGCACCTGGTCGATGGTCAGCAGCTCGAAGCCCAGGGCGGCGGCGCCCGCGCCGATGCGCGCGAAGGTCTGCTGCGGCCCGGTGGCGATGAAGGCCAGGCGCGCGCCCGGGATGGTGATGAGGGGCTTGAGCGTGGTCAGCGCGTCGAGCAGGGTCTCCTCGGCGATGACGTCGTCGGGGTAGAACTGCACCGCGTAGGTCGGGGTCGCGTTCTCACCCAGGGTATAGGTCTGGATGGTGCCGGCGAAGAAGCGCTTGGTCTGGGTGAAGTAGGTCGAGTTGTTGAAGGTCGCGACGCTGTCCGAGATGCCGTAGGTGCGCTGCGCGAAGTTGTAGTGGTACTTCACATAGTCGGGCGTGGTGGTGCCGACCTTGTAGTTGGCGTTGACGAAGTGCGTGGTGCGCGCCGCCGGGGTGCGGTTGTCGATGAGGAACTTCAGCGAGCGCCCCGAGTTCGACAGCACGCCGCCGCCGGCCAGCGACAGCGCGTCGAAGGCGGCCGCGGTCGGCAGCGACTGCACCGAGATGATGGTGCTGTAGTCGGGCGGGCCCGAGGTCGCGGGCGCGGTCACGGTCAGGCTGGCGGTCGAGGCGGCGTAGCCGTACAGCAGCCAGTACAGCTTGTCGCCGACGTTGGCGGTCAGGGTGCAGGTCTCGACCGCGGTGGCGCCCTCCGACTTGCAGTCGGCGGTGCTGGTGGTCGGCGCGCTGCCGCGGCGGATGTAGAGATCGACGTCGCCGGTGCCCGCGGAGCGGAACACGATGCTGCCCGCGGTGGCGACCGTGAACACGCCGGTCTTGCTGGCGCCCTGCGCGATGGCGCCCGAGGGCACCAGCGTGGTGGTGACGGTGGTCGGCGGCGGCGGCGTGGTGCCGGTCGGGTGCGTGACCGACAGGCTGGCGGTGGACGCGCTGTAGCCGTAGACCAGCCAGTACAGCTTGTCGTTGGCGGCGGCGGTCAGGGTGCAGGTCTCGACCGCGGTGCCCGACTCGCCCTTGCAGTCGCTGGTGGTGGTGGTCGGCGCGCTGCCGCGGCGGATGTAGAGATCGACGTCGCCGGTGCCCGCGGTCTTGAAGACGATGGAGCCGGCGGCCGGCACGGTGAAGACGCCGGTCTTGGACTGGCCCTGGGTGAAGGCGCCCGAGGCCAGCAGCACCACCGTGGTGGTGGTGACCGGCGGCGGCGTGGTGGTCGCGGTGCTGGTGACGCTGAGGCTGACGGTCGAGGCGGCGTAGCCGTACACGCTGTACGAGAAGACCTCGCCGATGGTGGCGGTCAGGGTGCAGCGCTCGACCGAGGTCGCGCCCTCCGACTTGCAGGTGTACGAGGTGGTGCTGGCGCCGGTGCCGCGCTTGACGTAGAGGTCGGCGTCGCCGGTGCCCGCGGTGTCGAACTGCAGCGAGCCGGTCTCGGCCGCGGTGAAGGTGCCGGTCTTGCTGACGCCCTTGGCCAGCGCCTGCGACGGGAACAGGGTGGTGGTGGTGGCCGCCAGCTGCTGCGAGCCGACATCATCGGTGTCCACGCCAGCGTCGCCAGTGCAGCCGAGGGCGACGAGAGACAGCGAGAGCGACGCGAACGCGAGCACGAGCGGGAGACGACGACCGAACCGGGACGACATGTGCAGAGGCTCCTCGAAAAGGTGCTGCCTCTTAGCACGAGCGGATCCGGTGCATATGACAATCGACACGGCGCGGCGAACTGCAGCCCCACTGTAAAGCGCAGGACTATCAGGGAGTTATCATTGTGACGCCGCTGACGACTTGGCTGCCCGCAGAGGCCGTGGCGAACGACATGCGGCGCGTTGCGTGGGCGATCCCGGCGGGGCCGTGCGCGCCCACCATGATGATGCCGACCTGCTGGCCGGTGCGCGCCTCGACCTCGGCGACCGCGGCACGCGCCGCCGCTCCGGCGTCACCCGCGCCGGCCCCCCCGCTGTCGGCCAGTCGATCGACCGCGATGCGCGCCATGGTGCAGCGGATGATGGCCTCGCCCGGCCCGGTGGCCGACGCCGCGCCGCGCCCCGCCTCGGCCCAGGTCCCGCACCCGGGCAGCGGCGTGTCCCCCACCCGCCCCGGCCGCTTGCCGCTGACGCCGCCGGTCGACGTCGCCGCCGCGACCCGCCCGGCGCCATCGCGCGCCACCGCGCCCACGGTGCCCGGCACCGGTGGCAGCCCGCGCTGCGTGAGCTCGCGCTGCAGCCGCGCGCGCTGGCGCTCGGTCTCGTGCCACTCCCGCGCCACCGCCGCGACCCCACGCTCGGCCGCGAAGGCGCGCGCGCCCTCGCCGACCAGCAGCACATGCTCGCCGTCCTCCAGCACCGCGCGCGCCAGCTCGATCGGATTGCGCACCCCGTACACCGCGCCGCACGCGCCCACGCGCAGCCCATCGGTCATCACCGCGGCGTCATGCTCGATCTGCCCGGCCCGGTTGAAGACCGCGCCGCGCCCGGCGTTGAAGCGCTCGTCATCCTCCAGCACGCGCACCGCGGCGCACACCGCATCCAGCGCCGCGCCGCCCGCCTCCAGCACCGCCCGCCCCGCCGCCACCGCCGCCTCGCACCCGGCCCGCGCCCCCGCCTCGCGCTCGTCCTCGACCTCCCCCGCCCCCCCATGCACCGCGATGGCCCAGCTCACCGCACCCCCCGTGCCCGTGCCCGTGCCCGTGCCCGTGCCCGTGCCCGCTCCGGGCGCGTTCCCCGCCGTCCCCCCCCACCCCCCATCAACAACCACGCCAAGCCCGCCAAGAACACCCCCAC
>JBGASF010000145.1:11649-19828 GCA_044229835.1 Polyangia bacterium | reverse complement strand
GCCTGCTGCAGCCGCTGTCGCATTCCTTCGATCTCGTCTTCGGAATCCACGAGTCGGGCCGCCATCGGCTCGATGCTCTTTCGCTCGCCATCGAGCAGCAGCCCGGTGATGTAGTGACCCATCGCGGCTCGCCGCTCGGTGCGTCCCATGCCAGCCACGAGCGATTCGATGTACTCGTCGAGCTCCTGATCGAGGCGCTTCAACTCGCGTCGGTTCATACCAACGGTAGATCACACCCCGCGATCGCCGTCAACGAAGTGACCGAGTAGTACTAGACTAGGGCTGCGCCGCCTCCAGCGCGGCCAGCAGCTTGCGGAAGGTCTCGGGGAGCTTCTTCTGCTCGGCGGGCAGGCGGCCCTCGCGCTCCAGCTTGTCGAGGATACCGAGGCCGCGCCGGGTCAGCTCCAGGGCCTCGGCGTGGCCGCCCGGGCGGCGGCGCAGGATGTTGGCGACCAGCGCGGCGCTGGTGGCGACGTCGGCCTGCCACTGCGCGTTGCCCGGCTCGTGATCGGCCAGGCGATCGCGGATGGCCAGGCTGCGCCGGTAGATCGCCAGCGCGGCCTCGGGGTCGCTGGCCTGGGTCAGCATGGCCAGCTGGTTGAGATCGACCGAGAGATCGCGCTGCCAGATGGCGTTGTCGGGATCCGAGCGCGCCAGCTCCTCGGCTGACGCCAGCGCCAGCTGGTACTCGGCCATGGCGCCGGCGTCGTCGCCCGCGCGATGCAGCGCGTCGCCGAGTCGATCGTGGATGACCGAGCGCTGGCGCAGCCAGGCCACGTCCCGCGTGGTCGGCGCCCGCGCCGCCAGCGCCAGCGCGGCCTGGTAGCGCGCCACCGCCCCGGGCTGGTCGCCACGCAGGCGCAGCACGTCACCGAGATCGACCTCGGCGCTGGCCAGCTCGCGCAGCGCCATGGGCGTGGCCTGATCACGCTCCCGTAGCTCGAGCGCGGCGCGCAGCTCGGCCTCGGCCGCCTCCAGCGTGCCCTGCGCCCTGAGCAGGCGGCCCAGCCGGCCGTGCGCCGCCGCCAGCGTGGCGCGCGCCTCGGCGTCGTCGGGGCGCTGCGCGGCGGCCCCGCGCGCCAGCTCGAGCGCGTGCCGGTAGGCCGGCTCGGCGGCGGCGTGGTCCCCGCGGCTGAAGGCGATCTCGCCGACCCGGCTCCAGGCCACTGCCAGCTCGGCAGCCAGCCGGGCGTCGTCGGGGTGGGCCTGACTGAGGCGGGTGCGCAGCTCGCGCGCCGCGGTGAAGGCCGCCAGCGCCTCGTCGAGGCGACCCTGCTGCCGCCGCACATCACCCAGCATCACCAGCGCGGTGGCGTGGCGCTCGGCGCCGAGGTCGCCGTCGCCGTCGCCGACCGACGCATAGTAGGCGCCGACCTCGGTGGCGACGCCATCGAGCAGCGCCAGCTGGCCGATCGGCAGCAGCCGCTCGCCGAGATCCGACAGCGCATAGTCGACCAGCTTCTCGGCCGCGGCGCGCTGCGTCTCGGCGACCTGGCGGCGCTGCTCGGCCAGGCGGCGCTGCTGCTCGGCGCGCGCCCGTGCCCGCACCACGCGCTGCACCGCCAGCACCGAGACCACCGCCAGCGTGACCAGCGCCAGCGCCCCCACGATGACCGCGCCGCGGTGGCGCCGCACCCAGCGCCCGAGCAGCTCGCCGAGGCCATAGCGATGCGCGCCGACCAGCTGGCCGGTCTGGAAGCGCTCCAGATCCTGGGCCAGCTCGGCGGCGCTGGCGTAGCGCGCCGCGGCCTGCCGCGCCATCGCCTTGGTCACGATGGCGACCAGATCCTCGGGCGCCTCGGGGGCCACCTGGGCCAGCGCGGGCGGCGGACCGTCGAGGACCTGGTCGACCAGCAGGTAGGGATCCTTGCCCACATAGGGCGGGCGCCCGGCGATGACGTGATACAGGATGGCGCCCAGCGCATACACGTCGGCGCGCTCGTCGACCGGGTCACCGGCGGCCTGCTCGGGCGGCATGAAGGCGGGTGTGCCCAGCACCGAGCCGGCCAGGGTGTCGCCCGCGGCGGCGGGCTTCCTCGGCACCGCCGGCCCCGGCGCGGCCTCGGCCTCGGGCGCGTCGAGCTGCTTGGCCAGCCCCCAGTCGATGACCACGGTCTCGCCGAAATCGCCGCACAGCACGTTGCCTGGCTTCAGATCGCGATGGATCACGCGGTTGCGGTGCGCATACGCGATGGCATCGACGACCGCGATCACGCGCGGCAGCAGCGCCAGCCGCTCGCGCAGCGTGGTCGCCGCCGCGATGGCGCGGTCCAGCGAGCGCCCCGACACCAGCTTCATGGCGTAGAACGGCCCGCCCTCGGCCAGGCGGCCGGCCTCGTAGACCGGCACGATGGCCGGGTGCATCAGGCGCGCGGTGACCAGCGCCTCGCGTGCGAAGCGGCGCCGCGTCTCGCCATCGGCGTCGAGCAGCTGCTTGACCGCGACGGTGCGCCCAAGCTTGAGGTCGCGCGCGGTGAGGATGCGGCCCATGCCGCCGCGGGCCAGCTCGGGGCCCAGCTGGTAGCGATCCGCGGGCGCGTCGGGCAGCTCGTGCGGCAGCGGCGCCAGCGCGGGCGGCGTGGTCCCGGTGGCGGGCAGGGTGTCGTCGAAGCTCTCGGGTTCGCCCGGCTTGGCCACGGGGTCAGCCTATCAGGGCCCGGCGTCGGGCGGGGCGGCCAGGCGCTGGAGCAGCGTCAGCAGCGGCGGCTCCAGGGTCAGCAGCGAGGTGTCGATCACGGTCAGGGCGCCGTGGGCACGCTCGACCGGGCTGGGATCGCGGCCGATGTCGACGCGGGTGCTGGTGCTCAGCCGCTCCAGCAGCACGCCGTCGCGCGTCAGCTCGAGCGCCAGCTCGGTGTGCACCACCATGCCGCCATCGCCGCCGAGTTCCTCGAGGCGCTCGATGATCGGGGTGACGGTGATGACGCCGGGCGCCGCGCGCACCAGCAGCAGCTGGGCATGGCGGGCCAGCGCCCCGGTCAGGCCGGCCGCGGCGGTGCGCTGCACCAGCTCACCCGCGGGCGAGCGGTTGATCAGGGCGCCCTGCGCCACGCGCACCCAGTCGAGCTGCACCGGCGGCGTCACCCCCGCGCCGGCATCGACCAGCGCGCCCGCGGGCGGTCCCGCGCGCCGGCGCGACCCGCAGCCAGCCCCGCCCAGGCCGATCAGCCCGAGCAGGCCCAGCGCCATGCGCCACCGCTGCATGGCACATCCTAGCGCGCCTGACCTGCGCTCGCGCGCGCGCGCGACCGAGCGCGACCGAGCGCGGCCGACCGCGACCGCAGGCGCGACCGCGACCGGGCTGCGCTACGGCGCGTAGGCGCGCACGAACGCGTCGTTGCCGCGATCCGTCGTCGCCTCGGTGCCCGCCACCAGGATCATCCCGCCAGGGCCGATGGCCACCGCGTTGGCGCGCGCCCCCAGCCCGGCCGCGCCGCTATACGCGCGCGTCCACAGCGCAGTGCCACCCGCGGTGTACTTGCGCACCACCGCGCGGCCCAGCGCCAGCCCGAGGTCCTCGCTGAACGCGACCACGACCTCGCCGGTGTCGGGATCGACCGCGATCCCGGTGCAGCGATCGGGCCCGGTGCGCGCATAGGTACGGCTCCACAGGAGCTGCCCGTGCGAGTCGAGCCGGCGCACCCAGCCATCGATGGTGTTGGCGCGCGGCCCGTAGTAGCCGCAGGTCACGGTCTCGTCGCCATCGGCCGCCACCGCGGTGGCCGAGGCCAGCAGCGCGGCCTCCGACCAGTGCGTCCAGACCTCGACCCCGGCCGCGCTGAGCCGCGTGATCCAGGAGTCGATCTGCGGCGCGGTCTGGCTCAGGATGCCAGCCACCAGCACCGAGCCCGCCGGCCCCAGCGCGACCGCCTGGGCGCCGTTGTAGTCGACCGAGGTGCCCTGGATCTCGCGCGACCACAGCGTGGTGCCGCTGGCGCTGTACTTGCGGATGAAGGCGCTCTGCGCCCCGGTGCCCGAGCTGACGGTGCCGACCGCGATCACGTTGCCGACCGCGTCGACGGTGACGCCGCCTGCGGAGTCGAGGCCCGGCGCATAGCTGCGCAGCCAGAGCAGGTTGCCGAGCGCGTCATACTTGCGCGTCGAGATCGAGGTGGTGCGCAGGTCCAGCCACTCGGTGGCGTTGACGACCACGTTGCTGTCGGCGTCCACCGCGACACCCTGGCCCGAGTCGGTGCGCCCGGCAGGACCGGCATGGGTGCGCGACCACAGCAGCTGGCCGACGACGTCGAGCTTGGCGACCCAGACGTCGCCATCGTCCACGGTGACGCTCTCGCTGCCAGTCACCAGCAGGGCGCCGCGTGGATCCCAGGCCAGCGCCAGCGCCTCGTCGTCCAGGTGCGCCGGGCCGTCGTGTCGCGCGGTCCACTCGATGAGGGGCCGACACAGGCGCGAGCACTGCCCGCTGATGTCGTCGTTGCGCACGCCCTCGTCACACATCTCGCCCGGATCCATGACCCCGTTGCCACAGGGCCCGAGCAGGATCGGCGCATCAGGCGCCGCATCGGCAGGGGTGGCATCCACTGTCGCGTCGCGCGGCGGATCGACCAGGGATCCGTCACTGCCCTGCGGCAGCGCGCGATCTGCCCTGGTTCCGCCGTCGTCAGCTGGGCCGCTTGCGTCGTCCCCTGGGGGCGGCGCGCTCTGGCAGCCGAGCAGGCTGAGCCCGACCACCAGGGGTACTACCCTAGCGTCGAAAATGCGGCCCATATTAGTAAGATACTCACGGCCGCGGATCGCGTCACGTTTCTTTGTAGAAAAAAATCTGCGCGCAAACGCTTCGCGATATCGGCTCACGCCGAAGCACCCCGCGAGCGCTGGTGACGCGGTGGTACGCTGCGTCCATGTTCGAGTCCGCTGAGCTCGGCCATCGCATCGACAAGGACGTCTACGAGCGCGAGCTGCCGGCGCTGCGCAAGGCCCTGCTCGACGCCCAGTACGAGAACCTGCGCGCGGCGCGCTTCCCGGTCGTGCTGGTCATCGGCGGGGTCGATGGCGCCGGCAAGGGCGAGACCGTCAACGCGCTGCTGGAGTGGATGGACCCGCGCCACATCGCGGCGCACGCCTTCGGTCCGCCCTCCGACGAGGAGGCCGCCCGCCCCCCGATGTGGCGCTTCTGGCGCGCGCTGCCGCCGCGCGGGCGCATCGGCATCCTGTTCGGCAGCTGGTACACCGCCCCCATCGTCGAGCGCGTCTTCAAGCGCATCAGCGGCGACGAGCTGGATCGGCGCCTGGGCGAGATCGAGCGCTTCGAGCGCATGCTGGCCGACGAGGGCGCGCTGATCATCAAGCTGTGGTTTCACCTCGGCAAGAAGCAGCAGAAGCGGCGCCTCGAGGAGCTGGCCAGCTCGCCGCGCACGGCGTGGCGCGTGACCCAGGACGACTGGGACAAGTTCGCGCACTACGATCGCTTCGCCAGGGTCAGCGAGCGCGCGCTGCGCCAGACCAGCCTGGCGCATGCGCCGTGGATCGTGATCGAGGGCGGCGACGCGCGCTATCGCAGCCTGACCGCGGGGCGCGCGCTGCTCGGCGCCATGCGCCAGCGCCTCGACGCGCCGCCGAGCGACGGCGCCCGGACCACGACCGGGCCAGCGCCGGCCCCGCTGCCGGCCGCGCCAGTCGATGGCGTGCGCCTGGTCGATCGCATCGATCTGACGCAGAAGCTCGACAAGGACAGCTACGAGGACCAGCGCGAGAAGCTGGAGCGCAAGCTCAACTTGCTGCTGCGCCGCAAGCGCTTCCTGGGCCGGCACGCGGTGGTCGCGGTGTTCGAGGGCGCCGACGCCGCCGGCAAGGGTGGCAGCATCCGGCGCATCACGCACGCGCTCGACGCCCGCCAGTACCGCGTCATCCCGGTCGCGGCGCCCACAGAGGAGGAGCGCGCGCAGCCCTATCTGTGGCGCTTCTGGCGGCATGTGCCGGCGCACGGCGCGGTGACCCTGTTCGATCGCTCGTGGTACGGGCGCGTGCTGGTCGAGCGCGTCGAGGGGCTGATCCCGGCCGCCGACTGGCAGCGCGCCTACGCCGAGATCAACGACTTCGAGAGCGATCTGGCCGGCCATGGCGTCGTGGTGGTCAAGTTCTGGCTGCAGATCAGCCCCGAGGAGCAGCTGCGCCGCTTCCAGGAGCGCGAGCAGATCGGCTTCAAGAACTTCAAGATCACGCCCGACGACTGGCGCAACCGCGACAAGTGGGACGCCTACCGGGTCGCCATGTCCGACATGGTCGAGCGCACCAGCACCGAGCTGGCGCCGTGGACGCTGGTGCCCGCCGAGGACAAGCGCTTCGCGCGCATCACCGTGCTGCGCACCCTGTGTGACCGCATCGAGGCCGAGCTGTGAGCACCGGCGGCACGCCGGCGCCGGCGCCGACGCCAGGGCAGCCCGGCGCGACCGCCCTGGTGGCCAGCGCCCCTTTCGTGCGCGGCCGCTTCGAGGCGCTGCCCGACAAGCCGCGGGTGCCGCACCCGTTCTGGGCCACGCCGGGGCGCGAGGTCGTGGTCGACAGCCCCGGGCTGGGTGCGCTGACCGCCCACGTGCGCGTGACCGGCGCGGGCCCACCGCTGCTCCTGGTGCACGGCCTGATGACCTCGGCCTACTCGTGGCGCTACGTGCTGGAGCCGCTGGGGCGCCGCTTCACGCTCTACGTGCCTGATCTACCCGGCGCCGGGCGCTCGCAGCGCGGGCAGGGCGCCTACGGCCCCGACGTGCTGGCCGACTGGCTGCTGGCGCTGATGCGCGCGATGGGCATCGAGGGCGCGCCGGTGATCGGCAACTCCATGGGCGACTACCTGTGTCTGCGCCTGGCCCTGCGCGCGCCCGGCGCGATGGCGCGCCTGGTCAACGTGCACTCGCCGGGGGTGCCCGAGGGGCGCCTGTATGCGCTCAAGGCGGCGCTGTCGATGCCGGGCATGAAGGCGCTACTGCGCTGGATGATCCGGCGCGACCCGCTGCGCTGGGTGCACAAGAACGTGCACTACTGGGACGAGTCGCTGAAGTCGCTCGAGGAGGCGCACGAGTACGGCGACCCGCTGGCCTCGCGTGAGGGCGCCCAGGTCCTGGTCAAGTACCTGACCGAGACCATGGCCATCGGGCCGATGAAGCGCTTCCAGCGCGAGCTCGTCGAGCGCCGTGCGCGCGGCGAGGCCTTCCCGGTCCCGCTGCTGCACGTCTACGCCAGGCGCGATCCCATGGTGCCGCCGCGCTTCGATGACGTGCTGGCCGAGCGCACCGGCGCGCCGCTGGTGTGGCTGGAGCAGGCCTCGCACTTCGCCCACGTCGACGGCGTCGAGCGCTTCCTGCCCCCGGTGCTGGAGTTCCTCGGCGTCTGACCTCGGAGGTCAAGGCACCTGAAAGCCGGCGGCGCGTAGCAGGTTCGACACCGCGATCAGGGGCAGGCCGATGATGGCGGTGAAGTCGCTGCCCTCGATGCGGTGCACCAGGGCGATGCCGCCGGCCTCGATGCGGTACGACCCCGCGCAGTCGAGCGGCTGATCGCGCGCGACATAGCGCTCGATCTCGCCGTCATCCAGGGGGCGCAAATGCATGACGTGGACGTCGATGGCCTGGTCATGGCGACCGTCGGGGTGGCGCAGACACAGCGCGGTGAGCAGGCGGTGGGTGCGCCCCGACAGCTTCCGCAGCTGCGCGCGCGCGGCCTCGGCGCTGCCCGGCTTGCCCAGGGTGTGGCCGTCGAGATCGACCAGCTGGTCGGAGCCCAGGATGTGCGCCCCCGGGTGCGCCGCGGCCAGGCTGTCGGCCTTGAGGCGGGCCAGCGTGGTGGCGATGGTCAGCGGGTCGGCGCCGTGGGGCTCGGCGGCGCGCTCGTCGATCGAGTGAGCGATGGCCTGGTATGGCACACCGAGGCGATCCATCAGCTCGATGCGGTAGCGCGAGGTCGACGCCAGGACCAGGGTGGGGGCGGCCATCAGAAGCTCTGATCCGGGAAGTGGAAGACCAGGAAGCGTGGCGACGCGGTGTCGGGGCCGAGCACGATGGCGCCGTCGGTCATGTTGCCGTTGCGATGGATGAGGTGGTTGCTGGCGCCGCCCGAGCCGCTGCCATAGACCGAGACGTGCGCGCCCAGCGGCAGCAGCGCGGTCAGATCGGACACCAGCTGGGCCGCGGATCGTGGCGCGAACGGCGCCTGGTTGGCGTGCAGG
>JBGASF010000145.1:0-11639 GCA_044229835.1 Polyangia bacterium | reverse complement strand
GTGGTCGGGTAGTCGAGCGCGACGCCGGGGTGGAAGCCCTCGCTGAAGGCGGGGGCGGGCAGGGCGGCGGGCAGGTCGGCGAAGCGCACCTCGGGGACCGCGCCGGTGGAGGCGATGTTGATGACCATGCGGTAGGCGGCGCCGGCCACGCTGACCTGCAGCACCACATGGGTGCCGTTGGGCATGGCGCAGGTGGGATGGCCGGGCGGCACCACGGCCAGGATGGTGCCGTCGACACGCACGAAGCCGGCCGGCAGCGCGCTGCCGAAGCTGGCGGCGCAGGGGCTGGCGGGATCGACGTCGGCGCCGGTGCCGGTGCTGGCGTCGGCAGGGGTCCCGGCGTCGTCGTCGCCACAGCCGGTCAGCGTGGCGACCAGCAGGGCCAGCCCGAGGGCGAGAGTGCGTCGCATCGGTATCAGCATCGGCCGCGGACGATACCCGAAACCGGGGGGCGGGAGTATCCTCGCCCCCCGGGAGGGTCGACATGGGGCATCCAGTGAACTGGTTCCAGATCCAGGGGCCTGACGGCAACGCGCTGCAGCGCTTCTATGGCGAGGTCTTCCAGTGGCGCATGAGCCCGGCGCCCGACGGCACCATGATGATGGTGGAGCCCGACGAGGGCGGCATCGCCGGCGGCATCGGCACCGCGGTCGATGGCCGCGCCAACATCGCGGTGTACATCGGCGTCACCGACGTGGCCGCGCACCTCGAGCGCGTCAGCGCCGTGGGTGGCCAGGTCGCCATGCCGCCGCTGGAGCTGCCTGGGGGCATGGGCTTCATCGCCGGCTTCGTGGATCCCGCCGGCAACTGGGTCGGGCTGTGGCAGCCGCCGCGCATGCCGGCGCGCCGCGCGACCGTGAAGGCCGCCGAGGCCGAGGCCAAGGCGCCCGCGAAGAAGAAGGCGCCCGCGAAGAAGCCGCCGGCCGCCAAGGCGAAGAAGAAGGCGCCCGCGAAGAAGCCGCCCGCGAAGGCCAAGGCCAAGAAGAAGCGCTAGCGAGCTACCTGCAGGTGCCGGTGCGATCCGGCGCCACACAGCTCAGGCCGCAGGCACACAGCTGCGCGCCCTGACACTGCCGCCCCGCAGCACAGTCCAGATCGGTCCAGCACGAGCCCGCCGGGGGCGGCAGCTTGCACACGCCCTCCTGGCCGGCGGTGCACGCCGAGGCATAGCAGCGCCCGGCGGCGCAGTCGCTGGAGGTGAAGCAGCAGCTGGTGCGCGGGGTGCGCAGGCAGGCGCACTCGCCCAGCGCGATGCGCCGGACGCCGGCCTTCTTGCGCCCGCAGTCGTTGTTGTAGGTGTTGCCGTCGCAGCCGCACACCGGCACGAACTCGTCGGGGCAGGTCGTCGGCACATCGACGCAGAAGCCCTCGGCCATGCAGCTGACGCCGTCGCACAGGCGGCCATTGCCGCAGGCCGGCATGCAGTCGACCGAGCCGTCTATGCGCGCATCGGCCATCGGGCCGGCGTCGCGCGCGCCGTCGGGGCCACCGCCGTCACCGCTGCCACCGCCATCGTCGAGCAGCGCGCCGTCGAGCGCGGCGTCGCGGCGCGGCCCGGGACCGTCATCGTCATCGTCATCGCCACACCCGGCCGGCAGCAACAGCAGGGGCAAGAGCAGCGTCAGCAGGACGCCCGCTCGGGGCGCCTGGGGCCAGCTTCGCCGCGTCGGCCTCATGAGGCGATGATAGCCTCCGTGGCGGCGCCCACGCGCATGAACATCGCGGTCTGGTCACCCTCGTAGACCAGGGTGCCGTTCTGGGTGAAGCGGAAGCCGTAGCGCACCAGGCAGCGCGAGGCGCCGCGCCGCAGCTGGGTGCCGGTGCACTCGATCTCGAGCTCCGGGCCCACCGTGGCCAGGGCGTGGAAGCGCGCGCTGTGGATGCGCGCGCCATAGCCGATCCAGCCCTCGGCGTGGCGCAGGTCGAGCACGTAGTAGGCGTGGGCGAAGCCGGCGATCCCGGTCAGGTGCACCAGCAGCCCGCCGGCGACGTGGCGCGGGTGCCGCTCGGGGTGGACGCGCTGGGCCGAGGTCAGCGGCAGCCCTTCGTGCGTGGGCGCGCGCGCCACCAGCTTGCCGGCGCCCTCGCGATCGACCGACACGATGTGATCGATGAAGAGGCCCTCGGGGGCGTAGGGGCAGTCGGCGACGAAGTCGGCATCCAGCGGCATCGGCGGCACGCTACCTCTGGCGCTGCGCCGCGTCAAAGCGGTCGATTTCGGTGTGATATGACGATCGGTATATTTTTACTTGATCGAATATGACGGTCGGTATATTCATGGGGCATGAACGATTCGACGTCGCCCCCCCCGACCAGCGCAGCCGCCATCTTGTCGCAGCCCTTGCAGCTGCCCGGCGGCGGCGTCTTCAAGAACCGCATCTTCAAGGCCGCCATGAGCGAGGTCATCGCCGACCCCGACACCGGGGCGCCCAGCGAGCGCCTGCTGCGGCTGTACCAGCGCTGGGGCCGCGGTGGCGCCGGCGCGCTGATCACCGGCCACGTCATCGTCGACCGCGGCGGCGTCGGCGAGATCGGCAACGTCATCGTCGAGGACGATCGCCACCTGCCCGCGCTGCGGCGCTGGGCCGAGGCCGCGCAGGCCCACGGCAGCGCGCTCATCATGCAGATCAACCACGCCGGGCGGCAGACCCCGCGCAAGGTCATCAAGCAGCCAGTGGCTCCGTCGGCGGTCGCCATGCGCGGCTTCTTCGGCGCGTTCGCGAAGCCGCGCGCCCTGACCGGCCCCGAGATCGAGGGGCTGGTGCAGCGCTTCGCCACCACCGCCGGCGTGGCCAAGGCGGCCGGCTTCTCGGGCGTCGAGCTGCACGGCGCGCACGGCTATCTCATCAGCCAGTTCCTGTCGCCGCTGACCAACCTGCGCGACGACGAGTGGGGCGGTGATCTCGCCGGCCGCATGCGCTTCCTGCTCGCGGTGGTGGCCGCGGTGCGCGCCGAGGTCGGCGCCGGCTTCCCGCTGCTGGTCAAGCTCAACTCGGCTGACTTCCAGCGTGGCGGCTTCGGCCCCGACGAGGCCATGCAGGTCGCGCGCGCGCTGCAGCTCGCGGGCGTCGATCTCATCGAGGTCACCGGCGGCAACTACGAGAGCCCCGCCATGGCCGGTGGCGGCGCGCTGCCTGTGCAGCGGGCCTCGACGGTGGCGCGCGAGGCCTACTTCCTCGCGTATGCGCAGCAGCTGCGCGCCGCGGTGCCCGGGCTGCCGCTGCTCTTGACCGGTGGCCTGCGCAGCGCGGCCGCGATGGCCGAGGTGGTGACCTCGGGCGCGGTCTCGGCCATCGGGCTGGCACGGCCGATGGCCTTCGAGCCCGACCTGCCGGCGCACCTGCTGGCCGGCGCCGCAGGGGCGACGCCGCTGACGCTGCGCACCCGGCTGCGGCGCATCAATGACCTGTTGCAGGTGTACTGGTATCAAGCGCAGATTCACCGCATGGCGGACGGGCTGGAGCCGGACGTGGGGCTGAGCAAGTGGGCGGCCATCTGGCATGGTTTCCGGGTCACACTGTTCGGACCGGGACGCCGCAAGGGCGACGTGAAGGCACTGCCGGCGGCCACGCAGCCGGCGCTGGAGACCAGGGAGCGATAAGGATGTTGCAGAAGGGGGAGCGCAGCCGGGCCAAGCTGGTGACGTCGACCGCGACGCTGCTGCAGCGGCAGGGCTATCACGCCACCGGGCTGGCCGAGATCGTGGCCCACAGCGGAGCGCCGCGGGGGTCGCTTTACTTCTACTTCCCGGGCGGCAAGGAGGAGCTGGCCTGCGCGGCGCTGACCGAGTCGGGGCTGGCCTGGCGCAAGCGGCTGGAGGAGGTCGCCGACGCGGCGCCCGATCTGCCCACCGGGGTGCGCCAGGTCTGCGAGCTGCTCGGGCAGTCGCTCGAGGCGTCGGGCTGGTCGGAGGCGTGTCCGATGGCCACCGTGGCGCTTGAGGCGGCGCAGGCCTCGGAGGCGGTGCGCGCCACCTGCGCCGAGCACTTCGCGGGGTCGCGTGAGGCCATCGCGTCGCGACTGGTGGCGGCGGGGATCGATCGGGCGCGCGCCGAGGCCGGGGCGACGTTCGCGCTGGCGGCCATCGAGGGGGCGCTGATGCTGTCGAAGGTGCACCGCAGCCTGCAGCCGCTGCGGGACACTGCCGAGCAGCTGGCTTTGTTGATCGCGATGATGACTTCGTTCATGCCGCCGAGCACGAGTCCGAGCACGAGCACGAGCACGAGTCCGAGTCCGAGCACGAGCACGAAGCCGAAGGGCCGCGCCAAGCCGCGCGCGTGAACCCAGGTTCACGTTCGCTGCCAACCATTCTTTACTCACTCCCGTTCAACCCCCGAGAACCACGTGCGCGCCGTCGCGGCCCGCCGCTTGCTCTAGCGGCTGGCCATGACCATCAAGCAAATCGTCTCGGGTGCGCTGTTCGCGTCGGCTCTGTTCGCGCTGCCGGTGACCGCGTCGGCTGACCTGGCCGGCCTGGCCATCGGCGGTCGCGTCGGCGGCTATGGCTTTCGCGAGCAGGCCAGCAGCACCGGCGAGCGCTCGCGCTGGGACGCCTGTCGCATGAACGGCATCGGCGTGTTCGCCCAGAAGGAGCTGCCGGGGCCGTTCTTCGCCGAGGCCGGCCTCGACGCCTACTTCAGCGAGGACTTCCCCATCTCGTCGGAGTCGACCAGCGAGTACGAGACCCCGCTCGATCGGCTGTCGGCGCTGACCACGGTGGCCGCCGGGGTGCGCATGTTCCCGCGCGCCATCGTGTCGCCCTATGTGCAGGTCGGCATCGGCGCCGAGGTCACCCGGGTGCGCGCCCCCAAGCTGGCGCTGGAGGAGTCGCGCGTGCTGCCGATGGGCTTCTTCGGCATCGGCGCCGAGCTGCACGCCGGCAAGCGCCTCAGCCTGGGCGCCAACCTGCGCGTCAACCTGATGGGCTACTTCGATGACGACGCCCTGATGACCAACCTCGACCCCGA
The DNA here is from genome assembly GCA_044229835.1 of Polyangia bacterium. Lineage (GTDB taxonomy): Bacteria > Myxococcota_A > Polyangia > Haliangiales > JADYYK01 > JADYYK01. The sequence continues at coordinate 6,672 of JBGASF010000145.1, read as the reverse complement.
GGCCGAGATCGCCGCGCAGGGCCAGTTCTACGCCAAGTACTCGCTGTAACCCGCATGCGCGCCGCCGCCTCCGCTGCCGCGAAGACCCCGACCGCCGTCGCACTCGCCGCCTGCACTCTCGCCCTGGCCCTGGCCGGCTGCACCTCCGAGGAGCCGCCCGCCGACGCCTCCGGCTATGTCTGGCAGCTGCCGGCCGGCTTCCCGCGCCCGGTGGTGCCCGCGAGCAACCCGATGTCCGCCGCCAAGGTCGAGCTCGGCCGCCACCTGTTCTACGACCTGCGCCTGTCGGGCAACGGCCAGCAGGCCTGCGCCTCGTGTCACGAGCAGGCGCGCGCCTTCAGCGACGGCCGCCCGCGCGGTGTCGGCTCGACCGGGGTCATGCACGCGCGCAACCCGCAGGGCCTCGGCAACGTCGCCTATCTGTCGACGCTGACCTGGATCGGCCCCGGCCTCGGCGAGCTGGAGCGCCAGCTGGAGGCACCCATGCGCGGCGACGCCCCCATCGAGCTCGGCATGGGCGGCCACGAGGACGGGATCCTGGCGCGCCTGGCGGCCGAGCCGCGCTACGCCGAGCTGTTCGCCGCCGCCTTTCCGGGCCAGGCGCCCAGCTTCGACAGCATCAAGGCGGCGCTGGCCAGCTTCGTGCGCGCGCTGATCTCGGGCAACTCGGCCTTCGATCGCCACGCCCGCGGCGAGCGCGGCGCGATGTCACCGGCGGCGCTGCGCGGGGCCGACCTGTTCTTCTCGCGACGCCTGGGCTGCACCGCGTGTCACGGCGGCTTCCAGTTCACCACCGCGACGCGCTACGTCGGCTCGACCGACACGCCGCTCGAGTCGCCGTTCCACAACATCGGCCTGTACAACCTGGACGGCGCCGGCGCCTATCCCGCCGACGCGCCCGGGTTGCGCGCGATCACCGGGCAGCCACGCGACGAGGGCCGCTTCCGGGTGCCGTTGCGCAACGTCGCGCTGACCGCGCCGTACATGCACGACGGCAGCGTGGCCACGCTGGAGGACGTCATCAAGATCTACGAGGACGGCGGGCGCGTGCTCACGGACGGCCCCAACGCCGGTGACGGGCGGGCCAGCCCGCTGCGCTCGCGCCTCTTGACGACGTTCCAGCTCGACGACGGCGAGCGCGCCGACCTGCTGGCGTTCCTGCGCTCGCTGACCGACCCCGACTTCGTGACCGATCCGCGCTTCGCCAATCCCTGGTGAACCAAGGTTCGCGCTGGGAGCCGCTGCCCCAGCCGGGGCGGGCACCCGCAGGTGGCGCGGCGCAACTCCGCATGGCCGCTGGTGTGCGGCGTGGCGCGCGGCTTGCTCCTCCACGGTGCGGAGGCTCCCATGCGAAGCACCAGCGCAGTCCTGGCCTGGTTCATCATCATCACACTTGGCGCGTTGTCGACGCCCGGCTGTGGCAGCGAGGAGCGCCAGCTCGACGAGCGGCTGTTCGGGGTCTGGACCGCGCATGATCGCGGGCGCTCGTACCAGCTGACCTTCAACGACGACGGCAGCTTCGTCACCGATATGGTGCGCGCGGTCAACGGCAGCCACGGCGAGTACTGGGTCCGCGGCGGCACCACGCTGGTGCTGGAGCCCGACGACAGCGGCCAGGTCTCGCGCCTGGAGGGCGTGCTGTTCCTGACCCCGACCACGGTGGTGCCGCGCGCGATGGAGCCGGTCGGCGCCCATGTCGGCGTCATCGGCTACTGGTCGACCCGCGACGGCGCGCTGAGCTACGAGTTCCGCGGCGACGCCCTGGTCATCCGGCGCGAGCTGCTCGGCGCGGGGCGCACCCAGAGCCTGATCTCGAAGGGCAGCTGGAAGCAAGCCGGCGCGGGCGGCCCGGTCGAGGTGACCTTCGCCGACGACGCGCTGTCGGGCACCCTGGAGCTGTTCGAGGATCGCGTGCTGGGTCAGGCGTTCCACCGGTAAGCTTGCCTAGCCGGCCAGTGGAGTAGCAGGCCAGCCGCAACTTCGCGATCTCGTGTGCCCAGGGCGCGGCACGGCGTGTGCTTTGCCCTGCCCGCATGCGTCTCGCGAGGACATGGTCGGTGCTGCTGGTGGTGGGGCTGGGGCTGGGTGTGGCGGCGTGCGCGAGCGAGCCGGCCGCCGAGGATGACGAGCCGGGGGACATCGCCGAGGAGGATGTCGGCGCCGGCGACGTCGGCACCGCGCGGGTCGATCCGCTGCTGATGCCGCGGGTCATCGTCGACTTCCTGAACCAGCAGGGCTGGGGCAGACATCACCTGGAGTGGCACACCACGCGGCGCTGGGATCTGCTGGCCGAGGCGGACATCGAGTGGGCGCAGCGCCAAGGCTGGCGCCGCGCCACGCTGCAGGAGGGTACGCCCGGCAACGGCCTCGAGTTCCTGGCCATGCACCGGGTCATGCTGCGTACGCTGAGCAAGAAGGCGCCGCGCTACGCGTCGCTGTTCGCGGGCTGGAAGCAGGTCCCGACCGATCCGCGCGATCGTGCCGATCCGCTGCCGGGCGGTGACGACAGCGGGTTCGATGTCGAGATGCAGAAGGCGCTGGCCCGGCTCGAGACCCAGCTCGACGGCATCAAGAGCGACGACGAGCTGGGGCTGTTCCTGGAGACCACGCTGCGGCCCTCGCGCACCAACCCGCGCGCGCGCGCCAAGGACAAGCGCGCCGGGCTGCACAACTACCTGCACAACCGCTTCACCGACGCCGGCAGCAAGATCGACATCGGCGATCCCAGCGTCAACCTGGCCAACAAGCGCTTCTGGCGCCTGCACGGCTGGATCGACGCGGTGTGGACGCGCTGGCGGGCGCTCAAGGGCCTCGGCGACGACGCGCCCGCCTATGCCCGCGCCCTCGCCCTGGCCGAGGCCGAGATGTCCGCCCACGGCGGCGTCCGCAGCCCACGCCCCGAGCCCATCCCCGAGACCCTGCGCCACATCTTCGCCCTCGAGTAGCCTCTACAGCAGCGTCGCCAGCCGCTCTCCATCCAGCACGATGCCATGCCGCGCCAGCGGCGCCGCGATGCGGTGCTGCACCGACTCGATCATGGTGCGCCGGTAGACCTCGCGCGGGATGCCGCCGAACGCGGCGGCGGGCTGGCAGCTGTCGCACGGCTCTTGCTGCCACAGCGGGGCGTACACCGCGATGGCGTCGAGCGCGACGTCGGCCAGGGCGCTGCGGTCGGCGTCGGTCAGGCGCTCGCCGGCCCAGTCGAAGAACCAGTCGCCGATGCGCGCGTGCGGGCCCTCGTCACGCACCAGCCGGTCGAGCACCGCGCGGGTCAGCGGCTGGTCGGCCGCGCGCAGCGACGCCGCCAGGATGGGCACGCTGAGGGCCTCGCCCACGCTGGCGACCTCGAGCACCAGCTCGGCCGCGCGCCCCAGCGGGGTCGCGGCCGCGGGCAGCGGCGCCAGCTTCGCCAGGTCGACCTCGTAGGGCACCGCGCCGCCGAGCTCCATCAGGAGGCGCGCGGCCAGCTCGGCGTGGGTCAGCTCGTCGACCGCGAAGTCGGCGGCAGCGGCGCTGAGGTCGATGGGCGCGCCGCACTCCATGAAGGCGCCCGCGATGCTGGTGAAGGCGGCCGCGCTGGCGTACTCGGTGAAGGCGCCGTTGGTCCACACCTTGCGCGCCTCCAGCAGCGCGGCGGGCGAGAAGGCCTCGGGCGACAGGGTGCCCCAGGGCAGCTCGTCGATGCCGGGGCGGCGCCGGCGCAGCAGGGCCTCGGGGCGGCCGCCCATCCACTCGAGCTCGAACTGGGTGTGGCTGGTGGTCATGCCATCACCAGTTGTTCGTGCTGCGGCCGACGACGTTGCCAGCGGCGGGGCGGCCGTCGGCGCCGACGCGGGGGCGCGCCGGCGTGGCGGTGGGCGTGGTGGTGGTGGCGCCGGCGCTGCCCTGGCCGGCGTCGGGCGTGGCGGCGGTGGTGCCGGTGGTGACCAGCGCGGGGACCTGGGCCGGCGCGGGCGGACGCGTGCTGGCAGGGCGCGGCGCGACCCGGGTGGCGCCAACACGGGTGGTGGTGCGACCGCGGGGGCGGGCCTCACATGCGCTGGCTGCGAGGGCGACGCCGAGCGCCGCGCTGCCGGCCAGGGTGAGGAGCTTTCGACTGCGAGCCATTTGATGACCTCCTGTGCAGCAAGACGGAGGTCCCGGGCGGGTGTTAACGCGGTGGCGTAACTGCGGGCGACTGCTCAGGGAGTCGGCGGCTCCGCGGGCGGCGGCGCGGGCTGGGTCGACGGCTGTGGCGAGGCCGGCGGATTGGTGCCGGCGCCGCCCATGTACGGCGTCAGCAGGCGATCCCAGGCGGCATAGTTCTTCTTGTACTCGTCCTTGCAGCGCATGGCGCGCGGCCGCGGCAGGTCGCCGTCGAGCACCATGTACGTGTACTCGTCGGGGTTCGACCCGAAGATCAGGCACACGATGTTGTAGAAGCGCTGCTCGTCGAGCGAGTGCTCGTCCCAGTAGTCCTCGCTGGTGTCGCCGCGCGTGACCTTGATGGCCAGCCAGGCCTCGGCGCCGTCGAGCGCGACCTTGACGGCGTCCTTGCCGCCCGCGATGAGCAGCAGCGTGGCCAGCTGATCGACGGCGTCCTCCTCGCGACCGGTGGAGGGCAGCTGGAACTGATCGATGAGGCCGTGCCCCATCTCGTGCAGGAAGATGAACAGCATGGCGCCCAGCGTGGAGCGCCGCGCGTCGGTCTCCTCCTTGTACATGGAGAACATCTCGCCGAGCAGGTCCGACATCTCGTCGCACACGACGATGGAGTGCGAGTCGGGGAAGTAGCTGGCGTTGACGCGGCCGCACTTGCCCAGGCGCACCGGGATGTCGCGCGGCAGCTTGACCACCTTGTTGAGGCCGTCCAGGGTGGCGGCCAGGACCTTGCCGACCGCGGTGCGCGTGGGCGTCGGATCGGGATCGATGGTGAGCAGGAAGTCGCCGGCGTCCTGGATGTCGTTCTTCTCGAGGCCGACGGCGTTGGCGGCGATGGCGGGGGTGTTGGTGCCGAGCGCGGCGCTCTCGGACTGCGCGCTGGCGATGACGTCCTCGACCACGGCGGCCTTGCTGACCGCGGCGGGCGCGCTGGCGGTGGTGGTGCCACCGGGGCCGGCGGGGCCGAGCGACTTCGGATCCACCGGGGCCGCGCCAGCGTCGACGGCTGCGGCGGCGGTCGCGCCGGCATCGCCGCGTGGGCTGCCGGTCGACTTCTTCTTGCCGCACGCGGGCAGCACCAGGGCGCCCAGGGTCAGCGCGAGCGAGCAGGCCAGGGCGGGGCGCTTCATGGCGTCACCTTGCCGATCTCGGCCAGCTTGGCCAGATCGTCGGCGGGGGGCGGCTCGGTGGCGGCGACGACCTTGACCATGGCGTGGTTCATGGCGTCGAGCACGTCGCCGGGCTTGGAGTTTTCCAGCTTGGTGCTGACACAGTCGAGCGCGCTGCGCTGCTGGTCAGGGGTCGCGCTGGCGGGCGGCTCGCAGGTCCTGGGCAGCTCCTGCATGCCGGCGCGGATGAGGGCGAACACTGCGTAGCGGCGCAGGCGCAGGCGCGCCTCGGGATCGGCGCCGGCGCGCGTGATGGCGTCCTGCAGCGCCTTCTGGTGCGCGTTGTAGGCCGCGAAGTCGCGCCGCTTGGCCACCGGGCGGCGCGCCATCACGCGCAGCATCATGCGATCGAGGCTGACCGGCGCGGGCCAGGTGTCGCCGCCCAGGGCCAGGTTCCAGCAGGTCCGGTAGAACAGCACCGCGGCGCGCGCGCCGTCGAAGATGTCGCGCGGCTTGAGCGTCGGGCCGGCCGGCTCGCTGGGGGTGGTGGGCGGCGCCGGGGCGGGCGCGACACCCTTGATGCAGGTGCCGGTCAGGCGGGTCAGCGGCGGCACCTCGCCGGGCGCGCTGCCGAAGCTGCCGTCGGGGTTCTGCCACTCGAAGACGTGCTTGCCGGGGCGGACCTGGATCGGGACCTTGCCCGAGGCCGGCACCTCGACGCGACGACCGTCGACGAACATCACGGCGGTGCACTCGCTGGAGGCGTTCTCGACGCTGAGCGGGACCTCGGGCTCGGGCGCGGGGCTGGCGCTGGGGGCCGGGCTGGCGGGGGCGGTGCCGATGCTGGCGCCGTCGACCAGGACGCCCCAGGTGCGCGCGGGGCCGTCGGCCTCGGCGCGCGGCGAGACCATGCTGACCACGATGCCCCCGCCGGCGGCGGTCGCGGCGGCGACGCGGATGGCGCCGTTCGAGGTCGCGACGGTGACGTGGCCGGGCTGGCCCGAGACGTTGCCGTCGAGCTCCTTGAGGACCTCGCCGGTGGCGACGGCGCGGGCCATGGCGACCGGGTCGGTGCCGCCGGTGCCGGTCTGGATGGTGATGACGGCGGCGCCCTTGGGCGGACAGAGCGCGCGCGTGCCGGCCGGCGAGGCGACGTTGGGGCAGCTGGTCCAGCCCTCGGGCAGCTGGTAGTTGAACGGACCGACGCTGTCGGCGTGGGCCGCGGTCGCGACTGCGGCGGTCAGCAGCAGTGAGCTCGCGAGCAGGCCGAAGGCCCCTGGTGTGCGTGTGCGCATGCGCATGCTCCCCCTCGGGGGGAGAGTAGCGCGGGGGAGTGGGTGGGTGGAAGCGGCCCTCAGTCGAAGCTGGGGCTGGAGGTCGCCAGGGCGCGGCGGGCGGGCTTGCGGGTGGGGGCGGGCTGCGC
>JBGASF010000144.1:0-20439 GCA_044229835.1 Polyangia bacterium | reverse complement strand
TGGAAGGGGTTCATGAAATCACTTGGCAATCATACGTCCCGTGAGGGCGCGCGGTGAACGCACACGCGGCGCTGGTGCGCAAGCTTCCGCTTGCCCAGCCGCTCGAGCGGCGGCGCCTGATCCGCGCCCGAGGCGACGCGCTCGCGACGCACCTCCGCCGGCGGCTGGCGGAGGGCGCGGCGGCGCCCGAGGTCGGCTGCCAGGGGCCGCGGGTCGCGCTGTAGGTCGGGTTGGTCGGGTTGTTCTTGTAGGCCAGGCCGTTGTAGGCCCAGGTCGCGGTGTACCAGTCCTCGACCAGGTCGGGGTCGTTGTCACCGACACACTCGGTGGCGCGCCACTTGTCGGCCAGGATGCGGGTGCCGGTGGCCAGGTTGTAGGTCGGGTCGTTGGTGACGCGGATGGGATCGAAGCTGGGCGTGGGATCGGCGACGCGCATGCCGCTGGTGACCTGACCGACGCCATAGCCGCAGTCGAAGCTGATGATGGTGCGCGAGGGCTGCCCGACCGCGCTGGCCGGCGTGCTGGGGCGACAGAAGTGCTTCCAGCCCGACTCCTGGCGCGCGATCCCCTTGAGCAGCTCGCACGGGAAGTGCGGCGCCACCTGCATCGACGGCCGCGGCTTGCCACAGCCGGAGCCGATGTTGGGCACGCTGGGGCCGCGGGTGCCCCAGGCCGACGGCCCCTTGGAGACGATGTCGAAGATGGGCTGCCACTCGGCCAGCGTCGGGTTGGTACCTGCAACTGGATTGTATTTACAGGTGGGCTCGTCGGCCGGGGTGTAGCTCGGGCAATAGCCCTGCGCGGCCGCAGTGCCGCCGATGGCCATGATGGCGACCAGCGCTGCTCCCAGGCGCCTCACTGGACGAACCCCACCAGCTCGACGCGCTCGCCGGCCGGCATGGCCACACGCAGGCGCGCGCCGGTGGTCGCATCGAGCACCCAGGGCAGCGGGAACTGCTGCTGCGCCCCGGGCGGCGCCCAGCGCAGAAAGCCCAGCCAGCGTCCATCGGTCGACCCCACCTCGAAGTCGTCCTGGCCCGGGCCCAGCACCGCTCGCGCGGCCGCGACCGCAGCCCGTGCGGCCACCCGATCGCCAGCCAGCGCGACCCCCTCGTCGACACCGGCGTTGACCCACAGCCGGCCGCCCACCATCACCGGCGCCATGCCGTAGTGCGGCGACGACCACAGCCGGGTGCGCGCACCGGTCGCGACCTCGACACGATCGACCACCCACAGCGCGGCGTCGCGGTCGTCGCGGTTCAAGTACACCAGCGCGCCACCATCGACGCGGAAGTCACGCGCCATCGGGAACACGCGCGCGATCTCGCGGACCCGGCCGGCGGCCTTGCCGTCGCGCGTGACCGCCAGCAGCGCGGCGCCCTCGGGGCCGACGCGGTACAGCACGGCCTCGCCGCCGACCACGCCGACCGGCAGCGCCAGCCAGCCCTGGCCGCGCCACAGCTCGCGGCTCTTGCCGCTGGCGACGTCGACCTCGTCGACCGCCAGCGTGTCCACGCGCACGTCGCGCTCCAGCACCGGCCCGGCAGCGCCACGCGCCACCAGCACCGCGCCACCGGCGACCACCGGCCAGCTGCCCGAGTAGACCCCGCGCGCCAGCGTGGTGACCTGCCCGCCGGCCAGCCGCACCAGGTGCGCCGCCCACGAGCCATCACCACGCACCTTGTCGACATCGAGGACCGCGACCACACCCGCGGGGGTCAGCCGCGCGCGCGCCACGGCGTCACCGTCACGCATGCGCAGGCGGCCCAGCTCCTTGCCGGGGGCGTCGCCGCCGACGGGCAGGCGCAGCACCCGCGCCAGCCCGCTGCCGGGCACGCTGGCCAGCACGACCACGTCGGGGCGCGCCGTCGCGGGCGCTGCGTCGCTGACCGGCGCGACCACGACCGCCGCCACGGCCACGACCGCCGCCACGACAGCCAGCACCCCAGGCCACCGCCACCTCGCCCAGGCACTGCTGCTCGGCTTCATCCGGCCATTCTACCGGCGCGGGGCGGGCCCGTCACCCGGCGCCTGTGCGGGCACGAAGGTGCCGTGAAAGGTCAGCGGAATGTGGTGATCGAAGTGCACCCGCGCCAGTGGGCCGGCGGCCAGATCACGGCCGTCGAGCACCGCGACATGGCTGCTGTCGCTGCCCGGGTCATAGACCAGTGACAGCACCCAGCCGTCGTCCTCGCTGTCGGGGCTGGCGCCGGGGCGCGGCACGAAGATCGGCTCGCTGGGCAGCTGGCCGCCGCCGGGCTGCCACGACACCTGGCGGCCGTGCTCCAGCTCCAGGCGGGCCAGGCCGTCGGGTAGCCCCGAGCGCGCCGCGGCCGCGGGCGAGGTCTCGGCGACCCAGGCGACCTCGGCGCGGCGGCCCTCCCGCGCCGGTGCCACGCGCGGGAACTCGCACAGCAGGGTGCTGCGCTGCTCGAAGCGCACCTGGGCGCGGGCGGGGTCGACCCAGGCGCGGTGGTAGGTGCCATAGCTGCCGCCGTGGGGCTGTGCGCTGGCGACCGTGCCCAGCCAGGCGTTCGACGCGAAGTCGGGGTAGCGCACCAGGTCGACCACCAGCTGGTCGCCGGCCTCGTGGGCGTTGATGAAGTGCCAGGTGAAGAAGGGCTCGACCGCGAAGCGGGTCACCCGGGTGGGCTCGTCGATGGGGACGATGATGACCTCGCCGCCCAGCTCGGGGCGCCAGACCAGGTTCTGCGCCAGCGAGCCGAAACCCATCAGCAGGCGCAGCGCGCGCAGCCGCAGCGGCGGCAGGAAGAAGACGAGGTGGCGCTCGGTGGCCACGAAGTCGTGCACCATGGTCATCGGGATGGGCAGCGTGGTCAAAAGGCGCGTGGTGCCGCCCTGCATGGCGAAGATGTCGAGCTGGCAGCGCCGCCCGTAGCGCACGCCGAAGTTGTAGATCGCATTGCGCGCGGGCACCGCGTGCGGGTGCGCCGAGAAGGTCGCCGGGATGGCCCCGAGGTCGCGCTCGCCCAGGGTGGACAGATCGTCGGCCGAGATCTCGGTGGGCAGGCCGGCCTCGAACAGCGCCAGCACGCGGCCGTCGAGCGCGAGCATCGCGGTGTTGGCGGCGTTCTTGACGCGCGGGAAGAAGCGGCGCAGCCCCGGCGGCACGCTGCCATAGCCGCCGTACAGCGCGCGCTGGGCGGCGCGCTCCTCGAGCAGCGCCTTGCTGAGCACCAGCTTGACGGCGCCGCTGGCGCGGCCGCCCGCGAAGCGCACCGCGGACACCGCGCCGTCGCCGTCGAACCAGTGCGCGTAGCGGCGTCCGAAGCTGGAGAACAGGGCGGGGCCGGTGCGGTACAGGGTGCCCGCCAGCGCCTCGGGCAGGCGGCCCTCGAGGCGCAGCGGCTCGAAGCCATGCTCGCGCTCGAGGTCGCGAAACGGCGTGGCCACGGCAGCGCGGGGCGCGGCGGCAGCGGTGGCGGCGACGGTGGGGGCAGCGGCGGCGGCGGTGGCAGCGGTGGTCATGGTGGACTCCTCATGTGGACGGTGTTAACATGGATGCACGATCAATGTTGTCCATGTCAACATCGAAGTTGACGGCGTAAACATCCATGCCCCCACGTCGCCCCAAGGCCGCGCGCAAGCCGGCGTACCACCACGGCAATCTGCGCGAGGCGCTGCTCGCCGCCGCGGTCGACCTCATCACCGAGGTCGGCCCCGAGGCGGCCAGCCTGCGCGAGGTCGCGCGCCGTGCCGGGGTCTCGCAGGCGGCGCCCTACCGCCACTTCGCCGACAAGGCCGCGCTGCTGGCCGCGGTCGCCGAGCAGGGCTTTCGCACCATGACCGCCGAGATGCGCGCCGCCAGCGCCGGGATCGCCGATCCGGCCAGCCACCTGCGCGCCACCGGCGTCGCCTACGTGCTGTTCGCGTGCGGCCACCCGGCGCACTTCCGGGTCATGTTCGGCTCGGCGCGCGGCGAGGGCTGCGACCCCGCGCTGACCGCGGCGGCGCAGGAGAACTACGGCCTGCTGGAGGCCGGCATCGCGGCCTGCCAGCGCGCTGGCGTGGTGCGCGACGACGACCCGCAGCGCATCGCGCTGTTCGCCTGGACCGTGGTGCACGGCCTGGCGTCGCTGCTGGTGGACCGTCAGCTCATGGGGCCGCTGGCCGGCGCGAGCGCGCGCGTGCTGGCCGAGACGGTGCTGCTGCAGTCGTTCGAGGGGCTGCGCCCGGCGCGGGCTGGGTCAGCAGGGCGGTGAACAGCACCTCGAGCTCGCCGCGGACCTGCTGGTAGGCGCGCCGTGGCCGGGCCGCGCGCGAGATCACCAGCGCGCTCTCGCACAGCGCGCCGAACAGCAGGTGCGCCAGGGTGCGGGTCGGCCGCCGGCGCAGCACGCCCGCGGCCATCAGGTTCGACAGCCCGCCCTCCAGCGCGGCCAGGCCGAAGCGCCAGTCGATCTCGCGCCAGGTGCGCCAGCCCAGCACGGCGGGGCCGTCGTGCAGCACGATGCGCTGGACGCCTGGATCCAGGCAGGCGCGCAGGTAGCTGAAGCACGCGCTCTTGAACTGGCTGAGGGGGTCGGCGCCGGAACGCTGGCTCATCGCGGCGGCGACCAGTTGCTGGCTCTCGGCCTCGAGCACGGCCCGGAACACCGCCGGCTTGTCCTCGAAGTGGTGGTAGAAGGCGCCCTTGGTCACCCGCGCGCGCGCCACGATGGCGTCGACCGAGGTGGCGGCGTAGCCCTGCGCGGCGAACAGGGCGCGCGCCGCGGTCAGCAGCCGGGTCGAGGTGGCCTGCGAACGCTCGCGCTGGGTCGCCATGCGCGGGTCAGGATACCAGGTTTGACTTGCATACTTCGGGTATGTACTCTGGGTATGTCATGGCCGAGCTGCCGCACCTGCTGCACTTTCGCGTCTCGCACTTCAACGAGAAGGTGCGCTGGGCGCTCGATCTCAAGCGGGTGCCACACCGGCGCACCTCGCTGATCCCCGGCTTTCACCTGGCGCGGGTGCGGCGCCTGACCGGGCAGAACAAGCTGCCGGTGCTGATCATGGGCGATGGCCAGGTCTACAGCGACTCGACCACCATCCTGGCCGAGCTGGAGCGGCGCCACCCCGAGCCGGCGCTGCTGCCCGCCGACCCCGCGCTGCGCGCCCGCGCGCTGGCGCTCGAGGACTACTACGACGAGGAAGTCGCCCCCGCGCTGCGCCGCCTTTTCTGGTCGACCTACCTGACCCGCCCGGCCGACTGTGCGCGCATGGCCACCGACGGCGCCGGCGGCTTCAAGCGGTTGGTGTTCCGCGTCATGCTGCCGGTGACGCGGGGGCTGTTCCGCAAGAACATGGGCATGTCCCCGGGCGAACTGGAGGCCGCCGCCAGCAAGCTCGACGGCTACGTCAGCCGCCTGGAGGCCGACCTCGGCCCCAGCGGCTACCTGGTCGGCGACAGCTTCAGCGTGGCCGATCTGACCGCCGCCGCGGTGATGACCGCGCTGCTCAGGCCGCCGGAGTTCCCCTATCCGCTACCCGAGCCGTGGCCGCCCGCGCTGATCGAGCTGCGCGCCCGCATCGCAGAGCGCGCCGGGTCACGCTGGGTGCTCGACCTGTACCGACGCCATCGCGGGGTGTCGAGCGAGGTCGTCGGCTGACGACGGGGCTACTGGAGGTTGCCGCCGCAGGTCGAGGCGTCGGGCGTCGAGGTCACGCACTTGTTGCCGCGGCAGCTCGACACCGGGCACGGGCAGGCGAAGCAGGCGTACTGCGGGCAATCCAGGTCGGTCTGGCACTCCTTGACCTGGGGCGCCTTGACGCAGCGCGGGCAGCACTGACCCGACGGGGTCACAGCGATCTCGCCCTCACCACAGGTGACCGCGGCGCACAGCACGGTGGCGCAGCGCGACGGCGCGCCCACGCACACCGGGCAGCAGCCGCCCTGGTAGGTCAGGTGCTGGCCCTGCGCGCACAGCGGCATGGCGCACTTCACGTAGGAGCAGTCGATCTTGTCGGCCTTGCCGAGCTCGTCGACGCTCGACGAGATGGCGGTCTCCGGATCGTCATTCTCGCTGGCGCAACCCGCGACACCCAGCGCCACCATCACCACCACCGACATCCTCGCCACGAACGTTCCCATGAGTTCCCCCCCCCAAAAGTGAGCGCACGCTAGTGCGAGGGCGGTTCACGGTCAAGACGTAAGGATTGTCAGCCGCCGTACCGGACGTCGATCTGGCGGCTAGCGACGACGGCGCAGGCGGCGCATCAGGCCGCGCGCCTCGGGCACACCCAGCATCGTGGTGCCCGCCAGGTAGAGCGCGCCATAGAGGCCCAGCACCACGACCGCCACCAGCACCGGCTGGTGCAGCGGCAGCACCCGGCGTAGGCCGAAGGCGGCGGCGCCCGCGACCAGCGCCGCGGCCAGCGCGCGCAGCTGGGTGCTGCCCGCCATCGGCACGCGCCCGATGCGCCGCCCCAGCGCGCGCCGGAGCAGCACCAGCTCGACCCAGCCCGCCAGCCCGGCCGCCGCCGCCAGCCCGGCGGCACCGTAGGCCATCGGCCAGTCCATCGCCTCGCGCAGTGGCATCGCCGCCAGGTAGCCCAGGCTCGCCGTCAGCGACACGTCGACGATGGCGAAGCGCAGCGGCGTCCTGGCGTCGCCCAGCGCGAAGAACGCCGACGAGCACAGGCGTGCCTGCGTCGCCGCCAGCATGCCCACGGACGAGCCGCCCAGGATCAGCCAGACCAGCTCGGTGTCGCTGGCGCCGAACTTCCCGGTCTGGAACACCGCGGACACCACCACGTCGCCCAGCGCGACGAAGGCCACCGCCGACGGGATGACGAAGAACGACACCCGCCCCATGGCGCCGCGCAGGCGGTCGCGCAGCTTGGTGGCGACCTCCTCGTCGGTGCCCAGGGCGCTCGACATCTCGGGCAGCTCGGCCGCCGAGATGGCCATGCCGAACAGCGAGATCGGCAGGAGGTACAGCGTCTGCGCATAGAACATGCCCGACACCGCGGCGGGGCCCAGGTAGCTGGCCAGGACCTGATCGATGTAGGCCGACAGCTGCACCACGCCGCGGCTGATGACCACCGGCACGAAGTTGCCCAGCACCTTGCGCACCGAGCCGGCCGCCGGCCCGCCGCGCACCCCGGGCCGGAAGCGCCCGACCAGGCGCAGCGCCAGCGGCAGCTGCGACAGGAGCTGCAGCGCGGCGCCCGCCACCGTGGCCCAGGCGACCCACTCGACCAGCTCCATCTGCCCGGCGCGCGAGCTGAGGGCGCGCCCGCCGACCGCGATGAGCACGACGATCTGCGCCAGGTTCCACAGCACCGGCGCGACGTAGGAGAGGAAGAAGCGCCGGTGGCTGTTCAGGACGCCGAGACACCAGGCCGACAGCACCAGCAGGCCGATGCCGGCGAACATGACGCGCACCAGCAGCACGGTCAGCTCGCGCACGTCGCCGTGGTAGCCGGGGGCGATGACGTCGATCAGCCAGCGCGCCGCCAGGGTGCCGACCAGGACCAGCACGCCGGTGGCCAGCGCCAGCAGGGAGGCCACCACGCTGGCCACGCGGGCGGCCTCCTCGCGCTTGCCCTCGGCCAGCAGGCGGGCATAGACGGGGATGAAGGAGGCCGACAGCACGCCCTCGCCGAACAGGTTCTGCAGCAGGTTCGGGATGCGCAGCGCGGCCTTGAAGGCGCCGGCGGCGTCGGAGTTGCCGAGGTAGTGCGCGAAGACGCGCTCGCGCACCAGGCCGGTCAGGCGTGACAGCAGGATGCCGGCGCCGACGGCCAGGGCGGCCGCGGGCTTGCGCCGCGGTGCGGGGCCGGCTGGCGCGCCAGGCGCGGGCGCGGGGGCAGGCGCGGGCGCAGCGGGCGGCTCGGCGGGGTCCATGGTCGCGCCGAGCTTGGCATGGCGGCTCCGCGCGGGCGAAAAAACGTGGCGCGCGGAAGCTTTGTTCCCGGGTGCCGTAGGGCTGACGTCAGACCCCGGAGGTCGCTGCATGATCGACGACCCGCGCACCGCGATCCCCGCGCTGCTGACCGAAGGCCGCGCCCGGGCCGCGTGGCGGTCGGTTGCGCTGGGCGCCGGGCTGGTGCTGGCGGCGGCGGCGGCGATCGGGCTGGCGCGGTGGCGCTCGCGCAGCGGCGGCGAGCGTCGCGCCGGGGTGGCCTGGGCCGAGCTGTCGAACTGTCTGCTGGCGCCGGCGCCGGCGGGGGCGCCCCTGGCCCAGCTGGGCGCGCCCGAGCGGCTGCGGCTGACGGCGCTGTCGGTGTTGCACCGTCCCCAGGTGGGGGCGCCGTGGCCGGGGCGCTGTGCGCGGCATGCGCGCGCGCTGCGCGAGGCGCTGCGTGGGCTGTCGCCGGACCGCTCGAGCATGCGCTACGGGCTCTACGAGGAGGCCACTGACGCCTACCTGCTGCTGTCGAAGGGCAACCTGCCGCGCACGCCGGGGCGACTGTTCACCGCGGCGGCGGGGGCCGAGCTGCCGGAGGCGCGCGCGGGCGGGCCGGCGCCGCCGGTGGCGCAGCGCCCGCTGGAGCAGCAGCAGCTGCGGCCCCTGTGGAGGGCAGGGGAGCGGCGGACGGTGGCGGCGACCAGCGGCAGCTTCCTGACCGGGCTGAGGTTCGTGACGCTGCCGGTCGAGGATGACGGTGAGAGGCCGAGCACGAGCACGAGCACGAGCAGGAGCACGAGCACGAAGCGTCGCCTGTGCGAGCTCGCCGCCGACGGCCGTCTCGCCTGCACCGACCTGTCGGCCGACATCCCCCTGGTCCCGGGCGATCCGCTCGTCCTCCTCGATCCCCCGCAGGGCCAGGCGCTGGCGCTCGACGACGCCCGGGTGCTGGCCAGCGTCGGGCCCGCGCGCGGGGTCTATCGCGGACGCGACGGCGCCCTGCTGGCCGCCGGCGGCGACGTCCTGTTTTCGCCGGCAATGGCGCCGCCTTCCCCGAGGGCTTCGCCGTGGTGGCCTGGTCCAGCGCCGGCAACCACCTCATCACCGAGGCCGGCCCGGCCCCGCTGCCCGAGCTCGCCGGGGCCCGCCATGTCGCGCAATACGGCGAGCTGGTGCTGTGGGTCGCTGGCCCCGTGCTGCGCGCCATGCTGCTCCAGCCCGGGCCCGGCCATCGCGGCCCGGTCGCCGAGGTGGCGCAGATCCAGGGCGGCGATCCACGCCCGCGCCTGGGTTGTCGCACCGCCGCCGCCACCATGGTGCGCTTCGACGACAACGACGACCGCCTCACCCTGCTCATCGTCGACCGCGCCGGCCACTTCGCCCCGGTCACGCCCGACACCCGAGTGCCGGCCAGCGCGCTGATGACCTGCCGCGACCGCGAGGCCACCTTCACCTGGCGCGACCGCGCCGGGATCCACCAGGTGCGCTGCAACCCGAACGGCTGCCTGACCGGCGTCGCCCGCGGTGATCGCCTGCCGCGCAGCGCGCGCCTGGCCGACCTCGACGGCCGGCTGCTCGCGGTGTGGACCGCGGCCGGGCAGCTGTGGATGCGCCACGCCGCGCTGGCCGACCTCGACGGCGCGCCCGACAGCCTGATCCTCGACGACCGCGCCCATGGCGGCCCCGGCGCCAGCATCGCCGGCGTGTTCGCGCACGAGCGCCGCGCCACCATCCTGCTGCGCGCCACCGGCGGCGACGACGCCTATCTCGTCAGCATCGGCGCCGACGGCCAGCCGCAGCCCACGCGCTGACCGGTGTACACTGGCTCGGTGCGGCTGGTCGCAACCTCTCTGGCCCTGGCGCTGGCGCTGCTGTCTGGCTGCAGCGACCCCAGCCGCGACGCCCTCGTCGTGGTGCACATCGACGGCAACCTGACCGGGATCCGCCAGCTGCGCCTGCAGTCGACCGATCAGGGCGGGCGGCTCGCGCGCGAGGTGCTGTCGCCCGCGACCCCGCTGTCGGCCGACCTGCAGCTGCCGCACAGCCTGGCGCTGCGCACCGAGGTCGGCCTGCGCGGCAGCCTCGACATCGAGGTCAGCGCGCTCGACGGCAACGGCGCCACCCTGGAGTCGCACACCGCCAGCGCGGTCGCCTTCGCGCCCGGCCAGACCGTCGAGGTCCACCTGTGCTTCGGCACCGGGGTCGGCTGCATGGTCGACGCCGGCGTGATGGACGCCAGCGTGCGCGACGGCGCCCCGCCCACCGACGGCGGCCCCACGCCCGACGGCACCATCGGCCCCGACGCCGCGCCCATCGTGCCGGTGACCAACCTGCAAGCCGCCGATCTCGTCCTGGGTCAGAGCGACTTCGTGAGCGCCACCGTCAACGCCGGCTCGCGCAGCGGGCGCTCGCTGTCGCTGCCCACGGGCGTCGGCGCCGCCGCCAGCCACGTCTGGATCGCCGACCAGGGCAATCGCCGCGTCCTGCAGTGGAACACGCTGCCGCCGGCGACCTTCGCCACCGCCGACTTCATCCTGGGCCAGACCTCGACGTCGACCGCCACCCTGCTGGCGGCAAACTACCAGTCCATCGCGACCCCGGGGCGGGTGTCGGCCAGCCCGTCGCGCCTCGCCATCTCCGACACCGCGCGCAACCGCGTCATGCTGTGGACCAACCTGCCCGCCGGCAACAACAGCCCGGCCAGCTTCATCCTGGGCCAGCCCGACAGCGTGACCACCACCGCGGGCAAGGCGGCCGACGAGCTCGACGGCCCCGAGGGCGTGTGGACCGACGGCACCCGCGTGGTGGTCGCCGACACCCAGAACTCGCGCGTCCTGATCTGGAACAGCTGGCCGACCCAGAACGGCGCTCCCGCCGACCTGGTCATCGGGCGCAACGCCTTCGGCATCGGCGCCGGTGACGGCATCCTGCCCGCCAGCGCGACCTCGATGAACGGCCCCATCGACGTGTGGTCGGACGGCACGCGCCTGTACGTGTGCGACTTCACGAACAACCGCGTCCTGGTCTGGCGCAGCTTCCCGACCGCCACCGGCCAGGCCGCCGACTTCGCCATCGGGCAGTCCAGCCTGACCGCCAGCGCCGCCAACGCGGGTGGCGGCAACGTCAGCGCGGTCGGCCTGGAGGGCCCCATCGCCATCGTCGGTGGCAGAAACAGCATCTTCATCGCCGATCTCGCCAACCTGCGCGTGGTCGTCCACACCCCGCCCCCGAGCAGCAGCGGCGAGGCCGCCGACGGCGTGCTCGGCCAGGCCGCGCTGAACACGCGCACCATCACCGACCTCAGCACCCCGATGGCCGATCGCATCCACTCCCCCGCCGCGCTGGCGCTCGACGGCAACCTGCTCTGGGTCGCCGATCCGGACTGGAACCGGATCGAGCGCTTCAGCCTGCGCTGACCCCAGCGCGTCACCTCTCG
Organism: Polyangia bacterium; assembly: GCA_044229835.1. GTDB lineage: Bacteria > Myxococcota_A > Polyangia > Haliangiales > JADYYK01 > JADYYK01. Next base: position 9,147 of record JBGASF010000144.1, on the reverse strand, counting down.
AGCGCGGCCTCGGTGGCGACGCCCAGAAGAAGCAGCCCGAGTAGTCAGCTCTCGCCGCGATCGAGGTCGTTCCCGATCACCACGTCGTACAGCGCATAGGCCATCGACAGCACGTGGCGCATCGCGCGCGAGCGCGTCGCCAGCTGCACCTCGCGCACGATCCACCTGATGGTGTCGGCCGTGGGCAGCGGGTGCTCGAGCAGGTAGTTGCGGTACCAGGCCACCAGCGCCAGCGCGGCCGCGATCTCGCCCAGGGCGTCGACCGGGCTGACATCCACGGTGTCGGTGCTGCCCATCAGCATGGGCGAGTGCACCACCTTGTACAGCTGAGGCAGCGAGTGGCGCTGGAAGGCCTCGTGCGCAGCGCCCGCGACCTCGCGGTAGACGTGGACGTGCGAGCGCTGGTCGCTGTCGGCGATGTGCAGCGTCGGATCGGTGGCCACCGGGGCCCAGTCCTCGGGCATCACCGGCGCCTCGGTGCCGCGCATGCGCGTCCACACCAGCTGCAGGTCGCCACACAGGCGCGCCACGTCGAGCAGGAAGTAGTACAGCTCCAGCACGAAGCCGGGCTGCTCGTGCTCCTGGGCGCGCTGCAGCGCGGCGAGCACGACGCCGTCGCGCAGCGCCAGCGCCTCCACGGTGCGCCACCACACCGAGACCACGTCCTCGGGCGGCGCCGGCTCCAGGGCGGCGAAGAACGACTGCGGCGGGACGCGCACGCCTCGATGATACGCCCCCGGTTTGACTCCCGCGGCAACGTGCCTTACACCGGCAGCATGAACACCCGGCGTCAATGGATGGTGGGGGCGGCCGCCGCCCTGGTTTCGGTGGCCACCGCGGTGGCCCTGGCGGCCCCGGCCAAGAAGCCGCCCGCGCCGCTGCCGCCGCACAAGCGGCCGCCGCCGACGCCGATCGGGCTCACCCTGCAGCTCAAGCTCGGCGCCACCGACGGCTTCTTCGACGACGCCATCGCCTTCTCGCGCGACGGCGCGCGCATCGCGGTGGTGCACACCGACGGCCAGACCTACAACCGGGTCGAGATCTTCGACATCGCGGCTGCCAGCGCGGCGGGCTCGGCGACCCCGCCGCCCACGCGCACCATCGATCTCAGCCCGTTCACCCAGCAGCCCGCCGAGCTGGCCTTCCTGGCCGACGGCCAGACCCTGTTCGTCAAGGAGCGCCTGGTGGTCGACGGTGTGTTCCAGCCCGCGCGTGCCCAGCTGTACAAGCCCGACGGCACCGTGCTGCGCGCCTATGGCCCGGTCACCGATCTGGCGCTGACCGAGATCGCCGGCGTCGAGGCCGTGGTCACCTACAAGGAGAAGCCCGGCAAGAAGGGCATGAGCTACGAGATCGTCGCCACCCGGGCCGACAACGGCAAGAACATCGTCAAGCGCGCGCTGGCCGCCGACGCCGAGGACTTCGTCAAGTCGGCCGATCTGCGCATCAGCTTCTTCTCGCACCACTACCTCCAGGTTCACGGCCGCCAGAAGGGCGCCTTCGACAAGGCCAAGGACATGCGGCTGCCCGATCGCGCCGCCACCTATGACGTGGTCGCCGGCAAGATCACCGCCAGCGCCGACATCGGCGATCTGCGCGAGGCCCAGCGCCTGATGCTGCTGCGCAAGAACGCCCCCGACGTCGCCGCCTTCGTGCGCGTGGCCGACGATCTGTCGCACGTCGAGCTCATCACCGCCACCGACCGCGCCGCGCCGGTCACGCTGGCCGACGACATGGTCAAGTACGACCCGCGCTCGGCGCGCGACCAGCTCAGCCCCGATCAGAAGCAGATCTACTTCAGCCTGACCATCGACCCGGTCAACCTGGTCGCGGTCGACAAGAAGATCGCCGACATCGAATACATTGATCTCTATCGTGCCGACGCCGAGACCGGCACCGCCACCCGCCTGGGCCGGCTGCCCGCGCTGGGGCGGCCGTTCGGCTGGCGGGTGTCCGGGGATCAGTGGGCGGTGCTGCGCAAGCACAAAGGCTTCAGCCGCGGCGGCCCCGATCTGGAGCTGTACAAAGTCACCGCCAAGTAGGCGATACTGTCCGCCTCGGGGGGACCAGTGACGCCATCGGGGACAGCCGCGGTCCATGCGCTTCCACGCGGCGGCACCATCGTCGACACCAGCGCGGGCTCGATCCAGTTCGGCGCCCCGCCCGAGACCATCAAGGACGCCCTGGGGCTGTCCCTGCAGGTCCCGGAGCACTGGGTGCCGCTGCGCGACTGGTTCGACAAGCGGCGCGGGCAGTCCCTGGTCGAGCTGGAGTTCCCGGCCTACTTCAACTACTTCGTCCTGAACCGCCGCATCAACGTGGTGGTCGACGGCCCCGGCCGCCGCCGCATCGAGGCGGTCATGCGCGAGTCGTTCTTCGGCCCGGCGCGCCCCGATCCGCACGACTGGGCGCCCACGGTGCCGCCCGCGCAGCGCGTCGACCTGGCGCGCGAGTGCACCTACTTCGCGCGCAACAACGAGACCCCGTCGCGGCAGATCCGCCTCGATGATCTGGTGTCGTTCACCGCGCTGGAGGGCGGCGTGGCGCGCCTGGGCGCGGTCGAGATCCGCCAGGTGCCGGGCGCCTTCGTGGTCAGCGACGGCGGCCGCGAGATCTGCACCGTGCCCGACACCATGGAGCGGCCGCCGCCCGAGCGCGGCTCGTCGCCGATGCGGCTGTTCGAGCCGCCGTCGTTCGGGCTGACCGTTCTGGGCTCGAGCCACGGCTTCGATCCCAGCGGCAAGACCACCGGCTTCGTGCTGTGGGTGCACCGGCGCGGCGTGCTGGTCGATCCGCCGGTCGACGCCAACCAGGTGCTGCGCGACGCCGGGGTGTCACCCAAGGCCATCGACACCGTCATCCTGACGCACTGCCACGCCGATCACGACAGCGGCCTGATGCAGAAGATCCTCGAGGAGGGCTGCGTCACGGTGCACACCACGCCCACCATCCTGGGCAGCTTCCTGCGCAAGTACGTGGCGCTGACCGGCGAGAGCGAGCAGCTGCTGCGCCGGCTGTTCCGCTTCCGCCCCGTGGTGCTGGGCCAGCCCTCGCGCATCCACGGCGCCGAGTTCCGCTTCTTCTACGCGCTGCACTCGATCCCGACCATCGGCTTCGAGGCCTTCTTCGGCGGGCGCTCGTTCGTGTACTCGTCGGACACGCTGTACGACCCGGCGCGCATCGAGGCGCTGGCCGCCGAGGGCGTGCTGTCGCCGGCGCGCAAGACCGCGCTCCTGAACTTCCCCTGGCACCACTCGTTCGTGCTGCACGAGGCCGGGGTGCCGCCGATCCACACCCCGGTGGCGCGGCTCGCCGAGCTGCCCGACGAGGTCAAGCAGCGCATGCGCCTCATCCACATCGCCGAGGCCGACGTGCCGGCCGGCTCGGGGCTGGAGATGGCGCGGGTCGGCCTCGATCACACCATCACCTTCCCGGTCGAGGTGCCGCCGTACTCCGAGGCGCTGGAGATGCTCGACACCCTGGCGCGCATCGATCTGTTCGCCGACCTCAACGTCGAGCGCTGCCGCGAGTTTCTGACCGTGGCGCGGCGGCTGGACTTCCCGGCCGGCGCGCTGGTCATCCGCGAGGGCCAGGCCGGCGATCGCTTCTACATCGTGGTCGACGGCGAGGCCGAGGTCACCCGCGGCGACGTCGCGGTCAAGGTGCACGGTCCGGGCGACTTCTTCGGCGAGACCGCGCTGGTGACCGGGGCGCCGCGCTCGGCCGACGTGCGCGCGCGCACCGCGCTGCGCCTGCTGGCCATCGACAAGGTCGACTTCCTGGCCCTGGTGCGCGGCACCGAGCTGGTCGACGCGCTGCTGCGGCTGGCCAAGAACCGCGAGCTGCGCTCGTGGGACGTCATCAACCAGAACCTGCAGCTGATGATGCTGACCAGCACGCAGAAGACCGAGCTGCAGGCCTTCTTCCACCACACCCGGCTGGAGAAGGGCGACCAGCTGTCGGTGCCCGGGCAGGGCGTCGAGGCGGCCTACCTGCTGGATAGCGCCGAGGTGGTGCTGCACGCGCGCAGCGGCGAGGCCGTGCTCAAGCTGGGGCCGGGCACCTTCCTGGTCGACGTCGACGGCATGATGCGCGGCGATCCCGTGCTGGGGCTGATCGAGGTCGTCGAGGCGGGTGACGCCTTCCGCATCGACAAGGTCGATCTGCTGGCCTTCCTGGAGCGCGCGCCCGGACTGATGCTGGCCATCGCGGGCGTGCCCTTCATCGAGTGAGGCGGGGCCGCGGCTGCGGCGGCGTGGCGGGCGATGAGGGCGTCCTTGGCGGCGCGTGACAGCTGCTTGATGGCGTGCTCGCGGCGCAGGGCGCCGCCGCGGCTGAGGCGACGCTGCACGAAGACGACGCGGAAGGGGCCGCGGCCCCGGGTGTAGCGCGCGCCGCGGCCGGCCTGGTGCGCGGCGACGCGGGCCTCGAGGTCGGTGGTGACGCCGGTGTACAGCGTGCCGTCCGCACACGCGAGCACGTAGACCAGCCAGCCCCGCGGTCCTGCCGCCATGCCTCACGGTACCCGAGCCGCAGCGAGTCGTCGATTTTTCCGAGCTGCGCTCGCGAAAAGATCGGCTGGCGCCGAGGCCGGCGGGTGCGCAGGTTGAATGACACTGGAGGCTGGATGGAAGCAGAGTTGCCGATGACCTGGACGCGGCGCGCCAAGCAGGTCGCCATCATCATGGGTGGCGCCACCTTGCTGCTCGTCGGGGCTGCGCTGCTGGTGCTGCCGGGACCCGGGATCCCGGTCGTGATCGCGGGGTTCGCGCTGCTCGGGCTGGAGTTTGCCTGGGCGCGCCGGTTCAATCGCCGGATGCGCGCGCGGGCCCGGCTGGCGATGCGCAAGATTCGTAGGCGGAAGCAGCTGCCACCGGGGTAGGCTCGGGCGGCCGTGAGCCAGGACGAGAAGCCAGTCGGACCTGCCGCCGCCAGCACGCCCGCGCCGGTGCCCGCAGCGGCGGTGGCAGCCACGACACCGGCCGCGCCCGCCGCGCCGGCCACCGAGGCCGGGCCGCCGCGCTGGACCAAGCTGGTCAACTGGATCTTCTTCGGCGTCGCCATCGCGGCGCTGGCCTGGATGATCCGCTCGGTGGGGCCGCGCAAGGTGGCCGACCTGGTCAAGTCGATCGGCGGCGGCTGGTTCGCGGTCCTGATGCTGCTCGAGCTGGGGTCGTACGCGTGCGACGCCGCGGCCATCAAGGCCTTCATGCGGCCGGAGTCGCGCATGATCGACTACCTGCGCGTGTTCGCGGCGCAGCTGTCGGGTGCGGCCATCAACCTGCTGATGCCGACGGGCAAGGTGGGCGAGGCCAGCAAGGTCACGTTGCTGGTGCGCCGCGCGCCGAGAGGCCGGGTGGTCTCGTCGGTTTTGCTTTACAACCTGTACGGGTTTTTCCTCAACGTCGGCGTCGTCGTGATCGGCATCCCGATCACCGCGCTGTTCTATCACCTGCCCAAGAAGCTGGAGGTCGCCATCTGGCTGGCGGCCGGGATCCTGCTGGCGCTGGCCCTGTTCCTGCTCTGGCTGGTGACGCGGGGGATCGGGTCGTCGATGGTCGGCTTCCTGCGCACGGTGCACGTCATCTCGCCCGAGCGGCGCGAGCGCTGGCGGGCGCGCCTGGTCAAGCTCGACGGCCAGCTCAAGCCGACCGGGCCCGAGGCCTCGCACGGCACCGGCGCGGGCATCGGATGGATGCTGCTGTCGCGGCTGGTGGGCTGGATCCAGGCCGCCATCGTGATCTACCTGGTGGTCGGCGACCTCGACGTCATGTTCCTGATCGCGACCCTGTCGGCCGGCCTGGTCATCGCCTGGGTCGCCGCCATCGTGCCCATGGGCATCGGCGTGTCCGAGGGCGGCAGCTACCTCATCTACGAGGCGCTGGGCGCGACCGCGACCGCGGGCCTGGGCGTGGCGCTGATCCGGCGCGTGCGCCAGGTCATCATCGCGGTGCTCGGCCTGGCGCTGATGCTGATCCTGCAGGCGCTCGACCGCGCACCGCCGCCGATCCGCAAGGCCAACCCCGAGTACTAGCCGGCCCGGCGGCTCAGAACTGGCGCACCAGCTCCAGCCCCTCGAGGATGACGGTGGGGCCGGTGCCGATGAGGGCGTCGGCGAACAGGCCGACGCGCAGCTGCGGGGCGATCATCCAGCCGATCCCCCCGCCCACCAGGGCGGCGGGGCCGTCGCTGGCGGCCAGCGCGGAGGCCTCGAGGTAGGGCTCCCAGGCGCCGATGGTGAAGCTCTTGCGGGCGCCGGCGCCGAAGGCATGCGAGGGGGCGTCCTCGTCGACCAGATCGATGAGGGGCAGGGCGACCGCCATGGCCTCGAAGCCGGAGGCGAAGCGCCAGCCGACGCGGACCACGCCGGCGCTGCCGACGCTGCCGGTGGCCGAGGTGTCATGCGCCGGGCCGGCGGCCACGCTGAGCGACAGCCCCTGCTCGGCACGCGCGACGGTGGCCCCCGTCACCAGTACAGCTGCCATCACGAACCAGCGAAGCGCCTTCATGCGTCCCTGTCCTCTCGTCCCCTGCGATGCGTTCGCCCTGACATCGTTTCAAGTCGCGGGCCAACGCCCAACCCGGCGGATTCGGTCAATAGCACAGTGTTCGCGCGGTGTCCGCCCGGACGTCTGTGTCACGTTTCGGACGGCTGTCCGCGGGAAAATTGTGAAGAAGTGTAACTACGGCGGTGCGGACCACGGCGGGGCGACCAGGCGGCGTCTGCCCTCGATACGGTCGCCGGCGCCGGCTGGATCGAGGCGATCCCACAGCTGGCAGGTCACCTTCTTGTGCTGCTGGTCGAGCGCCTCGCAGTAGTTGGTCAGCTTGCAGCGGCGCACCTCGGCGCCGAGGCCGAGGCGGACCTTGAGGAACCAGTCGGGGTCGGCCAGGGACTGGCGCGCGGCGGCCACGATGTCGGCGTCACCGTCGGCCAGCGCGCGCTCGGCCAGGGAGAAGGCGTTGATGCCACCGGCGGCGACCACCGGGGTGGTGAAGCCCGCCGCGCGCACCGCGGCGCGCACGGCGCGCGCCAGCGGCAGGTTGCGCCCGAACGGGCCGCGCGCGTCGGAGCGCACCGTGGGCATGCACTCGTGGCCGGACTCGCCGGTGTAGGGGTAGGCGGCGGCGCCGATGGCGGGCTGGCGAGCGTCCTCGAACTTGCCGCCCTTGGACAGCGACAGGAAGTCGAGGCCGGCGCGCGCGAAGGCGACGCCGAAGTAGGCCGCGTCGTCGATGCGGTTGCCGCCGGCGATGACCTCGTCGCCGAGGTAGCGACAGCCGACCACGAAGTCGGGCGGCACCGCGGCGCGCACGCGGGCGAAGACCTCGAGCGGCAGGCGCACGCGCTGCTCGCGTGGGCCGCCATAGCCGTCGTCGCGCGTGTTCAGCGCCGACAGGAAGGACGCCATGGTGTAGGCGTGGGCGTAGTGCAGCTCGACGCCGTCGAAGCCGGCGGCGTGGGCGCGCACGGCGGCGGCGGCGAACAGGTCGGGCAGCACGCGCGGCAGCTCGCGGATGTGCGGGCGCTCGGTGTCGGTGATGCGTTCGCGGGCGCCCATGCGCAGGTCGTCGAGCTCGCGCGCGGTCAGCACCTCCGCGAGGGCGGCGTCGTCGGTGCTGGCGAGCGCGGCCAGGTGGGCGCGCACGTCGGCCTCGGGGGCGGACCTCCAGGGGCCGCCGAGGCGGTCGCGGTGGGCGTCGGTGATGGCGAGAAACTGGCCGAAATAGCGCGCTGGATCGGGGCGGCGCCGGATCGACAGGAAGTCGATCAGCTGCAGCAGGAGGCGGGTCTCGCCGTGCGAGCGCTCGCGCACCACCGCTGCCAGCTGGGCCAGGCCGGGGATGAAGCGGTCGTGGCCGGCGCGCAGCAGCGGGCCGCTGGGCACGTCGCGGATGCCGGTGGCCTCGACGACCAGCACGCCGGGGCGGCCATCGGCGAAGCGGCCGTACCAGTCGAGCACGTCGCGCGTGACCAGGCCGTCCTCGGTGGCGCGCCAGGGCACCATCGCGGGCACCCAGGTGCGCGTCGGCGCGACCACGCTGCGCCCCAGCTGCACCGGCTGGAACCAGCGCGCGCGCGCGGCCTCGTCGCGGGTCGGCCAGACCTCGTCGGGGATGGCGTGCTTGATGACGGGCAGGCTGACCGGCTTGGCCACACGGCTTCCTAGCACGCGCGGCCGGGGTCGTCAGCGCGGAGTCAGGCCGTGGCGACCGAGCAGGCGGTACAGGTAGACCCGGGTGATGCCGGCGGCGCGCGCGGCGGCCGAGACGTTGCCCTTGTGCAGGCGCAGCAGCGCCTCGACATAGGCGCGCTCGAAGGCCTCGATGGCGCCGTCGCGGGCGTCGGCGTAGGGCTGCGCGGCGTCGACCTGGGGCAGCGCGGCGGCGGCGCTCGGGCTGGCGGGGGCGCCGTCCAGCGGCAGCGGCTCCTCGAGGACGACGCAGCGCTCGAGGTAGTTGCGCAGCTCGCGCACGTTGCCGGGCCAGGCGGCGTGGGCCAGGCGGGCGCCCAGCTCGGGGGTCAGAAGCTCGCGCGCGCGCGGGTGGCGGGCACCGAAGCCGGTCAGGATCTGCTCGGCGATGGCGGGCAGATCCTCAGGGCGCTGGCGCAGCGCCGGCATGGTCACGCGCAGCACGGCGAGGCGGAAGTAGAGGTCGGCGCGGAAGCGGCCGGCGTTGACCTCGGCGCGCAGGTCGCGATGCGTGGCGGCGACCACGCGCACGTCGACGGTGCGGTAGCTGTTCTGGCCCAGGCGGCGGATCTCTCGCGACTCCAGCACGCGCAAGAGCTTGGGCTGCAGCTCGGCGGGCAGCTCGCCGATCTCGTCGAGGAAGATGGTGCCGCCGTCGGCCTCCTCGAAGGCGCCCACGCGGCGGGTGTCGGCGCCGGTGAAGGCGCCGCGCTCGTGGCCGAACAGCTCGCTCTCCAGCAGCGGGGCCGGCAGCGCCGCGCAGTCGACCACCAGGAAGGGGGCGGCGGCGCGCGCGCCGTGGTGGTGGATGGCCTCGGCGGCGGCGCCCTTGCCGGTGCCGGTCTCGCCCTCCAGCAGCACGGTGGCGTCGCTGGCGGCGGCGCGCTCGAGCAGGGCGAAGGCGGCGCGCATGGGCACCGAGCTGCCCACCAGGGCGCCGAAGCGCGTCGCG
>JBGASF010000143.1:0-20494 GCA_044229835.1 Polyangia bacterium | reverse complement strand
ACCGGCAGCAGGCCGTGGGCGGACCGTTCGTCGACATCAGCGCCTCGGTCGGGCTGCCCGACGCGCTGGCGCAGGGCACCACGCTGCCGGTGACCGGGCGCGGCGCCTTCACCGGGGATCTGGATGGCGACGGCGATCTCGACGTCGTGCTGGGCGCGTTCGGCGAGTCGTTCCGCGTCTACCAGAACCGCACCCGCGCGCGCGGCCACTTCGTGCGCCTGCGCCTCATCGGCAGCGCCAGCGCCCCCGACCCGGTCGGCGCGGTGGTCAGCGTGACCACGACCGCGGGCCGCGTGCTGACCCGGCAGCGCACCGTGGGCGGCGAGACCTACGGCCAGGGCGACGCCGTGGTCGAGCTCGGCCTCGGGGACGAGCTGCCGACCATGATCGAGGTGGCCTGGCCGAGCGGCCTGCGCCAGCGCATCGACGGCCTGCCTGGGGTGGTCGTCGATCGCGAGGTGCGCGTCGTGGAGCCGGCCTGGTTGACGCTGTCGGCGCGCAGCGCGGGGCCCGGCGAGCCCACGCCCCGCCTGACCATCACCAGCGTCGACGCGCGCGGCCAGCCGCTGGGCGCCAGCGGCGCCGGGCGCACCGTCCTGGTGACGCGCTCCGACGGGGTCCCGGTCGTGGTCGACGATCACGGCGACGGCAGCTATGGCGCCGCGCTGCCGCATCCGGGCAGCGCGCGCCGCACCACGCTGCACATCGAGCTCGACGGTCGCGCCCTGCCGCTGGCGCCGATGCTGAGCTACCGCTGAGGGGCAGCGCCGCAGCCTGAAAACGCGCAAACGTTGCGCGCGGCGCGCCGCGAACCCTTTGCCTGGGCGCTGGCTCTCACGGCCACGGAGGTGAGGCCATGACCCAGAACGAGAACGCGATCGATCGACTGCTCAGGCTTGCCCTTGGTGTGGTGCTGCTGGCGCTGGTCTTCGTCGGTCCCAAGACGCCGTGGGGACTCATCGGCCTCGTCCCGCTGGCCACCGGGGCGCTGGGCTTCTGCCCGCTGTACCGCCTGATCGGCGTGTCGACGTGCAGCAGCAAGCGCGCCACTTGACGACCACCCATGTGCAGTGGACTGATGCCCTGTCTCGAGGAGATGCCTGATGTGTAGACGTGTGACCTGCTCGACCTGCAACAAGCCCACCTTCGCCGGCTGCGGCGCCCACGTCGAGCAGGTGCTCGGCAACGTGCCGGTCAAGGACCGCTGCGACTGCGCCCAGCGCAAGGCCAGCGCCGCCGCAGGCGCCGGAGCGGGCGACGGCAAGGCCGCCGCGCCGCGCAGCTTCTGGCGCCGCCTCACCGGGCAGTGATCACAGCCCGGGCAGCTTCGCGATGGTGTCGCGCAGCGCGCTGGCCACGGCGTCGCGCACCGGGCGCGGCACCTCGCCGGCCGGGATGTGCCGGCACAGCGACACCGTGCGCTTGAGCGCATCACACGAGCGCCGGCAGTGTTCGCAGCGCTCGAGGTGCGCCTCGATGCGCTCGCACGCAGCCTGATCGATGTCCGACGCCGCATAGTCGGCCAGCTCGGTCGCCAGCTCGCTGCACGCGGGCGCGCTGGCGGGCGCCTCCAGCAGCGCCGACAGGTGCGAGCGCAGCTCCATGCGTGCGCGGTGCAGGCGGCTCTTGAGCGCCGGCACGTCGATGCCGATGACCGCCGCCGCCTCGCTGGCCGACAGCCCCTCCACGTCACGCAGGATGATGACCTCGCGCGCGTTGTCCGGCAGCGCCAGCATGGCGGCCTGGATGATGTGCCCCATCTCCTGGGCCTGCGCGCGCTCGTCGGGCGCGCTGCTCTCGGCCGGTACCGCCTGCGCGGCGGCGCCCTCCAGCGGCAGCGTGTGGCTGGGCTCGCCGACGCGGCGGCGGTGCGCCTTGATGCAGAAGCTGCGCGCGATCTGGTACAGCCAGGTCGACAGCGCGCCCTCGCCGCGGTAGTCGCCGAGGCTGCGGAACGCTGCGGTCAGGGTCTCCTGCAGGATGTCGCGGGCGTCGTGCTCGTTGCCGCACATGCGCAGGCCAAAGCGGTAGATCTGCTGCTCGTGCCGCGCCAGCAGCTCGTCGAGCGCGGCGCGGTCACCGGCCTTGGCAGCCTGCAGGAGCTCGAGGTCGTCGGCCATGCCGCGTCAGTCTACCCCCGCCGGGGCGCGCGCGCTCGAACCCTCCGGGCGCCGCCTGGCTCTCACCAGCAACCACGGAGGACGTCATGCCGGCTCGCTTCCCGCACACCTATCAGGTTGCACTGGTTCGCCAGCTCGATCACAGCGCCAGCATCGCCAGCGGCGGCGCCAGCCCGCTGACCGGCGGACCGCCCGTCCAGTTCGACGGTCGCGACGACGTCTGGAGCCCCGAGCAGCTGCTGGTCGGCGCCGCCAGCCTGTGCCTGATGACCACCTTCGAGGCGGTGTCGCGGCGCGCCCAGCTGGCCATCGACGGCTACCGCTGCAGCGCCGAGGGCATCCTCGACAAGACCGCCGCCGGCATCGTCTTCACGCGCATCGATCTCGCGGTCACGCTGACGGTCGCGCCCGAGCACGAGGCCCGCGCGCGCGAGCTGCTGGCGACGGCGAAGAAGCACTGCATCATCTCCAACAGCCTGAAGGCCCCGGTCGAGCTCAGCGTCACGGTCGAGGCGCCCGCCGCGCAGGCCGCGTTGCACTGACGCGGCGCGCGCGCAGCGGTCAGGACCGGCGGTTGCGTCGGCGCAGCTGGGCCGCCAGCAGCAGCGCACCCAGCACCAGCAGCAGCGCAGGCGCGCCCTCGCGACCCGCGCTGGTGTCACAGCCCGCGGCGCCGTCGGCGTTGTGCGCGCTGTCGGGATCGCAGTCGTGATCGACCTCGTAGACACAGTCCAGCGGGCAGCAACCATCGCCGTCCATGCACTGGGTGTTGACCTCGCACATGCCGGGGCCAGGTGATGACGAGGGCGACGGCGAGGTGGTCGGCGACGGCGACGGCCCGACACCACCATCGGGCGGGCGCACCACGCCGGCGTCAGCGGTCGGCGTCACCGCGCTGCCGGGCACATAGTCGACGGTGATGGCCGAGAAGCCGCCGTTGTCGGGCGCCGTCATGTGCGTCTCGCTGCCGCGCACCTCGAAGGTCACGGTGCCCTCGTTGTTGCCGCTCACGCTGGGCGAGTCCCAGTCGGTCAGCTCCATGCGCAGCTTGTAGGTGCCGTCGGGCATCGGCGTGCCGGCATAGTCGTTCTGCGACCAGGTCACGACGCGCTGGGTGTGGCTGCTGCGGGTGGCGCCGCTGATGACGTCGGGCATGCTGGCGATGCGGCTGGCGTCGAGGCTGGTCGCCTTCCAGCCGCGCAGGTAGACCTCGCGGCGCGAGCCATACTTCATCAGGGTGCGCACGAACTTGCCGGCCGCGTCCTCGACCCACACCGCGAGCACGTGCTTGGGCGCGTAGCGACCGTTGCTGGTCTGCCGGGTCGAGAAGGTCACGGTGACCTTGCCGGGGTCGGCGTGCGCCAGGCTCGGCGCCACCATCATCAGAGTTCCCGCCACCAGCCCCGCCGCCCCGATGCGCGCAAGATTTGCGGACCGATTCAGGTGCATGGCTGACCTCGACGGCGCGCACATTAGCCGTTTCGGAGGCTGTTGCATAGTGCGGCGGATTGGAGCACTGTTTCGCGGTCGTGAAGGTCGTTCTGCCCCGGTTTGCCCGGTTTGTTGGCCTCTTCGTGATGGCCCTGATGGCCGGCTGCATCGGCGACTCGCCCGAGGACCAGCAGGCCGCCGCGCTGGGCAACGCGCACGACGGCGATCCCGAGCATCGCCCCGGGCAGCCCTGCCTGGCCTGCCACAGCACCGAGTACAGCCCCGGCGGTGGCGCCTTCGTGCTGGCGGGGACGATCTACATGCGCGCCGGCGATCCCGACTCGGCCGGAGTCGAGGGCGCGCAGGTCATCATGAAGGACAAGGCCGGCCACGAGTTCACCGCCCAGACCAACCGCACCGGTAACTTCATGGTCACCGTCGACAGCGCGCTGGACGCGCCCAGCCAGCACTCGCGCGGGCGGCTGCGCATCCCCTGGCAGCCGGTGTTCCCGGTCGAGGTCTCGGTCGGCATCGACGGCGTCGAGAAGGACATGGAGACGCTGGTCTGGCGCGAGGGCTCGTGCGCGGGCTGCCACGTCGGCAGCGAGACCGGCACCGACCACGTGGAGCGCGTGTGGTTCACGGACGCGCCATGACCGCGCACTGGCGCACGCGGGTGGCCGTGCTGGCCGTGCTGGCCGGTGCGGCCGCGGGCTGCGCGTTCGAGGACCAGAAGCAGCTGCAGGTGGCGGCGCGCGGCGAGCAGAGCAACTTCGCCACCTATGTGCAGCCGGTGTTGGCGGCGAGCTGCGCCAGCCTCGACTGCCACGGCATGGCGGGGCGGCCGCTGCGGCTGTATGCCAAGCACGGCCTGCGCATGGACGCCGCGCTGCGCGGCCAGGAGGCCAGCGCGGACGAGCTGGCGGCCAACATGGCGGCCATCGCGGCGCTGGATCCCGACGCGACGTCGCTGGAGGACAACCTGCTCTTGCTCAAGCCGCTGGCGGTCAAGGCCGGCGGCATGCACCACGTCGGCGGAGATCTCTGGGTCAACCAGGCCGATCCGGCCTATCGCTGTCTGCACGCCTGGCTGCGTGCCGGCGCCAGCGATGCCATCGGCCAGGCCGTCTGCAAGGAGGCTGCACCATGAGGAAGCGCGCGCTCGGGCTGGCACTGGCTCTCGGTCTCGGGGTCTTCGGCGGCTGCGCCACCACCAGGCCGTGGCAGCGCGAACACCTGGCCGATCGCGTGATGGCGCCCGACGGTGATGGCGAACGCGAGGCGCTGCGCGCGCACATGCTGGGCACCCGCGAGGGCGCGGTGGGCGGCTTCGGCGCCGGTGGCGGGGGCTGCGGTTGCAACTGAGGACGCCCACGCTGCTGCTGGCGAGCGCGCTGGCGCTGCTCGCGTCGGTCGCGCACGCCGAGGGCGAGGGCGACTGGCGCATCAGCTCCGACACCCTGGTGTACACCGACACCGACAACGTCCTGGTGGTGACGCCCCAGGTGGCGGTGGCGCACCCGCTGGATGCGAGCGGCGGCGCGGCCAGCGCGCGCGTGGTGGTGGACGTGGTCAGCGCGGCCTCGGTCGACGTGGTCTCGCAGGCCACCAAGCGCTTCTCCGAGGTGCGCACCGAGGTCGACCTCGGGGTGTCCAAGGCCTTCGGCAAGCTGGTGCCGTCGCTGTCGTACCGCCACTCCGAGGAGGCCGACTACGACTCCAACGGGTTCGGCGCCGGCCTGCTGCGCCAGCTGGGCAGCTCCGACACCACGCTGTCGGTCAACTATGACATCGCGTTCGACGCCATCGGCTACACCGGCACCGCGCACAGCGCCTTCTCGGAGTCGCTGCGCACGCAGAACGTCAACGCCTCGCTGACCCAGGTGCTGGGCCCGCGCACGCTGCTGCGCGGGATCTACACGTTGACGCACCAGGCCGGCTACATGGCCAAGCCGTACCGCTTCGTGCCGCTGTTCGACAGCGCCGGCCTCGACGCCGCCAAGGCCGCCGGGGTCAGCATCGATCTGTCGAACTTCGATCAGTACCGCCTGTCGGAGCGCCCCGCCGAGCGCGTGCCCGACATCCGCGTCGGCCATGCCTTCGGGGTGCGCGCGCTGCGCTACCTGGAGTCGCTGCCGGGGTCGCTGCACCTGGACGCGCAGCTGTTCCTCGACAACTGGGGCATGGTGGCCGCCACCCTGGAGCCCGGGCTGTCGTGGAAGCTGTCCGAGCGCAGCCTGCTGTCGGGCTACCTGCGCTACTACCAGCAGAACGGGGCCATCTTCTGGCGCAAGCAGTATGTCGTGCGCGCCGGTGACCTGGTGCCGCGCTGGCGCACCGGTGATCGGGATCTGTCGCCCTACTACACGGTGACCGGGGGGGCGCGCTTCGAGACCCGGCGCGGCCACCTGACCGGCTATGTCGACGCCAGCGTGATGGACACCGTGTACAGCGACTACATGTTCCCGACCTCGCGAATGGCGCTGGTCAGCCAGCTCGGCATGAGGCTGGAGCTGTGACGGTGCGCGCGTCCTGGGCTGGTCGGGTGGCGCTGGCGCTGGCGGCGCTGGCGCTGCTGGCGGCCCGCGACGGCGACGCGCACGCCGACGGCGGCAAGAGCGCGCAGGCCACCGCCGCGGCGCTGTCACAGGAGGGCGTGCAGCTGTTCGACGACGGCGACATCGAGGCGGCGTGCGAGCGCTTCGAGGCCAGCCTGGAGCTGTATGACGACGTCACCACGCAGGGCCGGCTGGCGACCTGCTTCGAGTCGCTGGGGCGGGTCGGCAGCGCGTTCCGGACCTGGCGTGCCGTCGCGGCGCGGCCGGGCGGCGCCGAGCAGGTGCGCCGGCGCACCGTCGCGCGCGAGCACATGGAGGCGCTGGCGCCGCGGGTCCCGTTCCTGACCCTGGTGCTGCCGGCCGATGCCAGCGACGCCTTCGTCAGCGCGGACGGCAAGCTGCTCGAGGTCGTGACCGGGCTCCTGCCGGTCGACCCGGGCAAGCACGTCATCGCGGGGCGCAGCGTGGATGGTCGCAAGGCGCGCATCGAGTTCAGCGTCGCTGAAGGGCAGCGGGTCCGGGTCGTGCTGGGCTTCCGCGCCGGCGAGCCGCGGGCCAGCGACAGCTCGGTGGCGGTGGTGAAGGACGACGAGCCAGTACCCGCCGAGCCCACGCCCGAGCCCGAGCCCTCGGCCGAGCCCACACCAGAGCCTGACCCGGCCACCGTCACCGACAGCGGCGACTCCGGCAACGCCGACGCCAGCGCCGACGCCGACGCCGCCGACGACGACGCCGCGGCCGCCGACGAGCCGATGCCCGGCGACAACGAGCCACCCGCCCCGCGCGGCCGCTGGCGTCGCACCGCCGCCATCGTCAGCCTGGGCCTGGGCGGCGCCGGCCTGGTCACCGCCGGCATCCTCGAGACCCTGGCCCTCGCCGGTGATCACAAGACCACGCAGGTCATCGAGGACAGCGACCTGGTCAGCACCTTCACCATCGGCGGCGGCGCCTGTGTGGCCGCCGGCCTCATCCTGTGGCTGACCCGCCCCACGCACCACGAGCGCCACGTCGCCGCCGCGCCCCTGGTCGGCCGCAGCGTCGCCGGCCTGACCATGGCCGGCCAGTTCTGACCCGCGCCGGCTACAGGAACGGCTCGGCGATGCGGTGCGTGGTCGCCATGGTGCGGTCGTACAGGCTGAAGGCGTAGCCGGCGACGTCGCAGCGGGTGCGGTCCTCGGCGAAGGCCTGCACCAGCTTGCCGACCACCGAGCCCTCGAGCAGCGTCAGGACCTCGGAGTTGGTGGTCGCGCTGCGCGGATCCAGGTTGTACGAGCCGACCACGGCGACGCGATCGTCGACCACCATGGCCTTGACGTGCACGGTCTGGTTGCCGCGCCACTCGCACAGCGAGACGCCGCCCTTGATGAGCTCCTCGTAGTGGTTGATGGCGGCCCACCACATCGAGCGCTCGTCGTTCGAGGTCTTCGAGTTGGTGACGACCTCGACCTTGACCCCGCGGGCCGCGGCGGCGCGCAGGTGGCGGCGCAGGCGCGCCGGCGGCACGAAGTAGGCGTTGGTGATCTTGATCGACTTGCGCGCCGAGCGCACCAGCGCGAGGTAGGCCATCCAGCCCACCGGCTTCTGCTGCTTGCGCGGGTTCGAGTGCAGCACGCGCACGCTGGCGTCGCCGGCGACCGCGGTCGGGGCCGGGTAGTAGGCCGGGTTGCCACGCAGGTCGCCCGCGCTGGCCGGCCGGCAGTACACGCCGTCGCTCTTCAGGGGGCAGCCGGCGCGACGCTCCCAGTCGCTGAACTCGTCCCAGTCGGTCAGGAACAGCCGCTGCAGGTCGGCCACCGCGGCGCCGGTCACCATGACGTCGCGATCACGCCAGCGGTCGTCGGCGAAGTAGCTGTCACCGATGTTGCGCCCGCCGGTCAGCGCGACCTTGCCATCGACGACCAGCACCTTCTCGTGGATGCGCTGGTTGGCCGACAGATCGATCTCCCAGCGCACCAGGCTCCACTCGGTGATGGGGTTGAAGGCGATGACCTGGGCGCCCGCGCTCGACAGCTGCTGCAGCAGGTCGTAGTTGCCGTAGGTGTACTCGCTGACGCTGTCGACCACGACGCGGACCTCGACGCCGCGGCGCGCGGCCGCGACCAGGGCGTCGACCACGGCGTGCCCGGTGGCGTTGTCCTCGATGAGCAGCGTGATGGCGTGGATCGACTGCCGCGCCTCGCCGATCAGGCGCAGCCACTGCTCGCGCGCCTCGCGGTTGGTGATGAGCGGCGTCACCGTGTTGCCGCTGCGCGCCCGGGTGCCGGTCAGCGTGTCCAGCATGGTGGCGGCCTCGGGCGAGCCCAGCCCGGCGAAGCAGCGCCCCTCCAGGCACGCCGACCCCGCGCTGCACTGCGCCGCGCTCGAGCACGCCGGCCCGGTGAAGATCTTCTCGTCGGTGGCGCAGCCGGCGCCGAACCAGTTGCACAGCGCGCCATCGGCCTTGCCCGCGGCGGCGCTCTCGCTGCCCAGCACGGCGTCGCAGTCGCGTCCCAGCAGCGCCTCGGCCTCGCCGGCCGCGGCCCCTTCACAGACCGGCGGGCTGACATACACGCCGGTGCACGACTCGACATGGCGCGCGGCGGCCTCGCAGCGGTTCAGGGCGTCGTCTTCCCTGGTCGCCTCGCTGGCGCAACCGATCCCGAGCAGCATGACGACGACGGCGTACCTCGACACGTGGCCTCTCTTTCGAGGCCGTGTAGTTCAAGGTGTGGGCCACCTTGGTGCGCACGTGTGATCAGCTGGTTGGCAGCCACTCGGTGCGCGCGCGTACCGCCGTTTCAGCGCTGCGCCGGCTAGCGCAGTTGCCGCCGCCGGCGCCTGTGGAGGAGCAGCAGGCCGACCAGCGCCAGGCCAAACCCACCGGCAGGTGCACTCGCTCCCCCGCGCCCCGCCGCCCGACAGCCACAGCCTGACGACGACCCGGTGCCCGCGCCGCCGTCACCATCACCACCCGCGCCGCCGTCACCGCCACCGCCAACGCCGCCGTCACCGCCGCTGCCACCATCACCGCCGGCGACCGCGGCATCGACCGCACCCGCGCCACCATCACGCGGCAGCCCGCCATCGACCGGCGGCGTCACGCTGCCGTCGACCGGCGGCGTCACGCTGGCGTCCGCGGGCAGCACCCCGGCATCCGGCGGCGGCGCCGCCATGCAGGTCGGCCCCAGCGCGGGCTGGCTGGTGTCCCAGTCGGCGCAGGTCCCCGCCGGCCCGATGCCCAGCGAGCCCGTGCTGGGGTACGCCACCGTCGCGCCGGTGCTGTCGACGAACAGGAAGGTGTAGCGATGGCACCCGCTGCCGAGCCCGGTGAGGGTGGCCGACCAGGCCCCGTTGCTGGCGCTGCCGCGTCGCATCGTCAGCGCGGTGCAGGTGCCGTCCACGTTGACCATGGCGCGCTGTGGCCCGGCGCTGTCGGCCCAGTTGGCCCAGACCTCCAGCGAGGCCGCCTGGCGCGGATAGTGCGACCCCGACGGGATCTTGTAGCTGGTGCCGCCGCCCGAGAAGTCGCCCACCGCGCGCCCGCTGACGCCGGCGCCGAAGGTCCCGGTGCGCTTGAGCAGGTTCCAGCGATGGCCGTTGGTCGGTGGCCCTTGCACATAGGCGCAGGTCGCGCTGGGGAAGCTCTCGAACAGCCACTGATAGAAGGCGCTGTTGGGATCCGATGACGACGCGATGATCTCGCCGCCCGCGGACATGCCGAACAGCGCGATGCGCTCGTTCCAACGCGTGCAGGTCGGGTTGGGCTCGGTCGGGCCCGAGTAGGTGCAGGTCGCCGGGGGCGTGGTCTGGCACGCGCACGCGGCGCCACCCGCGCACGGCGCCGGATAGACCGTGCCCAGGTTCGCCACCAGCTTGCAGTGCGAGTCGTGATCGAAGAAGCCCTGCGCGCCCATGTTGTCGGCGTGGAAGCGCGCCACCCGGTTCAGCGCCGACGCGTACCAGAGCGGCGCGATGGGCTGGTAGCAGTTGTTGGCGGCGTCCGCGCAGGCCGCGCCACACGCGGTCATCTCGATGGCCGGGTCGACGCGCGCCCGGTTGGCCCACTCGTGGATGACGCGCTCGGGCCAGCTGGGGAAGCCGCCCACGGCCTCGCCATGTCCCGCCGCCACCCGCGGCAGCACCAGCACCGACACCGCGAAGGCCAAGGCGCGCGCACTCCGCATGGAACCTCCACCTCCAGGTTACCATGCGGCCGCCCGGGACCGCCTCAGCGCGCAGGCTCGGTCGCCACCGTCCAGCGCTTGCCCAGCACCGGCGTGGCCAGGCCCTTGAGCGGGACGCTGACGTCCTCCAGCACGGCGTGCTCGCTGGCCAGATACTCGGCCACACCGGGCGCGCCCAGGGTGGCCTCGCTGAGGGCGATCTGCCAGGACTCGGCCGCCGCCTGCAGCTTGGCCGCCAGGTTCACGGCGTGGCCGAAGTAGTCGATGTTGGCGTTGAGGCGCACCGCGATGCAGGGCCCGGTGTGGATCGAGATGCGCAGCCGCATGGCGTGGCCGGGCGCGAAGGCGGCGTGGATGGCGCGTGCCGCGCGCACCGCGTCGAGTGGATCGTTGAAGGCGCCCATGGCGGCGTCGCCGATGGTCTTGACCACGGCGCCGCGGTGGTCGGCGATGAGCTTGAACAGCTCCTCGAAGTGGCGCTTGACCTCGATGAAGGCCGCCGGATCGCCGCGCTGCGCGTACATCGCGGTCGAGCCGACCACGTCGGTGAACAGGATGGTCTGCTCGCCGACCGCCAGCTGCACGTCGCTGCCCAGGTACTCCTCGCTGAACAGATCGCGGAAGTCCTGGAAGCTGAGCAGCCGTCCCGGTCGCAGCGCCAGGTCCAGCCAGGCTGCGGTCTCGACGATGAAGGTGCGCGCCTCGCCGCCGTCGTTGTGCAGGCGCAGGCGGGCACCCGGCGCCGCCACGACGTCGCGCGGCTCGGCACTGGCGCGCCACTCGACGTCGGCCGCGGCCTCGGCCTCCGCGTCGGACGCCCCGCCGCCGCGGCCGGCGCCGGCGGCGTCCCGGACCTCGGCCCAGGCATAGCGCATCTCGCCGCGCAGCCGCAGCCGGTAGCGCCCCGCCGCCTCGGGCAGCGGCACCACCACGGTCTCGCCCGGCGCCACCGTGCGCTGGATGTGGAGGTGCGGCTTGTGCGCCGGCTCCGCACTGCAATACACGTTGTGCGCCACCGAGCGGATCGACGAGTGGGCATGGAACGCGATCTCGACCGCGTCGGGGCTGTCGGTCCCGAAGTCGATGCCGCAGGCGCCACACTGCCCGCGCGACGGCAGCGCCCCCAGCGACTGCGTCGAGTCACGCACGCCGCGACAGTGCGGACAGATGACGTCCCAGGTCAGCTCCAGCAGCCCGGCGCGGGTCGCGTGCAGACACACCTTGAGCAGCTGGTCCTCGTCGAGGCCCCACACCTGCGCGCGCTCGCGCACCCGCATGCGCTCGAGCTCGACGTCATCGGCGCTGCGCACCCAGTCGACCACGCGCGCCACCGCCGCGGCGTCGAGGCCGGCGTCGACCAGCCCGCGCCCCAGCCGGGTCAGCCGCTCGCTGGCCTCGGGGCGCAGCTCGGGCGCCTTGTGCTGCAGGGTCGGCGGCACCAGCGGCCCGGCCTGCGCCTCGGCCGCCAGCTCTGGCACCACGCGCTTGTAGGCGCGCCCCATGGCGGCGAAGTTCCACAGCAGGCCGAGATCGAAGAGGCGCGACCGCGGCACCACGGTGTAGTAGACCTGCACCCGCGTGCGCTGGGCCCCCAGCGCCGTCAGGTGCACCACGCCATACAGCGCCTTCATGCCGCCGCGCCGGTACAGCCGGGTCAGCTCGTACCAGCGCCCCTTGACCCAGTTCCACGGCACCTCGACCCACTCGTGGGTGATCCCGGCGTAGCGACCGCGGCCCCAGCGCACCCCGTCACGCTCCTCGAACTTCATCTGGGGCAGCCCCAGGGCCCGGTTCAGCCGCGACAGATCCGCCAGCAGCGGCCACAGCTGCTCGGTGGTGGCGTCGACGTCGACCGTCCACAGCCACTCCAGCCGGCGCTGCCCGACCAGCTCGCGCGGCAACGGGTGCTCGGCCAGCAGCTCGGCGATGCCGGCCGGGGCACGCACCAGCGCAGTCGAGGTCGAGCTGGCGGCCACGCCGCATTATCACCCATGAGCTGCGGTGCGCCCAGCATGTCGGCGCTGACGGCGTGCTAGAGTCGCCTGGAACATGGGGGAAAAGGGCGCACCGGCGGAGGTCGAGCCGGGACAGGTGCTGGCCGGTCGCTACCGCGTCGAGCGCCAGATCGGCCGCGGCGGCATGGGCGTCGTGGTCGCCGCCGTGCACCAGGAGCTCGAGCAGCGTGTGGCCCTGAAGTTCCTGCTGCCGAGCGCGCTCGAAAACGACGAGGCCGTGCAGCGCTTCCTGCGCGAGGCGCGCGCTTCGGTCAAGCTGCGCGGCGAGCACGTCGCGCGCGTCAGCGATGTCGGCACCCTGGACAGCGGCGTGCCCTACATCGTGATGGAGTACCTCGAGGGGCATGACCTCGGCAGCGAGCTGAAGCGGCGCGGGCGCCTGCCCGCGGCCGAGGCCACCGAGTATGTGCTGCAGGCCTGCGTCGGGCTGGCCGAGGCGCACGGCCTGGGCATCGTGCATCGCGATCTCAAGCCCGAGAACATGTTCCTGACCCTGCGTCCCGACGGCTCGCCGCTCGTCAAGGTGCTCGATTTCGGCATCTCGAAGAACCTGTCCGCGCCGGGCGAGCACCAGCTGACGTCGTCACAGGCGGTCATCGGCTCGCCCAGCTACATGTCGCCCGAGAGCATGCGCGGCGCGCGGCTGGCCGATCAGCGCTCCGACATCTGGTCGCTCGGCGTCGTGCTGTACGAGCTGCTGAGTGGACAGCTGCCCTGGGACGGCGGCAG
Organism: Polyangia bacterium; assembly: GCA_044229835.1. Taxonomy (GTDB): domain Bacteria; phylum Myxococcota_A; class Polyangia; order Haliangiales; family JADYYK01; genus JADYYK01. Next base: position 7,478 of record JBGASF010000143.1, on the reverse strand, counting down.
CTTCGCGGAGATCTGCGTCAAGATCCAGATGGCGCCGCTGCCCGAGCTGCCGCCCGAGGTCGAGGTCCCCGGCGGCCTGGCGGCCGTGATCGCGCGCTGCCTCGACAAGACGCCCGAGGCGCGCCCACAGAGCGTCGCCGAGCTGGCCCAGGCGCTGGCGCCCTTCACCACCCCGCGCGGCCGCACCATGGTCGACTCGATCTGCCGCATCCAGGATCGGGCGCCGACCCAGCCCGCGCCGGCTGGTGGCGAGACGCGCAACCTGCGTCGCCCGATGGATGACTCCAGCGTGCTGGTCGGCCAGCCCGCGGGCCCCAGCACGATGGCGGCGCTGGGCGCGGCGACCGGGGGGCGACGCCGGCTCTGGGTCGGTGGCGCCATCGCGCTGGCGGCGGCGGTGGCCGTGCTGGCGCTGCTGCTCGCGCGTGGCGGCAGCAAGAACGAGAAGGGTGCCCAGCCCGGCGCCAGCAGCAGCCCCGCTGGCGCGAGCGACGCGCCTGGTGCTGGCGCTGGCCCGGTCCGCGCTGCGCCCGCCGACCTCGCCGCTGGCGCAGCCGCGCCGCGGCTCGCAGCCGTCGCGCCGGTCGATGCCGCCGTCCCCGCCGCGGCCGCAACGCTCGACGCCGGCGTCGCATCGACCACGGCGGACGCTGGCACCAGGAAGCGCCCGAAGAAGTCGCCCACCCCGGAAGACCTCTTCAAATCTCGCAATTGATGACGGACACCCCATGACAATCGTCCCCAAGCTGCTGTGCGCCGCGCTCGTCCTGTCTCTGGCCGCTCCCGCCGCGGCGCAGACGCCCGAGGACAAGGCGACCGCCGAGGCGCTGTTCAAGGAAGCCCGTCGCCTGATGGACGCCAAGGACTACCCACACGCCTGCCCCAAGTTCGAGGCCAGCCAGCGCCTGGACCCCGCCATCGGCACCCTGTTCAACCTGGCCGCCTGCTACGAGGCGTCGCTGCGCACTGCCAGCGCCTTCGCGACCTGGCGCCAGGTCGAGAACCTGGCTGGCCAGGCCAAGCAGAAGTCGCGCGAGAAGTACGCCCGCGACAAGGCCAACGCGCTCGAGAGCCTGGTGCCCAAGGTGCTTCTCGATGTCACCGCCACGCCCGGGCTGATCATCAAGCGCAACGGCGTGGTCGTCGATGCCGCGCTGTGGGGCATGCCGCTGTCGGTCGATCCCGGCGCCATCACCATCGAGGCCAGCGCGCCGGGGTACCAGGCCTTCGTGGCCAGCCTGCAGGCCGTGGAGTCCCAGCAGGCCAGGGTCGTCATCCCCGCGCTGGTCGCCGAGCCCGTGGTCGCGCCCGAGCCGACGCCGACGCCGACGCCGACGCCCGAGCCGACGCCGACACCGTCGGTCGCTCCCACGCCGGCCGCGACCCCCGCCCCGCTCGCCCTCGGCCCCGCGCGCCACCCGCGTCGCAAGTGGGCCTACGTCGTCGGGGGCGTCGGCCTGGCCACGCTGGGCGCCGGCGTCGTCTTCGGCCTGATGGCCCGCTCCAGCTGGAGCACCGCCGAGGCGCACTGCGACGATGACATCGTGTGTGACCGCACCGGCTATGACGCCGCCAACGACGCCGCGAGCTCGGCCACCCTGTCGACCGTCCTCGTCAGCGTGGGCGCCGCCGCCACGGTCGCGGGGGTCGTGCTGTGGCTGACCGCCCCAGGCGTCCGCGCGCACGAGCCCGCCGCCGCCACGTCGTCGCTGCGCCCGGCGGCCATCGGCGACCTCGGCCTGGCCTGGCAAGGAGCCTTCTGATGCGCGCGCGCGCCCGCCTTCTCGCCGTCGCCGTCGTGGTCGCCAGCGCCGCGCTGGCGGCGTCATGCTCCAGCCTGCTCGGCATCAAGGACCCCACCCTGGCCGGCGACGGCGGCCCCACCACCGACGGGTCGGTGCCACCGACCGACGGCGGCAATCCGCCCATCGACGCCGCACGCCCCGACAGCGCTCCCACCGTCGACGCCGCGCCCGGCACCCCGGTCATCACGCGCGTGGCCTGGGCGCCGCTGGCGGGCTGCTTCTCCGGCTTCCCGGCCGGCTACAGCGTCACCACCACGGTGGTCGACAGCGACACCGCCGCCATCGACGTCGACGTCTCGGGCACCGTCGATGGCTGCTCGACCATCAACTCCGCCACCGCCAACATCAGCTGCCAGACCAACGCGGGGCCGATGAACGGCACCGTCACCGCGTCCGATCCCGAGAACCACACCTGGTCGCAGAACTTCACCATCATGCCGTGCACCTCCGGCTCGGCGCCCTGACCAGCGCTTGCCGTGGCCCGAAGACGTCGACCTCGATGAGCTGGCGGCTCAGCGCTACCTACGGCCGCGCCTGGCCTGTGCGCGCGCAGTGACAGGTGTCAGTTCATCCCCGGCGTCACCCCATCGGCGCCCGGCTCGGCGTATCCTCGGAGCATGGCCAAGGCCAAGGTGAGATGGGGTCGGTCGAGGGGGCTGCTGGTCGTCGCCGCGCTGCTGCTGGCCGCCGCGCCCGCGCGCGCCAGCGTGGGCGGCATCATGCTCGGCCTCAGCGCCGGCGGTGGCCTCCTCAACGAGCACGACAGCAGCGAGGGCATGTGGGACCTCGGCTTCTGGGCCGAGAAGGTCGGCCACGTCGGCAGCGCGCTGGCCCCCTTCATCGAGCTGCGTGGCGTGCCCTGGCACGGCCAGCAGTACTCGGCGCGCCTGGGCACCATCATCGGCTGGCACGGCCAGGGCTGTGCGCTGCTGCTGCCCACCAGCGAAGGCGGTCCCGGCCAGACGGTCTACCGGAGCGCGGGTCGCTACGAGTGCGTGCGCGGCCTCGAGCTCGCGGTCACCACCTTCTTCTCGGAGCGCGACGTCTCGCCCGCCATCGAGCTCGGTTTCGGCCGCGCCGGGCCCGGCCACTTCTACCTCGGCGCCAGCTTCAACCCGGTGCATGGCACCTGGGGCGGCCGCTTGTCCTGGATGATGTGGGGCTCGCGCTCCACCGGGCTGGCGGCTGGCCTGATCTTCGAGGGGCTGGTCGACGACGACCTGCGCGTCCCCATGTGGGGCGGCGTGGTCCTGGGCTGGGGCGGCGGTTCGCGCTGAAATAGCCGGCGGCGCCGCGCCGTTCTGGTGCCGTGCGCGCCTGGGCGATGGCACTGGTGGTGATGCTCGGCTGCTCGTACCTGCCGCGCGGCGGTGACGACGCCGCACGCACGGTCGCGGTGCGCGAGCCGCCCGGGCGCTGGCAGGACGCCACCCGGCGCGACCTCGACGAGGTCGCCGCCAGCGACTGGTGCGCCGACGCCGCCCACTTCGTCGACCGCGGCAACTTCACCGATCACGTGGCGCGCGTGCTCGACCTCGATGGTGGCGCCCCCGTCCGCCTCGGCCGTCAGGACTGGATCGAGCGCGTGCACTGGAGCGCCGACTGCACCGCCGTCGTCTACGTGACCGGCGACGAGCGCGTCAAGCCGTGGGCCCTGGCCCCGCGGCGCCGGCTGCCCACGCTGCGCGGAGGCGGCTACGATCACGAGGAGGGCCGCGACAGCTACCGCGCCTGGGTCATGCCGCACGCGCGCGCCGTGCTGGCCCCGGGGCGTCACGACGGTCGCGGCCGCCCGCTGCCCCCGCTGCGCGACCGCGCCGGCGCGGAGGCGTCGCCGCACAGCCTGGGGGTCAGCTTCGACGGGCGCTACTTCACCGACGCCACCGACGTCTGGGACGGCGACGGGCGCTGGCGCTGCAACCTGGACGACGGCGCGCAGCGACCCGGCCTCGCGGTGGCCCCCGCCGACCTGCACCTGTTCGTGCGCGGCGACGGCCTGTGGTCGCTCGACGACTGTCACCAGCACGCCAGCTTGCCCGAGCCGGCCCAGGGCGGTGAGCTGTCCCCCGACGGCACGCGCGTCGCCTATCTGACCCGCGACGCGCTCGAGGTCATCCGCGTCGACACCGCCCGCGTGGTGGTGCGTCGCACCGTCGATCTCGAGTTCTCGACCGAGACCGCGCTGGCCTGGTCGAACGACGGCCGTGTCCTGGTGGCGGCCACCGACCAGGGCCTGGTCGAGGTCTACCAGGCCGCGACCGGCACCCGCCTGGCCACGTGGCGCCGCGACGAGATCATGGTCGGCCTGCGCGTCCTGGCCAGCGCCCGCCGCATCGTGGTCGCCGACCACGGCAGCTCCCATGTCTGGGAGCTTGCCCCGGAGCCCGCGCGCCAGCAGTGATAGAATCGAGCCATTCCGAGCCGGGGGATGTACAGGGCGGCGGCCGTCGGGCTGGTGTGCGCGCTGCTGGGATGCGGCGGCGGGGACGGCACCCGTGTGGACGCCGCCGTCGACGCGGCGCCAGCGATCGACGCCACGCCCGCCGTCGACGCCGCGCCCGCCGTCGACGCCGCGCCCGCCGTCGACGCCGCCCCCGAGCTCCTCACCCTCGAGGTCACCGTCCCCGCCAGCACGCCACCCGAGGACCAGATCTTCGTGCACTCCGGCCTCAGCGGCCTGCCCATGCAGCGCACCGGTGCGCGCCGCTTCCGCCTCAGCGTCACGCGCGACGACCTCATGGGCCACGACTTCGACGGCACCACGCTGCACTACGCCTACTCGCGCGACGGCCTCGGCTACTACGCCGGTGAGTTCTTCCCGGCCGACCCCGCCCAGCTGGCCTGGAGCGGCACCCGCAGCGCCGTCTTCAGCACCCGCACCGTCAGCGACACCGTGGCGCGCTGGCGCTACTCGCCCGCCGACGGCGAGACGCTGCCCACGCTGACCGCGACCACCGCCGCCCTGGCAGCGCGCCCGGCCGGCTGGACCTTCCACGCCGGCATCCAGATCGCCGACTACTGGCCGGGCAGCGCCGACGGACCGACCGCCTATGTCGACGCCACCAGCCAGGCCATCGCGCGCACGCACGCCACCTGGGTCCAGGTCGCGCCGCCGTGGAACTACCAGCAGCTGTTCCCCCGCCCCATCATCAGAAACGATCGCAGCCTGGTCCCCGGCTATCCCGAGGCCGACCTGCGCAGCCATGTGCGCAACCTGAAGGCCCACGGCTTCCACGTGCTGTTCCGCATCCAGCTGTGCTGCACCAGCCCGACCGAGGCCCAGGTCGCCACCGCGTCGTCGGCCTGGTTCGACGACTGGTTCGCGCAGTACGACGCCTTCGTCCTCTATCACGCCGAGCTGGCGCAGCAGGAGGGCGTCGAGGCCATCCTGCTCGACTGGAGCGGCAACCTCATGCTGCCCGGCGCCGCCAGCGCGCCCGCCGACGCCGCCGCGCGCTGGAACCTCGTCATCGATCACGCCCGCGCCGCCTACAGCGGCAAGCTCGGCTACGACCTGCTCACCCTGGGCAGTGGCGACCCCTCGGCGCAGCCGTGGCCCTTCAGCAGCCTGGGCCCGCTGGCGGCGCGCTTCGACTTCTTCGGCATCGCCATGTGGGGCCCGCTGGCGACCACCACCACGCCGACGCAGAGCCAGCTCGACCAGGCCGTCGCCGCGCTGTTCGCCGGCACCTTCGCCTCGGTCAGCAGCGCCACCGGCAAGCCCATCATCATCTCGGGCCTGGCCTACGGCAGCTACGACGGCGCCGCCCAGGCCGCCATCCCCGAGTCCGACCCCGGCTTCGCCGCCGCCTTCGGCCGCGAGGCCACCGCCACGCTGCCCTACGACCCGCTCGAGCAAGCCATGATCGTGCAGGCCGTGATGGCCAACATCGCCACCACCCCGACCGTGGTCGGCCTGTACCCCTTTCACTACAACTGGGTCGCGCTGCCCAAGGAGGCCGGCTTCAGCCTGCGCGGCAAGCCCGCCGAGGCGGTCTTGACACAGTGGTACGGCAGCCTGCCCTAGTGCACCGATCGCGAGATCACCTCAATGATCCAACGCGCCTCGACCTCGAACTACGCCCAGTAGTCCGCCTGGCCCTCGCCGCCGATCCACGCCGCCTCCTTGATGCCATCTCACGATCGGTGCACTAGAGAGCGTGGAGACCCCGGTGCTATCCTCGCCCCGGGTGTCGGGGCAGCGGTCCATCCTGATCGGACGTGAGCGTGAGCTGGGCGAGCTCGAGGCCGCGCTGGCCCTGGCCGAGGCCGGGCGCGCCGGTGTCGTGCTGCTGGTGGGTGAGGCCGGTATCGGCAAGACCCGCCTCGCGGACAGCTTCGCCAGCGCGGCGGCGACGCAGGCCCGCGTGGCCTGGGGTCGTGCCTGGGAGGCCGGCGGAGCACCATCGTACTGGCCCTGGATCGAGGCGCTGCGCACGCTCGCCCGCGCCGGTGACGCCGCCGCCGACGCCGTCGTCAGCGAGCTGACCGCGCCCAGCCTGGCCGCCGAGGCGCCCGAGCAGGCGCGCTTCCGGCTGTTCGATCGCGTGGCCTCCTACCTGGCCGCGGTGCCCGGCACGACCATCCTGGTGTTCGACGATCTGCACGTCGCGGATCCCGGCACGCTGGCGCTGTTCCTGTTCGTGGCGCGCAGCGTGCGCACCGGCCGCGTCCTGCTGGTCGGCACCTTCCGCGACGTCGAGGCCCGGCTGTCACCGACCGCCGGCGAGGCGCTGGCCAAGATCGCGCGCGAAGGCCGCTATCTCAGCCTGGAGCGGCTCGATCGCGCCGAGCTCGGGCGCTGGCTCGCGGACACCGGCGCCGACCTCGGCGAGCTCGACGCGCTGCTCGAGGTCACCGAGGGCAACCCGCTGTTCGTGCTCGAGATGGTGCGCCTGGCCAGCCAGCGTGGCAGTGTGCACGCGCGCGCGCGGCTGCCCGACGGCGTGCGCGGCGTCATCAGCTCGCGGCTGTCGGCGATGTCGCCCGAGGCGCGCGACTTCGTGCGCGTCGGCTCCGTCTTCGGCCGTGCCGTCGACCTGCGCCTGGTCGCCAGCCACGCCGGGGTGGCGCCCGCCGCAGCGCGCGATCTGACCGCCGAGGCCGTCCGCTTCGACGTCCTGGTCGCCGAGCCCGACGAGCGCGCCCGCTTCTCACACATCCTGCTGCGCGACGTCCTCTATGGCGAGCTGCCCGCGCCGCGCCGCGCCGCCCTGCACGCCGCCATCGGGCGCGCGCTGCTCGAGCGCCTGGCCGACGATCCCGCGGCGCCGCTGGCCGAGCCGCTGCACCACCTGTTCGAGGCCGTGCCCGTGGTGCCCCCCGACGAGGCCATCACCTGGGCCCGCCGCGCCGCCCAGCGCGCCGCCTCCGCGCTGGCCTTCGACGACGCCGCCGCCCTGCTGGAGCGCGCGCTGACCCTGCTGCCGCCGGGCCAGGACGCCGAGCGCTGCCAGCTCCTGCTCGAGCACGCCGCCGCGCAGATCGGCGCTGGCGCCACCACCCGCGGCCTCGACACCGCGCTGGCCGCCGCCGCGCTGGCGCGCCGCCTGGGCGATCCGGTCGCCCTCGCGCGCGCCGCCCTGACCCAGGGCAGCGTCCAGGGCTCCGGGGCGGCGTGCTTCCAGCAGGCCGTCGATCTGCGCGCCAACCACCCCGAGGAGAAGGAGCGCT
>JBGASF010000142.1:0-20589 GCA_044229835.1 Polyangia bacterium | reverse complement strand
CGCATTCCGCCCTCCCCCTGGCGTTGACGCGCCCCCCCACCTCAACGATCCTCCCCCCATGGGCGCGCTCGTCCTCTACCAGTTCCCGGTCTCACACTACTGCGAGAAGACGCGCTGGCAGCTCGACGCCAAGGGGCTGACCTACCGCCTGGTCAACCTCATCCCCGGCCTGCACCGCTACCGCACCCGCCGCCTGGGCCAGCGCAGCTCGACGCTGCCCATCCTGATGGACGACCGCCGCGTCATCCCCGACTCGACCGAGATCGCGCTGCACCTCGAGCGCGAGTACCCGGGTCGGCCGCTGCTGCCACCCGACGACACCGGGCGCCGCCGCGCGCTCGACCTCGAGGACTACTTCGACGACGCCTTCGGCATCCACTGCCGGCGCTGGATGTACTACCAGGTCATGACCTCGCCGCTGCTGGCCGAGATCGTGTTCCGCGGCTATGGCGCACCGGCGCGCCTGCTGGGCCGGCTGACCGCACCGATGCTCCGGCGCGGCCTGCGCCTGCAATACGAGCTGACGCCCGCCAACGCCGCCGAGTCGCGCACCCGCCTGCTGGCCGGCATCGACCGGCTGGAGCGCGAGCTGGGCGGCGACCCGACGCGCTACCTGGTCGGCGACAAGCTGTCGCTGGCCGACGTGACCGCCGCCGCGCTGCTGGCGCCGCTGCTCAGCCCGGTGGGCTCGCCGTGGGAGACGCCCGCGGGCGCCGAGGTGCCACCCGAGATCGCCGCCCTGCGCGCCGAGGTCAACCAGCGCGCCGCGGGAAAATGGCTGCACGCGCGCTATGCCAGCGACCGCAAGAGGCTGGCCGCGTGACGCCCCGGCGTCTCACGACCGCCACCGCGCTGCTACCGGCGCTGGCGCTGGCCCTGGCCCTGGCCGCCGCCGGCTGCGGCGACGAGACCGGCACTGGCGATGACGACAGCGGTGTCACGGTCGACGGCGGCGCCAGCACCGGCGACGGCGCCAGCACCGGCGACGGCGCCACCCCGCAGGGCGACGCCTCCACCGCGCTGCCCGGCATGCGCATCGGCAGCTTCCAGCTGACCTTCTACTGGGTCACCACCGAGGACGAGTTCACCGGCGTCGCCGACACCGAGCTGTACGACCCCATGTGTCGCTCGCTGGCCACGGTGCCCAAGGCGTTCTCCGACAGCCTGCGCATCGAGGGCACTGGCCGGCTCGCCGACGGCCGCCTGCTCAACGTCAACGGCGTGTGCATGTGCCTGAACTCGCCGTGCTACCGCGTCGCCGACGCCGCCCACCCGTGGGGCTATGGGGTGCAGAACCGCGCCCTGGTGCCGTTCCGGTCGATCGCGGTCGATCGCTCCGTCATCCCCATCGGCACCCCGCTCTACGTCGCCGAGCTCGACGGCAAGCGCATGCCGGGCGACGCCCCGTGGGGCAACTTCACCCACGACGGCTGCGTGCTCGCGGTCGACGTCGGCGGCGGCATCACCGGCATGCACATCGACTTCTTCTCGGCGCTGAAGACCTACTACCGCGTCCTCGACCCGCTGCTGCCCGCCAACATCACGGTGCACCAGGGCGGCGCACGCTGTCCCTAGCACGCTACTTCTTCGCGCCGACCTCGTTCAGAAAGCTTGACAGCCCGACAAGCACTTCGCGTGGGATCTCGTGCGCTCCACGGAAGCTGACCCAGTCGATGCGCGCGCCCGCCTTGCCGAGGTCGTCGCGCAGGCGCTCCGCCAGCGCGTGCGGCAGCAGTGGATCGCGGGTGCCGTGGCTCTGGAACACGCGCAGCCCAGCGCGCGCCTTCATGCGCGGCTGCCACTGATCCTCGGCCAGGTAGGTCCCCGACATCATCACCAGCCCGGCCAGCGCACGATCCGTGTGCAGCGCGACGTCGCACGACAGCATGGCGCCCTGCGAGAAGCCACCCAGCACGCGCGGCCCCGGCCCCAGCTGCTCGAGCTCGCCCAGCAGCGCGCTGATCTGCGCCCGCGCCTCGACCAGCCCGGCCGGCACGCGCCTGGACATGTCGCGCTCGCGCCCCGCCTCCATGGCCTCCTCCAGCTCGGCCATGTCGATCATCCACCACGCGCGCGACTCGCCGCCCCAGCCGCCGGGCAGCTTCAGCGGCGCCGCCGGGAAGGCCCAGCGCGTGCCCGGCGGCACCGGCAGCACGTCGGCCAGCGGCACCAGGTCGTCGCCCGGCGCGCCGAAACCGTGCAGCAGCACCACCAGCGGCCCGTCGCCGCCGCCCTCACCATCCGTCCCGCCCACGAGGCGCGTGGTCAGCCCGGCCATGGTCGTCGTCTTCATGGCCGCACCTTAGCCCAGCTTGCAGGGGAAGAGATCGCGCGCAGGTCCCGTATCCCGCCCCAACCCGCAGGAGCGCCCCTCATGTTGAAGCCCCTCGACCTCGTCCTCGCCGCCGCGGTCGCCGTCGCCGCCTCGGCCTGCATCCGCGTGCCGGCCCAGCAGAATCCCCCGCCGAACTACCAGGGCGACCCGAACTACAACGGCGGCAGCTACGGCGGCGCCCCGGCCCCCAGCGGCGGCGGCCCCAGCTACGGCAGCGCCCCCGCCCCCAGCGCCTCCAGCTACAGCCCGCCGCCCCCCGCGGCGCCCGCCGGCCCGGTCTCGGTCACCATCCGCTCCAGCTGCAGCAAGACCGTGCGCGTGTTCTACGGCGAGCGCCCCAAGTGGGGCAGCGGCACCTACTCGACCATCTCGTCGAACTCGCTGCAGAGCCACTCGTTCAACCAGGGCGACATGTTCTGGATCGTCGACGACTCCGACAACGGCCTGTCGTCGACCAGCGCTGGCCCGGGCACCCGCGAGATCGAGATCCTCCCGAGCTGCACCGGCTTCCGCCTCAACTGAGCCAGCTACGCGGGCGGCCGCGTCTCGGCCGCGTGCGCCGCGTGCGCCGCCTGCGCCGACTGCGGCCCCTCCAGCCCGGGCTCGTGCCCCAGCGCCTCGGGATCGTCGACCACGCCCTCCTTCTTCGGCCGCAGCCTGTAGTAGCCCGCCTTCATGCGATCCAGCAGCCAGTCGGCGCAGACATAGAACGCCGGCACCACCAGCAGGCTGAGCGCGGTCGACACGATGAGGCCGCCCAGCACGCCGACCGCCATCGGCTGCCGGATCTCACCGCCCGGCCCGAAGCCGATGACCGACGGCAGCACCGCCATCATCATCGCGATCGACGTCATCAGGATGGGCCGCAAGCGCACCGGCCCGGCGATCTGCATCGCCTCGCGCGCCGTCAGCCCGCGCTCGCGCCGCACCAGGATGGCGTAGTCGACCAGCAGGATGGAGTTCTTCTTCACGATCCCCATCAGCAGGAGCAGGCCGATCATCGAGAAGATGTTCAGCGACATGCCGCCCAGCTTGAGCGCGAACGCCGCCCCCGCGACCGACAGCGGCAGGATGGTCAGCACCGTGATCGGGTGCACCATCGAGTTGAACTGCGCCGCCAGCACCATGAAGGCGACCCCGATGCCCAGCATCAGCGCGAACAGCAGGCCGCTCATCGACTGGCGCGCGGCCACGCTGGCGCCGCCCAGCACCGCCGTGTAGCCCGGCGGCAGCTGCTTGCCCAGCTTCTCGACCAGCGCCAGCGCCTGGTTCTGCGAGAAGCCCGGCGCCACGTTGGCGAACACCGTGACCGCGCGCTGGCGATCACGCCGCGTCACCGACTGCATCGCGGGCTGCTCGTCGGTCGACATCAGCGACGACACCGGGACCAGCTCGCCGTTCTTGGTGCGCACCTTGAGGCGCGACAGGTCCTCGGCGCTGCGCCGCTGCGTGGCCAGCAGGCGCAGGCGCACATCGACGCGCCGCCCGCCCGAGCTGTACTTGCCGACGCGCACGCCGCCGACCAGCGCGTTCAGCGTGGTGGCGACGTCCTCGATCGAGACCCCGAGGTCGGCCGCGCGAGCCCGGTCCGGGTTGACGCGCAGCTCGGGCATGCCGAGCTGGTAGTCGGTGTCGAGGTCGACCACCATGCCGCTGTCACGCAGCTCGTCCATCATGCCGCGCGATAGCCGGGTCAGCTCGGCGAAGTCCGACCCGCGCACCGAGAACTCGATGGGGAAGCCGCGCTGCGCGGTGAACCCGCTCTGCGACAGATCCTGGACCACCGCGCGCAGGCCCGGGTACGAGTTGAGCTCGCGCCGGATCTGCATGGCCAGGTCCTTCTGGGGCATGCGCTCGCTGGGCGGCTTCAAGGTCAGGAACACGATGCCGGTGTTGACGCCGCCGCCGCCCATGCCGCCGACCACCGCGAACACGCGTTGCACCTCGGGGCGCGTGCCCAGGAACGCCTCGGCGCGCTTGAAGGCGCGGTTGGTCTCCTCGAGGTCGGCGCCGACCGCGGTCTGCAGGCGAATCAGCAGGCGGCTCTGATCCTGCGACGGCACGAACTCGCCGGGCAGCGACTTGAAGACCCGGTAGGCGCCGAAGAACAGCACCACCGCGCCGACCAGTACCAGCGCTGGGTAGCGCAGCGCGTGGCGCAGCAGCCAGCCGTAGCCGCGCGCCAGGCCGTCGAAGGCGGCGTCGACCTTGCGGCCCAGCCAGCCGCGCCCGTGCTTGACCGAGACCAGCTGCGCCAGCCGCGCCGGCGCCAGCGTGATGGCCTCGAGGTACGAGAACATGACCGCCAGCGACAGCGTGATGCCGAACTGCAGGAAGAAGCGGCCGACCACGCCCTGCATGAAGATGACGGGCAGGAAGATGGCGATGACCGCGATGGTCGCGGCCAGCGCCGCGAAGGTGATCTCCTTGGTGCCCTCGCGCGCCGCGCGCACGCGTCCCTTGCCGGCCTCGGCGTGGCGATAGATGTTCTCCAGCACCATGATGGCGTCGTCGACGACGATGCCGACCGACAGCGACAGCGCGAGTAACGTGAATGTGTTCAGCGTGAAGCCGAGGAAGTAGATCACCGCGATGGTCCCTAACAGGGACATCGGAATGGCCAGGATCACGTTCAAGGTACTTGACAGGCTGCCAAGGAACATCCAGCACACCAGCCCTGTCAGCAGCACCGAGAGCAGCAGCTCCCACTTGATCTCCTGCACCGACTCCTCGATGAACACGGTGGAGTCGAAGTTGATGCCGACCTCCATGCCCTCGGGCAGCTTGGCCTGGACCTCGCGCAGCACCTGCTTGACGGCCTTGCCGACGGCGACCGCGTTGGCGCCGCGCTGCTTGCGGATGCCCATGCCCTGCGCGGGCACGCCGTTGACGCGCGCCATGCGGCGCACATCCTCGAAGCCGTCCTCGACCAGCGCGACGTCCTCCAGGTAGACCGGCGCGCCGCCGACCTCGCGGATGACGATGCGGCGCAGGGTGGCCAGATCCAGCGCCTCGCCCAGCACGCGCACGTTGATCTCGCGCCCCTTGGCCTCGATGCGGCCGGCGGGCAGCTCGACGTGCTCGCGCTGCAGCGCGCCGATGACGTCGGTGACCGTGAGGCGGCGGTCGTCCAGCTTGGAGGCGTCGATCCAGATGCGCACGTTGCGCTCGAGGTAGCCGCCCAGCGTGACCTCGCCGACGCCGGGCACCGTCTGCAGCCGCTCCTTCAGCTTGTAGCGCGCGGTGTCGGCCAGGAGCTGGGTCGGGAACGGCCCCGACAGGCCGATCCACATGATGGGCTGGTCCTCGGGGTTGGTCTTGGAGATGACCGGCGGATCGAGATCGCGCGGCAGCCGCTGCTGCGCCTGCGACACCTTGGTCTGCACGTCCTGCAGGGCGAGGTCGACGTCGCGCGACAGATCCAGCTCGACCGTGATGTTGGCGCTGCCCTGGCGCGACGACGAGGTGATCGAGCGGACGCCCTGGACCTGGGTCACCGCCTCCTCCAGGGTCTCGACCACGTCGTGCTCGATGACCTCGGGCGCGGCGCCCTCCCAGGTGACCTGGATGGAGATGGTCGGGAAGTCGACGTCGGGGTACTGGCTGACGCCGATGCGCTGCAGCGCGACCAGGCCGAACACGACGGTGCCGGCCATCAGCATCCAGGCCAGCACGGGACGGCGAATGCAGACGTCGGTGATGCTCACTTGACGCCTCCGTCACCGGTCGCGGCGGCCGGCCCGGGCTTGCCACCCGGCGCGCTGGCACCCTGGCCCTGGCCGCCCGGCCCACCCTTGCCGTCAGGCTTGCCCTTGCCGTCGCCGGTGCGCACCTCGACGCCGTCCTTGAGCGCCTCGGCCCCGCGGATGACCAGCTGCTCGCCCGGCTGCAGCCCTGAGCGCACCTCGACCATGCCGTCCTCGGTGCGCATGCCGAGCTCCAGCACGCGCTCGCGCGCCACGCCGGCCTCGATCACGAACGACAGGAAGCCGCGCTCGCTGGGGCGCACCGCGGTCTGCGGCACGATGGCGGCGCGCTCGGTGGCGCCGATGGGCACGCGCACCTCGGCGAAGGCGCCGGCGTGCAGCTTGTCGCGCCGCGCGTCGTCGACCTCGGCGGTGATGGCGACCATGCGCGAGTCGTCGTTGGCCTGCGCCGCGACATGCTTGATCTTGGCGGTGTAGTCGGGCTCCTCGGGGCCCAGCTGGCCCGACCGGAACAGCGTCGGCATGCCCACCGTCAGCCGCGCCGCGTCCATCTCGGGCACCTGGAAGCGCAAGAGCAGCGGATCGCGCCGCACCAGCGTGGCCAGCACGGTGCCCGGCTGGGCATACTGCCCGGTCTGCACGTCGCGGGTCTCGATGACGCCGCCCACCGGCGCGCGCACATAGGCGTCGCGCAGGTTCAGGCTGGCCTGCGCGACCATGGCCTTGGCGGCGGCGACCTCGGCGCCCGCGGTGCGCACGCGGGTGCGCCAGGTCTCGACCTCCTCGCCGGCGAGCAGCCCCGGGTTGTCCTTGGTGGCGGCCTCGCGCCGCGCCAGCCCGGCCTGGGCGTCCGCCGCCGCGGCCTCGGCGCGTGCCAGCGTGGCCTTGGCCGACTGCACCGCGATGCCATAGCGCGCCGGCTCGATGGCCACCAGCAGCTGGCCGGCCTTGACCACGTCGCCCTCGGAGAACGCCACCTTCTCGATGGCGCCCGCGACGCGCGCGGTGACCTGCAGCTTCTCGAAGGCCTCGACGGCGCCGACCGCGCGCACGCTGTACTCGACGCGACGCGCCTCGACCGCGGCGATCTCGACCGGGAACTTCATGTTGCGCTTGCCGCCGGGGCCGCCCTTGCCGCCCGCGCCGGCCGACCCCGAGCCCCCGCCCGCCGCCTTCTTCTCGCCGCAGCCACCCAGCGCGAACCCGGCCAGCATGGCCAGCGTCAGCGCCAGCGCCTGCGTCGGAAGCGTGAACCGTGTCGTCTTCATGGCGTCTCCGTCGGGTCCAGGCCCAGCGCATGGCGCCGGTCCAGCTCGGCCACCGCCAGCGCATAGCGCTCGCGGGCCAGCTCGATCTCTGCTTCCACCAGGCTGATCCCGGCGTCGGCGACCACTGCCGACGTGGTCAGCCCCTGGCGATACAGCTCGGCGGTCTCGTCGGCGTTCTTGCGCGCGACGTCGACCGCGGTGGTGGCCAGCTGCACGGCAGCCTGGCCGTTCTCGACCGCCAGCACCGCGCTGTCGAGCTCGAGGCCGACGCGGCGGCCCAGCAGCTCGGCGTCGAGCTCCGCGATCCGCGTCAGCGCGCGCCGCTCGCGCCCGTCGGCGGCGCGCTCGCCGCCGTCCCAGACCTGCCAGACCAGGTTCAGGCTGACGGACCAGTCGGTGTTGTTGCCGCTCAGGCCGGCCTCGTTGGTGACGCGGTACTGCCCGACCAGGCCGAGCGACGGGATGAAGCGCCGCGCCGGCTCGCGCGCGCTCTCGCGCAGCGCCGCGGTGCGCTGGATGGCCGCCGCCAGATCCCAGCGCCGCGCCTTCGCGCTGCGCACGTCGCCCGTCACGGGCGCCGCCGTCGCAGGCGCGACCAGCGCGCCGTCCACCACCCGCCCGAGCAGGAAGCCGAGCTCCAGGCGGGCCCGACGCACGGCGGTGGCGGCGCGCACGTCGTCGCGCTCCGCGGTGGCGACCTCGAGCTGGGCCCGGGTCACGTCGTTGGAGCTGACCAGCTGGGCCTGCTGCCGCGCGGTGGCGTCGACCAGGCGCTGGCGCGCGAAGGTCAGCCGGTGCTGGGTGGCGGCGCGGACCTGCTCCTCGGCCAGGGTCTGCATGAAGGCGTCGGCCGCCTCGTAGGCGACCAGGCGCCGGGTGTCCCGGGCGCTGGAGTCGGCGGCGTCGCGCTCCAGCTTGGCCTGGCGGTACAGCGGCAGCGAGCGCGCGTCGAAGATGGTCAGCGCCAGCGTGGCCGAGGCCTGCAGGGCGTTGGCGCTCTGGATGGTGACCTCGGTGCCGCCGACGTTGCGTGTGGTCTCGTGGGCGCGCCGGGTGTAGCTGCCGACCACCGTGATGTCGGGGAAGAAGAACGAGCGCGCCTTGGCGACGCGCGCCGAGGCCGCGGCGCGCCGCTGCTCGGCGGCCTGGGTGCGCTCGTTGCGCGCCACCGCGAGCGCGACCGCCTGCTCCAGCGTCAGCGACTGCGCCGCCGCCGGCGTCGGCGCGGCCAGCGTCGCCAGCACCGCCGCGACCACGACGCCGCCGAGTGCCCGCGTGCTGCTCATCGCCGCCTCCCGGTGATGCCGCTCAGGAACAGCTCGGCGATCAGCGGCGCCTTGGCGGCCAGCCCGGTCGCGACGTCGCGCGCCATCCAGCGCAAAAAGAAGGCGTTCATGATGCCGACCAGGGCGGTGGCCGCGTCGTCCAGCGAGGTCGCGCCCAGGTCGCCGGGCTCGGCGACCCGGCGCAGCCAGCGCGCCCAGCGCTGCACCATGGCGTCGAAGTGGGTCGCGCGCCGCTTGCCGTGGCGCTGCGGCGAGGCCATGCGGATCTCGACCGCGCCGCGCCGGCGCTCGGTCAGCTCGAGCTGGCGCGCCAGCATGAACTCGACGCGCTGCGAGAAGCGCAGCCCGCTCGGCATCAGGGTGTCGAAGACCTGGGCGCGCTCGTCGTCGAGGCGCGACCACAGGGCGTCGTACAGCTCCTGCTTGCCGTCGAAGTAGGCATACAGCGAGGGCACGGTGTAGCCCGCCTCGCGAGCCAGGTCCTGCATGGTGGTGGCCTCGTAGCCGGTGCGCGCGAAGGCGCGTTCGGCGGCGGCCAGGATGTCATCCCGGGTGTTGGCGATCTCCCGGGTCCTGCGTGCGGCGGGCGGCATGGAGGTTGATCTCACATGGAAACGGGCTTTAGTGGTGGTGAAAGTGCACCAGAGCGCCCGCTGTGATGACCTCTATGCCCTTGCAGTTACCACCTTTTTCGGGAATCCCCGAGTGCGGCTTCCGCACCCGGAGTGCGAGATCCGCACTTCACAGCCCCATGTCCGCCAGCACCCGCTGTGCCGCGTTGTGCCCCGCGGCGCCGATGACCGAGCCCGCCGGGTGGGTGCCCGCGCTGCACGAGTACATGCCCGCGATGGGCGTCGCATAGGGCAGCCGGTCGGCGAAGCCGAAACCGTTGTCGACGTGGTGGATGTGGCCGCGCGTGATGCCGAAATACTGCTCCACCTTCTGCGGGTGCAGCGGGAAGGTGTCGACCACCAGGTCCGAGGTCCCGGGCGCGAAGCGGTCGCAGATCGACAAGAGGTGCTTCACATAGCGCGCCTCCTCGGCCTCCCAGGTGGTCCCCGCCAGCTCATAGGGCACCCACTGCACGAACAGCGCCGAGTTGTGGTTGCCGTCGGGGTCGCGCAGGGTGGGGTCGACCGTGGTGTGGATGTACCACTCGATGGTCGGGAACGCCGGCAGCCGCCCGGCGCGCACGTCGGCGAAGCCATCGAGCAGCGACCGCATGACGTCCTTCTCGTCGGGCAAGAGGTGGATCGTCGGCCCGAACTGGCCGCGATCCTCGGGCAAGCAGCTGAACTTCGGCAGCCCGCGCAGCGCCAGGTTGACCTTGAAGGTCGACCCGTCGCGCCGGTAGCCGTCGATGCGGGCGTGGTAGTCGGCCGGCAGCGCCTCGCGCGGCACCAGGTCGCGCATGCGGAACGGGTCGGCGTTGACCACCACCGTGCGCGCCGCCAGCTCGCGCCCGTCGGCCAGCACGACCCCGCGCGCGACGCCGCCCTGGGTGGTCACCGCGGTCACGCGGGCGTTGGTCTCGATGCGCGCGCCCGCGGCCCGACACGCGTCGGCCAGCTTCTGCGTGATCGACCCCATGCCGCCCTCGACGATCATCCAGGTGCCGTCGGCGCCAGGCAGCCGGCACATGTTGTGGACCAGGAAGTTCATCCCGGTGCCAGGCGTGTCCCAGGTGCCATACAGCCCGCTGAAGCCGTCGGTCACCGCGTACATCGCCTTGACCAGGTCGGACTTGAAGTCGAAGCGCGACAGATAGTCGCCCACCGAGCCGCGGCACAGGTCGATGAAGACCTGGCGCAGCGCGGGGCGCACATAGCGCTCGGCCGTGGCCTCGATCGACAGCGGCTCCTCCAGCCAGGTCGGGGCGACGTCGTCCCTCAGAGCGCTGATCTCCTGGCTCAAGGCCTGGTTGGCGCGCCAGTCGGCGGCCGAGAAGAAGCTCGTGAACTGGCGCTCCATCTCGGCGCGGTCCGACCCGAACAGCAGGTAGCGCCCATCCGTCGTCGGCAGAAAGTAGTGTGGATCGCGCCGCCGCAGCTGGATGCCGATGTCCAGCTTGGCCAGCAGCTCCGGCGGCATCAGCCCCAGCAGGTAGGCACCCGTCGACGTCCCCAGGTTGGGCGCCTTGGCGAACGGCCTCTCGGTGCGCACCGCGCCGCCGACCACGCCCTTGTCCTCCAGCACGGTGACCGACAGCCCGCGCCGCGCCAGCAGCAGCGCGGCGACCAGCCCGTTGTGACCACCCCCGACGACGATGACATCCTGGCTCTGCGACATGGCGGCTTCCATACCGTGAAGCTGCCGCTTTTCCCAGCGTCCTCGGTGCGCTTCTGTCGCTAAGATGCGCCCCATGTCCGAAGCCGCCCCCACCCGCGCGCGCGCCGCCATCGTCCGCGAGGCCAACGCCCCCGTCGTCGTCGAGGACATCGAGCTCGACGCCCCCGGCCCCGGCGAGGTCCGCGTCCGCATCCTGGCCACCGGCGTCTGTCACACCGATCTGCACGCCTGCATGGGCAACTTCGGCACCGAGTTCCCCTACTACCTCGGCCACGAGGCCACCGGCGTCGTCGAGGCCCACGGACCCGACGTGACCACGCCCGCGCTGGGCACCACCGTGGTCATCAACTGGCGCGCCGCCTGCGGCGACTGCCGCTTCTGCGCCGCCGGGCGCGCCAACTTCTGCGCCCGCCCGCTGGTGGCCGGGCCGCGCATGCGCACCCTGGATGGGCGACCGCTGGGCCGCGTCCTCGGCGTGGGCAGCTTCGGCACCCACACCATCGTGCACGCCCGCCAGGCCGTCCCCATCGCCGCCGATCTGCCGCCCGAGGCGACCTGCCTGATCGGCTGCGGCGTGGTCACCGGGGTCGGCGCCGTCCTCTACGCCGCCGCGGTGCGCCCGGGCAGCACCGTCGCGGTGTTCGGCTGCGGCGCGGTCGGCATCAGCGTCATCCAGGGCGCCCGCCTGGCCGGCGCGTCGCGCATCATCGCGGTCGATCTGGCCCCGAAGAAGCTCGACTGGGCGCTGAAGTTCGGCGCCACCGACGTGGTCGACGCGCGCGAGGGCGAGCCCAGCAAGAAGATCCGCGCCCTGACCGGCACCGGCGTCGACTACGCCTTCGAGGCCATCGGCCTGCCCGACACCCTGAATCAGGCCATGTGGAGCTGCGACCTCGGCGGCACCTGCGTCCTCATCGGCGTGCCGGTGCCGGGCGCCAAGCTGTCGTTCCCGGGCACCAAGTTCTTCTACTCGCGCGCCACGCTGAAGGCGACCTTCTACGGCGACTGCCTGGCCACCCGCGATTTTCCTCTGCTGGCAGGCTGGTATCGCGACAAGCGCCTCGACCTCGACAGCCTGGTCACGGCGCGCATCGGCCTCGGCGACGCCGAGATCGCCGGCGCCTTCAAGGCCATGGAGCGCGGCGAGGCGCTGCGCACCGTCATCCTGATGGGGTGAGGCGAGGCGGCGGGGGGACTACTTGGTCAGCGCGAGCTTGCCGCCCTGCCAGGTGAAGCGCGACACGCCGTCCTTGCAGTTTTCGGCGTCGCTCTTCGAGGCCTTCTTGCCGCGCTTGCTGTTGGTCGTGGTGACGACCAGGACCGGCTTGCCGGTGGCGTCCTTCTCGATGGCGGCGCTGCCGTCGCAGCTGACCTCCTCGGCCTCGGTCTCGACCGCGCCCGCGGTCTCGAAGGCGTAGGTGGTGGCCAGCAGCGAGGTCAGGTCGGTGCCGCCCAGCTTGACCAGGTTGGCGACGTGGCTCAGGTAGCCATGGCGATCGTCGGACGCGTTGATCAGGACCTCGTCGACGCCGTCGCCGTCGAAGTCGGCGGCGCCCACCAGCGCGGTGCTGCCTTGATCCGCGAAGCTGGGCGGCACGTCGTCGGTGTGCTTCCAGGTCACCTTGCCCGCAGGATCGATGGCGGCCCAGTTGTCGTGCGCCTCGCCGTCGACGAAGACCAGCGCGGTGCCGACGATGATGGCGCCGCCCATGAACTTGCCGGCGACGCAGGTGGTGTTGACCACCTCGGTGCCGACCGGCACGCCGTGCGCGGCGCCGATGATCTCGGCCAGCTTGGCGTCGTCCGGGCAGCCGGTCAGCGGCGCGGCCACGGCCGCGGTCGCCGTCGCGTTGCCCGCCACCGGGCTGGCGCTGGCCGCGGTGGCCCCCACCGCCGGCGAGGCCGTCGGGCTGGCCACCGGCGCAGCAGGCTTGTCCGTCCGCTTCGACTTCTTGCAGCCCGTGATCCCCAGCACTGCCACGGCCATCATCAGGTATCCACTCGTGCGCATCATCCATCCTTCGCAGGCCACATCCGGCCGGCTGAAAAACGCCCATATCACGGCGGCCCATTCCAGCGCGTGACAATCTCTTGCTACCCTGCGCGGGTGAATACGCCCGCCCCCGATCAGCTCGAGGCCCTGCTGACCGAGCTGCGCGCCTTCGTCGCCGAGCGCGACTGGCAGCAGTTCCACGACCCCAAGAACCTCAGCATGGCCATCGCCTCCGAGGCCGGCGAGCTGACCGCGC
Source organism: Polyangia bacterium (assembly GCA_044229835.1). Classification (GTDB taxonomy): domain Bacteria; phylum Myxococcota_A; class Polyangia; order Haliangiales; family JADYYK01; genus JADYYK01. Next base: position 7,455 of record JBGASF010000142.1, on the reverse strand, counting down.
TGTTCCGCTGGGTCGCCGGCCCCGACGCCGACGCGCGCGCCCGCGACCCCGCGCACCGCCCCGCCATCCTCGACGAGCTGGCCGACGTCGCCATCACCACGCTGCTGCTGGCCGATCGCATCGGCGCCGACCTGCCCGCCGCCATCCGCGCCAAGCTGGTCAAGAATCGCGCGAAATACCCGGTGGAGACCGCGAAGGGCCGCGCCGATCGTCCGTGAAGAGAGCCACCCGCTCGCCGGCTCTAGCGCACCAGCAGGATCAGGTGCTCGCGCTTCACCGTGCCCGCGAACGCCGCGCGCTCCTCGGGTCCGAACGCCGGCCGTGTCTGCGACGCCACCGCCACGAACTTCAGCCCCGCCGGCCCGGCCACGCGCTCGACCACCACGTCCGCCAGCACCGGCTTGCCCGCCGCCACCGAGTCGCCCATCACCAGCAGCGCCGCGCCGCCCGGGCACAGCACACGCGCCATCTCGGCCAGCGTCAGCCCCAGCTCGGCCTCGAAGCGCGCCGTCGACCCCGGGGTCTCGCCGCGTCGCCGCGCCCCCAGCTCGCGCGCATCGGCGCCCCGCGGCACCTTGACCTCGACCGGGGCCGGCTGGTGCTTGCCGCGCGCCGCACCCGGCTTGTGGCCGAGGCCGAGCAGCGTCAGCCGCAGCGCATGCTGCTCGAGATAGTCATAGGTGCCCTGGTACGGCGGCGAGGTGATGACCAGATCGAAGCTGCCATCCGGGAACGGCAGCTTGCGGGCGTCGCCCAGGTGCGGCTCGGGCGGCGGCGTGCCCGCCGGCACCAGGCTGACGTACTCGGCCAGCCGCGCCACCAGCTCCTCGGCCTTGCGCACGAACATGCGCGTCGGCATGCCGCGCCCGATCTGCTTGTCGACCATCTGATCGACCACCGCGTCGGTCCGCTGCCTTGACACCTTGACAAGGATCGACGACAGCAAGAGGCGCAGCGCATCGTTGATCGCCTGCCCATGTTTGGCCGCGTTGAGCTCCTCGATGAGCCCCGCCAGCTCCAGCCGCACGTGCGGCGCGAACCACTCCGCGGTGGCCGCCGGCGCGATGCGCGGATCGGGCCGCACCCGCTTGCGCACGCGCAGGTTCGAGCGCTCGCCGATGGCGCGCGCCGCCGCCAGCAGCTCGTCCAGCTCGGCCGCGCTCCAGGCCCAGGTCTTGACCCGCGCCAGCATCACCGCCAGCGGGTTGATGTCGACGCCCGCCGCCGCGCGCCCCGCCAGCGCGGCCTCGACCAGCGTGGTGCCCGACCCCGCGAACGGATCCAGCACCGCCCGCGCCCGGGGCATGTCGGCCAGCACCGCACGCACGATGGCCGGGTGCATGCGCGCCGGATAGGCGTGAAAGCCGTGCACGTGCGCGCGCCCGTCATCCTCGGGCGAGACGTCGAACCAGCGCGCCAGCTGCGCCGCCTCGCGGGCATGGCCGCGCAGCGCCGACGGCCCGCCCACGTTCGACAGCGAGCGCCGCTGCCGGGGCGCCGCCCCCGCCGGTGAGCGCACCGCCTCCGCCGTGCGCGGCGTGGCCGGCACCACGGGCCGGCGCTGCCGGGACGGCCCAGCCGGCCCCGCTGGCCTGCCCTTCGAACCGCCGTCCCGATCACGCTTCTCGCTCACGCCCGCTTCTAGCACGATCCGGCCGATCCACGCCGTCTCCTTGACGCCATCACGTGATCGGTGCACAGCTTCCTGCGATGTCCCTCCCGATCGAGATTGCAGGCCTGCTCCGCCAGAACGTCACCATCACCTGGGACGACGACCACGTCAGCGTGTACCCGTCGCGGGACCTGCGCCTGCACTGCCGCTGTGCCGAGTGCGTGCACGAGTGGAGCGGCCAGCCCCTGCTCGACCCCAGCAAGATCCCCGAGCGCCTGACCGTGAAGCACATCGAGATCGTCGGCCAGTACGCGGTGCGCTTCGAGTTCTCCGACGGCCACGGCCTCGGGATCTACCGCTTCCGCGAGCTGCGCGAGCGCTGCCCGTGCGAGGCCTGCGTGGCCGCCCTGGCCGCGCGCCCGCCCGCCCCCGCCCCCAGCATCGGCATCCCCATCAACCGAAAGCCCAGCTCATGACCGTCAAGGACGCCCTCGCCGCGCGCAAGTCGGTGCGCGCCTTCCGCCCCGACCCGGTGCCCGCCGACCTCCTCGGTGAGCTGTTCACCACCGCGCAGCGCGCGCCCTCATGGTGCAACATCCAGCCCTGGCGCGCCGTGGTCACCAGCGGCGCCGCCACCACGCGCCTGCGCGACGCCCTGCTCGAGGCCACCCGCACCGGCATGCCGTCGCCCGACGCCGGCTTCCCCATCGACTACCCCGAACCCTACGGCACCCACCGCAAGGAGTGCGGCAAGGTCCTGTACGGCGCCATGGGGATCGCGCGCGACGACAAGGCCGGCCGCTTCGACGCCTGGCTGCGCAACTACCAGCTGTTCGGCGCCCCGCACGCGGTCATGGTCTCGATGTCGCGCACCTGGGGGATCTACGGCGCGCTCGACGTCGGCTGCTGGCTGCAGTCCCTGATGCTGACCGCCACCGAGCTGGGCCTGGCCACCTGCGCGCAGGCCAGCCTGGGTGCCTACCCGGGCGTCGCGCGCGCCATCTGCGCCATCCCCGACGACGAGCAGCTGCTGTTCGGCCTGTCGCTCGGCTACGAGGACACCGCGGCGCCGGTCAACCAGGCCCGCACCACGCGCTCGCCGCTGCCCGCGAACGTCCGCTTCCTCACGACGTAGGCGCCTCCGCAGGCGGCATCTCCGCAGGCGGCACCTCCGCAGGCGGCCCCAGCACCGCCTCGATGGCCAGCCGCAGCTCCCCCTTGGCCGCCGCGCGCACCTCGGGCCTGGCCAGCGCCTCGCCGAGCACCCGCCGCGCCTCGGCGTCGCCGCCCTGCGCCCGCGCCAGCAGCTGCACCAGCAGCCCCACAGGCCCCTCGCCACGCAGCGTCTCGGCGTCCTTGCGCGCCAGCTCCCGCGCACGCACGACCTCGAGCTCGGCATCCCCCGCCCCCGGCAGCATCATCATCACCAGCAGCGCCTGCGCCGCCAGCTCCTCCGCCGCGTCGGCCACCCGGCGCAGCACCGGCAGCGCCTGCCGCGGCTTGCCCGCCGCCACATAGGCCCGGCCCAGCGCCAGCCCGACCTCTGGATCCGCCACCACCGCCCACGCCGCCTCCAGCTCGGCGATGCCCTCGTCGCGACGGGCCTCCTCGCGCACCAGGTACATGCCGCGCTGCGCCTGCGCCATCATGCGCGGCACCGCCCCCAGGCGCCGGTTCGCCTTGCGCGCCTCCAGCCACGCCATCGCCAGCCCCAGCTTGCCGCCGTCGCGCCGCACCAGCTCGTCGACGCGGGCGTCGAACGCCTGCATGTCGCTGCCGTCGCGCGCCACCGCGCGCTCCAGCGCCGCCGCCTCGTCGTCGCCGCGCCCGGCCGCGCGATGCACCGCCGCGACGCCCAGCCACGCCCCCGCCCCGCGCGTCACCAGCGCCGCACGCCGGAACGACCGCAGCGCCCCGTCCAGATCACCCGCACGCAGCCGCCGCCAGCCCGCCCGGGTGACCCAGCGCGCGCCATGCAGCGTGAGATAGAAGCCGCCCAGCGCCAGCAGCGTCAGGACCAGCGACAGCCCGCGCACTACTCCACCGGATCGCCCCGGCACTCCCCGACCGACAGCTCGGGATTGTCGGAGAAGAACTCCCCACACGCGGTGTCGAGCACCGGCCCCTCGTTGCGCTGCTGCCCGAGATAGCGCGTGCACGGCGACACCGAGATGTCGAACCCCGCTGGATCGGTCGCCGCCCCGGCCAGGCACTGCTGGCAGCAGGTCGCGCGCAGCGCCACCGGATCGACCACCGGCGGCCCGGCATCGACCACGGCGAGCGGGGGCGGCGTCGCGCTCGGCGACGGCGTGACCAGGGGCGACGGCGACGGCGGCTGCCCCGCCCCCGGCCGCTTGCACGCACAGGCCGCGATCAGCATCAGCCCCACGATGACCAGGTTCCTCATGCGCGAATCCTACACCGGTTGACCCGCCGCCGGTTCCAGCCTACGGAAGAGGCATGCCCAACCGCCTGGCCAGCGAGTCCTCACCGTACCTCCTGCAGCACGCCGACAACCCGGTCGACTGGTACCCCTGGGGCGACGAGGCCTTCGCGCGCGCCAAGGCCGAAAACAAGCCGATCCTGCTGTCGGTCGGCTACGCCGCGTGCCACTGGTGCCACGTCATGGCGCACGAGTCGTTCGAGCACCCCGGCACCGCCGAGGTCATGAACGACCTCTTCATCAACATCAAGGTCGACCGCGAGGAGCGCCCCGACGTCGACGACGTCTACCAGCACGCCATCCAGCTGCTCGGCCAGGGCGGCGGCTGGCCGCTGACGGCGTTCCTGGCCCCCGACGGGCGCCCCTTCTTCGGCGGCACCTACTTTCCGGGCGAGGACAAGTACGGCAAGCCCGCCTTCCGCAAGGTGCTGCGCGCGCTGCACGACGCCTACAAGAACGAGCCCGAGAGCATCGAGCAGAACGCCAAGGCGCTGCTCGGCGGCCTGGCCAAGCTGGCCGAGCAGTCGCGCGGCTCCGACGCCGGCGGCGCCGGCGCGGGCGCCAAGGTCCCGACCCCCGACGAGGCGCTGGCCCTGGTCGCGCTGTGCGCGCGCCGCCTGCTCTCGAACCATGACGAGACCCACGGCGGCATCGGCACCCGCCCCAAGTTCCCCAACGTCTCCGCCATCGACCTGTGGGCCCGCCGCCACGCCCACGAGCACGAGTCCGAGTACCGCGACGCCTTCACCCTGACCCTGACCCGCATGGCCGAGGGCGGGATCTACGATCACCTGGGCGGCGGCTTCGCTCGCTACTCGGTCGATGCCGCCTGGCGCGTGCCGCACTTCGAGAAGATGCTGTACGACCAGGCGCTGCTGGTACGCGTGTACGTGCACGCCGCGCTGCTCACCGGCGAGGCCCGCTACCGCCAGGTGGTGGAGGAAACCGTCGGCTACGTGCTGCGCGACCTGTGCCACCCTGCCGGCGGGTTCTTCTCGGCGGAAGACGCCGACTCGCCCGACGAGCACGGCCACGGGCACGAAGGGCTGTTCCACACCTGGACGGTGCAGGAGGTGCGCGCCGTGCTGGGCGCTGACGCCGATGAAGCGCTGAGCTGGTACGAGTTCACCGCCGACGGCAACTTCGAAGGACGCACCATCCCGGCCCGCGTGCACCACCGCGGCGACATCGTGCGGCCAGCCGCGATCGAGCGGGCCAGGCAGCGGCTGTTCGAGGCCCGCGAGCAACGCTTGCGACCCGGCCTCGACGACAAGGTGCTCACCGAGTGGAACGGTCTGATGTTGGCGTCGCTGTGTGAGGCCGCCGCCGCATTCGATCGCCCCGATTGGCGCGACGCGGCCATCGCCAACGGCGAGTTCCTGCTGCGCGAGCTGCGCCAACCCAGCGGGCGCTGGCACCGCGCGTGGCACGAGGGTGGCAGCCCGCCGGCCCGCCACCACGCACTTGCCGGCGATCACGCCACCGTCGTCGACGCGTTCACGCGGCTCGCCGAGCTGACAGGGCAGGCGCGCTGGGTCGAGCACGCCCGCGAGGTTGCCGATGTGCTGCTCGACCACTTCTGGGATGTCGATCGCGGTGGCCTGTTCACCACCCCCGACGACGGCGAGCAACTGGTCGCCCGGCAGAAGGAACTGCTCGACAACGCCACCCCATCGGCCAACTCCTCCGCCGCACTTGCGCTTGCCCGCTTGGGCGCCCTCACCGGCGAAGCGCGCTACACCAACCACGCCGACCAGATCATCCGCCTGTTGGCGCGCGCGGTGCCGCAGTCACCGGCAGCCTTCTCGCAGGCCCTGATGGCCGTCGCGAGCCGGCAGGCCGGGGCGACCGAGATCGTGATCACCGGCGACCGTCGCGACCTGCTCGCCGAAGTGCGGCGGCACTGGCTACCCGATGCGGTGATGGCCTGGGGCGAGCCGTTCGACAGCCCACTGTGGCACCAACGCGCGGACGGGCTCGCCTTCGTCTGCCACGACCATGCGTGCCAACTTCCTGCCGAAAACGTGACAGACCTCGCCGCTCAGTTGCTCTGACCCCCTGCGACACTGAACACGGTCCCAGTCACTCCTTCCGGAGTCATAGTGTCGGGCTACTCACCGCACCCAGGAGCACGTCATGAAGCGCATCATCACCATCGCCCTTGTGGCCACCACGTTGGTCGGTCTCGGCGCCTGCAGCAGCGACAGCAAGTCGTCGGGCACCAAGCTCACCATCCCGTCCGACCTGTCGATCCCCAACATCACGTTGCCGAGCGACGTCAGCCTGCCGAGCGACCTCAGCCTGCCGGGCAACCTCACCGAGGAATGCAGGGCGATCGCGCTGCAGTTCGCCACGCTCTACTCGCAGGTCTTCGCGCCGCAGGGTGAGCAGGCGGATCTCACCCAGGTGTTCGGCGACGTCAGCTCGAAGGTGCCGGCCGACCTGCAGGACGACCTTGCTGTCATGTCGACAGCGTTTGCGCAGTACGCGCAGATCCTCACCGACAACGGCAACGACATGACCAAGCCCGAGGTGCAGGCAGCGCTGGAAGCACTGGGCACGCCGGAGGTGCAGGCGGCCAGCGACAACATCGACGCCTACTTCGAGGCCACCTGCCCCGACTGATCACGCGTTGACGGCGCACCGGGCATCGGCGCCCGGTGCGCCGTGGCCGTCAGAGCCCTGAGCGCTCGAGGATGTGCACACCGCATGCCGAGCCGAGACCGATGACATGGGCGAGGCCCACCTTCGCTCCCTGGATCTGGCGATCGCCGGCCTCACCACGCAGGTGGTGGCAGACCTCCCAGATGTTGGCGATGCCGGTGGCCGCGATGGGGTGCCCCTTCGACTCGAGGCCGCCCGACACGTTGACCGGCATGCTGCCGTCGCGCCAGGTGGCACCGGAGTTGAAGAAGTCGACGGCGCCACCCTCCTCGCACAGCATCAGGTTGTCGTAGTGCACCAGCTCGGCGGTGGCGAAGCAGTCGTGCAGCTCCACCAGGTCGAGGTCGCCAGGGCTGACGCCCGCCTGCTCGTAGGCGATCTTCACCGCGTTGCGAGTGAGCGTGTTGACGTTGGGCAGCACTTGACAGCCTTCTTCGTACGGGTCGCTGGTGAGCACCGAGGCCGACACCTTGATGGCCCGCCGCTGTTGCTCCAGCGACAGCGTCTTCAGCTTGGCGTCGCTGACCACGACCGCCGCCGCCGCGCCATCGCAGTTGGCGCTGCACATCGGGCGCGTGTTGGGATACGCGATCATGATGTCGTTCATGATCTCGTCGAGGGTCATCCGCTTGGTGTACGCCGCCAACGGGTTGAGGGTGCTGTGCGCGTGGTTCTTCTCGCTGATCTTCGCGAACAGCTCGAAGCTGGTGCCGCCATACTTGTGCCCGTACTCCAT
>JBGASF010000141.1:0-20843 GCA_044229835.1 Polyangia bacterium | reverse complement strand
TCCACGGCACTCCGCACGCCGAGGTCGAGGTCAGCCGCTTGAGTGACGGCGCCTTCGTCCACGCGCGAGGCAGCGAGATCACCCGGATCGCCATTGACGACACCCGTCAGCAGCTTGCGGTGCCCACAGATGTCGGGCTGGCCGTTGCCATCGAGGGCGCCGGTTCGCGCGCCTGGCTCAGTCTGCTGGGTGGCAACCTCGCGCTGGTCGACCTCCCCCCCGTGCGGCTGGTCGCCTGCGTCGAGCTCGGCGCCCACGACCACATCCACAGCTTCGCCGCCGACACGGGCGCCGTCGCGGTCGTCGTCGCCGAGCAGGCCACCGCGGGTGCCGACCCGGCCTGGTCAGTTCGGGTACACGACAACGCAGGCAAGCCACTCTTGCGCGTCGCCCTGCCCTGGCAGCCAACCGCCGCTGACACGCCCGACATCTCGGTCGCCATCGCCGACGGTCGCGTCGCGGTCGCCAGCGCCGAGCGCCTGGTGGTCTGGGACATCGCCACCCAGAAGCTCCTGGTCGACCGCAACTGACGCCCTCACCCCGTCAAGACGCGCCCCCGAACGACCGCAGCACGCCGCCCTGCAGCGCCGCCACCACGGCGCCCGTGGCGGCCGGTTCGAAGCGATCGAGTGAGACCCGGTACCGGTCGACCTCGCCTCGGTAGAGCTGGCGCCGCCCCGGCCACGCCGCAGTACAATGGCCGCGTGGCCATCGGGACTGACGACACGGTGGGAGCCACGCCCGGGACGGACGCCACACAGCCAGCCCCCGCTCAGGTGGACGCCCTCGCTGACACCCAGGGAGGTACCGGCCAGGCGCCCCGGGCCGACCCGATGTCCAGCCCCGACAGCACGACCTCGAGTGCATACCGGGTCGGCCGCGAGATCGCGCGCGGCGGCATGGGTCGCATCCTCACGGCGCGCGATCTGCGCCTCGAGCGCCCTGTCGCGCTGAAGCAACTCCACCCTGGGGCGCCCAGCGACCTGCAGCGTCGCTTCCGGCGCGAGGCGTTGCTCACGGCGCGCCTGCAACACCCGGGCATCGTCCCTGTCTACGAAGCGGGGCGTCTGCCGGACGGGACGCCGTTTTACGCCATGCGCATGGTGGCTGGTCGATCGCTCGATCTGGTCATCGCCGAGAAGCACTCCATCGACGAGCGGATCGGTCTGCTGCCCGCGGTGATCGCGATCGCGGAGGCCCTGGCCTACGCCCACAGCCAGCGGGTGATCCATCGCGATCTCAAGCCGGCCAACGTGCTGGCGGGTGCGTTCGGCGAGACCGTCGTCATCGACTGGGGCCTGGCCAAGGATCTGGGCGATGTCACCCCCGAGCCTGCTGCCGAACATCCCTATCGCAACGACCCCGCGCTGACCTCGGCCGGGGCGGTGATGGGCACGCCCGCCTATATGCCCCCGGAGCAGGCCGCAGGCGAGGTCCTCGACGAACGCGCGGACGTGTACGCCATCGGCGCCATCCTCTATCACCTGCTCGCGGGCCGGGCGCCCTACCGAGGCAAGAGCGTCGACGATGTGCTGGCCGCCGTGGAGGCCGGACCGCCGGCCCCGCTCGAGCCCGACGTCCCGCGCGATCTCGCCACCATCGTCTCCAAGGCCATGGCGCGTGACAAGGCGGCGCGCTATCCCACCGCCCACGAGCTCGCCGCCGACCTGGTGAAGTTCCAGACCGGCCAGCTGGTCGGCGCCCATCGCTACTCGACCTGGCAGCTGGTGCGGCGCTGGCTGCGCAAGCACCGGGGCGCCGTGTCGGTGTCCGCCATCGCGCTCGCGACCCTCGCGGTGCTCGGCGTGCTCGCGATCTGGCGCATCGTGCGCGAGCAGCGCGAGTCAGCCCGGCAGCGCGACGTCGCCGAGCAGCGGGCGTCGGATCTGGTGGTCGAGCAGGCGCGTCAGGAGCTCCTGGCCGGCGACTCGGCGCGCGCGCTGGCGTACCTCGAGCCGGTCATCGCCAGCGCGCGCTCGACCACGGTTCGCTTCCTCACCGCGCGCGCGCTGGCGCCGAGCCAGGCCCGGATCGGCACCGTCGGCGACGCCGCCGCCGAGAACCGGGCAGCCTGGTTCTCGCCCGATGGCCAGACCGTGTTCATCCGCACCAGGACCACCCTGGAGAGCCACGATGCCCAGGGCAAGCACACCGGCACGGTCACGCTCCCCGAGGGCTTCCTCGACTTCGTCACCGTGCACGACCAGCTTCACCTCGCGCGCGCGCGCGCCGGCGCGGTCGAGCTCCTCGACCCGGGCGGCACCGTCGTGCGCACCCTCGCCCTCGGCGAACACGCCGGCATCGCGATCGACGCCACTCCTGACGGCAGCCGCTGGGCGGTGGCGCGAGACGACGGCCACGTCATGGTGTGGGGCGCCGACGCCACCCCGCTGTACACCATCGCGGCTCATCCTGCCCGAGCGCTCTCGCTCGCGCTGTCCCCCGACGGCAAGCTGCTGGCGACCGCGGTCGGCCCCGCCGCTCAGGGCGTGCCCCGCGGGCAGGATGCCGCCGCGGCCAAGCTGTGGAACGCCGAGACCGGCGCGCCGATCGCAGAGCTGCCCGGCCAGCAGTTCGAGGCGGCCGACCTGTCGTTCAGCGCCGACTCCCGCCATCTGCTCACGCTGGCCGACGCGGTTCGCGTCTGGGACGGGCGCGGCGGCCTGGTGCTCTCCATCGCCACCTTGCCGGGTCACACCCAGGCGGTGAGCCTCAGCCCCGACGGCCTACGCCTCGCGGTCGCACGTGGTGACGCGCGGCCCGAGCTGTGGGACCTCGAACGCGGCGTCACCACCGCCGCGCTGGCCGGCCACACCACGCAGGTGCGCTCTGTGGCGTGGAGCCCCGACGGCCAGCACGTCGCGACGTTGAGCAACGATGGCAGTCTGCGCCTGTTCGATGCCGACAGCGGCGCGCTGGTGATGCGCCTTCAGGCCCACGGAACCCGGCGCGTGACCTGGAGCCCCGACGGTCGCCGGCTGCTGACGACCGCCTTCCTCGAGGAGCCCGTCGAGCTGTGGGCGCCGCCGCTGCCGCTGTCGCTCGCTGGCGCCGACCCCCGGGGCATCAGCGTGAGCCCCGACCGTCGTGCGCTGGCGATGGCCGGTCCCCTGTTCACGGCCTCCGTCTGGGACCTGGCGACGCGACAGCGCGTGACGACGCTGGCCGAGCCGCACGACAACCTCGCGACCACGACCACGTTCAGCCCCGATGGCAAGCTGGTGGCCACGACCAGCGAGGACCACAGCATCAAGGTGTGGGACGCGCGCACTGGCAGGGTCGTCCACCACCTGAAGCACGACGACCTGCCCGACATGCGCGGCCAGGAGGACTATTCCACCGCGGTGGCGTTCACACCTGACGGCGGCCAGCTCGCCGACCTGAGCGGCGCGCACCTGGTCCGCGTCTGGGACCTGCGCACCGGCCAGCTGGTGCGCATGATCGAGGTGGGCTACCAGACCATGCTCAGTCCACATGCCAGCTATGCGCTGGCCCTGGGCGCCGCCGGCACCGACCCCGCGCGCCTGTGGAACCTGTCGATGGGAGCCGGCACCGCGGTCTTCTCGGACGCCTTCACCAGCGCCGCCTTCAGCGCTGACGAGCGCCAGATCGTCGCCGGCGACAAGGACGGCTTCCTCACACGCATCGACGCGGGCAGCGGCCGGGTGATGGCCAGGACCAGGGCTCACTCCAGCGCGATCACCCTCATCGCGCTGGCCCGCGACGGCCGGGTCGCCAGCGCCACCGAGACGTCTGCCAGCGTGGTGGACGTCGCCGGGATCACCCTGGCGACCATGACCGATCACCCCGCCGAAATCGACGACCTCGCCTTCACCCCCGACGGAACCCGCATGGTCACCTCGAGCGCAGGGGCGGCCCGGGTGTTCGACGCCGGCAGCGGTCGTCTGCTGGCCGTGCTGGCGGGCCATCGCGAGCGCGCCGACCTGATCGACGTCGTGGACGACCGCTTGATCACCCGCGGCGGCGACGGCGTCGAGCTGTGGGACATCAGCCTGGAGTCGCGCCCTGCCACCGACGTGGCCGCCCTCATCAGGAGCTACAGCCCATGGCGCATCGAGCGCGGCCAGCTGGTGCCGCGAGCCCGCTAGAACGCGCCGCCGAACGCGAGCATCACGCCACCTTGCAGCGGCGTCACCGCGGCCCCCGGCGCACCCGGCTCGAATCGGTCCAGCGCGACCCGGTACTCGTCGGCGCGGCTCGACGCCTCCAGATCGAACATCAGGACCGCCAGCGCCTGCGCCGCCAGCCCGAGGCCGGCGCCCTGCAGCCGGGGATGGCCGCCGCGCTGCCCCAGGTACGCGGTCGCGATGCCGCCCAGCATCAGGCTGATCTCGGCGTACTTCAGCCCGGTGAAGGTGCGCGCCACCCGCGCCATGCGGGTGCGCTCGCTGCTCCTGAACTTGCCGGGGTCGGTCGCGATCTGGGCCCGGCGATCGTCGATCTGCCCGCCGGTGCGCACCAGCAGCACGATCCCCGCGCCGATCTCGCCGGCCGCCACCGCCAGGATCGGCCACGACGCCCCCCGCGCGCGCGGATCGTCCCGCGTGATCAACCACACCCCACCGCCCGCCGCCGCCAGCCCGACCCCCAGCGCGACCTAACCAGCGCGACGCTCACCCTCGAAGTAGCGCTCCATGTCCGCCGTCATGCGCGCGGCATCCTGCGCCCGCGCCACCCGCGCCGTCGCCGTCGCCATCGCCAGCACGATCACCAGAGCCAGCCACGCGCGCATGGCCCACGGTAACGCGCCCTGGCCAGCGAGGCCAGGGCTGGCCGCCATGAATCCGGCTCGGCCGCGCGCGCCGGCCAGCCTTGACACCCTGAGCTGGGCAGCGCAATAAACCCTCATGAGCGAAGTCGTCATTGCAGCAGCGGTGCGCAGCGCGGTGGGACGGGCCAGCAAGGGAACGCTGGCGCAGACGCGACCCGACGAGCTGGCCGGTCAGGTCATCCAGGCCGCGCTCGCCAAGGTGCCCGGCCTCGACAAGGCCGACGTCGATGACGTCATCCTGGGCTGCGCGATGCCCGAGGGTGAGCAGGGCCTCAACATGGCACGCGTGGCCGGCCTGCTGGCCGGGCTGCCGATCGAGACCGGCGGCGTCACCGTCAACCGCTTCTGTGCCAGCGGGCTGCAGGCCATCGGCCAGGCCGCCGAGCGCATCGCCTTCGGCAGCGTCGACGTCCTGGTGGCCGGCGGCGTCGAGTCGATGTCGATGGTGCCCATGACCGGCAACCACCTGTCGACCAGCCCGGTCGCCATGGAGCGCATGCCCGGCGTGTACACCCCGATGGGCATCACCGCCGAGCTGGTCGCCACCCGCTACAACATCTCGCGCGCCGACCAGGACGCCTTCGCCGCGAACAGCCACGCCAAGGCCGCCGCCGCGCAGGCCGCCGGCAAGTTCACCGAGATCGTCCCGGTCACCGCGGTGCAGTTCGAGGGCCACGCCCGCCGCGAGGTCCGCTTCGAGCGCGACGAGTACCCGCGCCCCGACAGCACCGTGGAGAAGCTGGCCGCGCTCAAGCCGGTGTTCAGCGCCACCGGCTCGGTCACCGCCGGCAACAGCTCGCCGCTGTCCGACGGCGCCGCCGCCACCGTGCTGATGTCGCGCGCCAAGGCCGACAAGCTCGGCATCAAGCCCATCGCGCGCTTCGTGGCCTTCCAGACCGTCGGCGTCGATCCCGAGGTCATGGGCATCGGCCCGGTGCCCGCGGTGCGCAAGCTGCTGGCGCGCACGGGCCTCACCCTGGCCGACATCGACCTCATCGAGATGAACGAGGCCTTCGCCAGCCAGGCGCTGTACTGCAAGCGCGAGCTCGGCATCCCCGACGACAAGCTCAACGTCAACGGCGGCGCCATCGCCCTGGGCCACCCGCTGGGCTGCACCGGCGCCAAGCTGACCGCGACCCTGCTGGCCGAGATGCAGCGCCGCGGGGCCAAGCGCGGCATCGTCACCATGTGCATCGGCGGCGGCATGGGCGCCGCGGGCCTGTTCGAGCTGCTGTAGCGCGAAGCCAGGCGAGACGTTGACCGACGTCGTGACCTGGCTCGAGCCGCAACCCTCGCCATCCGCGCTGCCGGTGCGGATGGCGAATCCATTTTCGGGCGTCGTGCACCCGCTGGCCCGCCAGGCCGCCGAGGCGCTGCAGCGCGAGCTGGGCGCACCCACCGGCGCCGGCCAGATGTTCGGCGTGCTGGTGGTGGCGGCGCCCGACGGCCGCGTCGGTGTGCTGCGCGCCTTCTCGGGTATGTGGCGCGGCAGCTGGCTGCATGCCGGCTTCGCGCCGCCGCTGTTCGATGTCGCCGAACGCGATGCGCTGTGGGCCGCAGCCAGCGCCGGCCCGGCGCAGCCGCGCGACGCGCGCTCGCGGAAGCTGTGGGCCGCGCTGTGTGCCGCATGCAGCATCCCCGATGCGCGCGGGGGCCGGCGCTCGCTGGCGTCACTGTTCGCACCGGCACCGCCACCCGGCGGCGCTGGTGACTGCGCCGCGCCCAAGCTGCTGGCGCAGGCGTTCGCCCACGGTCTGCGCCCCCTGGCGCTGGCCGAGTTCTGGTGGGGCGCCGCCGTGCGCAGCGGCGAGCACCAGCACGGCGACTTCGTGCCCGCGTGTCAGGCCAAGTGCGGCGTCGTGCTGCCGTGCATGCTGGGCGGCCTCGACGTCGACCCCGACGCGCCCCCCGCCGAGCAGCGCGTGGTCCATGACGACGCCTGGCTGACCGTGATCGATCACCCCCACACGCTGCCGGCGCCGCGCGGCCTCGACCCCGGCGCCTCTGGCCTGGTCGTCGCCGCCAAGGACGACGCCACCCGCGCTGCGCTGCAGCAGCAGCTCTCGCGCGGCGAGCTGGCGCTGCGCCACATCGCCTGGCTCGACGGCGCCCTGCCCGCCAGCCGCGGCGACCACGGCGTCATCAGTCTGCCCCTGCGCCTCGACGGCGCCGACCGCCCGCGCCGCATCCCCGATCCGGCGCGCGGCAAGGTCGCCGTCACCGAGTGGCAGCTCACCGCCTGCGAACCCACGCGCACCCGCGTCGCGCTGGTCCCGCGCAGCGCGCGCACCCACCAGCTGCGCGTGCACTGCGCGCACCGCCTCGGCCTCGGCCACGCCATCGTGGGCGACCGCCTGTACGGCCGCCCCGCCGCGCGCCTCATGCTGCACGCCGAGACCCTGCGCTTCACGCACCCGCACAGCGGGCACCCGATCGTCCTCGTCAGCCCGGCGCCGTTCTAGGTCAGTTCTCGCTCAGCGCCGCTGACCGCGGTACAGCGTGCCGAACACGGCGTCGCAGATCGGGAACGTGATGTTGAAGTTCCAGCGCTGCATCAGCCCCAGATCGTGATGCGCCTGGTGATGGCGCCTGAGCACGCGCACCACCGGCAGCCTCGAGATCCATGACTCCGGGGGCAGGTGGTAGCTCCAGTGCAGCCACTCGTAGCTGATGAAGTAGCCCATCGCGGTGGCCAGATACAGGTAGCCCACGTTGCGCCCCAGCAGCGCCGCCAGCGCGAGCCCGATCGGCGTCGCCAGCACACCCAGGAAGAACACGATCAAGATCGGCGGAAACAGCATGATCTTGTGGTCACGCGCGCTGTCACACGCCATCGCGTCGTGGGTGAAGAAGTGATGATGCTCGACGGTGTGACGCTGGAAGATGGCGCCGAGGCCACGCCGCCTGTGGTGCATCGGCCCGCGATGGCCGAAATACTCGCCCAGGTTCGCCCACAGAAAGGTGATCGGCACCGTCAGCAGCTCGAGCGCACGCACCCCGTGCAGCCGTGACAGCGCGAACCCGATGGCCGCCAGCGACAGCACGCTCACGAAGCCAAAGTGCAGCCAGCCGCTGTAGCGCGGACTCCAGCGCTCGCGCAGCTCGCCGCGAAATGCCCTGACACTGGCCGGCGTCTCCACCACGAAACCCAGTCTATGACAGCTCCGTCAGGGCACCACGCCAGCGCGCCCAACAATCCCGCCACCCCGCGCCCTGGCCACCTGAGACCTAGCGGAAGCTGACCCCGAGGGTCAGGTTGCCGAGAAAGCCGGCGCGCCCGCTGGCCGGCGCGGTCGCCGCCGCCGGCGTGTTGTCGGTCGCGTACACGATGGCCCCCGCGGTCGCGCGCACGGTGACGTTGCGCGCCGGCGCCAGCAGCACGGTCGGCCCACCCACCAGCCGCGCGCCGCCCTCGGCCTCGTCCGCCTCCACGAAGCCCTCGAGGTCGGCGCCCGACAGCTCCAGCCCGGCGCGCACACCCGCGGCCAGCCGCGTCGACGCCGCAAGGCTGACGCTGACATCGACCGGCTCGCGCGTGAACGGGCTGTCGTCGGGGTGAAACTCGAGGTTACCGCCCGCGACGACGTCGAAGCGCCCGGCGCGCAGCCCCAGCACCACGCGCGCGGTCGGCACGTGGCGCTCGACATAGTCGCGCGTGTAGCCGACGCCGACGCGCAGATCGACACCGCGCCGCGCGCGCTCCAGGACCTGCACCAGCACCTCGGTGAACAGCCCCTCGCCCTGGCGCTCGCCGCGACCGTCGACCGCGACGCCGCCGGCGGCGCGCACGGTCAGCCAGCGGTTGACGGTGACCTCGGCGCCGAGGCGCTCCTCGACCGACTGGTCACCGAAGATCCGCGTGGTGCGCGCCCCGAAGCTGGCGTCGGCCTCGAGGCGCACCCGCCCCGCCGGCGGCGTGCCCGACGGCGTCGCCATCAGGTAGGGCTCGAACGCCGTCAGATCCACCGTCTCGGCGCGCGCCGCCGTGCCCAGCGCGACCACCACGACAAAGGCCAGCCACTTCATCCGCGAAACCTAGCACGCGCGCGTGCCAGTTTCGTCGCGCGCGTCAGCGCCAGACAGCCGGTGTCACGCCCCGGATGCCCGCGTCAGCCGCCTGCCCTCATAGCGGCCCCGGCAACCCCGCCGCCCGCCCGCCGTCCACCGGCACCACCAGCCCGGTCAGGTAGGTCGGCCCGGCACACAGGAAGCGCACCACGTCGGCGACCTCCTCCGGCGTGCCCGCGCGCCCCTGCGGGATGCGCGCCAGCACGCGCTCGCGCTCGGCGTCGGTCATGCTGTCGGGAAACTCCGCCACCCCGGGCGCCACGCCACACACGCGCACCGACGGCGCCAGCTCGATGGCCAGCACCCGCGTCAGCATGTGCAGCCCGGCCTTCGACACGCAGTACGCCGCATAGCCCGACCAGGCGTGCTGCGCCGCGATGTCGAGGATGTTGACGATGACCCCCGGTCGCCCCGCGCGCGCGAAGCCGCGACACAGCCGCCGCGGCGCATGCAGGTTCAGCGCGAGCATGGACTCCCACGCCGCGTCGTCGGTGTCCACGAACGGCCGCTTGCCGAAATCGGCCGCGTTGTTGACCAGCACGTCCAGCGGCCCCGCCTCGGCCAGCAGGTGCTCGCAGGCCTCGGCGTCGCGCAGATCCGCGGTCAGCACCCGCGCGCCGCCGCCGATCTCCTCCGCCAGCTGCTCGGCCGCCTCGGGCGAGCTGTGATGATGAATCATCACGCGCGCCCCCGCGCTGGCCAGCTCGCGCGAGATGGCGCGCCCCACCCGCCGCGCCCCGCCGGTCACCAGCGCCGTCTTGCCGTCCAGCCGCAGCTCTTTCACGCCGGGAGTATATGCCGCGCCCTCGGGTTCGGGACGGTCTGCTACATTGCCGGCGAACAGGGAGGCGGAGCCCAGGTGTGACGTAGGAGGTATCATGGCCGTGGTCCAGGAACAGCAGGCGCCCGCCCCCGCGGAGACTGCGCGCCCCCAGCGTGACGAGCACGCGGCGCCAGCGCGGGACAGCGGCGGCCCTGGCGAGCACAGGCTCGCCGAGCTGCTGTCGCGTGGCCCGGCTGCAAGTGAGGTCGCCGCGACGCTGCGTGCCTTCCCGCGCGAGAACGAGGCCATGCTGATGGCGGTCCATCGCGCCATGGGCAACGGCTTCGCCAGCGAGGTCATGAAGACCCTGACCACCGCCGCGACGGCTGCGGCCACGACCGCTGCCGCGACGACGACCACGCCGACGAACGCGGCCGCGACCGCCGCCCCGCAGCCCGAAGCGGACGCCGCCCACGACACCGAGCTGCCGCTGAAGAGCGCTGCCGACCCCGAGCTGGCCGCCGAGGCCGCGATGATGGGGCGCGATCAGATCGACGCCGCCGAGACCGCCGAGCCTGCGCAGCAGCCCGGCGTCGACGCCGGCCACGAGCACGTCAAGCCGGCGAAGGACAAGGGCAGCAAGAAGAGCAAGAAGGACCTGACCGGGATCGGCGCCACCGTCGCGGTGGGGCGCTTCGTCGCCGCGGCCAAGAAGGTGCAGACCGACTGGGCCACGCTGACGCCCGAGGAGCGCGCCAGCAAGCTCGGCGCCGCGGCCAACGCCGAGCTGACCACGGCCGGTGTGCCGGCGACGACCCAGAAGGTCGAGGAGCTGAGCGTCGCGGGGCAGTTCGACTTCGAGACCTGGAGCCTGGAGCTGGGCAAGAAGGCCTTCGAGGAGCCCAGCGTCGACAACACCGACGCCGCCGATCTGGCCGACACCGTCTACCACGAGACCCGCCACGCCGAGCAGTGGCACCGCATGGCGCGCTACATGGCGGGTCAGGGCAAGGACGCCGACGAGATCGCCGATCAGACCTCCATCCCCAAGCGCATCACCACCGACGCGGTGGCCAAGCCGCTCGACAAGAAGACGCCGGAGGGGCGCGAGGCCAAGGCGATCTACCGCAGCGTCGAGGGCAAGAAGAGCAAGCACCGCATCAAGGTGCTGACCAAGCTGGCGTACTGGCGCGGCGAGCGCAACAGCGCCGAGGCCGCCTACGACGCGCTGGCCGCCGATCCCGCTGCCGCCCCGCGCGACGTGCGCCGCGCCCTCAAGCTGTGGAAGCGCAACTACAAGAAGTGGAAGTACTGGCACGGCTTCTACATGAAGCTGGCCGAGGAGGCCGACGCCTGGGCGGTCGGTGACAAGACCACGGCGGCGTTCCTGGCGCTGCCCGAGCCCAGCGAGGATGGTTCGCCGTGAAGCGCGCGGCTGCGCTGGCGCTGCTGCTGGTCGCGTGTGCGGGTGCGCGCAAGGACAAGGGCGAGCGGCCGACCGACGGCGCCCGCGCCGGCAGCGGCAGCGGCGCCGGCACCGGGCTCAGCCCGACCTTGACCATGGACGCCGCGCTGGCCGGGCCCACCGACGCCCCGGCCGGGAGGACCGACATGATGACGACGCTCAAGAGTGCCTGCGAGCTGCTCAGCAGGAAGACGCTGACCGTGAGCGAGGCGGTGGCCGGGGTCGGCACCCTGGAGCGCGATCTCGGCGGCCGCCTGCAGGTCATCGTCAGGCCGCACGACCCGGCGTTCTCCAAGGCGCAGGTGACCCGGCTGCCCGAGGGCGACACCCCCGCCGGGATCGACTTCGAGCTCGCCGCGCCCGGTGCGCTCACCGTGGCTGCGCTGGGCGTCGAGTTCGGCGCCTACAAGGAGCCGCCGCGCATCCACCCGGACTCGCCCTACAAGGTCATCTTCAAGGCCGGACCGGGCTGTTCGGTGGTGGCGGTGGTGCAGCGCGGCGCCAAGGGGGTCGAGGACGGCGTGGTGCCCCGGCTGACGCTGCGGCGCGACGTCCTGTAGCGCCCCCCGGCATCTTCTGACGCCCCCCGCGCCTCGCTTGCCTTCCCCCGCCGCCTGCGTGAAGCTGCCCAGGTGGCGGTGACCCTTCCGACTCTGATCCATGCCATCGGCGCGGGCGCCAAGCGGGCCCGCAACCTCACCCGCGAAGAGGCGCTGGTGGTCGCGCGCGCCGTCGTCAGCGGCAGCGCCGAACCGGTCCAGGTCGGCGCCATCTTGCTCAGCTTCCGCATCAAGGGCGAGACCGCCGAGGAGATCGCCGCCTTCGTGCAGGCGCTGGCCGAGGGCACCATCCCGGCCGCCGCCACCGCGCTGGCGCAGCTCGGTCGCGCGCAAGGCGCCCCGCCCGGCCTCGACGTCGACTGTCACGGCGACGGCCACGAGGGCCGACCCGCGCTGATCCTGGCGTCGGCCTGCGTCGCCGCCGCCGCCGGCGCGCGCATCCTCCTGCGCGTGCACCTGGGCTCGCGCCACTCGGTCGCCGGCCTGGGTCGCATCGCCGAGACCATGGGCGTCGGCCCCGCGCGCGACGCCACCCACGCGGTCGCCACCATGACCGCGGGTGCCCCCGCGCTGCTCGACGTCGAGTCCTACAACCCGCGCCTGGGCTGGCTGCTGTCCCTGCGCGACCAGCTCGGCGTGCGCAGCGTCATCCACACCGCCGCCAAGCTGCTCGACCCGGGCGGCTTCGGCTGCCACCTGGTCGGGATCTTCCACGCCCCGTTCCACGATCCCGTGGCCGGCGCGCTGACCCTGCTGGGCTCGCGCCGCGCCCTCATCGTGCGCGCCCCCGGCGGTCTGCCCGAACCGTCACCCGACAAGCTGACCCCGTGCGGCATCCAGTCACAGAACGAGGCGCCGCGCCTGATCGACGTGCCCGGCCTGGCGCTGCACAACCAGGCCTCGCGCGACGGCGGCGCGCTGCCCGCCATCCAGAGCCTCGACGACGCCGCGCTGCTGGCCCTCGACGCCCTCGAGCGCAACGTCGCCGGCCCCATCCGCCACACCATCCTGGTCGGCGCCGCCACCATGCTGGTGGCCGCCGGCATCGAGCCCGACTTCGAGCCCGCCACCACGCGCGCCCGCGCGGTCCTCGATCGTGGCGCGGCGCGTCGCGTGCTCGGCACCTGGCGCGAGTTTTCTACCCGCTAGCTTCGCCGGGCTGTGCTATGCCCCGACTCATCATGGCTCGCTACTACGACGTCGAGGAAGCCAACGCCCACGTGCCCGAGCTGGCCGAGATCTTCGGCCGCGTGATGCAGTTCCGCGTGCAGCTCAAGCGCCTGTACCAGCGCCTGGAGGCGGCCGGCCACGCCCCCAGCACCGACAACGTCGACGAGCCGCTGCCCGCCGGCGTGTCGGCCACCGTGATCCGCGATCGCAGCGTCTTCCGCGCCCTGGTCGAGTCGGTGTCCGACGCCCTGCGCGAGGTCGAGGCCCTGGGCGCCGAGGTCAAGGACGTCGAGACCGGCCTGTGCGACTTCCTGGCCCACCGCGACGGCCGCGACGTCCTGCTGTGCTGGAAGTACGGCGAGGCCGCCATCACGCACTGGCACGACC
The DNA here is from genome assembly GCA_044229835.1 of Polyangia bacterium. Lineage (GTDB taxonomy): Bacteria > Myxococcota_A > Polyangia > Haliangiales > JADYYK01 > JADYYK01. The sequence goes on along the minus strand of JBGASF010000141.1, from coordinate 7,638 downwards.
TCGAGAGCGGCTTCGCCGGCCGCCGCACCATCACCGACGACGACCGACGCAGCATCGCCACGCGCGGGCGCGCTCCGGCGCGCTCCGGGGCCTGACGCATGAGCGGCCCCGACCAGGCCGCCATCGCCGAGGCGGTGCGCGCGCTCCTGGTCGCGTGCGGCCTCGACCCGACCACCGATCCCGATCTGCTCAAGACCGCGGATCGGGTGTCGCGCTCGTGGATGACCGAGTTCGTGGCCGGCTATGGCATGGACCCGGCGCGCATCCTCGGCGACCCCGTGCTCGGCGAGGCCGACCCCGACGTCGTGGTCCTGACCGGCCTGCGCTTCCACGCCATGTGCCCGCACCACCTCCTGCCCTATCGCGGCACCGCCACCGTGGCCTACGCGCCCGGCGGCAAGCTGGCCGGCTTCGGGCGCATCGCCGAGCTGGTCGACTGCTTCACCCGCCGCCTGACCCTGCAGGAGCGCGCCACGCACCAGATCGCCGAGGCCCTGATGCAGCACCTGGGCGCGCGCGGCGCCGGCGTGGTCCTCGAGGCCGAGCAGCTGTGCCTGGCCATCCCCGGCGAGAAGCACGACTCCAGCGCGGTCACCACCAGCGCCTTCCTGGGGGAGATGGCGCAGCGCCCCGACCTCAAGGCGCGCCTGCACGACGACGCCAGGCGCTCGCGATGACGGCGTCGCCGCGCGCTCCGGGGCTGCGATGGCCGCACCGGTGAAGCCAGCGACCGGCGCCCGCCTGGCCGGCCGTGTCGCCCTGGTCACTGGCGGCTCGCGCGGGATCGGTCGCGCCATCGCGCTGGCCTTCGCGCGCGAGGGTGCCCGCGTCGCCATCTGCGCGCGCGACTTCCACGCCGTCAACGCCACCGTGCGCGAGCTCGAGCAGCTGACCAGCGCCATCGGCGTGCCCGCCGACATCTCCAGCCCGGGCGAGGCCGCCGCCTTCGTCGACGCCGCGCGCGACAAGCTGGGCGCGCCCGATCTCCTGGTCAACAACGCCGGCACCGTGCTGCGCCGTCGCCTGGAGGACATGTCCGACGCCGATTGGGCCGGCGTGCTGGGCGCCAACCTGCACGGCACCTTCCACGTCACCCGCGAGGTGCTGCCCGACATGCGCGCCAGCCGTCGCGGCCGCATCATCAACATCGCGTCGATCGCCGGCCAGCAGGGCACCGCCGAGCTGACCGCCTACTGCGCCGCCAAGCACGCCGTGATCGGGCTGACCCGCGCCCTGGCGCTCGAGGTCCTGGGCGCCGGCATCCAGGTCAACGCCATCGCCCCCGGCTCGGTCGACACCCCGATGCTGACCCAGGGCATGCCGGGCGCGCGCCCCGACATGACCCCCGACGACATCGCCGCCGCCGCGCTGTACCTGGCGTGCGACGCCCCCGCCGCGATGACCGGACAGGTCATCGATATCTACGCGCGCGGTACCTAGCAAGACATTGACACCATGACAATGGACACGCGCGCCCGCCTCGACGACGTCCGCGTCTTCATCGCCACCCCGGCCTACGGCGGGCTGGTCACCACCGACTACATGCACAGCCTGATGGCCATGCGTGAGCATCTCGACACCCTCGGTGCGGTCTCGCGGATCTACACCATCGCCAGCGAGAGCCTGGTCACGCGCGCGCGCAACGCCTGTGTGGCCCGCTTCATGGCCGCGACCGTCGACGGCCAGCCCTTCACCCACCTCGCCTTCATCGACGCCGACCTCGGCTTCCCGCCCTGGGCCCTCGAACGGCTGTTGCGCCTCGGCGAGCCGCTGGCCGCCGCCGCCTACCCGCTCAAGCACATCGACTTCCAGCGCCTGGCCGAGCTGGCCTCCGCCGGCGACCTGCCCGGCGATCCTGACGAGCTGCGCCAGCGCGCCACCGGCTATCCGCTCGTGCTCGAGCTGCCCACGCGCACCCGCGACGACTTCATCGCGGTGCTCTCGGTCGGCACCGGCTTCATGTGCATCGCGCGCTCCGCCATCGAGCAATTGCTGGCAGCCCACGGCACCGCGACGCGTTACGAAAACGACATCCCCGGCTACACGCTGCCCGGCCAGGGCTACGACCTCGACCCGGGCGCACTTCGGTTCCACGACCTGTTCGCCGCCGGCGTCGATCCCGACACCCGCAGCTATCTCAGCGAGGACTATGCCTTCTGCAAGCGCTGGCGCGCCCTGGGCGGCACCGTCTGGGTCGACCTGCGCGCACGCCTGACGCACGTCGGCGCGCACCGACACGAGGGCGACGTGGCGACCTGGCTGGAGTCCATCGGCGCCATCGCGAGGGTTCGGCCCCCCGGGTGACGCTGCAAATGCTACCCTGTCGGCATGGCGCGCGAGGCTTTCAAGCCCGGACATGACGTCGACGCTCGCGTCGCGCGCATGCTCCCGCGCATGCCGATCTTCCCGCTGCCCGACGTGGTCCTGTTCCCGGGCGCCATGCTGCCGCTGCACATCTTCGAGCCGCGCTACCGCGAGATGACCGAGGCCGTGCTGGCCGGCACCGGCGTCCTCGGCATGGCCACCCTGGTCGAGGCCGACAGCAAGGCCGAGCTGCCGCCCATCCACCGCATCATCGGCATCGGCGAGATCGTCGCCCACGAGCAGCTGCCCGACGGCCGCTACAACCTGCTGTTGCGCGGCATCTCGCGCGCCACCGTCGACCTCGAGCTGCCCCCGGTGCACCCCTACCGCGAGGTCCAGGCCCACCGCCTCGAGGACATCGAGGACGACAGCAAGGCCACCAGCGCCGCCGCGCGCGCCCTGATGGCCATGACCGACCGCCTGGCGACGACGCTGCCCACCGGCGGCGACCGCCTGCGCGCCCTGGCCCGCAGCGCCGACGGCCCCGCCCGCCTCGCCGATGTCCTCGCCGCCGCCCTCATCTCCGCCGGCGACACCCGCCGCGAACTGATGGAAGACGTCGTCGTCGCCCGTCGCCTCGACCGCCTCCTCAGCGAGGTCGGCGTCCTGGTGGCGAACCTCGGCCCCAACAAGGACAGCGCCCCCAACTGAGGCGCTCCGGTTCGGGTCGACGCTTCAGCTGAAACGCGCAGCGGGGCCGCATCACGCTTCAGCTGAAACGCGCAGCGGGGCCGCATCACGCTTCAGCTGAAACGCGCAGCGGTGTCCTGATCCGTTCCGTGTGCCGTGTGCCGTGGGCCGTGACCGTGACCGTGCTGCCGGTGCTCTGTTGCCTGTCGCCTGTTGCCTGTCGCCTGTTTCCTGTCGCCTGTTTCCCCACCCGAAAACACCGCGGGCCGGCCCCCTCTCTCGAGGCGACCGGCCCGCATCATCTGCTACTGCTACTGCTGCTGCTGCTGCTGCGACAGCGCGCCCGTTACTGCGGCTGCGCCTGACCGCCCGCCGACGCGCTCACCGACGCGCTGACCTCGATCGACACCTCGACGTGCGCCTGCACCTGCGCGACCGCCGCGAAGGCCGCCGCCAGCTGGCCGCCGACGCAGATGCCCTTCTCGCCGAGCTGCTTGATCAGCGAGCCGGTCGACTTGACCAGGCTGCCCAGCGTCTGCGCCCAGTACACGATCGACTGGCCGACGATCTTGGCCTTGGCACCGACCGCCAGCAGCTGCGGCATGCCGGCCTTGATGGCCGCCTTGGCCTTGTCGAGCTTCGACGCGTCGACCACGGTGACGTTCTCCTGCACGATCTCCAGCTCGGGAGGATCGCACTCGGTCTTGATGCTGGCGCGCACCTCGGCGCTGGCCTTGCACTCGGCCGACGCGTTCACGTTGGCGCTGCCCTGGCAATCGGCCGAGCAGCTGCCGCGGCAGGTCCCGCTGCACTGCCCGGCGCACTCGCCGCCCTGGCCGGTGGCGCCCGAGCACTGCCCGTCACACTGGCCGTTGCACTGCCCGCCGCAGTAGCCCGTGCACTGGACCTGGATGTCCGCCTGCACCTTGGCCTCGCACTGCGCCGCGACCTCGGCCGCAAACTCGAACTTGGTGTGGCACACCGGCTCCTTGTAGCGGGTCACCATGCGGCTCTCGGACGACACCGAGACCTGCAGGTTGGCCTTCAGCTCCTCGGAGGCGCGGTTGCACACCGTGCGGGTGTCACCCTCGGTCGACACGCCGAGCTCCGCCGCCATCTTGCGGCAGGCGTCGGCGACCGACATCTCGAGGCCCGACGCGGACCGCCCTTGGGACAGCCACCCAGCACGCCGGCCATCACCAGGCCCGCCACCATCATCGATCTCCGTGTCGCCAATCTCATTTCGACTCCTCCATTAAGGGCTATGGCCATCCGACGGGCGGCCACCGGCATCCATTCGTGCGTGACGCAGATTACTTGATGGTGACCAGCCCTGGCGAGCGCCTCGGTCCCGACAGCAGCTGGGTCGCCAGCTTGGTGGCCACTTTGCTCGCGATCTCCAGGAAGATCTTGGCGTGCACGCCCTCCGGCGCGCCCACCACCACAGGCCTTCCAACGTCGCCGCCGTAGCGGATCTTACCCTCGATGGGGACCTCGCCCAGGAACATGGTGTTCTCGTCCTGGGCCAGCTTGCGCCCGCCGCCGCGCGAGAAGATGTCGTCGTGGTGGCCGCAGCTCGGGCACACGTAGCCGGACATGTTCTCGACGATGCCCAGCAGCGGGATCTCCACCTTCTTGAACATCGCGATGGCCTTGATGACGTCGATGATGGCGACCTCCTGCGGTGTGGTCACCATCACGGCGCCGCTGATGGGCACCAGCTGCGACAGCGACAGCTGCGCGTCACCGGTCCCCGGCGGCAGGTCCATCACCAGATAGTCCAGGGTGCCCCAGTCGACGTCCTCGAGGAACTGCTGCAAGAGCTTGTGCACCATCGGGCCGCGCCACACCACCGCGCCCTCGCGCTCGATGAAGAAGCCGACCGACATCACCTTGAGGCCGTGGTGCACCGCCGGGATGATCTTCTTCGACGCGTCGGTCGACGCCGCCAGCTCGGGCGGCCCCAGCATGGTCGGCATCGACGGTCCGTACACGTCGGCGTCGTACAGCCCGACGCGCGCGCCCAGCTTCTGCAGCGCCAGCGCCAGGTTCGACGCCACCGTCGACTTGCCGACGCCGCCCTTGCCGGCGGCCACCGCGATGATGTTCTTGACCCCCGGCAGGCGCGGCTGGTCCGGCTTGGCGACGCGCCCGACCACGTTCAGCGTCCACTGGATGTCGATGCTGCCCGGCGCCGCGCCCGCGCTGATCAGCGCGTTCTGCACCGCGTTGGCGATGTCGTCCTTGTACAGGTAGCCGACCGCCGGCTGCTCCAGCTCGACGCGGACGCGACCTCCGTCGACGACCACGCCCTTGAGCAGGCGCACCTCTCCGAGCTTCTTGTTGGGTCCAGGATCCTTGACTTCACGCAGGGCTTCGCGGGCTTGCTCTTCGCTGATCACGCTCTACTCCGTCTGGTCGGGCAGGTGCCCGAGCTTGTCTCGCTTGGTCTGCAGGTACTCGCGGTTGTCCGCCCCCTCCGGCATCCAGTGCGACAGCTGCTCGACGACATGGATGCCGGCGGCCTCGAGACCGCGGATCTTGTCGGGATTGTTCGTCATCAGCCGCACCTCGCGCACGCCGAGGTCGCGCAGGATGGCCCCCGCGGTCTCGTAGCTGCGCAGGTCGGCCTCGAAGCCCAGCGCCTCGTTGGCCTCGACGGTGTCCTTGCCCTCGGCCTGCAGGGCATAGGCGCGGATCTTGTTGCCCAGGCCGATGCCCCGCCCCTCCTGGCGCAGGTACACCACCACGCCCCGCTCGGCGGTCGCGATGCGCTGCAGGGCGACCTCCAGCTGCTCGCGGCAGTCGCACTTCAGCGAGCCCAGGACCTCGGAGGTCATGCACTCCGAGTGCACCCGCACCAGCGGCGGCGACCCGCCCTGGACGTCGCCCCGGACCACCGCGACATGCTCGATGCGGGGGTCGTCCGGCTGGGGGTAGACCACGACACGGAGGTCTCCGAACCGGGTCGGGATGACTGCGTCGGCGTAGCGGGAAACCGGCTCCATGTCACACTTTCGAAGGCGTGTACCATGGTTCTCGGCGGCCGGGCTTGTCAATCCGCGCCGACTTGACTAGGTTTGGTGGCTCATGGCTCTCCGTCGCATCTTGAAGTTCCCCGATCCCGTGCTGCGCCAGCCCACCGTGGCGGTCGGCGACGTGGCCGCGCACAAGGATCTGGCCAAGCTGGTGGCGGACATGACCGACACCATGTACGCCTCCAACGGCGCGGGGCTGGCCGCCATCCAGGTCGGTGACCCCCGGCGCCTGTTCATCGTCGACGCCTCGATCGCTGGCGGCGCCGAGAACGACCCGCCGCGCGTCTTCATCGACCCCGAGATCAGCTACCTGTCGCCCGAGACCGAGCAGACCGAAGAGGGCTGCCTGTCGTTCCCGGGGATCTACCTCGACGTCAAGCGCTCGCTGAAGGCCACCATCAAGGCCACCGGCCTCGACGGCAAGCGCTTCGAGCTGTCGGCCGAGGGGCTGTTCGCGCGCGCCCTGCAGCACGAGAACGATCACCTCACCGGCAAGCTGCTGGTCGACTTCGCGGGCCCGCTGAAGCGCCAGATGATCAAGCGCAAGATGGAGAAGCTGAACCGCGCCGAGCTGGCCGGCGACGCTGACGACGCCGACGACGCCGCGGCCGCGGACTGATGCGCTTCTCGCTCTGGGTCACCGGCCTCGCGATGCTGATGGTGCTGGTCGGCGGCATCGGCGTCATCGGCTGCTTCATCGCCGAGGCGCACGGCCTGCGCATCTACTTCATGTACACGCTGGTGGCCGCGCTGGCGCTGTCGGGCGTGGCGCTGATCGCGGCGCTGCTGGTCGGCGTCTATCACCTCTACCTGCGCATGTTCACCAACAAGAAGCCGACCAGCTACTTCACCACCGTGCCGCGCGACGAAGGCGAGGCCTAGCCTTGCCAGGCGCGGGCGCGCGCAGCGACACCGGCTGGGTGCTGCGCGTCGATGGCATCAGCTTCGAGGCCAACCACGGCGCCTTCGCGCCCGAGCGCCGCACCCGCCGTCGCTTCGAGGTCGACCTCGAGGTGCGCGCGCCGCTCGACCGCCCGGCGGCGTCCGACCGGCTGGCCGACACCATCGACTACCGCGGCCTGTGCGAGGCCGTGGTCAGCGTCGGGACCACCAAGACGTACCGCCTGATCGAGAAGCTGGGTGCCGAGATCCTGGCGGCTTGCGCGGCCTTGTACCCCGCGGCGCACTTCACGGTCGAGGTCCGCAAGCTGGCCCCGCCGTGCCCCGGCAACCCGACCGTGAGCGCGGTTCGGCTGTCCCGCGGTCCGGCCTCCGTCCAGTAGACCATGCGGCCTGTCCGCTCGGGTGGACAAGGCTGGACGCGCATGTCAGGTTCGACCGGTGGAACCAACCCAGCCGCGCCGCGTCACTGACATCCTGAAGTTCTCCGACCGCGGAGACATCGACGAGTTCGTCGCTGCTCTGCGCAAGTTCGAGTCCGGCGAGCTGTCGCCCGACGCCTTCCGCACCTTCCGTCTGGCGCGTGGCACCTACGGCCAGCGCCAGATGGACGTCAACATGATCCGCGTGAAGATCCCGCAGGGCGTGCTGACCCCGCACGGTCTCGAGCAGCTCGCCCTGGTCGCCGAAAAATACTCGCGCGGCT
>JBGASF010000140.1:0-20900 GCA_044229835.1 Polyangia bacterium | reverse complement strand
TGCACCAGCCCCTCGACCGAGGTCTCGGGCCGCACCACCGTCACCGGCTCGCGGATACCCAGCAGGATCGGCCCGATCGTCGTCGCCCCACCCAGCGCCACCAGCACCTTGTGCGCCGCATTGCCTGCCGCCAGGTTGGGGAACACCAGCACGTTGGCCGGCCCGGTCAGCCGCGTGTGCGGGTGGCGCAGCTTGAGATCCGGCGCCAGCGCCAGATCGATCTCCAGCTCGCCGTCGATCTCGATCTCGGGCCGCCGCGCGCGCACCAGCTCGACCGCCCGCGCCATCTTGTGCACCTCGGGGTGCTGCGCGCTGCCGAACGTCGAGTAGCTGATCATGGCCACGCGCGGCGTGACCTCCAGCGCGCGCGCGGCGTCGGCGACCTGGATGGCGATGTCGGCCAGTGTCTCGGCGTCGGGGTCGACGTTCAGCGTGGCGTCGCCGAAGAACTTCACCTCGGCCGAGGTCAGCACCATGTGCATGCCGGCCGCGCGCCGCACGCCCTCGCGCAGCCCGAGCACCTGCAGCGCGGGGCGGATGGCGTCGGCGTACGACGACGTCAGCCCGACCACCAGGCCGTCGGCGTGGCCCAGGCGCACCATCATGGCGCCGTAGTAGCTGCGGCGCTCGATCAGGCGGCGCGCCACGTCCAGGGTGACGCCCTTGCGACAGCGCAGCGCGTGCAGCGCCTCGACATACTCGACCGCGCGCAGGCCGGTGCCGTCGGGGGTCACGATGTCGACGCGGTCGCACAGGTCACCCAGCTCCAGCTCGGCGACGCGGGCGCGGATGCCGGCCTCGCGCCCCAGCAGCACCGGGCGCGCGATCCCCTCGTCGACCACGATGCGACAGGCGCGCAGCACCTTGACCGCGTCGCCCTCGGGGAAGACCACGCGCGCCGGGGTCGGCCCGCGGCGCGCGCGCTGGGTGATGCCGCGCATCATCGTATAGTGGGTGCCGCCCATGCGCTGCTTGAGGCGGTCGCGATACTCGACCAGGTCGAGCGGCCGGCGCGCCACGCCGCTCGCCATCGCGGCCTCGGCGACCGCGGGCGCGACCCACCACAGCACGCGCGGATCCAGCGGTTTCGGGATCAGGTAGTCGGCGCCGAAGTGGAACGAGGTCACGCCGTAGGCGGCCGCCACCGCGTCGGGCACCGGCTCGTGGGCCAGCGCCGCGATGGCGCGCGCCGCGGCGATCTTCATGGGCTCGTTGATCTCTCGCGCGCGCACGTCGAGCGCGCCGCGGAAGATGAAGGGGAAGCCGAGCACGTTGTTGACCTGGTTCGGGAAGTCGCTGCGGCCGGTGGCCACGATGGCGTCGGGGCGCGCGGCCTTGGCGTCGGCGTAGCCGATCTCGGGATCGGGGTTGGCCAGCGCGAAGATGATGGGGTTGTCGTTCATGGTGCGCAGCATGTCGGGCGTGACCAGCCCGGCCTTCGACAGCCCGAGCAGCATGTCGGCCCCGCGCAGCGCGTCGGCGCGCGTGCGCAGCCCCTTGTCCTCGCGCGCGAACTCGGCCTTGTACTCGTTCATGCCCTCGGCGCGGCCCTGGTAGACCACGCCCAGCGAGTCGATCAGCGTGATGTTGTCGCGGCGCACGCCGAGCTCGACGTAGAAGCGCGCACAGGCGATGGCCGAGGCCCCGGCGCCCGAGACCACCACGCGCAGCTGGTCGAGCTTGCGCGAGGTCAGCGCACACACGTTGAGCAGCGCCGCGCCCGAGATGATCGCGGTGCCGTGCTGGTCGTCGTGGAACACCGGGATCTTCATGCGCTTGCGCAGCGCGGCCTCGATGGCGAAGCACTCCGGGGCCTTGATGTCCTCGAGGTTGATGCCGCCGAAGGTCGGCTCCATGGCGGCGACCACGTCGACCAGGCGGTCGGGATCGCGTACGTCGAGCTCGATGTCGAACACGTCGATGTCGGCAAACTTCTTGAAGAGGCAGCCCTTGCCCTCCATCACCGGCTTGCCGGCGATGGCGCCGATGTTACCCAGGCCGAGCACGGCGGTGCCGTTGGAGACCACGGCGACCAGGTTGCCGCGCGCGGTGTAGTCCCAGCCCAGCTCGGGATCGTCGGCGATGGCCAGACACGGTTCGGCAACACCCGGGGAGTACGCCAGGGACAGGTCACGCTGGGTGACCAGCGGCTTGGTGGGGACGACCTCGATCTTCCCCGGGCGGCCCTCGCGATGGTAGGCGAGCGCGTCAGACTTACGAATCATGCTGCGCAGGGTACGCCCGCGGACCGCGGCAGGGAAGCGCGGCGTGGCCGGGCGCTTGAGGGTGCTTCAGGAAATCGGCTCGATTTCGCGGCCCGTCAACCCGACCGAGGCGACCCAGGCGCCGCCTCGGCAGCGGCCTCCTCGGCCAGCACCGCCTCCAGGCCGGCCGCGAAGGTCGGGTAGCGCAGGGTGACGCCCAGCTCGGCGCGGGCGCGCGCGCTGGAGATGCGGCGGTTGCCGCGCAGCGACTCGTGCACGGCCTCGGCCGGCACGCTGGGCGCGGGCGGCAGGCCGAGCCGGGTCGCGACCAGATCGGCGGCGGCGCGCGCGGTCATCGGCTCGAGGTCGGCGATGTTGAAGATGCGCGACGCCGGCGCCGGCAGGTTGCGCCACCCGGCGCCGGCGGCCAGCGCGAACTCTGCCAGATCGTCGACATGGATGCGCGACACGAAGCTTCCGCCATCGCCCGCGACACGATGTGCGCCCGCACGCAGGCGCACATGCAGGCCGCGACCGGGGCCGTAGATCGCGGCGATGCGCAGCAGCGTCACCCTGAGGCCCGAGGCCACCAGGGTGCGCTCGGCGGCCAGGCGGGCGGCGCCGCGCTCGGCGGCGGGTTCGACCGGGGTGTCCTCGCCGCACTCGCCGGGGACCTCCAGCGGGTACACCGCGGTCGATCCCAGGTACACGCACGAGGTCACCTCGGCCGCCTGCAGCGCGGCGACGATGGCCGCGGTGGGATCGCCGGGCGGCCCCGGTGGCACCGAGTGGACCACGAAGGCACAGCCACGCAGCACCGCCGCCAGCGCCGCGCTGTCTTGCGGATCGATCACATGGGCCTCGGCGCCCAGCGCGCGCAGCACCTCGGCGCGCGTGGGCGAGCGCGTCGTCACCACCGGCGCCGGCGCCCGCCCGGCCACCAGCGCGCGCACGATGCGCTCGCCGGTGTAGCCGCAGCCGACGATGCCGACGCGCGCCCGGCTCATGGCGTGAGCGCGCGCAGATAGGCGTAGAGCTCGGCCTCGGGGCGCTCGCCGTACACGGCGCAGTCGGGGCACTCGGGCTTGGCCGGGCAGGCCGGCGTCGGGCCGCGGAACTTCTTGCGCCCGACCTCGCGCCCGGTGCCGACCTCGCGCACCACGACATCGACGTCGGTGCGAGCGCGCGTGACCTTGCCGCAGTGGCCGGCCGGCGCGTTGGCCTCGCTGGCATAGGCGACCAGGGTGACACCGCGCAGGACGCCGCCGCTCATCAGGTGATCGTCGACCCAGGACGGGAACAGGATCAGGGTGGGCGCACCGGCGCCGGTGAACGCCGGCGCCGCCTTCCAGGGGCGCCGCTCGACGTCGCCCAGCCAGTCCTCGACGGCCGCGCGCGCGTTCACGAAGTGGCCCGCCAGGCGGTACTCACCGGCGCGAAACAGGGTCAGATCGAAGTGCTGCTCGACCTCGATGCGCGGCTCGTAGCCCAGGATCTCGACCACCGGGAAGCTGGCGACGATGCGCGTCGGATTGGTCGTCACCTTGCCGTGGCTGGCCTTGCCGCCGGTGATGCCGCAGCGCTCGAACTGCACGCGCAGCTCGCCGTCGACCACCGCGCCGGTGACGCGCCGCTTGCCGGGCGACAGCTCGCCCTCCCACATCGGCTCGCCGGCGACCACCGGCTTCAGCGCCAGGAAGCGCTCGGGCAGCTCCAGCTCGGCCTGCAGCGTGCGCTGGCCGCGCACGCCTGTGATGACCAGGCTGTCGGGCAGCTCGTCGAGCTCCAGCGTCAGGAGCGCCTTCTTGCCCTCGCGCCGCCACTCGCGCGGCGCCCCCGCCAGCAGCACCACCATGCCCTCGGCGTCGTCGACCTCCAGCTCGAGCAATGGATGACAGGCCTCGGCGTCATCCCAGCGCGCCTTCACCTGCAGCTCGCCGGTCGCGGCCTGCGGCGCCGCCCCCGCCTTCTTGCCGCCACCAGCACCGCCCTTGCCGCGCCGCCACAGCGCCACCGCCACGCTGGCGACACACAGCGCCCCGATCCAGATCCACAGCCGCGCCCGCGAACGCCGCGGCACCACCGCGGGCATCGGCATCGGCGGCGTCCTCGCCCCCGCACTCCCACCAATACCCGTGCCCGCGCCCGCGCCAATACCCGTGCCCGTGCCCGTGCCCGTGCCCGTGCCCGTGCCCGTGCCCGTGCCCGTGCCCGCACTCGGGCTCGCGCTCGTGCTCGCGCTCGCGCTCGTGCTCCTGCTCGGCTTGTTCGACGGCGGCGTCTCCGTCGGCGCGGTCGCCCACACCGGCGTCACCGTCGCCGCCATCGAATCCACCACCTCCGCCTTCTCTGGCGCCGCCCCCGCCGCACCCGCCGCACCCGCCACACCCGCCACACCCGCCGCCCCCCCCGTCCCCGCCGCCGCCATCCCCGCCGTCACCGGCCCCTCCGCCAGCCCCTCCAGCGCCTTCACCACCTCCACCATCGACTGCGGCCGCTGCCCCGGCGCCTTGGCCAGCATCCTCCCGACCAGCATCACCAGCGCCGGCGGCGCCTCGGGCGCGAACCCGCTCAGCGCCGGCGCGGCCTCGTACTGGTGCATGCCCAGGATGTGGCCCAGCCCCTCGCCCACGAACGGCGGCCGCCCCGCCACCATCTCGAACAGGATGCAGCCCAGCGCATACACGTCCGCGCGCGCATCGACCTCGCCGCCGCCGCGACATTGCTCCGGGCTCATGTAGTACGGCGTGCCCATCACATCGCCGGTCCGGGTCCTGAGCGACGGCGTGTGCATGTCCCCGGTCAGCTTGGCGATGCCGAAGTCCAGCACCTTGACCCGCGTGCCGCCGGGCAGGTCGGCGTCGGGCACCAGGAACAGGTTGTCGGGCTTGAGGTCGCGATGCACGATCCCCTGCGCGTGCGCGGCCGCCAGCACGCTCGCGGTCAGCCGCGCCAGCGTGGCCGCGCGCCCCGCCGGCAGCGCGCGCCCGCCGCGCAGCCGGTCACGCAGGCTCTCGCCCTCGAGGCGCTCCATGGCGAACCACGCCGCGCCGCGCTCGTCGCGGCCGAAGTCATAGATCTGCACGATCCCTGGGTGCCGGATCTGCCCGGCCGCCTTGGCCTCGTTGATGAAGCGCTGCACCAGCTCGCCGTCGTTCGACAGCTCGGGCCGCAGCAGCTTGAGCGCGACGCGGAAGCCCAGCTCGGCGTGGCTGCCGGCGTAGACCACGCCCATGCCGCCCTTGCCGAGCTCGCCTTCGATCCGGTACGACCCCAGCGTCTTGCCGATCATGCGCGTGGCCACGATACCACCGACCGCGGCCTGCCATCGCCACGCCACGCCGCAGCTGGGGACACGCAACCCGAGTAGCCGCCAACCGGTCAGCCGACCCGCCAGGAGCCGTCCCACTTCGCGCGCATAACTGGCGAGAACTCGTTGTCAGCCTGTCCGGCCCGCTTCCTGCTGTGCGCTGGGCCCATGCGTAAAGTGACGTGGGCGCTGGCCCTGTGCCTGGCGACGGCCGGCTGTGCCAGCGAAGGTGAAGACGAGGTCCAGGACATCACGCTCGAGCAGGGCAAGGACGACGGCCAGGCCGCCGGCACGCTGCGCACCATCGCCAGCGCGCGCAACAGCCTGGAAGGGCCGTCCGATCTGGCCTTCAACCCGCGCGTCCCGGACGACCTCTGGGTCGTCAACCGCGACGACGACAGCACGGTCATCATCCACGGCGCCTCGCGCAACACCGGGCGGCGCACCGAGTACCGCCACGACGCCTACGCGGTGCACTTCATGGCCAACCCGATGGCCATCGACTTCGGCGCCGATCCCACCACCTTCGGCGTGCCCGGCACCATGGGCACCTGCGGCGAGTCGCGCAACACCTACGGCCACACCGCGCCGCACAACGACTTCATGGGCCCGGTGCTGTGGTCGACCGATCTGCGCATCTTCGCGCGCCAGGATCCCTACGGCCTCGGTTCACACATCGACATGATGCACGAGACCCCGCTGTGCATGGGGCTCGCGCACGAGAAGGCCAACGTGTTCTGGGCCGTCGGCGGCCTGCAGGCCGGGATCTTCCGCTACGACTTCATGCGCGACCATGGCATCGGCCAGGACGATCACGCCGACGGCGCGGTGGCCCTGTATGCCAAGGGCCAGCTGCGCCGGGTCGAGGGCGTGCCGATGCACGCGGTGTTCGACGCCGGCTTCGTCTATGTCGCCGACAGCGGCAACGGTCGCATCGTCAAGCTCGACACCCGCAGCGGTCGCCCCGGCGGTGCGCTCAGCCCGCCCGAGCCGCTGCGCGGCGCCGTCGAGATGGTGGGCGCGACGCTGACCGAGGTGGTGCCCGCGCGTGGCGCGCTGCTCGACACCCCGGCCGGCCTGGCGCTGCAGAACGGCCAGCTCTGGGTCTCGGATCACGCCACCGGGCGCATCAGCGTGTTCGACCTGACCGGCAAGCGGCTGCGCTACTACGACACCCGCCTGCGCAACGCGCTGGGTGGCCTGGCGTTCGGTCCCGATGGCCGCCTGTACGTGACCGACCTCGCCTCGAGCCGGGTGCTGCGCCTGGAACCGCGCTGAGTTAGCTGCGCTCTTTTGCGAGGTTTCGGCGGGCGCGATAGCATTTCGGAAATGCGCGCGCACTGCTTGCTGGTGCTGTGTGCGTCCCTGACGTGTGCCCGGCGCTCGCGCGAGCCCGAACAGACGACACCGACGCCGCAGCCGAGCGTCACCCCGGCCCCGGTGGTGGAGACGCGCTGGTTCGCGCTGACCACCACGGCGGGCGCGCGCCTGGGCTGGTCGCGCGAGGCGCTGCGCATCGAGGGCGCCGAGGTCGACTACGAGCGCGACGACTGGATCGCGGTGCGCCGCGGCCCGGCGCCGGCACTGGTCATCGCCACCGAGACGCGCGCCAGCGGCGATCGCGGCGCGGCCCGCAGCGTCACCGTGCGGCGCAGCGCCGGCCGCGTCGAGCGCATCCTCGAGGCCGAGCGCGGCGCCGCCGGCTGGACCCTGATCGCCCACGACGGCGCCGGCGTGCGCAGCGTGACCCGGGTGCCCGCCGAGGCGGTGCCGCTGCCGTGGCTGACCGTGCTGGCGCGGCTGGGGACGCCGCCGGCCTCGGCCATCGTGGTGCTGACCGATCGCGACGGCGCGCGGGTGGCGACGCGGATCACGCCGGCGCCGGGCGCGCTGGCCATCACCATGCAGACGCCGTTCGGCGCGCTCGAGCAGCGCTGGGACCTCGATGCGCGTCGACGCATCACCGGCGTCACCACCAGCGGGGGACGCGCCACGCTGACCACGCGCGAGCAGGCGATGGCGGCGTTCGTGCCGATCGATGTGCTGGCGGACTCGCCGGCGCTGACGAGCACGAGTGCGAGCACGGGCACGGGCACGGGCACGGGCACGGGCACGGGCACGGGCACGGGCACGGGCACGAGCACGGGCACGAGCACGAGCACGAGCACGAGCACGAGGGATACCGCCCCGGCGACCTTCACCTCCCCGCCGACCCCGTCCGATCTCGCCCCCACCCTGCTGCAACCCTCGACCGCCGCCATCCGCGCCCTGGTCAGCCCCTACGCCACGCCCGCCACCCTCGCCCTCCTCACCCATGACCTGCTCACCAGCAAGACCACCGCCGCACCCCCGCTCACCGCCACCGAGGCGCTCGCCCTGCGCGCCGGCGACTGTCACGCCCACGCCAACCTGCTCGGCGCCCTGCTGCGCGCCGCCCGCATCCCGACCCGGCTGGTCACCGGATGGATCCTGGCCGACGACGGCTGGCGCCTGCATCGCTGGAACCTGGCGTGGATCCAGGGCCGCTGGACCGCGCTCGATGCCACCGGCAGCGACGGCGGCGACCCCTCCGCGCCGGCCGACCGCGCCACCCACCGGGCCATCGCCGTCCACGGGGCCACCCCCGAGGAGCTCCTGATCGACGACCTGCTGTAGCCGCGGGCCCCACACCTGTGACCGGCCTCCCTTGCCTTTCTGGCGGGATTCCTCTACATACAGACGAAGTGCTGCATCCGGTTCGCCACGCCCTGATCGCCGCCGTCTGCCTGTGCGCCCTGCCGCGCCTGGCCAGCGCGGGTCAGTGTCAGACGCCGGCGGCCCTGGCCAGCGTGGCCGAGCAGGCCGCGCCGGCCGATCCCGACGACCTGTCCACGGCGGTCGCCGACGTCACCGCCTGTGATCGTCTCGACTACGAGTCGCCGCTGATCGTCGACCTGTTCGGCGCCGAGCCGCTCAGCTTCGCCGACGACGGCAGCGAGTCGGCGCCCGCGATGGACCGCAACACCCCGTGCGCCCGCACCACCGAGGTCACCGCGTGCCCCGCCCCGCGGCAGCAGAAGCCGCGCGCCGCCACTGGCCGCGCCCGCGTGGTGCGTCACCCGCAGCACCGCGCCGCCCCCGCCAGCACGCCCCTCACCAGCGTCACCGACAACGACGCACCGGCCACGCCGACGCAGCCCAGCCCTGGCGCCGGCCCGGGCGCGCACGACGCCGCGCTGAACGCCCACCTCGCCCTCGCGCTGAGCCAGACCAGCGCACGCTTCACCCCGCACACGCGCACGCAGCACCCGTCCGACCCGCCCGCCGCTCGTCTCGAACGTCCACCGCGCCTCAGCTAGCTCTCCACCAAGCCCACTCCGTTTTCCCGCGGCGCCCGTGTGCGCTGCCTAGACCCGTTTGTGCGCCGACTGGCGCGATTGGAAGAGACCATGAACAAAGCAACTGCAGTCCTGGGAGTGATGATCGCCTTCGTGGGCGGCTACTTCCTGGGCCACTACACCACCAAGGGCTCCAAGAAGAGCAGCTCGGGCGCCATCGCGGGCGCGGGCGGCGACGGCACCGGGGCGGTCCCGGCCGCGGCGGCCCCCACCGAGGGCGCCAAGGCCGGCGGCGGCGCCGCCACCGGCGAGGAGCGCTACAAGGTCGACATCGGCAGCGCCCCCACCAAGGGCCCCGCCGACGCCCTGGTCACCATCGTCGAGTTCTCCGACTTCGAGTGCCCGTTCTGCTCGCGCGCGCACGAGACCATGAACCAGGTCATGAAGGCCTACGGCGACAAGGTCCGCCTGGTCTTCAAGCAGAACCCGCTGCCCTTCCACCCCAACGCCAAGGCCTGCGCCAAGGCCGCCCTCGCCGCCGAGGAGCAGGGCAAGTTCTGGGAGATGCACGACCTCATCTTCGGCAACCAGCAGGACCTCTCGCACGAGACCTTCGTGAAGTACGCCGGCAAGCTGGGCCTGGACGTGAACAAGTTCACCGCCAGCATGGACTCCAGCAAGTGGGACAACATCATCGACACCGACATGAAGGCGGCGGCGATGATCGGCGCCCGCGGCACGCCCACCTTCTACGTCAACGGCCTGCTGGTGCGCGGCGCGCAGCCGTTCGACGCCTTCAAGACCATCATCGACAAGGAGCTGGCCAGCGCGCAGCGCATGGTCGAGGGCGGCATCGCTCGCAACCAGGTCTACGCCCAGCTGATGGCCAACGCGCGCACCTCACCGCCGCCCGAGGCGGCGCCGGCGGCGCAGCCCGGCCAGCCCGACCCCAGCAAGACCTACAAGGTCGAGCTCGGGAAGGCGCCCGTGAAGGGCAGTGACAAGGCCCTGGTCACCATCATCGAGTGGTCGGACTTCCAGTGCCCGTTCTGCTCGCGCGTCGGCGGCACCCTCAAGCAGATCGAGGACACCTACGGCGCCAAGGTCCGAATCGCCTTCAAGCACCAGCCGCTGCCCATGCACCCCAACGCGCCGATCGCGGCCGAGGCCTCGATGGCCGCGCACGAGCAGGGCAAGTTCTGGCAGATGCACGACGCCATGTTCGCCGACCAGGAGGGCCTCGATCGCGCCAGCCTGGAGAAGAAGGCCGCGGCCATCGGCCTCGACATGGGCAAGTTCAAGGCCGCGCTCGACAGCGGCAAGTTCAAGCAGATCGTCGCCGACGACCAGGCCCAGGCCGGCAAGTTCGGCGTGCGCGGCACGCCGTCGTTCTACATCAACGGCCGTCCGCTGCGCGGCGCGCAGCCGTTCGAGAACTTCAAGACCGTCATCGACGAGGAGCTCAAGAAGGCCGAGGCCCTGGCCGCCGGTGGCGCCAGCGCCGACTCCATCTATGCGCGCACCATCTCCAACGGCCTGACCGAGGTCGCCGCCGCGCCGCCGCAGCCGGCCGCGCCCTCGGGCCCGCAGCCCGGCGAGCCCGACGAGAGCAAGACCTACGCGGTCACCTTCCCGGCCACCGCGCCCTCGAACGGCGACGCCTCGGCCAAGCTGACGCTGGTGATGTGGTCGGACTTCCAGTGCCCGTTCTGCTCGCGCGTCGAGCCGACCATCAAGCAGCTCAAGGACAAGTACGGCAAGGACCTGCGCGTGATCTGGCGTGACTACCCGCTGCCCTTCCACAACAACGCGCAGATGGCCGCCGAGGCTGGCCGCGCCGCGCACGAGCAGGGCAAGTTCTGGCAGATGCACGAGAAGATGTTCGCCAACCAGCAGAGCCTCGACCGCGCCCACCTGGAGCAGTTCGCGCAGGAGATCGGCCTCGACATGGGCAAGTTCAAGTCGGCGCTCGACAGCGGCAAGTTCAAGCAGCTGGTCAAGGACGACATGGACTACGGCGGCAAGTTCGGCGTCAACGGCACGCCGTCGTTCTACCTGAACGGTCGCTTCATCGGCGGCGCGGTGCCCTTCGAGATGTTCGACGCCAAGGCGCAGGAGGTCCTCAAGGAGGCCGACGCCAAGCTGAAGGCCGGCGTCTCGGCCAACGCGCTGTACGCCGAGCTGACCAAGGGCGGCCTGACCGAGGTCGCCGCGGCCGCACCGCAGGCGCCCGGCGCGCCGCCGCCCGACGACAACAAGGTCTATGACGTCGCGGCGCCCAGCGACTCGCCGTCCAAGGGTCCGGCCTCGGCCAAGGTCACCATCGTCGAGTTCTCGGACTTCCAGTGCCCGTTCTGCAGCCGGGTGCTGCCGACCACCAAGCAGATCTTCGACACCTACGGCAACAAGGTGCGCATGGTCTTCCGCCACATGCCGCTGCCGTTCCACGACAAGGCGCCGCTGGCCGCCGAGGCCTCGATGGCGGCGCACGCCCAGGGCAAGTTCTGGCAGATGCACGACGCCCTGTTCGCGCAGCAGGACAAGCTGGACCGCGCCGGCCTGGAGGCGGCGGCGCAGAAGATCGGCCTCGACATGGCCAAGTTCAAGGCCGACCTCGACAGCGGGAAGTGGAAGGCCAAGGTCCAGGCCGACATCGACGCCGCCAACAAGCTGGGCGGCCTCGGCACCCCGACCTTCTTCGTCAACGGCAAGAAGGTCGAAGGCGCCGTCCCGTTCGAGATGTTCAAGGCCAAGATCGACCCGCTGCTGTAAGGCGGTTGCATAGCTGACTCACACGGGCCGGGGCGTCGCCTCGGCCCGTTTCATTTTCGGCGTAGAATACCCTCGTGCTTCCGCCTCGCGACACCAGCCCCGCCGCCTGGGCCGTCCAGCTCGACTGGCTGCGCAAGCTGCCCCCGGGCCGTCGCGTCGAGCTGATGCTGGAGATGTCCGAGGACGGCCGCGAGCTCCTGCGCGCCGGCATCCGGCAGCGTCACCCCGAGTACACCAGCGAGCAGGTCGAGCACGCCATGCTGCGCATCTGGCTCGGCGATGACCTCTACAGCAAGGCCTACCGGCGTCCTCTCCTCGACCCATGAGCCCCGGCGACACGCTGCGCCGGATCTGCGCGCACCTGGAGAAGGCCGGCATTCCGTACATGGTCGCCGGCTCGGTGGCGAGCGGCTATCACGGAGAGATCCGGATGACGCGCGACATCGACATCGTGATCGCCCCCGACCGGACCACCCTGACCACGTTCGTGCGCGCGCTGCCCGAGGCGGAGTACTACGCCGACCTCGACAGCGCGCTCGACGCCCTGGTGCGCGCCTCGATGTTCAACGTCATCGACATGACCACCGGGTGGAAGATCGACCTCGTCATCAAGAAACGGCGTGCCTTCAGCGAGGCCGAGTTCGAGCGGCGCATCGCCGGCGAGGTCTTCGGGGTACCGGTCAGCCTCGCGACCGCGGAGGACACCGTGATCGCCAAGCTGGAATGGGCCGCACAGGGTGGCTCCGAACAGCAGCTGCGCGACGTCGCGGTCATCCTCGATGTGCGCCCCGGCCTCGATCGCGCCTACATCGAGCGCTGGATCTCGAGCCTCGGCCTCGACGCCTTGTGGCAGCGCGTCCGCGGCGGGTGAACCTCGGTTCGGCCGGCTGGCTGCGGGTGCCCATCGGCGCGTGCAACCTGGCGTGCGCAGTGAGGGGCTAGCCCCTCAGCCAGGGGGCGATCTCTGGTGCGGTTCCGCGACCTTGCGGAATGAACCTCGGTGGCATGTGCCGTGAACTACCGGTTCGCATGAAGCGCTCGCTCATCATCATCCTGGGTCTGGCAGTGGCGTCCGGTTGTGCTGGTGGCATCGAGGGCAGCGAGGACGAGGGCCACGATCACGAGCCTCCCAGCGAGGACATCGTCTACGGCGAGAACGCCGTCACCGACCTGACCCCGCACAGCGCGACCGGCTACAAGAGCGGCACGCCGTTCGCGATCCAGGTCGTGACCGTGGACGGCAAGGAGGTCCAGGTCGGCACCGCGCACCAGTTCCTGCGCATGCGCGCCGAGGCCTCGCGCGCCGGCGTCAGCATCATCGTGGTCAGCGGCTTCCGCACCAACGCCAAGCAGGCCGAGCTGTACCGCGCCTACCAGAACGGGACCGGCAACCTGGCCGCGCGCCCGG
Organism: Polyangia bacterium; assembly: GCA_044229835.1. GTDB lineage: Bacteria > Myxococcota_A > Polyangia > Haliangiales > JADYYK01 > JADYYK01. The sequence goes on along the minus strand of JBGASF010000140.1, from coordinate 7,889 downwards.
GCTACTCCAACCACCAGAGCGGCCACGCCCTCGACCTCAACGCCTCGGCCCCGGGCGTGCTCTCCTGGCTCAACAACAACGGCGCGCGCTGGGGCTTCAAGCGCACCGTGCCGTCCGAGAACTGGCACTGGGAGTACTGGGGCGCCGACCCCGGCCCGCCCGGTGGCACCGCGCCCGGCATGACGCCCGCCCCCGGCGGCGGCGGCGCCTGCAACTCGGCCACCCTGGCCAAGATGGTCAACGACGGCACCTGCGTGCAGTCGGCCTCCGACAAGGCCTGGTACCACTGCGACAGCGGCTCGTGGGTCGCCGGCAAGACCGGCTGCACCGCCAGCTACGGCTGGTGCAGCTCGGCCACCCTGGGCCGCGACGTCGCCCCGCGCACCTGCGTGCAGGCGCGCTCCGACCGGATCTGGTACCAGTGCACCAACGCCGGCTGGGAGTCCCCCGTCTCGAACGGCGCCGGCAAGCTGGGCAGCTGCAGCTCGATGTACGAACTCTAGCCCCCTGTGCTAACACCGTCCGCATCATGCTGATCGTGATGCGCAAGGACGCCACCGAGGCCGACACCGCCCGCGTGGTCGATTACATCAAGACCCTCAACCTCACGCCCAACCCGATCCCCGGCGCCCAGCGCACCGCCATCGGCATCACCGGCAACAGCGGCGCGCTCGATCCCGCGCTGTTCGCCCGCTTCTCCGACGTCTGCGAGGCCATCCCGATCTCCAAGCCGTGGAAGCTGGTCTCGCGCGAGGTCAAGCCCGACGACACCGTGGTGTCGCTGCCTGGCCCCGACAACCAGCCGGCCCAGATCGGCGGCGGCCACTTCGGCGTCATCGCCGGCCCCTGCGCGGTCGAGTCCCCCGAGCAGCTGATGACCGCCGCGCGCGAGGTCCGCAAGGCCGGCGCGCGCTTCTTCCGCGGTGGCGCCTACAAGCCGCGCACCTCGCCGTACTCGTTCCAGGGCATGAAGGACGAGGGGCTGCAGCTCCTGGCCAAGGCGCGCACCGAGACCGGCATGCCGGTGGTCACCGAGATCATCGACACCCGCGACGTCGACCTGTTCGCCCAGCACGTCGACGTGGTCCAGGTCGGCGCGCGCAACATGCAGAACTTCGCGCTGCTCGAGGCGGTCGGCTCCATCAAGCGCCCGGTCCTGCTCAAGCGCGGCATGGCGGCCACCCTGCAAGAGTTCCTGATGGCCGCCGAGTACATCTGCAAGAACGGCAACTACCAGGTCATCCTGTGCGAGCGCGGCATCCGCACCTTCGAGACCATGACGCGCAACACCCTCGACCTCGGCTCGCTGCCGCTGCTGCGCCGGCTGACCCACCTGCCCATCATCGTCGACCCCTCGCACGGCACCGGCGACTGGCGCTCGGTCCCGGCGCTGGCGCGCGCCGCCGTCGCCATGGGCGCCGATGGCCTCATGATCGAGGTCCATCCCAACCCGGCCCAGGCCCTGTCCGACGGCCCGCAGTCCCTGACCCCGGCCAACTTCGCCAAGCTGATGACGTCGGTGAAGGCCATCGCCGACGTGGTGGGTGCTAAGCTGTAGCCCATGCCTGGCCCAGGCCCCGCCGCGCGCAGCATCGACGTCGTCGTCTACTCACGGAAGGACTGCCACCTGTGTGAGGAGGCCAAGGCCACCATCAGCGCGCTGGCCCCTGGCGCGCCACGCCCCTTCACCGTGCGCGAGATCGACATCGACACCGATCCCGCCCTGGTCGCGGCCTACAATGACGAGGTCCCCGTGATCTTCATCGGCGGCCGCAAGGCCTTCAAATATCACGTCGATCCCGCCGAGTTCGCGCGCAAGCTGGAGCACACCCCGTGAGCGCCACCCCGGTCCCACCGAACACCGCCTCCAGCGCGGGCGGCATCCCGGCCTTCGTCCGCGTCCTGGTCCCGGCGGTCATCGCGCTGGGCCTGGGCGGCTTCCTGACCTGGCAGTTCCTGGGCGCCATCCACCAGCGCAAGCAGGACATCAAGACCGAGGCCGTGCGCGCCAAGGCCCGCGCCTGTGGCGAGCTCAAGCCGACCCCGATCAGCCAGGCCCTGGGCAAGTTCCCCATCAGCGCCCCCGACTTCGTGGCCGAGGACGTCAATGGCAAGCCGGTCAAGCTGTCGGCCTACCGCGGCAAGGTCGTGTTCCTGAACTTCTGGGCGCCCTGGTGCCCGCCCTGCATCGAGGAGACGCCCTCGCTGGAGAGCATGACCACGCAGCTCGCCAACGAGCCCGACCTCGAGATCGTCGGCGTCGCCCACGAGGCCGAGTGGAAGAAGATCCGCGAGTTCTTCCCCAAGGGCACCGGGATGACCATCCTGCGCGATCCCTCGGGGCAGGCCGGCAACATCGGCAAGGCCTGGGGCACCACCAAGATCCCCGACACCTACCTCATCGATCGCGAGGGCCGGGTGCGGTACTGGTTCGAGAACCTGCGCCAGTGGGACAGCACCACGGCGCTGGCCTGTGTACGTTCCTTGCTCGACGACACCAAGCGCGAATAGAGGGGGGCATGGCCAAGATCCTGGTGGTCGACGACGAGCCGGACATCGTGCGCATGGTCTCGAAGATCCTCGAGAACCAGGGCCACACGGTGGTCAGCGGCAACGACGGCGAGGCCGCGCTGGCCGCGGTCGCCGAGCACCACCCCGACCTGGTGCTGCTCGACCTGCACCTGCCCAAGCTGGACGGCTTCGAGGTCTGTCGCCGCATCAAGGCCGACCCGGCCACGCGCGCGACGCCCGTCATCATGATGACCGCGGCCTACACCAGCGTGCAGGACGCCGCCAAGGGGCTCGACATCGGCGCCGACGAATATGTGGTCAAGCCCTTCTTCAAGGACATCCTGCTGCACAACGTCGACCGGCTGCTGACCGCGCGCACGGCTACAAAGGGAAGCTGAGCAGGGTGTAGAAGTCGCTGACGCCGCCCTTGTCGAGGCCGTGCGACAGCCCGGCCACCAGGGTGGCGCCGAGGTACCAGCCGAGCTGCAGATCCTGGCGCAGCTCGACGCCGATGGCGCTGCGCAGGTAGTCGCGATCGAAGGGCCCGAAGAAGGCGGTGCCGACGTCGGCGAACAGCGCCGCGTGCATGCGCCCGAGGTACACCGGCAGGGTGCCGGCGCCGCGCTCGACGTTCCACACCGGGAAGCGCCAGTCCAGGTTGAGCAGGTGGTACTGGTCGCCGAAGATGAGGCCGCCGGGATAGCCGTGCAGCGCCGGCGGGCCGATGCGGCGGTTCTCGATCAGCGCGCGCACGATGTCCTCGATCGACTGATCGGGCACGCCGCCCAGGAAGAAGACGCCGACCGGGCCGCCGCGCACCGAGGACAGCCCGCCCTGGTAGCGCACCGAGGCGGCGTGGCCGTGGCCCCAGGGCAGCTGGAAGAACTGGTTCCACGACCAGGTGAAGGTGGCGGCCTCGGCGTCGCTGCCCAGCTCGGGCGCCTGCACCCCGAGGTTGATGCCGGCGGTCATGCCCTCGCTGGGCGCGACGCCCTTGGTGCGCCCGCGCACCGTCGAGTAGGCCAGGAAGAAGTTGAGGCCGGCGCGGTCACCCAGCGCCGGGCGGCGCGGGCGCAGCTCGCCGGGCTCCAGCACGTCGAGGCTGGCGTCGATCGCGGGCGACAGGCTGCGGAAGCGCTCGATGCCGAAGGCCGCGCCGGTGCTCAGGCTGTAGTCGACGTCGAAGCCCAGCGGGATGCGCACCCCGAGGTTGGCGGCGCGGTAGTCGACGTCGATGCTCTTCGAGTCGGTGTCCTCGCGCACGCCGGCCTTGAAGACGCTCTTGCGCGCCGACAGCTCGAAGCGCGGAAACAAGCGGGTGTAGGCATAGAACATCGAGCCGCCGAGGTCGCCGCGGCTGAGGCCGACGCTGGCGTCGGCGGCATAGCTGTGGCGGCCGATGACGTCGCCGCCGCCGGTGCTGAGGCCGAGCGCGCGCCCGAACGAGTCACGCCCCAGGCGCACGGTCCAGGTCCGCGGCAGGATGGTGTCCGACGGGTCGTAGTCGCGCGGTTTCGACAGCGTGGGGTCGCTCTCGTCGCCGCCGGGCAGCTCGGGCAGGAGCTTCGCCGGCGGGCGCTCGTTGACCAGGGGCACCGGCTCGAGCCAGCTGGCCGGCGTCAGCTCGAGCTCCGCCAGATCGGTGCCGCGCGCGCCCTGCGACACGTAGACCAGGTGGCGGCCATCCGGGCTGGGCTCGGGCTGCAGCGCGCCGCCCAGCACGTTGGTGACCTGGCGGACCGCGCCGCTGGCGACGTCGAATGCATAGATGTTGTGAATGCCCGAGCGGTCCGACCCATAAAAGATTGTTTGGCCATCGCGCGACCAGCGCGGCGCCATGTCCTGCGCGCGATCGTGCATCAGGGGCCGCACCTGCCCGGTCGCCACATCGACCAGCGCGATGTCGCGGTAGCCGCCCGCGCTCCACAGGCTGAAGGCGATGGTCTTGCCATCGGGCGACCACGCCGGCGAGTAGACCTGCTCGAAGCGACCCGGCGTGTACAGCTCCTGGAGCGGCGCGTTGTGGCCCTCGCGCGCCGCCAGCTGCGCCGCCGCCAGGTCGAGCAGCACCAGCCGGCGCTGCCCGCTGTGGTTGACCACGCAGACCACGCGCTGGCCGTCGGGCGACACGTCGGGCTCGCTGGCGCGCAGCCCGAAGGTCAGCCGCTCGCGCGAGCGCGTGGCGGCGTCATAGCGGAACAGATCCTCGAACAGGTACAGGTTGCGGTGCGGCGCGGTGCGCTCGTACACGAAGCTGCCGCCACCGCCGGGGATGAACGACAGCCCCGACTGGCCGAGCTCGGCGAACAGGGTGCGCCGCCGCCGCTTGCCGCCGCCGGGGTCCAGCGCGGCGTAGCGCGGCGCGTCCCAGCCGGTGCTCTCCAGCCAGACCAGGGTGCCGTCGTCGCGGTAGCGCGGGAAGCTGTTGGTCTCGCCGCTGTCGGTCAGCGCGCGGCCGACGCGGACCCCGCGCGCGCGCACCTCGTCGAGCTCGACCGCGTAGCGCCGCCGCAGGTGCGCGGCCCACTCGTCCCACAGCTCGACCATGGTCTTGCCGAACACGCGGCGCGCCAGCCGGTTGACCGCGAACGGGATGGGCTCGGCGCCATAGGCGTGGTGAAACTTCGCCAGCGCGGGATCGCCGAAGCGATCACCGAGGTACTTCACGAAGGCCGACCCGTACAGGTAGCGCGTGGTGCCGCGCGGGAACTCGTAGGGGTTGTTGGTGACCTGGTCGAGGCGCAGGAACTTGTCCTCGATGATGGCGGTGCGCAGCAGGGCCTCGAAGGCCGCCGAGCGGATGCGCCCGGCCGAGGTGCGCTCCGACTCCTCGTACGTCGCCAGCCCCTCGACGTACCAGCTCGGCGCCACCGAGTTGGGCGACCACTGGCGCCCGAAGATGGCGTTGATGAGGCGCGGGATGCTGCCCATGTCGCCGAGGTGCAGGATGTGGGTGTACTCGTGCGTGATGAGCAGGGCCAGGTAGTCGTCGAAGTCGCCCAGCGACGAGGTCGCGTCGGGCGCGGTGATGAACAGGGTGACGTGCTCGAACGGCAGCACGGTGGCCGAGCCGTTCTCGCTGTCGGTGTCGTCGGTCAGCACCACGTGGGTGCGCCCCGCGGGCGCGGTGGCCAGGACCGGGACCAGCTCGGCGTGGGCGCGCTCGGCCAGGCGCGCCACCCGGTAGGCGACGGCGCGGTGCGGATCGTAGTAGTGGATGATGAAGTGCGGCGACTCCAGCGTGTGCCAGACCACGCGGGGATCGTTGGCCGCGGCCGGCCGCGCCAGCCAGGGCCCCAGCACCAGCGCGCAGAGCAGCGAGACCCACGCGCGGCGCATCATCCGCCGCGACTTTAGCACCACAACCGGCGCTGTAGCGCACCCCGCCCGCCCTGTGATACCCGTTGGCCATGACGCGCACCCGCTCCGTCCTTGTGGTCACAATAGCCCTGGCCTCCGCGGCCCTGATCTCGCTGTCGTGTGGCTGCAAGCCGCCCAAGGCCGCCGGACCGACGCCGGAGCCGACCGCCTCGCCCGAGCCGACCGCCTCGCCCGAGCCGACCGGCGAGCGCAGCGCGCTGCTGACCGCGGGCAGCGCCACCTATGATCGCTTCGAGGGCGTCAGCTTCCAGAACGCCTGCGGCGCCGACAGCGACTGCATGGCCAGCGGCTGCTCCGGCGAGGTCTGCGCCGCCGAAGAGGTCAACACCACGTGCGACGTGGTGCCGACCCCGCCCAAGGGCAACTGCGGCTGCGTCGAGGGGCTGTGCATCTGGTACAAGGGCGGCGCCGACAGCGCGCCGGTGGCGACGCCGTCGCCGACCCCGACCGCCAAGCCCACCCCGACCCCGAAGCCGGTCAACCACCTGACCTGCAAGGGCGACAAGGACTGCTCCGACGGCAAGACCTGCGTGAAGTACTACGGTATCGCCGGCCCCAGCGGCCCGCAGTTCTCGTCGTGCGAGCGCGTCTGCGACAGCAACCTCGACTGCACGGTCGGCAGCTGCGTCACCATCGCCGACGGCCCCGGCCGGGTCTGCCGCTAGCCCGATGTCTCTGCCCGGCAAGTTCGTCGAGGTCGCGGGCGTCCGCATCTTCGTGCACCGCCCGGCGCCCAGCACCCCGGCGGCGCCGCGCCCGCCGCTGGTCCTCGTCCACGGCTACCTGGTGTCGCACTGGGAGTGGCGCGCCATGCTGGGGCCGCTGGTGGCGGCCGGCTTCGACGTCATCGCGCTCGACCTGCCCGGCCATGGCGAGAGCGACCGCCCGCGCGACTTCACCTACGGCGTGGCTGGCTTCAGCGAGATCGTGATCGGCGTGATGGACGCCCTCGGCCTCGACAAGGCCCCGCTGTTCGGCCACTCGATGGGCGGCGCCATCGCGCTGTACACCGCGGCGCGCAACCCCGAGCGGGTGCCGCGCCTGGTGGTGCTCGACGCCGCCTGCTATCCCATCGCGCTGTCGCTGCAGAACCGCCTGGCGGTGACGCCCATCATCGGGCCGCTGCTGTTCAAGGGCGTGTTCGGCAAGCGCGACATCAAGAACTACTTCCGCGATCAGGTCTACCGCGACCCCGCCCTGGCCACCGACGAGCTGACCGACTACATCTACGAGCGCATGTGCCGCCCCGGCGGCAAGGACGCCCTGCACGCGACCCTGGTGTCGCTGTCGAACCTCGGCGAGGTCGAGCGCTCGCTGCGCGCCATCCGCTGCCCGACCCTGGTCATCTGGGGCGAGAACGAGCGCCTGTTCCCGGTCGAGAACGGCCGCCGCATGGCCAGCGAGATCCCCGGTGCCGAGCTGGTGGTCATCCCCGACTGCGGCCACGCCGGCAACGAGGAGCGTCCCGCCGAGGTGCTGGCCGCGGTGGTGCCGTTCCTGAAGCGGGCCTGACCGCGCGAAGGGCGGACCGGCCGCCTCAGCGCGTCCTCTTCTTCTTCACCTTGGTCTTGGCGGGCGCCGGCTCCGGCGCGACGCCGCAGTCGTCGGCGAACTTCTTCTTGAAGCGCCCGCTCTCGTAGCTCCACTCGCCGCGGGTCGCCACGTCGGGCGTCTTGCTCGACTTCGCGCGCAGCACCACCTCGGCCACGCCTTCGGGCGCCTTGAGCGCCTCGGCCCTGGCGCGCACCTCGGCCAGCGTGCAGTGCGGCCCCTCCAGCAGCGCCGCCTCGCAGTCCTGCCGCTTGCGCAGCGTGGAGTCGTCATAGGCCTGCGCCGAGTGCTCGCGCACGCTGATGGTCTGCCGGCACATGCTGCCGGCCTTGGACGTGATCAGCGACCGGTAGCGCAGCTGCACCCGCCCCAGCGACACCTTGCCGCCCGGCCCCAGCCCCTCGACCTCGATCGCGGTCAGCGCGCTGTCAGCCGCCGCCACCTTG
>JBGASF010000013.1:0-83025 GCA_044229835.1 Polyangia bacterium | reverse complement strand
GACCGACCTACGCCTGCTGGGTAGCCCGCAAGAATTGCAAAGCGCGCTGGGCAACCTGGTGGTCAATGCGGTTCGCTATACACCCGACGGCGGCCGCATCTCTCTCGTCTGGCGCGCCAGCGAGCATGGCGGCGCGGAGTTCTCTGTGATCGACAGCGGCGAAGGCATCGAGGCCCGGCACATTCCACGTCTGACGGAGCGTTTCTACCGGGTGGATCGCGGCCGCTCGCGCGCCAGCGGCGGCATGCGGAACACCGGGTCCTCGCTGGTCAGGCGCAGGTACAGCGCGCTGGCCCCCGGCATGCCGGGCTCGATGATGGCGCTGGCGCCAGGCGGCGGCGCCGCGGTCTGGTTGACGACGTCGACGGCGGTGCGATACGCCGCGCTGCTCGACCACGGCGGCAGCGGCAGGCCCAGCCGCAGCTCGAGATCGACCGCGAACTTCACGTCCGACCCCGGATTGTGGCAGTTGCCGCAGTTGGCGTGCAGGTAGCCCAGGGCGTCGCGCGTGGCGGCATCCCCCGCCGGCAGCGGAAAGTACGGCGTCGTCGCGCTGCCGCCGGCCGGCGGCGCGCTCAGCTTGCCCGCCGCCACCAGCGCCGCCAGCTGGCTGCCGCCCGCCCGCGCGGCGTCATCGAGCTGCAGCGCCGAGAACCCGATCACCACCGACTGCAGGCGCACCGGGGCGTGACAGTCGAAGCACTCCGACTGCTGTGGGATGTCGTCATGGCCGGGCTCGTCGACCACGCCGCCGGGCACCGCCATGGCCTCGGTCTCGCCTGCGTTCCACGCGAACGACACCATGAACCAGTCCTCGCCAGGTCCGATCTTCTGCAGAAGGCGCGTCTCGACCCGGCGCCCCCCGCGCGCGAACTCCTTCCAGAACTGCGTCCCCACCGGGAAGCGCCACTGATCCATGTTGCTGCTGTCGATGTGCGCCCCCGGCGGCAGCCGGTACCAGCGCCGCTTGGCCGCGCCGTCCGACCACAGCTGCCAGCGCGGCGCGAACTCGGTCACGCCCGCCGCGACGGTCTTGCTGGCGATGTCGCTGTACAGGCCGGTCTCGGACAGCAGCGCGGGCTGCACGAAGTCGGCGTCCGCCGAGGCGTCACGCGGCAACGCAGCATCGACGATCGCGCCGCCGTCGACCAGCGCGCCATCGCGATGCAGGTCCTCGTCGTCGCCACAGCCGGCGCCCGCGACACCCACCAGGACCAGCAACCATGCCCGCATGTGCACGCCCCAGGGTAGCACCAGCACGCGCCTCACTCAGCGATCCTGCGCGTTCGGGATGAACGCCATCGGGATCACGAACGGCGCCAGGCGCAGCCCGAGCATCACGTCGACCCGATCGACCTCGTCGGCGCCGCCGGGGATGTAGTGGCCCTCGGCGAAGACCCAGCCGCTGATGAACTTCCACTGGTTGCGCCCGGTGGTGGTGACGCCCAGCGACAGTCGCGCCAGCGCGCCGACGCGGTTCGCACCGGCTGGCGGCAGGTCGGCCAGCACCCCCGCCGACAGCGTCACCGCCCTGGCGAAGGTGTCGACGCCACGCCGGCGCGCATACACCAGCGCGGTCAGCGCCGCCGACAGCTGCAGCCCGACATCCTCGGACTCGTCACCCTTGATGGTGAGCAGCGCCTGGCCCGACGGCCCGAGCCGGAACGGCACCCGCGAACCGCGCCACGACCGCGCGCCGAACAGCGACTCGACGCTGAGGCCGAGCGCGGCGGCACCGGCGTAGTCCCCGGGCACATGCCTGAGCAGCCCCGCCATCACCAGGTCGACGAAGATCCAGCGCCCTGCCGAGCGCGAGGGCTCGACCACCAGCGCAGGCGCGCACACGCTGGCGCAGCAGCTGGCGGCGCTGGCGCCGGCCCCGGCGCACGACGCCCGGGCCCGCCGCCCCGCGACAGCGCCCTGCTGGCAGTCGTGGCTGTCCTGGTAGCAAGCCTGATGTTCGGCGACGCAGCGGTCATATGCCGGCCGATCGGTGCTGGCCAGATCGGAGCACACGTTGGTCGGCTCGCAGGCCGGGCACACTGGCTCGGGCGTGCTGGAGTCCGCCATGCACACCGCGACACAGGTCGCATTGGGCGGCTCGGCGCGCGCCTGCGCCACCCACCCGAGCCACGTCCAGAGGGCCAGCCCGCAGGCGAGCCCGAGCCCGTGCCGTCCCCGCAGGCCGCCCATGTCCGCCACCATACTGGCTCGCGCAGCCAGCGGATATGGTGACGCCGCGAGTGGCCGTGACAGGTCGTCACGATGTCCACTCGAGTGGCCGGCAGATCCGGTCGAAAACCCGCCCTAACACGTCGATAATACAGAGGACCACCAGTGGCACAGTTGCTGCTCAACGCGCGACCATGCGTATTCGCCACTTCATGTTCACGGGGCTCCTGGCCCTCTCCCTGCTGCCCGCCTGTTCGTCCGAGGACGCCTCGGACATCGACTCCATCGAGTCGGATCAGAACGAGGTCGCCGACATCGCCGCTGACAAGGCCGACGCGCCGATCAGCAACTTCACCTACTACACCGCGCGCCCCGACTTCCGGCGCTGCATCTCGCCCATCTGCGGCGGCTACTACGTCAAGCGCGTCAACCAGACCTACACCTTCTGCCCGGGCGGCGGCCCCGCCAACGATCCCAACTGGACCACTGGCGAGTGCTACGTCGCCACCGCCGACCTCGGCGGCCTGCCGGTCTCCGGCGGCGTGTGGAAGGGCCGCGTCGCGCCGAAGAACTACGGCAGCTACGGCAACTACCGCCAGTTCGTCGGCACCGAGGCGTGGAGCGCGGCGGGCACCACCGCCGCCAGCGGGATCTTCTACCGCGCCAATGACGCTGGCATCGTGTGCATCACCTACCCGTGCCCGACCCACCGCGCCGCCAAGCTGAACTCCAACGCCGCCACCGTGACCATCGCGGGCGCCGACCTCAGCCGCGCCGGCGCGACCCAGGAGCTGCAGGACGCTGGCTTCGCGCAGATGCGTCTGCCCGCCGGCACCCTGGTCGCCGGCACCCTGGTCAGCGTGCGCGGCCCCGCCGGCAGCGCGCGCTCGCTGCGCGCGACCCAGTTCTACCTGCCCGTCAAGGCGGCCAAGACCTGCTACGTGGGCGGCTGCTCGGGTCAGGTCTGCTCGGATCGCCCCGACGTCATCACCACCTGCGAGTTCCGCCCCGAGTACGCCTGCTACCAGACCGCGACCTGCGAGCAGCAGGCCACCGGCGAGTGCGGCTGGACCAAGACCGCCGAGCTGTCGGCGTGCATCAGCGCCGCCACCGACCCCGGCTTCTGCACCAGCGACGCCGACTGCCGCCTCGAGGACGACTACTGCACGGGCTGCGACTGCCGCGCGCTGTCGAGCGCCCAGACCCTGCCGATCTGCACCGGCCCGGGCGTGCGCTGCGTGCGTCAGCCCTGCGGCGGCCTGACCGCGGCCTGCGTCAACAACAAGTGCGTCGCGCAGTAGCGCGCACCCGCTGACCCTCACACCGCGCCCCCTGGCCTCGCCAGGGGGCGTCTTCATTTTCGGTCCATCAGCGCGGCACGGCTCCGCTCAGCTCAGGGCCGCGGCGGCTCGTACTTGGCCGCCACCCGCTCGATGCACGGCCGCTCGCCCGGCGCGATCCGCCCGCCGTTGCAGTCCATGTGCGCCCCGCGCCCCTGCGGCCACAGCGCATACAGCCCCACGAGCACGGCCGCCCCCAGCGCCCCCGCCGCGTGCCAGCGCCACATCCGGCGCTCGCCGGGCTCACCCTGGCCCAGCGCCAGCGCCAGCGCGCCCGCCACCAGCGCGAAGTACGGCAGCATGCCCCACACCCCACCCAGGCCCACGGCCCAGCCGGCGTTGTACGGCGCATAGCCGCGCCCGAGCAGCCAGAACCCGACGTCGTACAGCGGGTTCACGAACACCGGATGAAACTGCCCCGAGGGCAGGTGTGGATACATCGGCGTCAGCACGCCGTACACCACCAGCGAGACCCCGACCAGCGCCACCCCGCCCACCCACGCCAGCGGCAGCCGCTGCACCCGCGCCCACGCCAGCGCCTCGGCCACCGGCCAGACCAGGAACGGCAGCGCCGCCGCGATGTAGCGCGGCCCCACGTTCCAGCCCCCGCGCCACATCGCGATCGACGACACGAACCAGGCCCCGATCACGAACGCGCTGACCGCGATCACGCCCTCGGCCCGGGTCTCGCGGCGCCGGCACAGCCAGACCATCCCGGGCAGCGCCAGCAGCAGCACCGGCGACAGCACGAACAGCCCGTTGTCGGGCGTGAAGAACGAGCCCACGAACGCCGCCTTCATCGGCGGCCACACCAGCCCCAGAAACCCCTGCGAGTGCAGGTGAGCAAACGTCTTGGAGGCGTTGTACCCGGTCCTGAATGGCGACCCGAAGCAGGCCTGGTGATACGCCAGCAGGACCAGCACCGGCCCCACCGCGCCCGCCCCCGCCAGCGCCAGCGCGCGCAGCCGCGGCCACACCCCGCGCCCGCGCCAGGCCAGGTACAGCGCCACCGGGACGCACAGGAACACCGCCTGGTAGTCGCACAAGAGCGCCATGCCCGCCGCCGCCCCCGCCGCCGGCAGCCAGCGCTCGCGCAGCACCCCGCGCGCCCACATCGAGGCCACGATGAACGACGCCATCGCGAAGCCCGCCGCCAGCTGGTGCGAGAACAGCGTCACGCCGTAGGTGAACGCCATGGTGCCCAGCGCATAGCCGACCAGCGCCACCCGCCGCGCGACCTGGTCGGCGCACACCTTGCTCAGCCACCACGCCAGCAGCCACAGGAACAGGAGCTGCGGCAGCGTCGACGCCGTCAGCCGCAGCCAGAACGTGGTCGCCCGCATCGTGGGCCGCCCGAACAGGCGCAGCACCGCATACGCCGGCACCGCCAGCAGCGACATGCCCGGCGCCTTGTTGGAGTAGTACTTGCCCTTGGCGCTGGTGCCCGGCGTGGCCGGCCGGTCCAGCTCGGACACGTCGGCCACCGGGCCGCCCAGCGTCCTGACCCCGGTGTCGACCGCGAAGCGCCCCTCGTCGACGATGGCCTGCGCCAGCCAGATCCGCGGCAGCTCGTTGGCGCTGTGGATCTGCTCGAAGTAGGGGAACGACCACACATACGCGGCCACCAGCACGATCCCCAGCGCGCGCCGCGCCAGCCACGTGCGCAGGCGGGCCAGGCGAGCCGGGCGGCTCGGGGCCGGGGCAGCGGGCGACTCGGTCGGCACGCGGTCTTTTAGCACGCGTCGCCTCGTGCTACACCTTCGCGAACCGCCGGCCCCGTGATGAAACTCTCGATCCTCATCCCCGCGTATCAAGAAGAACGTTCCATCACCGAAGTGCTGGCCCGCGTCACCGCGGTCGACCTCGCGACCCTCGGCGTCGACCGTGAGATCATCGTGTGCGACGACGGCTCGCGTGACGCCACCGCGGCCCGCGTCGAGGCCTTCGCCGCCGAGCACCCCGACGCCGGCGTGCGCCTGGTGCGCCACCCCGAGAACCGGGGCAAGGGCCGCGCCATCCGCACCGCGCTCGAGCACGCCGACGGCGACTATGTCCTGATCCAGGACGCCGACCTGGAGTACGAGCCGTCCGACTACCCCGCCCTGCTGCGCCCCGCGCTGGAGCGCGGCGCCGACGTGGTCTATGGCTCGCGCTTCAAGGCGCGCGCCTATCCCAGGGGCATGGCGCCGGCCAACTTCCTGGCCAACAAGCTGCTGACCACCGCCGCCAACGTGCTGTACCGGTCGCACATCACCGACGAGGCGACCTGCTTCAAGCTGCTGCGCACCGACCTCATCCGCGACCTCGACCTGACCTGCGAACGCTTCGAGTTCTGCCCCGAGGTCACCGCCAAGCTGGGCCTGCGCAAGGTGCATATCGCCGAGGTCCCCATCGCCTACGTCGCCCGCGACGTCGCCAACGGCAAGAAGGTCCGCTGGACCGACGGCTTCGAAGCCTTGTGGGTGCTGGTGAAGCACCGCATTGGACGTGGTTCATGACCGGCGTGGGCCGCGGGTGAGCACCCGTCCCCCAGCGCTGTGGCGCACCATCCTCGGCAACCTGCGCGTCGGGCTGACCGCCGGGGTGCTGGCCGGCATGGTGGCCACGCTGAGCGACGCCATCATCACCATCATGCGCACGCGCGGTCACCTGCCTTTCGGCGTGACCCTGCGCCTGTTGCCGACCGCGCTGACGCTGGGCCTCATCATGGGCGGCCTGCTCGGCGTGGCCCAGGGGGCGGTGCTGGCCATCGGCCTCGGGCGCCGCCCGGCGCGCTGGCTGACCGAGACCCCCGACGACCCTGGCGCCAGCCCTGCCGGCGACAGCGACGAGACCACCGCCTTCACCCACCCCCACGACGACGACCCGCGGCCGCGCTACTGGGCCATCACGCCCTATCTGTGGGCCGGCGCGCTGTGGATCGCCGGCTTCATGCTCCTGGTGCCGCGCCTGATGCGCAGCAACATGCGGCGCTTCAACTCGCGCGAGCTCATCGCGGGCCGCTCCGCGGTGCAGGCGCTGGCGGTGGCCCTGGTGCTCACGCTGCTCGGCGTGCTGGTCGTGCGCGCGGCCCGGCTGCTCGGGCGCCTGCTGCGCCGCATGGACACCGCCAACCCGTTCGCCTCGCCGGGCGCCGCGCTGTTCGTGCTGCTGTTCCCGGTCATCGCGGTGGGCGGCATCGTCCTCTACGTGGTCGGCGCCAAGGCCTCGCAGGCCTCCAGCCTGGCCGCGCTGCGCCAGAGCTTCCCGCCCCAGCTGACCGGCTATGTGGTGGCGCTGGTCGTCCTCGACCTGGCCGCGCTGCGCCTGCTGGCCGGCGGCCTGACCCTCATCCCGGCCCGGGTCCCCACCCAGCGCAGGCCCCTGGTCATCGCGGGCGCCGCCGCGAGCCTCACGGTGCTGGCGATGGCCTCGCTGCTGTGGTGGGGCGGCAACGACCAGGTCAAGGTGCTGACCGAGATCGGCTCGCCCGCGATGTCGACCGCGGTCGGCCTGGTGCACAAGCTGACCGACTTCGATCGCGACGGCGTCGGCATGCTGCTGGGCGAGAACGACTGCAAGCCCTTCGACAAGCACGTGCACCCCGGCGCGGTCGACATCCCCGACAACGGCGTCGACGAGAACTGCTGGGGCGGCGACCTCAGCGCCAAGACGCTGACGCTGCCGCCGGGCCAGTCGGCGCCGGTGCCGCCCGAGTTCCGCCGCCCCTACAACGTCCTGCTCATCACCATCGACACCGTGCGCTTCGATCACACCGGCATGGGCGGCTACAAGGACCGCACCGGCCGCGACACCACGCCCAACCTCGATCGCCTGGCCGCCGAGTCGGTGGTCTTCAACGACGTGCACGCGCCCTCGGCCGGAACCATGGCGTCGATGCCGGCCATCCTGACCTCCAAGTTCTTCCACTCCGGGATCGCGCTCGGCCCCGATCGCCCGCACAAGGGGCCGCTGATCCTGCCCGAGAACCGCCTCATCGGCGAGGTCATGAAGGACGCCGGCTATCGCACCGGCGCCATCGTGACCCACGACTACTTCGTCGACTGGGGCACCGACCAGGGCATCGACGACTACGACCAGGAGATCGCGTCGGGCCCGCGCGATCCCTACCTGGTCAGCTCGAACACGGTGACCGACAAGGCGCTGGCCTGGATCGCCGCCCACGCCGGCCGCAAGTGGTTCCTGTGGGCGCACTACCTGGATCCCCACGGCCGCTACGTCGCACACCCCGACAAGTCCTTCGGCAACACCGAGGAGGACATCTACGACGGCGAGCTGTACTTCACCGACAAGCACATCGGCCGCCTGCTCGACAGCATGCGCAAGAACCCCGGGCTGTGGGCCAACACGCTGATCATCGTCACCAGCGACCACGGCGACGGCTTCAACGAGCACGGCATCATCAACCACGCCGTCGCGCTGTACCGCGAGATCATCTCGGTGCCGCTGATCATCCGGGTGCCCGAGCTGTCGCCGCGCATCAGCGATCAGCTGGCCACCCCGCTCGACGTGCTGCCCACCATCGCCGAGCTGGTCGGCGCCCCGGTCGGCCGCCGCGTCGAGGGCATGAGCCTGGTCGGCCCCATCTTCTACGGCAAGACCGACCCCGCGCGCGTGGTCTTCAGCGAGACCAACCTGCCGGTGCCGCAGCGCGCCGCCATCACCAAGGACTGGAAGATCATCGGCAACATCCGCTCGAACACCTACCAGCTGTTCGATCGCCGCGCCGACCCGTGGGAGAAGAACAACGTCTACTCGACCAGCCCGGCCGCCGCACGCGACATGCAGCACAAGCTGCAGGAGTGGCTGGATCGCCTGTTCTTCGCCCGTGACGAGAAGGAGAACCAGTCCTTCCGCCAGGCTCGCGCCAACTTCGTCGACGCGGTGCCGGCCAGCGCCCACAAGGTGCCGGCGACCTGGATGGACGCCATCGAGCTGGTCGGCTGGGAGGCCAATCCGCCGCCGCCGTGGCCCAAGGACGCCAAGCCGATCATCACGGTGTACTTCCGCTCGCTGCGCACCATCGCCGAGAGCCTGCGCCTGGAGCTGATGGTCAGCGGCGATCACCCCATCGGCCCCGACGGCAAGCCGCAGAACTACTGGCCGTCGAGCTCGGCCAGCATCGTGTTCGGCGGCGGCTTCGCGGCGACCTCGTCGTGGCGCCCGGGCGACATCGTGCGCGAGTCGCTGCCGCTGGAGATCCGCCCCGACTTCCCGCTGACCTGGGCCGATCTGCGCCTGCGCCTGACCGACGACGCCTCGGCCACCCACACCGTGCAGCCCAAGGCGGGCGCGCTGGTCAACGACTGGGTCACGCTGGGCACCATCACCCTGGGCGCCGGTAAGCCAGGCGCAGCCCCCGTCGTGCTGCCACCGCCAATGCCTCCGCCCGGCGCGCCCGCCGCCCCGGTGCCCAGCACCGCGCCGCCGCCCAGCGCCGCGCCAGTGCCGCCGCTCCCCGGCAAGCTCGCCCCCAGAGGGCAGCAGCCCGGGCTGATCAGCCCGAAACAGGGCGTCGGCGCCAGGCGCCCCCGCTGAGCGCGGGCGCCGACGCGAGCAGCGGCGCGGCTACTTGCGCGCCTTGCGGGCGCGAATGAAGAGCGCGATCATGACGCCTACCGCGATCGCGAGCACGATTCCAATTCCCTGGTACATGGCAGGCTCCTCAGCAGGTGGCGCTGACAACATAGCTTGTCCTGGGCGATTGCCAACCCCCCTGTTCGCGCAAATGTCGCGTGTGTTCTGTGGGATGCTGGCGGTGCCATGGCGGCACCCCGCGAAGAACTCGAGCGCCAGCTCACCAGCTATCCCGCTGCCCATGCCTTCTTGACCTGGGTCGCGCGCACGCTGGGCGACGAGCTGCTGGGTCCCATGCAGCAGCGTGCGACCCGCCATGGCGAGCTGTTCTGGCGCACCCTGGAGAGCTCGATCCGTGACATGACCGCGCTGTTCCAGCCCCAGCCCGGCGACGCGGCGCCCGGCGACGCCCCGACCGCGCGCATGGAGGCCATGCTCGCCGCCCTGCATGCACAGGCCAGCAAGCTGCCCCACAAGGCGGTGTTCACCGCCTTCGATGAGGTGCTGGAGGCCTTCTACCACCAGCCCATCTACCCCTTCATGGAGCACTTCTACTACCTGGGGCAGCACGCGCTCGATCGGCTGGCGTGTATCCTCGAGCTGCTCGACAGCAGCGCCCTGGCCGGGCGCAGTCGCGGCCGCTGGTGTGACATCGGCGCGGGTCCGGCCGTCGTCCTGTGCAGCGTGCTGGAGCGCCTGCCCCGCTTCACCGCCGTCGGCTATGACGTCAGCGACAGCTGCGTCGACTACGCGACCCGCCTGCTCGCCTCGCGCGGGCTCGGGCTCGACCGAGCCAGCATCGTGCGCGCCGACGGGCGCAGCTTGCCGACGCCGCCGGCCGCCTTCGACCTGGTGGTCGCGACCGAGGTGGTCGAGCACGTGCCCGACCCCGAGGTCCTGCTCGCCGAGGCCCGGCGCGTGCTGAGGCCCGATGGCTTCCTCATCGCCTCGACCCCGATCAACCTGCCCTGGGGCCCGCACCTGGTGGTGTTCCGCGACGCCGACGAGGTCCGTGCGCTGTATCAGCGCGCGGGCTTCGCCTGCCTGCGCTTCGTCACCGAGCCGCTGTCTCCGACGGCGGCGCTGACCTTTGGCCTGTTCGCACCGCAGCGCCCGGGCTGAACGAAAGTCGCCTCAGTGGCGGACGCCCATGCTACTTTTCGGACCGCCAACCAACCGGCGGAGCGTGGGGATGCCGTTCACGTCATGGAATGAACTCAACGCTTTCGTGCAGAAGAACTACGGCAAGTTCGAGGCCTTTGGCGACGGCATGGTGCGCTTCGACTTCAAGCACAAGGATGGCACCACGCCCTTCGGGATGCGCCGCGCCGTGCTGCCGCATGGCAGCGACTGGGTCGTCTTCGTGGTCAAGGTCGGCTCCCTCAACGAGATCCAGCCCGCGATGGCGCTGTTCGCGAACTTCCTGATGCCCATCGGCGCCCTCAGCGTGGTCGAGGACATGGTGATGTTGACGCAGAAGCTGCCCGTCGAGGGCCTGACCGAGGCGCACGTGCAGCAGACCCTCGATGGTCTGGTGCAAGAGCTCGAGATCTCGCGCAGCAAGCTGCTCACCAAGAGTCCAGGCACGACCGCGAGCCAGGGCTATCTGGCTGACTGAGGCGGACCGTGGCCTTCGACCGCAAGCCGCCGCAGAGTGACCGTGCGGAGATCGAGTTCCACCAGGTCGCCACGACCTCGGAGCTGGCGCGCGCGATCGATCACGAGATCTACGAGGAGGGCTCCACCGTCGAGGATCTGACGCGGCAGTGGCTGGCCTCGCTGCGTGACGCCGAGGGCGAGAACCTGCCCGAGAAGATCAACGACACCGGGATGGCAGCCGACTTCATCCCCGACTCGCAGATCGACGCCGGCGCCAGCCTGCCCCCGGGCGGAGGCGGTATCGACGACCTGGCCGCGCCCAGCGGCGGCGTCGACGAGGGCGCGGCGCCCCGCGGCGGCCGCGACGAGGTAGCGGCCCCGTTCGACACCACCACCGATGACCTGGTGGCGGCCTGGGACGGCAACCTGAACGACGAGGTGGCGGCAGGCGTGCGCCGTCGGCGCGGTGACGGTGACGAGGAGGCCCCCGTCGGCACCGCTCCAGCGCCCAAGGTCAAGCCCAAGCGGCCCGGCGGCGCCGGGTAGCGCGCCGTGAAGGTCGACCGTCCCCGACGCACCATGCCGCTCGGCCCCCTGCTGGCGGGCAAGTTCCGCCCCTGCGGCAACCCCAGCGGTCAGCTGGAGCGCTACTCGCCCGCGGATCCGGGCGACTTCATCGGCGTGTTCCCGTTTGCCGCCAGCGACGTCGATGACGCCGTCAACGCCGCCACCACGGTGGCCCGGCGCTGGCCGCGCTCGCGGCCTCACCACCGGGTGGCCACGCTGCGACGCCTCGAGGCCAGCCTGCGCCGACGCGCCAGCGAGCTGATCGTGACCATGACCCGGGAGACCGGACGACCCCAGTGGGAGTGCACCCGCGAGGTCAACGGCCTGTCGTCACGCATCCAGCTCACCCTGGAGACCATGGGGGCGCTGGGCGAGCGGCTCGATCCGGTGGTCTCCGGCGGCGTGCGCAGCGAGCCCTTCGGGGTGGTCGCCATCCTGGGGCCCGCGATGCTGCCGCTGGCGACCAGCCACCAGCACATCGTCGCGGCGGTGGCGGCCGGCAACGCCTTCGTGTGGAAGCCCTCGCCCCTGGTGCCGGCGACCGCACAGCTCTATGCCGAGGCGCTGCACGACGCCGGGGTCGATGCCGCCAACGTGGTGGTCGGTGACGACGCCGTCGGCGCGGCCCTGGCGGCGCACCGGGGCGTCGACTGCGTGGTCTTCACGGGCACCATGGCCAACGGGCTGCGTCTGCGTGAGCAGGGCGCGCAGCGCCTGGACCAGAAGCAGATCTTCCACGTCGGGGCGCGCAATCCCGCGGTGGTCATCGGCCGCGTGGCGGTCGAGCTGGCCGCCTACGAGGTCGTGACCAGCGCCTTCATCACCGCGGGGCAGCGCTGCACCGCGCTCAGCCACGTCTATGTCGAGCGCTCACTGCTCGACGAGTTCATCAGCAACGTCGTCCGCGTGGTCGGCTCGATCAGCGTCGGTGCGCCCTCGGCGGGCTCGTTCTACGGTCCGCTGCTCAGCCCCGAGCGCCTGCAGCGCGTCGAGGCCGTGCTGGCGACCGCATCGCGCGCCGGCGCCGAGACGCTGATCAAGGGTCAGCGGCTCGACCTCGAGGGCTGCTACCTCGGGCCCAGCGTGCACCTGGTCGAGCACAAGCGTGGCCCCCGCCTGGTCGCCCCCGCCGTGGCCAGCGAGGCCCCCGCGCCCTACCTCACCGAGGAGCTGTTCGGGCCCGACCTGGCCATCCACCCGGTCGACAGCCTCGACAGCGCGGTGCGCGCCTGCAACGCCGAGCCGAGCCTGTGCGCGGCCCTGTTCAGCGACGACAGCGCCAGCTGGGAGCGCTTCTCACGCGACGTCAGATCGGGAAATCTCCTGTGGAATCTCGGCTCGCACTCGGTTTCCGGGCGGCTGCCCTTCGGCGGCACCAGCCTGGGTGGCCAGGGCGAGCGTTCGGGCGCAAGCGCCATCATGGCCTTGCGGCGCGAGGTTTCGTTTCAGGAGCGACGCGCGGACCATGTAGACTTGTGGCCGGGTACGGGCGCACCGATGGCGGGCGCCGAGGGTGAAGAGGATGACTTCGGGCGAGAGTGAATCC
The DNA here is from genome assembly GCA_044229835.1 of Polyangia bacterium. Classification (GTDB taxonomy): domain Bacteria; phylum Myxococcota_A; class Polyangia; order Haliangiales; family JADYYK01; genus JADYYK01. The sequence continues at coordinate 70,224 of JBGASF010000013.1, read as the reverse complement.
AAGGCAGCTGACGCGTGGCTGAGCGCTGAACTGAACCGGATCTGGCTGCTCGCAGAGCGCACCCTGCGCTCGTTGCAGGCCGACCAGCTCAAGCCCCAGGGCCCGCACTCGAGCATGGCCGAGATCGAGTCGATCTTGACCGCGCGCCGGGTGGCCCGGCTGGGTGCCAAGGCCGCGCCCGAGGATGAAGCGGCGCTCAACAAGGCCATCGCCGCCATCGACGCGACGCTGCCCGAGCTGCGCAAGGCCGCGCCGCTGGGCCGCATCATCAGCAACCTCGGCCTGCGCCCGCTCGAGGTCGAGACCCTGGTGACCGCGATGGCGCCACACATCGACTCGGTGCTGGCCGACGTGTTCAACGTGGTGAAGAGCCCGGCCGGCGGGCGCAAAGGCGTCGACCTCTCGCTGGTCGCCCAGCTGTTCCGGCTCAAGCGCGCGGATCGCGTCGCGCTGCTCGACGCCGTCGATCCCGATCGGCCCCTGCTGCGCTGGCGCGTGCTGCAGGCTGGGCCGGTCGATTCCCTGGAGTCGTTCGGCTCGGTCACGCACCGCATCATCAAGCCGACCTTCGACCTGCTGTCGGCCCTGTGCGGCCGTGGCCAGCTGGCCCCCGAGCTGTCGCGCTGCGCCGAGCTGATCCGGGCCGAGCCGACGCTGGACGATCTGCGCCTGGACCCCAAGGCCCGCGAAGAGGCGCTGGCGATGTGCACCGCCGCGCGCAACGCCAGCAAGAGCAAGACCGCCAGCGAGCCGCTGTGGATCGTGCTCTGGGGTCCCGACGGCGTCGGCAAGAAGACGCTGGCCGCCCGCCTGGCGGCCTTCGGCGGCCAGGCCCTGGTGGCCCTGAACCCCAGCGTCATCGATCGTCCGACCCTCGACGAGCTGATGCCGCGCGTGCTGCGCGAGGCGCTGATCCACGGCGCCATGCTGTACATCGGCCCGGTCCCGGCCGAGCTGCTCGAGAAGGGCGCGCGCGAGCTGACCCGACGCCTCAAGGACTATCCCGAGCCGCTCATCCTGGGCGTGCCCGAGGCGACGCCGCCGCGCATCGCCGGCGAGCGCCCGCTGTGGGAGCTGCAGGTCCGCATCCCGCTGGAGCCGACCCGCCTGCAGATCTGGAACGACTGCCTGCCCGAGCCGCTGCGTGGGCCCGACCTGCAGCTGCCCATCCTGGCCCGCGCCTTCAACCTCACGCCTGGCGAGATCATCCGCTCGTGCAGCGAGGTGCGCACCCTCATCAAGCGCGAGGGCGACCGCAAGGCGACCCACCAGGACGTGCGCAACGGCATCGAGCGCCGCCTGCGCAGCGATCTCGGCGACCTGGCGCGCCGGGTCGAGGTCACCGTCAAGTGGGAGGACCTGGTGCTGTCGCAGCAGGACCTCGATCGCGTGCGCGAGTTCATCAGTCGTAAGAAGTACTTCCACCGGGTCTACAACGACTGGGGCTATGGTCGCCGTCTGGGCTATGGCCGCGGCGTCATCGGCCTGGTCTCGGGGCCGCCCGGCACCGGCAAGACCATGCTGGCCGGTCTCATCGCCAAGGCCCTCGATCTCGACCTCTACCAGGTCGATCTCGCGCAGGTGGTGTCGAAGTGGGTCGGCGAGACCGAGAAGCAGCTCGGCAAGGTCTTCGATCAAGCCGAGCGCGCCCACGCCGTCCTGATGTTCGACGAGGCCGACTCGCTGTTCTCCAAGCGCACCGAGGTCAAGAGCTCCAACGACCGCTACGCCAACCTGGCGGTCAACTACCTCCTGCAGCGGCTCGAGCAGTACACCGGCGTCGCCATCCTGACCACCAACCGACCGGCCTCGCTCGACGAGGCGCTGCAGCGACGACTGACCCTGCACCTGCACCTCGAGATCCCCGAGGCGCCCGAGCGCGAGCGGCTGTGGCGCAGCTTCATCCCCACCGAGGCCCCGATGGGCGCAGAGATCGACTTCTTCCAGCTCGCCAAGCACTTCGAGCTCTCGGGCGGCTACATCAAGAACGCCGCGGTGCGCGCTGCCTTCATGGCCGCCGCCAACGAGTCCAGCATCGGCATGGAGCTCCTGCAGCTGGCCTCCTCGCTGGAGCTCGAGGACATGGGCCGGGTCATCCGCCGTGGCAACGAGGAGGCCGCGCGCGGCGACTTCAGCGGAGAGCAGTACAACTTCACTGACACGTAGCGAGCACATGCCATGACCAAGCGCTTCGAGCGTCCCAACTTCTATCGTGCCGAGGACTACCCCGGGCTGGCCGAGGTGGTTGCCCAGTGGCCGGCCATCCGCGAGGAGGCCATGCTGACGCTCTCCACCCTGGAGAAGCAGCTCGGTGACAAGGTCGGACCGTCCTGGATCCTCCCGCTGGTACCGGAGTACGAGGACGAACCGGTGCTCGGTCCGGAGGTCTCCGAGGCCGCGCGCGCGCTGGCGCCGCTGACGGTGGGGCTGGTCGGCAAGCTACCCTACGTGGTCGCCTACGCGTTCTCCAAGCTGGCGCCCGGGACCAAGATCCCCGAGCACGACCACTGGAACCCCTACTACACGGCGATGCTGTGCCTGCAGAACGGCGGCGGCAGCCACCTCGTCGTGGACGGCGAGCGCCGTGACTTCGTCCAGGGCAAGGTCTTCGTGTTCGACTACACCCTGCCGCACGAGGTCAAGAACGAGGGTCACGAGGACCGCCTGGTCCTGCTCATGCTCGTGCAGCGGCTCGCAAGAGCAGAGTCCTGACCGCCGGGGCGCCTCCGGCGTCGGCGACCTCCAGCAGCTGCTCGGACGCCAGCATCCACGCGGTCGCGCTGTGCTGCACCCGCTCGACCTCGGCCTGGCGGATGCGCTGATACGAGGCCAGCGCCTCCGGCAGCGCCGCGCGCTCCAGCGCGGCACATAGACAGACCGCGTCGCGGATGGCCTCCGAGGTGCCCGACCCCGTCGAGTAGTGCGCGGTGTGGGCGGCGTCGCCGACCAGCACCAGCTTGCCGTGATACCAGCGGCGGTTGCGCACGGTGGGAAACTGTCGCCAGCGCATGCTGCCCCCATGCAGCAGCGGCGCCCCGGCCAGCACGTCCCTGAAGACCTCCGCGAGGTGGGCACAGGTCTCGTCGGGGCTGCGCCGCGCCAGCCCAGCCGCCGCCCAGGTCGCCTCGCTGCACTCGACGATGAAGGTGCTGAGCTGCGCCGAGTAGGCGTAGGCCCAGGCCAGATACCCGCCGTCGCGGGTGTCCTGGACCATGATCGACAGGTGGTCGAACAGGTGTGGCGTGGCCAGCCAGACGAAGCGACTCTCGCCTGGCAGCACGGAGGTCCCGAGGTCCAGCGTCCCTCTCAGCAGGCTGGCCGCGCCATCGGCGACCACCACCAGATCGTAGGGCTCGAGGCGGGGATCATCCGCGCGCTCGACCGCGATCTCGTACTCGAGCCTGACGCCGAGCTCGACGCAGCGCTCGCGCAGGGCGTCGACCAGGACGCTGCGTCCGATGGTCTCGAAGCGGAGGTGGTCAGCGGCCGCGACAACCTCGCCGTCGTGCAGCACGCGGGGCGGCCCCTTGACCTCGGTGGCCGGGAGCGCGAGACAGGCGTCGACGCCCGCGAACGTCTTCAGCGGGAAGGTCAGCCCCCAGCCGACGCTGGTGTCCCTGGCCGCGCGCTCCAGCACCACCACTTCGTGGGCTGGAGCGCTCCGGCGCAGAAGCAGCGCCGTGGTGAGCCCGGCCGGCCCGCCGCCGCAGACGAGGACCTTCATCAGGCGTCAGGCCAGCAGCAACCTACTTGGCGTCGATGTTCCGGCGCCCCGCGACGATGAAGCTGCCGACCTGGTCCTTGCCCACCGCCACCTCGGCGCCGTGCTCGGAGCCCAGCAGCGCCGCCATGGCCATGAAGTCGGTCGGTTCCAGATCCTTCTCGATGACCTCGTCGGTGCCCGTCAGCCAGAGCCGGACCGAGCCCCGGTGGGTCGCGAAACTCCAGGCCAGCTGATACGCGTGGACCCTTGCCTGCCCCGTGCTTGCAGCCATTGTGGACTCCTCTCGTGTTGTCGGACTTCAGGCGGTTTGCGGACTGAACGGCTCGGCGATGGCCTTCATGGCCTCGTCGAGCTGGGCAACAGCCAGGCCCTGGAATGGCAGTAACTGTCGAACGATCAGGGCGCCCTGCGCCACGCCGAAGGGACCCACGATGCGCCCGGTGTTGCGCAGCAGCGCCCCCGTCGGGGGCACCTCGCGCGCCGGGCCGAGAGAGCAGCGCAGCTCGATCAGCTCGAAGCCGAACGCGCTGCACAGCTTCACGGTCACCGGATGCGGCCCCGTGCTGGCGCTGACGTTGACCTCGAGGGACTGCTCACCGAGCTCCTGCACTGGCGCGTACGAGGCCGTGAGGTGCTCGCGAAGCTGACTCCAGCTTGTGATCCGTGCGGTCATCGGTGTGGTCTCTCGTAGGCGGGTGGCTAGACGACGACCATACCATGGGCACGGAGCGCGGAAAACGACGTCGCGGTCTCGAGGTCACGCAACAGCGGCGGCACGCCCCGCTCCCAGTGCAGGGGGTGGCAGCGGGTGATGGTGCTGGCCAGCGCCTGCGGGGACGGGGCGCTGTAGACCTCGCCCCCGGCGTCGGCCACCGTGAGCAGCCCGCGATCCCAGCGCGGCTCACCGCCCAGCCAGCACACCCGGTCCTCCTTGATGGCCGGGTGCGGCTCCTTCATCGTGCGCTTGACCAGATCGCGCGGCACCTCTGGCTGCGGCACCGACTTGGGCGGGAACAGCAGCGTGACATCGCGATCCAGCAGCTCGCCACGCGCAAAGGCGTTCATGGCCGAGGTCAGGCGCTTGAAGGTGTCCTCCGAGACCGGGCTGCCCGCCTCGCTGTGCCACAGGGCGTAGTCAGCGAACCCCTTGTGCTCCGGGCCCACGACCTTGATGCCGAACAGTTCGGGGTTGCGCCCGATGGGCGAGTGCCGCGTGGTGACGAAGCGATGGTAGTGCCCCGAGCCCAGGATCTTGGCCTCGAACAGCTGGCGCAGCACCTCCAGGCTGTTGATGGTGTCCTGCAGCCGCTCGCCCGGGAAGCCATAGATGAGGTAGCCGTGGGTCATGATGCCGGCCTCCGAGAAGGCCTGCAGGACCTTGATGACCTGGGGCACCGTGATGCCCTTGGCCAGCTTGGGCAGCAGCGCATCGCTGGCGATCTCGATGCCACCCGTCACCGCCAGCATGCCGGCGGCCGCCAGCAGCTTGCAGCGGTCGGGCGTGAAGCCCGGGTCGTAGCGGACATTGCCCCAGAACTGATAGGCGCGATCGCGCCTGAGCAGCTCCAGCGCCAGGTTGACCAGCAATGGGGGCGGCGCCGCCTCGTCCGTGAAGTGGAAGATGGAGAGCCTGGTCTGCTCGTGCATCTCGTCCATCTGATCCGCCAGCCTGGCCGCAGGCAGCGGATCGAAGTCGTCGATGTAGGGCAGATGGATGTCGCAGAAGGTGCACTTCTTCCAGTAGCAGCCGTGGGCCGCGGTCACCTTCAGTGACACGCCCTCGTTCGACAGCCGCGCGACCTGGTTGAGGATCGGCATCAGGTGCACGTAGCGATCGAGCACGAAGCCTCGGTAATCGGGCGCCGGGAGATCCTTGAAGCGTGGCACCGGCACCGCGGCCTTGCCGTGGAAGACGACCTTGCCGTCCTCGCGCGTGAAGGTGCTGTACAGCGGGGCGTCGGCCTGGCCCTGCATGCGCGCGGTGATCTGCTGCAGCGGGACCTCGCCATCGTCGATGGCGATGTAGTCGACGTAGTCGAACACGCGTGGGTCGGTGAGGTTGCGCAGCTCGGTCGAGGGATAGCCCCCGCCCAGCGCGCGCACGGTGCCTGGCCGGTGCTGCGCCAGCCAGCGCCCGACCTGCATCGAGCCGATGAAGTTGCCCGGGAACGGACAGGTCAGGCAGACCAGGTCGATGTTCTCGGGGATATGCTTGGCCGCGACCTCGCCGATCATGCGATCGAACCAGTTGGGCGGCTGCGCCAGCTCGGTCGCGATGTGATCGAAGGTCACCGCTGACTCGAGCAGCTTGTCGCCATAGCTGCGCAGCGCGAAGTTGCTGCTCAGCGTGCGCGTGAACAGCGTGGTGAGATCCTGGAACATCAAGGAGCTCAGGTAGCGCGCCAGATCGTTCTTGCCCCAGGTCCCGAAGTCGTCGCGACGCGAGGCGTCGCCCTCGTTGCGCAGGATCGGTCCCTGCGGCAGGCGCCGCACGATGTTGTGCACCAGGCCGGGGTCGCGACCCTGGACGAACGAGACCACGTCGTCGATCATCCGGATATAGGTGTCCCGGTGATGGTAGACGTCCTCGAAGTCGTGGGGGATGTTGTCGGGGTCGACGGCGGCGAAGAGCTCTGTGAGCCCCTGTCGGGTGAAGACCCGCAGGAAGAACTCCAGGCTCAGATCGATCGGAAGGACCTCGTGCCCGAGCTTGCGCAGCCAGCCGGTGAGGCGTGGCGCGGCAGCGTAGGGCGAGTTGAGGTCCACCAGCGGCGGGATCACAAACGCGATTCGGAGCCCCACCCTGACCTCCCAAGATCACATGGCCTCTCCTGCGAGAGCGCCTTGCTGCCGTCGCAGCGTTCTCGCAGGAGAGACCGTCTGACTGCTGCTAGAAGCTGCGGATCCAGCTCTCGATGTCGCCACCGAGCTGGCCGCCGAGACCACCGCCGAGTGCAGCACCAGCGCCGCCGCCCGCGATCACGCCGGGAGCCGCACCGATACCCGGGATGGCAGTCCCGCCCGCCAGAGTACCGAGCAGGCCGCCGCCATACCCGCCCGCGACCGCACCGACGCCGGTCCCGATCTCGTCACCCACGTGCCCATCGTTGTTCCAGTCCAGCCATCCCATGTGGTTCTCCTTGCCAGAGCAGCATTCGTCCGCGGTTCACACTGAGACATTCCCAGCCGAACCCGACCGGACTTGCGCTAGAAGCTGCGAATCCAGTTCTCGAGGTCGCCACCGGCCTGACCACCGAGGCCGCCACCGATCGCTGCGCCAGCTCCACCACCGGCGATCACTCCGGGGGCCGCACCGATACCCGGGATGGCCGTGCCACCCGCGAGCGTACCGAGGAGGCCACCGCCGTAACCACCAGCGACCGTACCGATGCCCGTCCCGATCTCGTCACCAACGCGTCCGTCGTTGTTCCAATCCAGCCATCCCATGTATGCACCTCGCAGAAAACCGTGCTCCGTATACGGCGACGCCCCGCGGGGACCTTCCCTGGGGCAAAGAACGACAAAACACCCTGTCAATGTCAGGCGTCAAATAAGCTGGCCGATACTGTAAAGAATCCTGGCGCCGCCTGCATCACAGATTTTCAGGGGGACGAACCTGGGCTGGCTAGAACCAGTACAGCAGGACGTGGCGAACCCCCGAGGTGACCGGCTCGACGCGGTGCGGAAAATCGATAGTTGACGGAAACAGCAGCAGGCTGCCCACCGGCTGGTCCACCACCTGGTCAACTCCGCCTCGATCGAAGACCAGCTGGCCACCCGTATAGCCAGCGCCGAGCGGCATCACGGATGACACCGTCGGCTGGACCCCGTTGCCGAAGAAGTCGTGGTGACGGGGGCAGTGCATGCCTGGACGATATCGGGCCAGGCGATGCTGGATACCACCCTGGATTGCGAGGGCCAGCCCCGCCCGCGACGCATAGTCGGCGACGACGCGCCGCACCGAGGCGATCAGCTCGGCCGCCGGACCGGTCTCGTCGCTGAAGGGGTCCATCAGCACCTCGACGCTGTCGTGGTGCTGGTAGTGACGGTTGTCGGGAGTGAACTGCGGGTCATACTGGGCCACCACGGCCGCGCACAGCTCCGGGGCCACACAGGGCAGGATCTCCAGTCCGAGCTTGCTCTCGGGCGGCGGGGCGGCGGGCGCGCGGGCGCGCAGGCGCAGCTGATCGGCGGCCAGGCGGCCCAGCACGTTGGCGGCCTCGATCAGGTGGCGCACCGGCAGCCCAGCGAGCGGCAGCAGCTGGCGCAGGACCAGGCGGTCGCCCTGCTGCGCGAAGGCCCCCACCGTCAGCCCCGCAGGCAGCGCTTGCGACTCGAGCGCCGCCATCCCGACGTCGACCACCAGCTCGAGCCAGGCCGACGCGAAGGCCTGGCGCTCGCGCACCACGACGGTGCGCTGCTCGACCGCCGCCATCACCTCCACCTCCAGCCGCTCGCCCTCGACCCGGACCGGGAACACGGCGCCCAGCGCGGCGCTGGCGTCGGCCCACGACCAAATACGCGAGGAGGGCGACGGCGGCGGCGACATGGCAGCGTCGAATACTAGCACGCGGCGTCCCGCGCTTTCTGGTAGATTGGCGCCGAGGAGAGCACCTGATGAGCGACGCGGCGGCGGGCATCACGAGCTGGGACGAACTGGAAGCGCACCTCAAGACCAAGCACCAGGTCAACACGTTCGGGCCGCACCTCCTGAGCTTCTCGGTGGCGCGGGGCGACGCCTCCATCGGGGTCGGCCTGCGCATGGCGCGCTCGGGCGCCGGCACACCGTGGGCGGTGATGGCCATCAAGATCTGCCCGACAGAGAAGGTCAAGTCGCGCGGCGCGCTGGTGGTCAACTGCGATCTCCCCATCGGCGCGCTGGCGTTCCTGTTCGACCAGGCCGTGGTGCATCAGACCCTGCCCATCGAGGGGCTGCTGCCGGAGCAGCTCGATCGCACCGTCGATGCCCTGGTCGACATGGCCGTGCAGCTGCGCGGCGCGGCCGCTGGCAAGGACGACCCGTTCGCCTACATGTTCCGTTGAACCTGTAGCGCCCCGCAGCGCAGGAGCTCCTGCAGCAAGGCGCCGACGCCAGGGCTGGTCCGCCACACGGCGGGCAGCTGAAACGGCGTGCGCTGCAGGTTGAGCCAGTCGAGCAGCGCGGCCAGCGCGGCGGCGACCCTGGCGCGGTGGATGGTCGTCGGCTTGATCTGGTCGTCGTCGAGGCCGCTGCCACGATGCAGCTGGACCGCGATGTCGAGTTGGCCGTCGCTGGCGTCGCTGGCGTGTTCGCGCCGACTCAGGACGATCACGACCAGCGGGTTGCGCAGGTACCAGCCGTCGACGTCGCCCACCGGCGCCGCATCGCCGCGAGGGAACATCTGCCGCGTCAGCTCGGCCAGCTCGGCCAGCGGCAGCTCAGGCATGGGGTGGCCAGGCAAGACACACAGGTTCTCGCGCCACTCCCGCCGGCTGATCAGCACCGAGTAGACGGCCGCCGACACCGCGTGCGCCCAGGTGTAGGGCGGAAAGCCCAGGAACAGCGAGATCGACTCCTGGTCGCACTCCAGCGTCTCGTGCCAGAAGCCGCGCGGCACATACAGGGCCATGCCGGCCTCCAGGGTGACCTCGGAGAACTGGCTGGGTCCGCTGGACGGGATGGCGCTCGCCGCGTACAGCGGCAGCTTGCTGTCGGGCTCGGTGCTGCGCCCGTCGGCCATGTGGTTCTCCACCGGCAGGCTGACCGAGCTGTTGGGCGCCAGCCGCCAGCGCTTGCTGCCGCGCAGCTGCACCGTGATGTTCTCGAGGTGATCGAAGTGAAACCGGGTGCCGCCCCCGGGCCGATTCACGAACACCGAGGTGGTCAGCCTGCCAGCCCAGCCCAGCTCGTCGGCGACCTTGCGATGGAACTTCACCACCGAGGGAAAGTGCTGCTCGTCGAGCAGCAAGAACAGCGTCAGCCCGGCCTCGTACATGGTCTGGCACTGCGCCGCATCGACCTCGACGGAGCGGAACGAGCCGCCGGTGTTGATCCAGACCTGCCGAAAGCAGCTGCCCTCGATCAAGGTCTCGACGTCGGTCGACGCCAGCCCGGTGCGCAGCGTCTGCAGCAGCGCGGGGCTGACGCGCGCGGCGAGCTCGCGCTGGCCGCCCCAGTATCCGCGCATGAACTCGGTGGCGTCGACGCCGAGCAGCTCGTGCACCGCGCCGGCGCGGGGCGGCGCCTTGAAGTGGCCGCGCAGCTCGCGGGTCAACGTCACCAGCGAGCGCACCGTGTCCTCGAGCGCCGCGATGGGCAGCCCCGCGAGCGGCAGCTGCTGACGCAGCACCAGCTGCTCGCGGCTGGCGGCCAGCATGCCGACCGGTAGCCGCGCGCTCATCGCCAGCGCGGTCCTCGGCTCCAGCAACCCCGGCGGGCCCAGCTCGGTCAGCAGGGTGACCCAGGGCGCGCCGTCGGGCGCGGCCGTCTTGTACGCCTGGATGGCGACGAAGGATCCCTCGCTGGGCACCTCGAAGCGCAAGTGTTGATCGTCGAGCTGTTCGAACCGGTGGCGACCCCGGCTGGCAGCGACGAAATCGGGCCAATTCGTGGTTTGCTTCATCATCGCGGACGGAGCTCCATGCTAGCATCGTTCCGCGCGGCACATTCGAGCCGCAAGAGGGTGACCTTGAGGATCATGCTCATCGCCATGCCCTGGACGGACCATCGTCTGCCTCAGGCGTCCATCGCAGCGCTCTCGGCATACCTGAAGGAGCGCGAGCCAACCTGGAACGTCAGCGGCGAGTACGCCTACCTCGACGTCGCAGCCGAGGACCCCGAGCTGTACCGGCATATCGCGGTCGACCACGGCTCGGGAGACCGGCTGTACGCCACGCTGCTGTACCCCGAGATGGCGCCCACGCTGCTGCAGCACTGGCGGACCGCGGTGCCCGACTCGTCGATCTGGATCCTGCGCCGCGATCGCGAGCGTATGGGGCAGACCCTGGAGACGCTGTTCGAGAACCTGCGCCAGCGCCTGACGCGCCACATCGACGAGATGCTGTCGCGCTACGACTTCGGCGGCGCGGTGGTCGGCCTGACCACCAGCTTTGGCCAGCTGTTCGGCAACCTCCTGCTGGCGCGTCGCATCAAGGAGCGCTGGCCCGACGCCACCATCGTGCTGGGCGGCTCCACGGTGAGCCCGGCGACCATCGCCGACTCGATGCTCGAGCACTACCCCTGGATCGACTTCATCGTGCGCGGCGAAGGCGAGCTGCCGTTCCACGCCCTGCTCAAGCAGCTCGAGGCCGGCGGCAAGGCGCCCTGGCCGAAAGGGGTGGTCGCGCGTGATCAGCCCGCCGCGACCGGCGAGATCTGGCAGGTCGAGGATCTCGACGGCCTGCCGACGCCGGACTACGATCAGTTCTTCTTCCACCCGCTGATCCAGCAGCTCGAGGCCACCATGGCCATCGAGGGCTCGCGTGGCTGCTGGTGGGACCGCACGCAGAAGAACGTCAAGAGCACCTGCCACTTCTGCAACCTCAACGTCCAGTGGGCCGGCTACCGGCAGAAGTCGGCGCAGCGCATCGGCGCCGAGATGCGCCAGCTGGCGCAGCGCTACCATCGCACCCGCTTCACCTTCCTCGACAACATCGTGCGCGTGAAGGGCTATGACGAGCTGATGGAGGAGCTGGAGGGGCTCGAGCTCGATCCGTGGATCTTCTACGAGGCCCGCGCCAACCTGCGCCCCCACGACATCGTGCGCTTCTACGACAACGGCCTGCGCGGGGTGCAGTTCGGCATCGAGGCGCTGTCAACCAGCCTGCTCAACCGGGTCAACAAGGGCACCTCGGTGATCATGAACCTCGAGGTCATGAAGACCTGCGCCGAGCTGCAGATGCAGCCAGGCTCGGCCATCGGCAACCTCATCGTCGACTATCCGGGGTCGACCGAGGAAGAGGTCGACGAGACCATGCGCGTCATCGACGACGTGGCCTCGATGTATCAACCCCCCTCGGTCGTGCTGTTCGCGCTCGGCATCGACTCCGTGGTGCACAGGTTCCACAAGGAGTACGGGCTCAGCAACATCCGCAACCACGACACGTTCCGCTTCGCGCTGCCGCCCGCGGTCTACCAGTCGCTCAAGCTGTACGACTACAGCTACGACTTCGACATGGAGACCGTGGCCGACTGGACGCCGGTGCACACCCGGGTCTCGCGCTGGAAGAACAGCTACAAGCCGCACCCGATGTACTACGAGGACACCGGCACGCACCTGCGCATCGTGCGCGAGCGCAGCGGCAAACCCGCCGAGGTCACCATCCTCGACGGGCTGCAGGCCGACCTGCACCGCTTCACCGCCATGATCCGGACCCAGTCGGAGGTGCACGAGGTCTTCGCGCCCACCGGCATCGCGGCCGACGTGGCGCGCGTCGACGCCGCGCTGCAGGAGCTGGTCGACCACAAGCTGGTCTACCAGGAGAAGTCGCGCTTCCTGTCGATCGCGGTGGCGCCCGATCCGTGGGTCGGGGCCAAGCGCATCCGCCGCCAGCACCGCGAGGATCAGGCACGCCTGGCAGCCAAGCAGCCGGCGCAGCAGACACCGCTGCGCTTGCCCATGCTGGCGACCCGCTGACGCCCGCCCTGCCGCCGCCGCTTGCGCCTCACACCAGCAGCACCCCCGCAGCCCGCAGCAGCTCGAAGCTCTCGCCATCGAGGGCGGGCACCCGCGGCGGGCTCAGGCTGGGCCACAGGCGCGGCCGCGAACGTTGCAGCAGCTCGGCCACGTGCGCGGGCACCCCGCTCGAGCGCTCGCCCAGCCAGCACATGCGGTCCTGTTCAGGCCGGCCGGCCGGCTCATCGAGGACATCCTGGATGTAGGTGCGTGACACGCTGGGTGGCGGCAGCTTGCCGTCGAACGCCTCGGTGACGTCGCCGTCGAGCCGCTCGCCAGCCAGGAAGCTCTCCAGCGTGCGGTCGAGCCGGGTGTCGATGAACTCGGTGCGCAGGCGCGCCTCGCTGTTGAGCTTGAGGGCCTCGGGTGAAAAGCGGCGCAGCGGCCAGTCACCCTCGCCGGCGTGCTCGTGGCTCATGGCGTAGCGCGCGAAGCCGGCGAAGTGCGGTCCCGACAGCCGGACGCCGAACCGTCCGGGCTCGCGCCCGATGGGCGAGTGCGCGGTGGCCACGAACTTGTGGAACGCCGCCGAGTGCAGCACGCGCGCCTTCATGAGCTGGCGCACCAGCTCGAGCGCGTCGCTGGTGTCCTGCAGGGTCTCGCCCGGGAACGAGTGCATCAGGTAGGCGTGGCACAGGATGCCCGCCTCGGTGAAGGCACGGCAGACCCGGGTCGCCTGCGCGATGGTGACGCCCTTGTCGATGACCGGCAGGATGCGATCGCTGGCGACCTCGAGCCCGCCGGTGACCGCGATCATCCCCGCCGCCGCCAGCAGCCGACAACGATCGCGCGTGAAGCCTGGGTCGAAGCGGATGTTGCCCCAGAAGTGGTAGTGGCGATCGCGACGCAGGAGCTCCAGGGCGAGGTTGACCAGGAGCGGGGGTGGCGCGGCCTCGTCGGTGAAGTGGAAGCCGGTCAAGCCGGTCTGGGCGTGCACCTCGTCCATCTGGTCGGCCAGCGCCGTCGCCGGTAGGGCGTCGAAGTCGGCGATGTAGGCCAGGTGGATGTCGCAGAAGGTGCACTTCTTCCAGTAGCAGCCGTGCGCCGCGGTCAGGCGCTGCCAGCGCCCCTCGGTCCACAGCCGGTACACCGGGTTGAAGCCGTCGACCAGGTCGATGTAGCGATCGAGCGGCAGGCCCCGATAGTCGGGCGTGGGCAGCTCACGGAAGCGCACGGTCTGAGGCGATGCCGGGTGGAAGACGACGCGGCCGTCCTCACGGGTGAAGGTGGCGTACAGCGTGGCGCTGCGCCCGGCCCGACGCTCGCAGATCTGCTGCAACGGCAGCTCGCCATCGTCGAGCACCAGATAGTCGAAGAAGTCGAACGGTCGCGGGTCGGTGATGTCGCGCAGCTCGGTGGACGGATAGCCGCCACCGAGCGCGATGGCGGCGCCGGGGCGATGCTGGCGCAGCCAGGCGCCCAGCCGGAGCGACCCCACCAGGTTGCCCGGGAACGGACAGGTGATGGCCACCAGGTCGGTGTCCCTGCCGATGAGCTGCTCGGCGCAGGCACCCAGGTAGCGCTCGATCGGATCGGGCGGCTGGGCCAGCCGCGTGGCCAGCGCGTCGAAGCCAGAGGCCGCCGCCGCGATCTGCGTCGCGTACGCCGACATGCCAAAGTCGGGCGCCAGCTCGTGGCGGAACACCAGGGTCAGATCACGCAGCGCCTTGGCAGCCAGGAACTTGGCCCGGTCGGTGATGCCGTTGCGGCCAAAGGCCCTGGTCAGCGCGGCCTCGTCATGCTCCGCCATCGAGGGCCCGCGAGGCAGCACGCTGCGCTTGACCAGGCGGTGCGCGACCGACGAGGCCCGGCCCTGCAGGAACGCCACCAGTTCGTCGATGACACCGATGTAGAGGTCACGATTGGCGTAGACCTCGGCCAGGTCGGGCGGCAGCCGGGTCGGCTCCACCAGCGCGAACAGCTCGGCCAGCCCGGCGCGGCTGCACACGCGCAGGAAGACCTCGAGGCTGAGATCGACCTGCGCGACCTCGTGACCCAGTGAGCGCAGCCAGCCCGCGAGCCTCGGTGCCGACGCGTATGGCGCGTTCAGATTGAGGAGCGGTGGGATCACGACTGCAACCCGCAAGGCCATGAAGCAATGGTAGCATTACGACCCAATGTTTCGTGCAAACGCGCCCCAGCGCATCGGTGTGATCGGCGGCGGAACGGCGGGCTACCTGACGGCGATCGCGCTCAAGCGCTGGAAGCCCAGCCTCGACGTGACCCTGGTCGAGTCGAGCGCCATTCCGATCATCGGAGTTGGCGAGGCCACCACCCCGCCGCTGCTGCCCTTCCTGCATCGCTTCCTCGGCATCGACCCCCATGAGCTGCATCGCGTGGTGCGCCCGACCTGGAAGCTCGGCATCAAGTTCGAGTGGGCCAACCCGGGGCCGTTCAACTACCCGTTCATGCCCGAGGACGTGGCCGAGGCCTATGCCTACGACGGCCACATCGACACCGGCTCGCTGGAGTCGATGCTGATGACCAGCAAGCGCGCGCCCATGACCTGGGACGGCGCCAAGGTGCAGTCGGTGTTGCCCAAGCTGCGCCTGGCCTACCACCTCGACAACAAGCCGTTCGTGCACTTCCTGGCCATGTTTGCCCGTCGTGCCGGGGTCGTGCATCTGGATCGGACCGTCGACCAGGTCGTGGTCCGCCCAGGGGCCGGCGACGAACCGGAGGTCGATCACCTGACCACCGAGGGTGGCGACAAGTTGAGCTTCGACCTCTACGTCGATGCCACCGGCTTCCGCTCGCGCCTGATGACGGCGCTGGGCTCCGAGTTCCAGGACTTCAGCGACAGCCTGTATTGCGACCGCGCCATCGCGGCCAACGTCCCGCACCACGGCATCATCAAGCCCTATACCCTGGCCGAGACCATGGACAACGGTTGGTGCTGGAACATCTCCCAGGTCGACGAGGACCACCGCGGCTATGTCTACGCCTCGGCGTTCTGCACCGAGGAGCAGGCGCTGGCCGAGATGCGGGCCAAGAACCCGGGCATGGGTGACCACTGGACGGTCAAGTTCCGCTCCGGTCGGCGTCCATACTTCGTGCGCGGCAACACCGTCGCGGTGGGCAACGCCTACGGCTTCGTCGAGCCGCTGGAGTCGACCGCGATCCACATGGCGCTGATTCACATCGTACGCCTGCTGCGGCTGCTGGATCCCGAGGCCGCGCCCGAGGATCGCGATCGCGCCAACGCCAACCGCCGGGTCGGCGGCCACTGGGACTACCTGCGCTGGTTCCTGGCGGTGCACTACCGCTTCAACCACCGCCTCGATACGCCGTTCTGGCGCCAGTGCCGCGAAACGGTCAACGTGTCTGGCTTCCAGGATGTCCTCGACGACTTCGCCGAGCATGGCTCGCTGAATGCGCGCAGCGTGCCGCGCACGGAGGACTCCATCTTCGGCAATGCGGGCATCGACTGCCTGCTGCTGGGGCAGAACGTGCCCACACGCGCCAAGCCGACCAAGCTGCCGCGCGCCGAGTTCGAGCGCATCAACGCGGTGCGCCGCGCCTTCGTGGCCAGTGCGCTGCCAGTCAGCGAGGCGCTGGAGCAGTGCGGGGAGAACCCCGCGCTGTATGACAGCCTCATCGACGGCGAGGGCAGCTGGGTGGTCGCCGACTCCACCGAGCTGCCCCAGCGATCACGGCTATCGCCCTAGCGCACCCGCATGACGACGCTGATCTTCGACGGCGCCAACCCGTTCCCGTCGCTGACCGGGCCGGCCTCGGGGGAGCCAGCAGGACAGATCAACGGCTACCGCGTCTATCAGGAGGGCGTCGCGCAGGCGTTGTTGGAGTTCGGCAGCTTCGACACCTGCCACTTCCTGTCGCGCGATCCGTTCCGCGTCGTCCCGCCTGCGCTGCAGGAGGCGGTGCGGCGCCACTCGCCGCGCGCGCGCCTGCTCACGACCGCCGAGCTGCCCACGCTGCTGGCCCGCCCCAACGTGGTGGTGTTCGCGCCTGGCAGCGGGCTGACCGCGCTGATGCCGCTGCATCTCCCCGGCGGCGGACGGCGCTGGCCGGCCATCGGGGCGGTGCACTCGCTCGACACTGACGTGGTCGCCAACCTGGCGCTCGCGCTGCTGCACGCCCCGGTCGACCAGGGTGACGCCCTGCTGTGCTCGAGCCGGGCCGCACGCACCGTCCTCGAGCGGCTGTGGGCCGGGCACGGCGCCGAGGCCCCCATCAGCTTGCCCGTGGTGCCGCTAGGGGTGCGCTGTGACGATTTCGTGATCGATCGCGGTCGGGCTCGGCAGCGCCTGGAGCTCGCGGCCGAGGCCGAGATCGTGCTCTACCTCGGCCGGCTGTCGCCGCTCAGCAAGTGCGACCTGATGCCGCTCGTGCAGCTGTTCGCCCGCGAGGTGGCACCACCGCGCCCGCGGGCCCGGCTGGTGCTGGCCGGTTCGGACGGCCCCGAGGCCAGCGCCGGGCCGCTGCAGGCCGCGGCGCGCGCGCTGGGTTGCGCCGACCGCATCCAGGTGCTGCCCGACATCGACCACGACACCAAGCTCGACCTCCTGGCCGCAGCCGACGTCTTCGTGTCACCCAGCGATCACCTCCAGGAGACCTTCGGCATCAGCATCATCGAGGCCATGGCGGCCGGCCTCCCGGTGGTGTGCTCGGACTGGAGCGGCTATCGCGAGCTGCTCGAGGACGGCGTCACCGGCATGCTGGTGCCCAGCTACTGGCTGCCGCTGGGCCCCGAGCTCGAGATGCTGTCGCGCGGCTCGCTGGTGGCGCGCAGCGTGGCCCTGGCCGCCGCGACCATCATCGATCCCGGCGTGCTGGTGGCCCGGCTGGGCCAGCTGCTCGACGCGCCCACGCTGCGCAGGACCATGGGCGCGGCGGCCCAGGCCGAGGCCCGGCGCCGCTTCGACTGGCCGGTCGTGATCGCGGCCATGGAGGAGGTCTGGCACGACCTCCTGCCCCGTGCCGCCGGTCGCGCGGTCGCGTCGGTCGGGGCGCCACCGCCGGGGGGCCAGCGCGTGTTCGGTCACTATCCGACCCGCATGCTCGACCTCGCGGTCGTGGCCACGCTGACCCCGGCCGGTCGCGCCTACCTCGACGGCGCGCTGGCGGCGGGGCCAGGCACCCTGGCCGATCCTCGCCGGGTGCGCCAGCTGCTGACCCTGACCGGCCAGCACGGGCCTGTCGCGCTGGCCAAGCTGGTCGAGCTGGCGCGGTCTTCCGCCCCGTCGACCTTCGTGACCCTGAGCGAGATCAGCGCGGCCGCGAAGTACGGGCTGCTGTCCCTCACCTCCACCTGAGAGAGGCCCATGCCCTGGCGCCAGATGGTGTTCGACGAGGTCTACCTGCAGCTGTGGGATCAGATCGTCGACGAAGCGCGCAGCGAGCGCGAGGCCGACGCGCTGTGGCAGCTCCTGCGCCTGACCCCCGGCGCACGGGTGCTCGATGCGCCGTGCGGCTCGGGGCGGCTGTCGCGGCCGCTGGCCTGGCGCGGGGCCCACGTGGTCGGGGTCGACCAGTCGCGGCCGATGCTCGCCGCTGCGCTGGCCGAGGGCAGCCTGGGGCTGGCCTGTGAGTACCGGCTGGCCGATCTGCGGACGCCGCTGGCCGAGACCGACTTCGACGCCGCCTTCAACGTCTTCTCGTCGCTGGGCTGGGGCGACGAGGACGAGGATCAGCTGGTGCTGCACAACCTGGCGCGCGCGGTGCGGCCCGGTGGCCTGGTGTTCGTCGAGACCACGCATCGCGATGCCGTGGTGGTCCAGCTCGCCGCCGGCGCCACCCTGACGGGGCGCTTGCCTGACGGTACCGAGATCGTCGAGCGGCGCAGCTTCGATCCCATCACCGGTCGCATGGATCTCCTGTGGAGCTGGAGCGGCGGCCCCCGCGGCGCCGGCGAGAAGCGCGCCTCGTCGCGCACCTACGCTGCGACCGAACTCGTCCGCATGCTCACGGCCACCGGCCTGCGCCTGGTCTCCGCCCACGACGGCTGCTCGCTGGCCCCCTTCGTGGGCCCCCAGGGGCCCGGGCGTCGGCTGGGGCTGCTCGCCGAGAGGCCGCGCTGAGTCGGAACCCTCGGGCCAAGGCGGGCCAAGGCTGGGCTAAGGCAACACCAGCCCGAACCCGAACGCCGCCGAGCGGCGCTCCGGATCTGCTGCCCCGCTGGGCAGGCGCACGCCGGGGATGCCGTCGGGGTCGAGGATGAGCTCGGTGCGCTGCGCGCGCTCCAGTTCGGCCCAGTAGACCCCGACCTCCAGGCCGCGCAGACCGTTGCCAGGATGAATGGCGACGTCGTGCAGCGCGATGAGGCCACCTGGCGCCACCAGCGGCGCATACATCTCGAAGTCGGAGCGCACTCCGCCATAGCTGTGATCACCATCGATGACCAGGAGGTCGACGGTGCGTCCGGCCAGGATGCGGCGAAGCTCCTCGCGCACGACGTGCAACGTCGAGCGCTCGCGGATGAGGTGCAGGGTCTGCGCGGGGCGCACGACGGCGCCCAGGATGGCCCTGACCGCGCTCTGCACTTCGAGCGGCTCCATCGGCTCGGGCACATCGATGCTGATCAGGGTGGCGTCGTCGGCGCCGACCTGCGCCAGCGCATACAGCAGACCGCCGCTCGAGGTCCCGATCTCGACGATGGTGGCCGGTCGCCGCGCGGCGACGCGGGTCAGGAGCTGCTCGAGCTCCCACGGGTTCTGCAGGGCCCCGAAGTCATGGATGGCGCGCACCGTGACCGCGCCGAGATCGACCGCGCCGTCACCATCGTCGACCCAGCCGAGCTCCTTGAACGCAGTTGCCAGCCCGCTGCTGTCGGGCCCGACGATGCCCGTGCGCAGCGCCCGCGCGGCCAGCACCTCGTCCTCGTCGAGCGCCAGGAAGCCGGGGCGAAAGCCGTGGAACGCCAGCCAGGGCGCATCGCCCGGCGTGCTGATTCGCGGCACGCCACGCGACGGCAGCCAGCGATCGAGCCGCATCTGCCCCGCCAGGAAGTTCAAGTTGAGCCGCCGCTTGAGCTGGTAGCGCTGCAGCTCGACGCCGGGTACCAGATGAATCCTGAGCGCCATGACGCTGCCATCATAGCTGCGTCGCGGCAACCTCGCGTACAATCGACGGGCGCTGCCGGCGCCTCCATGAAGCACCTCTTCGTCGCGCTGATCGGCACTGCCATGGGTGAGGCCCTGCAGGGGGTGCGCCTGGCCGGGGAGCTCGCCGCGGGCGGCGACGAGGTGCTGTTCCTGGCGCCGCGTGCGCTGTCGGTGCTGCTGCGCGACGCACCCGTTCGCGCGGGCTACCTCGACCGCGCCATCGACGGCCATCGCATCCTGGAGTCGCTCGCCGAAGCGGTGGCCGAGGAGGGCTGCGACTCGATCGTCCTGGTCGACACCGCCAGCGTCCTTTCCGGCCTGCTGGTGAGCGGGGAGTCGACCCAGCGGCTGTTCGAGCTGGGCGCACCAGTCATCGGCCTCGACCTGTGGAACCTGACCGAGGCCGGCGCCGCCTGGGACATGAGCCCGGGGCGCTGGTGGGAGATCCCGCGCGCGCACTGGCAGCGCGTGCGCCGCCTGGTGCCGGTGCCGGTGGCCCGACCCTCGGCAGCGTTCGCCTACGACGCCCTGCCCGCGCAGGAGCCGCTCGACGCCGATGCTCGCGAGGCCGTGCGCCACGAGCTCGGCCTCGCGCCCGGCCGGCCGCTGGTGCTGTGGCCGACCGCGGCCTGGCAGATGGCGGCCGGCCAGTCGGCCGCGCCCGGCAAGGCGCTGGCGGCGGCGCTGCCCCCGCTGGTGCTGGAGGCGCTCGCCGGCCTGGCGGGCGACCTGCAGCTGGTCCAGGTCGGAGCCACGCCCCTGCAGGCCGAGGGCGGCCCCCTGCACTTTCGCGCGCTGCCGAACCTGCCACCGGCGCAGTTCGCGCGGCTGGTCGCGGCGGCCGACCTGCTCATCGGCTTCAACCAGTCCGCGACCTCGCTGGCCCTGGCCTGCGCCGCCGAGGTGCCCTGCGTGGTTGGCATCAACTCGCGACACGCGCCCCCGTTCACCGAGTTCCGGGTCTGGCCGCTCGGGCTGCACGACTTCCTGACCCCGGTTCTGATCGACAATCCGGTGGCGTCGACCCACCACACCGTCGAGCTGCTGGAGCCCGGCGCCTTCGCCGCTGCTTGCCACAGCCTGCTTTTCGACCCAGCCGCGGCCAGCGCGCTACGCGCCGCACAGCGCGCCTACAAGGTCGAGGTGCGCCGCCTGCCGGGCCCGCGCGACGCCTTCCTGGGAGCGCTGGCCCGCCCTCCTGGGGCGGCCGGCTGACCCGGTCAGTCCGTCAGCCCGGGCCCCAGCATGGCATCGACCACGTCCGGCTGCGCCAGCGCGCGCAGGGCGGCACGGAGGCCGTGCGGCGTGCCGATGTCGTGCATCTGACCGCCAGGAAAGTCCACCGCGCCGACCCCGAGACCAGCCACCCGCGCCGCCTCGAAGGCGTGGCCGATGGCGCGCTCAGCGCTCCCGGCGCCATCGCGCTGGGCATCCCAGGCCGCCACGAAGTCGGTGAAGCGTGCTGACCAGCTGGCCACGCCCCAGCTGTTCATCCAGGTGCGCACCCCGGGCTTGTCGTGGATGCGCACGACCGCGCCGCTGGGGCTCAGCTCGACCGGACCGAGGCGCTCGGGCTCGTCGACCGGGAACACGCCCAGCATGAGGTCGGCACCGCAGGCCAGCCGAGCCTGATGGACGTCGGCCAGCGCCCGCGGTGGCAGGACGATGTTGTCGGGCATCGCGAAGACGACGTCGGCGCCACCCAGCCAGGGCATCGCGCAGCGGACTGCGTGAGGCAGCCCGTGGGGCTGCGACTGCACCACGTAGGCAAGGGCGAGCCCGAGGCCCGGACCGTCGGCGACCACCCGAAGAAACTCGCCCTTGTCGGCCGAGACCAGGATGGCGCAGCGCTCCGCCCCAGCGGCCCGGATGGCGCGCAGCGCCAGCTCGCACACCGGGCGCGGCTGCGGGGGCGCGGCGCCGTCCCGGCGATCGAACAGGATGGGGTAGAGCTCCTTGTAGTAGGAGGAGCTGCCGAAGCGCAGGCCCCGACCAGCGGCGGGC
The DNA here is from genome assembly GCA_044229835.1 of Polyangia bacterium. Taxonomy (GTDB): domain Bacteria; phylum Myxococcota_A; class Polyangia; order Haliangiales; family JADYYK01; genus JADYYK01. The sequence continues at coordinate 48,778 of JBGASF010000013.1, read as the reverse complement.
AAGAAGCCGACGGGCGGCGCGGGGTTGGCCATGGCGGGCATGGAAGCACGGGAGCCCCCGTGGAGTAAACCGCGGCCGCGGCACAGCGGTGCTGAATCCAGCTCAATGGCCCTTGTCAGCTGGAACCAACTTCGCCTACGCTGCGCTCGCTCGACCCCCGGGAGGCGCTGCAATGAAGCGATTCGCGACCCTGCTGGCCCTGTGCGGCCTGTCCACCGTGTCCATCTCGTGCGGCAGCGAGGAGGCCGAGCGCCTCGACACGCTGCCCCCGGTGACCGCCAAGGCGGGCGGCCTGACCCTGCTGACGCCCATCGTGCGCGGCATCCCGGTCGGCAAGGACGCCACCTACTGCACCTTCACCGACGTCATCACCAAGGAGAAGCTGCTGATCCACAACACCTACGGCGCGCAGTCGCCGGGTGGCCACCACGCCATCATGTTCTACACGCCAGTGCCCGAGACCCCGCGCACGGTGCCCTGCGAGGCCGCCGACATGGAGCGCTTCCGTCAGGTCCTGGGCGGCACCGGCGGCGAGGGCACCGCGGTGTGGGAGCCGACGCCCAACGTGGCCGCCGAGATCCCCGCGGGCGCGCAGCTCATCGTGCAGCACCACTGGATCAACTACACCGACAAGCCGATGGATGGTCAGGCCATCCTGTTCACCGAGCCGGCCGTGATGCGCCCCGACACCGTGCTGGCCGGCGCCACCGCGGTGGTGGCGACCAACTTCCGCATCCCCGCCAACAGCCCCCTGCAGGTCACCAGCGAGTGCGAGTTCAAGAAGCAGAAGCGCTACATGGTGGGCCTGCCGCACCAGCACGAGTGGGGCAAGCACGTGAAGATCGAGCTGGTGCGCGCGGCTGGCGGCACCGAGAAGATCATCGACACCGACTTCGATCCCTCGATGGTGTTCGAGCCGCCGGTGACCGACTTCGAGCGCAAGGGCGCCCGCCTGGTGGTCGAGCCCGGCGACAAGATCCGGCTGACCTGCGACTGGAACAACACCCGGGCCGAGCCGCTCGAGTTCCCGCGCGAGATGTGCGTGTTCTTCGGCTACAGCGACGACGGCGAGGTCGCCTACTGCACCAACGGCGAATGGGATTGAGCTTGCGCGCCCTGGCCGCCACCCTGCTGGCGCTGACCGTGACGATGTGCGCGCCCGGCTGCGGCGGCGGGGACGACGACGACGCCACCGTGGCCGACGCCGGCCCCAGCTGCACCGGCCTGAGCGCCCCCGGCAACAGCAAGAAGGTCGGCGAGTACTGCACCAAGCGCGGCGGTCAGTGCGCCGACAACGGCGCCGGCAACGCCACCATCTGCGCCATCGACTTCGACACCGACCCCACCAGCAGCGCGACCTTCTGCACCAAGGCCTGCGTCGACGAGCTGTCCTGCGGCGAGAACGCGGTCTGCATCGGCGACTCGCCGACCTCGACCACCAAGGGCTGCGTCCCCGTGGTGTGCGCCCCCGACTGGGCCACCCCCGACGCCGGCACCCGCGACGCCCAGTAGCTACCGATCGGGCCCCTGCGAGATCGACATCGAGTCGCTGCGCCCGGTGTCCTTGGGCGGATGCGGCGGCTCGGGCGGCGGCGTCTTGGCCAGCGGATCGGGGTTGGTCCCGACCTTCCAGTACTCGGTCGTCGGCGGGTACGAGATGGTCCACTTGTTGGTGGCGATCTCCTTGCCGGTCTTGGCGTCATAGATCGTCCGCCGCTTGGAGATGCCGAAGCCCTCGACGCCCTTCTGCATCAGGTGCTTGTAGCCCAGCGGCAGCGTGGGATCCTCGCGCTCGACGATCTCGAAGGGATCGCGCCGCGTGATGTTGCGGTTGAAGGTGACCTTGTAGGGGCGCTCCTTGCCGAGGATCTCGACGCGCACGCGGCCCTGGTTGACCTGGTAATAGAACACCACCGGGAAGTCGAAGTTGTTCTTCAGCTTCAGATCCACGGTCGGGTACACCACCGTCGAGTCCAGCCCCATCACGATGTAGCCCGAGGGCCGCGAGTGCGGCCGGGTCTGCGTGATGTCGAGGCCGGCGAAGAAGGCCGCCGCGTGCAGCGTCGACGAGATCTGGCAGGCGCCACCGGCCAGGCCATCGACCAGCTCGCCGGCCTGGATGACCGGGGCCACGCGGTAGCCCTCCTTCTCGGTGCGGTCGCCGACCACCTCGTTGAAGGAGAACTCCTCACCCGGCATCAGGATGAAGCCCGACACCTTCTCGGCCGCGACCTTCAGGTTGTAGGTGCGATCGCTGTCGCGCGCGGCGACCGAGAACGGGGTCTCGTACGACCCCATCACCGTCGAGATATCGACGTTCTTCAGCGAGTCCTTGGTGGTGTGCGGCGCGATCTCGGTGGCCGCCAGCTCGACGCGGGCCTCGCCGCTGCGCGCGGCCTCCTCCAGCGCGGTCATCGACTCGTAGGGGCGGATGGCCAGGCCGGGCTGATCGGCCTGCACGGTGCGCTTCTCCATGTCGATGCGCGCGTCGTGCGGCGCGCGATCCAGCTGATCCTTGAGCTTGGCCAGGTAGCCCAGGGCGGCGACGCGGTCGACCCGCACCGGCACCGGCCCGGTGGCGCCGGCGCCGCTCAGGTAGTAGCCATCATCCACGGCCGCCTTGGCGCGCTCCAGCGCGTGCGCGACCCGCTGCACCGCGGCGTCGTCGATGACCACCCCGGCCTCGGCCAGCGTGGCCGAGACCTCGCGGCGGGCGTCGGCGCTGCCGAACACCAGCGTGATCTTGCGCTCCAGCGTCTTCTTCGCGGCGGCCTCGACCGCTGGCGCCAGCGCGCTCGGCGAGGTCGGCTGCGCGCTCGGGGGCGGCGCCTCGCTGGCGGTCGCGCTGCGCACACCCAGGCGCACCCGCCGCTGCATGGTGAAGAAGTAGGTCCCGATGGCGGCGCCGGCCCCCAGCAGCAGGGCCCCCGACACCATCGGCATCCAGCGTCCGCTCTTGTGCACTTTCGTCATGCTGACGAGATCCTATCTCCGGGTCAGGCGGTGGTCCAGATTACAGGGACCGGTTCTGCTGCTACCTGGGCTTCCTACCCCACTCTGCATGCCACGCGCCACCCCAAGTTGTCCGCCCGAACGCAGGAATTTGCCCCCCGCGCTGCACCCTGTTGCAATGCCTGTGTGTGGAAGGACGCGATCATCTGTGTACCGACTGACACGAACCGGGCCGCGGTGCCGCACACCATCCGTGTGCTACCATTTCGGCCCATGAGCGGCCTGATGGAGCGCGACAAGGCGCGGGCACGGCGCAAGGGCCTGCTGGCCACCGCCACTGGCACCACTGGAGCGGTCCTGCTGGCGACCGCCACCGCCCCGGTCCTGGGGGTCATCGGCCTCGGCGTCGGCGCCGTGCTGGCGGTGGACTGGTTCATGTTTCGCGCTCGTCGCGGCATGCGTTTCTAGCGCAACCGCCGCGCGCCGTTTTGCAGGGATCCAGGCGCCGCCGATCCTGGTAGACTGAAGAGCCGCCACGGCGGTTCAGCCTGCCAGGAAGGACTCCGCGCCCAGATGCAGCCAGACGTCTCTGTCGGCAAGCCCTCGCCCGGCGCCAACCTCGCGCCCGGCACCACCCTCGCAGGAGGCCAGCTCCAGATCCACGAGCGGCTGGAGCCGGATCCCTTCGGCACCGCCTATCGCGCCAGATCCGGTGATGGCAGCAGCGAGTTCGAGCTGCTGGTGCTGCAGCCCGCGATCGCGGCGGCGGCCGATCAGCTGGCGCGCGAGGTCGCGCTGGCCAGCGCGCTCAAGCACAAGAACATCCTCGAGGTCTACGGCGTGCAGCAGGAGGCCGGCTGGACCTACGTGGTCGAGGAGCTGCCCGCGGGTCAGAGCCTCGAGCACCTGATGGCCAAGAAGCGCGGCGCCGGGCAGAGCTTCTCGCTCAAGGCCGCCTACAACATCGTGGCTCACGTGTGCAACGCCCTGGCCCACGCCCACGCCAGCACGGTGCACGGCGCCCTGAAGCCGTCGGCCATCATGGTCGACACCGAGGGGCGGGTGAAGGTCGGCGACTTCGGCCTGGGCTGGGCACGCAGCCTGGTCGGCCTGGCCGGCGCCCCCGGCGAGAGCGCGGCGGCCCCCACCGTGCGCGGCGACATCCACGCCGTGGGCACCATCCTGTACCAGCTGCTGCTCGGCGACCCACCCGGCGCCAGCCCCAAGCGCCCCAGCGCGGTGGTCGCCGGCCTGCCCCCGGCCATCGACGGCATCGTGGCGCGCTGCCTGAATCCCAACCCCGAGGCGCGCTTCGCCAGCGTGGCCGAGCTCAAGGACGCGCTGGCCACCGTGGTCGAGGGCGCCCCCGCGGCGGCCCGGGTCTCGGCCCAGCACCCCGCGGTCAGCGCCCGCGGCCCCTTGCCCGCCGCCCCCGGCGTGGTCCCGGTCGGGACCCAGCCCGGGGTGTCCAGCCTGTCGGGCTCGGGCCCGCGCCTGCCGCCGCGGCCGGTGGCGGCGATGTCGTTCGACGCCGGCGGCGATCTCAGCCTGGGCGGCGAGGCCAACTTCCACAGCGCCGTCAACGTGCACGAGGACGATGAGCGCTGGCTGGTGCAGAAGGACAAGCTGGATTTCGGCCCCTTCAGCCTCAAGGAGATCAAGCGCCAGATCGACAAGGGCGACATCCTCGGCCATCACACGCTGTCGTGTCGTGACACCGGCGAGCGCGGACCGGTGCGCGCCCACCCGCTGCTGTCCGAGGTGGTGCGCGAGGCCGAGCAGAAGTTCGAGCTGCAGCGGCGCGCGCAGGCCGAGGCCGTGGTGGTCAAGCGCGAGAAGCGCGGTGGCGCGGCGCTGTACGGCTTCTTCGCGCTGATCGCCATCGCGCTCGGCGTCGGCGGCTACTTCGTCTACACCAAGCTGATCCGGCCCGCCAAGAAGACCGAGTTCAAGCTGTCGGCGGCCGAGATCGAGGTCGGCAGCATCGCCGCCGAGGCCGGCAGCAACCCGACCGGCGGCCCCAAGCGCACCGGTGGCGGCAAGCGCACCGGCGGGGGCGGCGGCGGCGACGGCTGGGTCGACGAGACCAACCTCGGCGACGCCTCGCAGGGCGGCGGCAGCGAGACCTTGCCGACCTCGGTCATCGACGGCGTGCTGGCCAAGAACGCCGGCCGCTTCGCGTCGTGCGTGCACGGCTCGGTGCGCATCTCGTTCCAGATCATGGGCTCGGGCACGGTCGGCGGCGTGCGCGTCACCGGCGGCGGGGACGGCGCTGCCAACTGCATCCGCCCGCGCCTGCAAGCGGTGCGCTTCCCGTCCTTCGACGGCAGCAAGATGGCCGCCAACTTCTCCATGTCGGTGGACTGAACGTGGTGCCCGCGGGGGGGCCGGGTCGCGCGACTCCTCTCGGGGTGACGGTGGTATTGACGCTGGTGACCGCGGCGGCGCTGTGGGCTCTGGCGACGGTGCCGGCGTGGTCGCCGCTCGGCCAGGTGCCCGCGGTGGGCGACGCCGCGCCGGTCACGCTGCGCCTGGGCAGCGTGGTGGTGTCGCGCGGCAGCGCGCTGTCGGCCGAGCAGGTCGAGCTGGCCGAGGTGCTGGGGCCGCGCGCGCGCCTGCCGCTGCCCGGCATGGTGGCGCTGGCGGGCGGCCTGCTGGTCCTGGTCGCGCTGGCGCTGGGGCTGATGCGCGGCCTGCGCATGCCGACCCAGGTCGGCGCGCTGGTGCTGGTGGTGCTGGTCGCGCTGGCGGCGCAGGCGGCGCTGCTCTTGACCTCGGTGCATGTGCTGGTGCTGCCGGTCGCTGTGCTGGCCATCGCGGTGGCGGCGCGGCTGGGCACGGCCGCGGGCGCCGGGGTCGGGCTGCTGGCGGCGGGCGCGGTGCTGGCGCTGGGGCCGCTCGAGCCAGTGGTGGCGGCCGGCCTGCTGACGCAGGCCCTGGCGGGGGCGCTGGCGGGCGGCGCGGCGGCCAGGCGAGCGCCGGGCGCGCTGCTGGCCGGGCTGCTGGCCGGGCTGGCGGCGGCGCTGGTGGTGGCCGCGGCGCTGGCCGGGCTGGGGGCGGATCCGCTGCTGGCGCTGCAGGATCGGGCTGGATCGCCGCTGGGCGCGGCGCTGCTCGGCGGCGTGGCGGCCGGGGTGCTGGCGCTGCTGGGGCGGCCGCTGTGGAACGCCGCGCTGGGGCTGCCGTCGAGCGCCGGGTTGCGTGCGCTGGCCGATGCCCGGCACCCGCTGTATGCCGGCAAGTCGCCCGAGGCCATCGGTCGCGCCAAGGAGCTGGCCGTGCTGGCGGCCGCCGCGGCGCGCCGGGTCGAGGCCGATGTGGAGCTGACCCGCGCCGGGGCCTTCGCCTATGCGCTGGCGCCGACGGGCGCGCCTGCGGTGCTGGCCCCGTTCGTGCGACTGAACGCGCCCAGCGCGGCGCCGGACACCCGCGAGGCGGCCCTGGTGGCGATGGCGCACGAGGCCTTGACCGCGCTGGTCGGCCCGCGCGAGGTCGCCAGCGCACAGGGCGCCACCACGGCGGCGCTGCGCGGGCTGCTGGAGGCCGGGCGGCTGGATCAGAGCGGGTTGACGGTGGCCGAGGTCAGCGCGGCGAGGGCGGTGCTGGCGGCGACGCTGGCGGCGCCGCCGCAGGCGCAGGTGGAGGCGGAGCCGCAAGCGCAGGTGAAGGCGCAGGTAAAGGCGAGTACGAGCACGAGCACGAGCACGAGTCCGGGCACGAGCACGAGTCCGGGCACGGGCACGGGCACGAGTCCGGGCACGGGCACGGGCACGGGCACGGGCACGGGCACGGGCACGGGCACGGGCACGGGGTCGGTTTCGGGTTCGGGTTCGGCGCGGGTGGGCGGCAGCACGGATCCACGCATTCCCCGCGCGATTCCTGCTGCGTCCGCCGCGCGTCTGCCGCCCAACCTGACGCCCACCGTGATGCCCAAGGCGCTGACCGAAAATGCGGCTGCCGCCGGCAGCCAGGCGCGCATGCCGACCCCGAGCGGGGCCGTCCCCATCCTCGACGAGGACGTGGTGGCCAGCATCTCGACCGAGATCGCCGGTCCCACGCCGCTCGAGGTGCCGGTCGACACCTCGCGTCCGAGCAGCGCGCCGCGCGGCCCCGACAGCGGTCCGCCGGCGCTGCGCCGCCGCTAGATCACGCGAAAAAAGCGGCTATCGCGCGCCGAAACCGGCGCCGCGATCGCTCTTCTTCTCGTCGATGCGCTCGAGCTTGAGGCCGGTGACGTCCTCATGGCCGAAGAAGAATTTTTCGCCCTTGAAGGTCGAGGCCACCACGAATTCGTCGTGGATCTCGAAGCTGGTCACCTTCTGCACCGTGATGGCCTCGCTGCCGACCGCCACGATCAGGTGGGCCTCCATGCCCGCGCTGATGTGCAGCTCCGCGCCCTTCTGCTCTGCCTTGCCGTATTGCTTGAGGATCTGCTGGATCACGCTGGCCTTCATGAGCTCTCCGATCTGGCGAGGCCATGGTACGGCGGCGATCGCGATCATGCAACGACACCGGCGATCGACCACCGATCTCGCGCGCGCTACGGCCATGCGGCTTTGCGGCATCGCGATCGCGCAAACCCGCACCCCATGCGACTTCGCGCCGCCTCGATCGCGCTAGCGCCGATGCCTCCGCCATGAGCGAACATCCACAACCTGAAACCCGCATGTCACGCCGCTCGTGCGCCTTCGCCACCGTCCCGGCACGACGCGCAAAGAACAGTCTCGTCTCCACACACCATGTGGAGAAAATGGGGACAAGATCGTCGAACTCGCGCGTTTTCCGCGAAGCGCCCGGATTCCTTGCGCGACCGAGATCTCCGAAAAACGGCCGAAAAACAGCGCTTGATCGGCCGCGTCCACGGGAGCATAACCAACCTTGTCGGGCGGCACGAAAGCCCGAAGCGCTCCGCCGAAACAGAGCGCTGGTTGGCCCGCAAGGGAGAGGACCGGACGGTTCGAAGAGGGTTCGCAGGGAGGCGGTGACGCCGACCGGGGCCCGAGGCAAGGCCGCAAGGCCGTACGCCAGGACTGTCTTCACCTCACACTGACCAGGAGCTGTTGGCGGGAGACCTCGAAAGGGGAGCTGGTCTCGAGAGAGAGCAGCGCTGCCGGAGCAGTTGGATACGCTGTGGTGCAGCCGGAGTCGGGATCGTTCGTGAGGCCGCAAGGCCGAGTGGGCGAAGCAGGCATCGGTGAAGCACGCGAGCGGCGGGGGTGAAAATCCCTCGACTGCACTGGTGGGCAAACCCTAGGGAGGCGGAAGCCCAGGAGGGGATCGACCGGCGGGAAAACTTAACCGTGTTCCCGCACGGCACGGACTTCCGGACAGAGCAAGGCCCTGAAGGCGACGAAAAGGCGACGGCGGAACGCTCCTAGGCATCCCGCAGTCGCGCCCACGGTTCTCTCCTTACCTAGGAGGAGAGAGCGCAAGCCGAGGGAGCAACGTCAAGAGGGCAACCCGCGAGCGTAAGCTCGAGGGCCTGTTCGGGAGGGGAAACCCCTGAAGGGACAACCCCACGAGTGCTGCTGCGTCGAAAGACGTGGCGAGGTGGGTGGAGGAGCAAACCGTCGAGAGGGCGCGAACCCTGAGGACGGAACGTAGCCGGCGGATGGGACCGCAGGCGTAGACGACGTAGACTCCTCCCACCGACATGCGCTGTAGGGGCGGGAACCCCAGGAGAGTTGCCGGGCGTCGAGAGACGTGCGGCGGGACGAGTGGGTCAAACCCTGTAGGAGAGCGGAACCCGACGAGAGGATGGTCGTTCGAGTCGCGTCGAACGGCAAGGAAGTCAGGACCTGTACGCTGTGGCCGAACCCCCGCGTGGGACAACGGTGTGAGCGTCGGTGACGAAGCCCCAAGCGAGTCACACAGCCTGTTTCTTGGAACACTCTGAACGGGACCTTTACTCCATGAGGGGAGCGGCAGCGCGGGTGACCGCGGATGTCGAGCCTGCACAGTCAGAAACTCTGAAGGGGCACGCTTCGGATTCGTGTTGCACGGCACTAAGAAGGGCCTGACTCGCAAGAGTCGGGCCCTTCGCCTTTTCGGCGCATGTCTTCCCATGTCTTTGTCATGACTCGCACGTATACTTTCCCAGGATGATGCGGCGGATCCGGACCGTGTTCACGGCGCTGACGGCGCTGGTGCTGGGGGTGGGGATCGCGGCGCGCGCGCGGACGGCTGCCGCCTTCGAGTGGTCGGGCAAGCTGGCCGCCGAGGCCAAGAACCTCAAGAGCCCGATCGCCGAGATGCGCCGCGAGACGGTGCGTCGCCTGGCGACCTACGACATCGCCGACACCCGCGCCCTGCTGCTGCCCATGCTCAAGGACGGCGACGAGGGTGTGCGCCTGATGGTGGCCAAGGTGATGGGGCAGTACCGCGTGGTCGAGGCGGTGCCCGAGATCGCCGGCTGGCTGGGCGATCCCAGCCGCGACACCAAGCTGCGCGCCGCCGAGACCCTGGGCGAGATCGGTGATCGCGCCGCCACCGCCCCGCTGGTGCGCGGTTTCGCCGATCCCGACTTCGAGGTTCGCCGCGCCACCGTGCTGGCGCTGGGCCGCATCCGCGATCCCGCCGCGGTGGTCGCCATCATCGGCCGCCTCGACGACGAGAACGGCAACGTCAAGCGCGCCGCCATCGACGTCCTGACCGAGCTCGGCGACGTCCGCGCGGTCATCCCGCTGCTGGGCAAGCTGTCGGACTCCACCCGCGAGGTGCGCGTCGGCGCCGCCCTGGCGCTGGGCCAGCTGGGCGACCAGCGCGCCGCCCCTGCCCTGCTGCGCCTGCTGCGCGATCCCGCCGACGAGGTCCGCGCCGCCGCCATCGAGGCCCTGGGCCACCTGCGCGCCAGCATCGCCGAGGACACCCTGCTGCCCCTGCTGGAGGGCGGCGAGACCAACGAGCTGCGCGCCAAGGCCGCGTTCGCGCTGGGCGAGAGCGGTGGACCGCGGGCGCTGCGGGCGCTGACCGCGGCGCTGGCCGGCGACGTCAAGGCGGCCGCGCGCGAGGCGCTGGTCAAGGCCGGGCCGGCCGCCGTGCCCAGCCTGCTGGCGGCGCTGGACGGGCGCATCCCGTCGGATCCGTCCGCCGCGGTGGGGATCTTGAAGGAGCTCGGCGATCCGCGCGCCACCGAGGCGCTGCTGGCCGAGCTGGGGCGTGATCGCGTGGCGCGCGAGCTGGTGGTCGAGGCCCTGGGCGAGGCCGGGGACCGGCGCGCCTTCGCCGCGCTGCTCGGGGTGCTCGAGGACAAGAACCCGGCGCTGCGGCGGCGCGCCATGAAGGCGCTGTCGCGTCTCATCGATGGCCGCGCCACCGACGTGCTGGTGCAGGCGCTCGGCGACGGTGACGAGGAGGTCAAGCTCGACGCCATCAGCTATCTCGGCCGGCTGCGCTCGCGGGTCGCGGTCAAGCCGCTGATCGCGCTGCTGGAGCGTGGCAGCGGACCGGCGCGCATGGCGGCCGCGGATGCCCTGGGCATGATCGGCGCGCGCGATGCCGCCACCGCGCTGACCCGGACCCTGGTCAGCGCGCGCGGCGATCTGCGCCGCCGCGCCGCCGACGCGCTGGCGATGCTGCGTGACGCCAGCCAGGCGCCGGCCCTGATGGCCCTGATGAAGGAGAAGGATCCGCTGCTGCGCTACCACGCCCTGCGCGCGCTGGCCGGGGTGCTGCGCAACCAGCGTGGCGCCGCCGCGACCGAGCTGGCGGCCCTGGCGCGCGGGGTGCTCGAGCAGCCCGGGGGCGGGCTGTCCCTGACCATGGCGGCCATGGACGTGCTGGCCGCGTTGCGTGATCCGGCGGCCGCCAGCGTGCTGCTCCCGCTGGTCAGCGGGCCCGATCTGCGCCTCAAGCGCGCCGCGCTCGACACCCTGGCCGCGCTGGCGGCGCCCGCCGCGGTGCCGGCGCTGCAGAAGGCGCTGGGCGACGCCGATCCGGCCGCCCGCGCCTCCGCGGTGTGGGCGCTGGGTCGGCTGCCGGCCAGGGACGCCGCTCCTGCCCTGCCCGCCCTGCGCAACGCGCTGCGCGACCCGTCCTGGGCGGCGCCCATCAACGCCGCCGCCACCCTGGGGCGCCTCGGCGACAAGGCCGCCGCGCCGCAGCTGCGCCGCGCCCTGGGCAGCGCCTCGGCCCCGCTGCGGGCCAGCGCCGCGCTGGCGCTGGGGCGCATCGGTGACGGCGCCGCACGCGCCGAGCTGACCCGGCTGCTCGACGCCGACACCGATCGCTATGTGCGCGCCAACGCCGCGCGCGCCCTGCGCAAGCTGGGCGGCGCCGAGGCCGCGCTGGCGGCCGCCGCGGCCCCTGGGGGCGACGACGATGCCTACGTGCAGGCCATCGCCGCCGGTCGCGAGCCCCCGGGCGACGCCGAAGGCAGCGCCGACAAGAACGACGACTGGGTCTGGGTCTACGTGCGAAACTTCGACGACGCCCCGCTGCGCGAGGAGCGCTACGTCATGATCCTCCCCGACGGCACCGTGAAGGCCGGCCTCAGCGACGCCCGCGGCGAGGTCCACGAGGAGCGCGTCCCGCTGGGCCCGGTCGATGTCGTCATCCCCGACGCCATCGGCGGCGACGGCGAACCGGACTGGCGTCGCCCGAGCATGGGCGCGCCCCCGGCCGTGGCCGCGCCGAGCACGACCCCGCCGCTGCCCATGCCGCAGCCGCTGAAGAAGCCGAAGAAGGTGCCCCCCGTGGTCGTCCCGCCCCCCCCACCGTCGCGGTCCCCCAAGGTCAACTGATGGATCTGGTCGCGCTGGTCGTACCCACGCTGCCCGGCTTCTTCTGGCTCTTCATCTTCTATCGCACCGACCGCTACCAGCCCGAGCCCAAGGGGTTGGTCATCCAGACCTTCCTGCTCGGGATCGCCTCGCTGGTGCCGACCATCGCGCTGTACGAGGTGGCGCAGAGCCTGTACGACCACAACCGCGTCACCGGCCTGGCCATGCGCCAGCTGCGCGTGCCCAGCGAGGACCTGGCCATCGTCTGCTTCTTCGTCATCGGCCCGGTCGAGGAGCTGTGCAAGTTCCTGGCGGTCCGCGTGTGGGCCTACCGGCGCCCTGCCTTCGACGAGCCGCCCGACGGCATCGTGTACGCCGCCGCCGCCGCGCTCGGCTTCGCCGCGGTCGAGAACATCACCTATGTCTCGGCCAGCGGCAGCATCGACGAGAAGCTGCTCATCATGCGCTCGCTGCTGTCGCTGCCCGCGCACGTCATGTTCGCGGTGTGCTGGGGCACCGGGCTGTCGATCGCGCGCATGCGGGGCGGCGCCGCCGGCTTCCTGGCCCAGGTCGTGGGCCTGGCCTGCGCCGCCGCGCTGCACGGCACCTATGACTACCTGGCGCTGCGCCTGAGCCTCAACTGGGCCCTGCTGCCGCTCATGATCATGATGACCTACATGACCTGGGTCTCGATCCGGCTGCTGCGCCGGGCGTCCCAGTTCGCCCCCGGCAAGCCGCTGGCCGGCCGCGGCCGCGAGCCCGCGGTGGCGCCCGCGCAGCTCCCGGCGGTCGCGCCGCCCCCCGCGCTGGGCTTCCCGGGGCTACCCGGGCCTGGCGTCACCCCGGGCGTCGCGCTCGGTGTCGTCCCGGCGCCGGCGCCGGCACCGCCGGCCATGGCGCCCGCCCTCGAGCGCCGCTACTCCTACCCACCCTGGCTGCCGGGCGGCTATGCGCCACCCAGCGAAGCCCCCATCTGCAAGCGCTGCGGCTCGCGCGGCGTCAGCAGCGACGACCGCTTCTGCGGCCGCTGCGGCACCCCGTTCGTGGCCCGCGCGGCCTAGATAGCCCGGCCGCCACCAGCCTCGGCGGCCAGGTCAGGCGGCGCGGCGGCCGCCCTCCTGGCGCGCGGCGGCCGGCTTGCGGGTGCGGCGCTCGCGGCGCACGGCGACCTCGTCGGCGACCGGGGCCTTGCGGCGGTAGCCGTGCTCGCGGGCGGCGAAGTCGGCCAGCGCGACCTCGAGGTGGCGGCGGGCGCGGAACAGGCGGGACATCACGGTGCCGACCGGGATGCCGATGATGTCGGCGATCTGGCGGTACGACATGCCCTCGAGGTCGGCCAGGGTGACGACCACGCGCCACGCCGGGGGCAGCGAGTCGAGCGCACGCGAGACCTCGTCGCCCATGCTGCCGCTCAGCCACTCGCGCTCGGGGTCGGCGGCGAAGTCGCGGGCATGGCTGGAGAAGAAGGCGCCCACGGCGTCGTCATAGAGCTCCGGCTCGGCCAGGCGGCGCTGCTTGCGCCGGGTGCGGTAGCCCGAGATGAAGCTGTTGGTGAGGATGCGGAACATCCAGGCCCGCACGTTGGAGCCGGGGATGAAGCGCTCCCAGGCGCCGAAGGCACGCATGTACGTGTCCTGCACGAGGTCCTCGGCGTCGCGGTCGTTGCGCGTGTAGCGCAGGGCGACGGAGAACAGCTCGTTGACGTGCGGAAGGGTCAGGGTCTCGAACTCGTTCTTGGCCTGGGCGGTCAGCGGGCTCATGCCAGGGGGTATCAGCAAGGCCCGTGCCGCCGCGGGATCGACGTTTTTTCCGCAGAAATCGCCCCGTGTCCGCAGCGCGTGGGCGCAGGCACACACTCGACCGTGGCCACAGCGGCACCGCGGACACGGCGAGCTGCGACGAATTGTCAGAACCGAGTTCCTCGGGACTCGGTTCTGTTCGGCTCCGGTTCTGGCGCCGGCTTCAGTCCAGGGCGCGGGCCGCCGCCACGGTGTGCGGAAGCTCACTCACCAGGTCCGACGCCAGCAGCCCGAGCAGCTCGCCCCCGTGCGCCGCCACCACGCGGTCGGCCGCCAGCCCGTGCAGGTACACGCCCAGCCGGGCGGCATCCCCTGCCGCCAGCCCCTGCGCCAGCAGCGCCCCGATGATCCCGGTCAGCACGTCGCCGGTGCCACCACTGGCCAGCCCGGCGTTGCCGGTCGGGTTGATGCTGATGCGCCCGTCCGGGGTCGCCACCACGGTGCGCGCCCCCTTGAGCACCAGCACCACCCCGTGGCGCTCGGCGAAGGCGCGTGCCACCCCGGCGCGGTCGGCCTGCACCGCCGCTGTGGTCAGCCCGGTCAGCCGCGCCATCTCGCCCGGATGCGGCGTCAGCACGCGCGGTCCGCGCGCCTCGCCCAGCGCACCCAGCTCGTGGGCCAGGTGGTTCAGCGCGTCGGCGTCGAGCACCACCGGCAGCTCGGCCTCGCGCGCGACCACGGTGACCAGCAGCGCGCCCGCCGCCCCGGTCGGCATGCCCGGGCCGACCGCCAGCGCGCGCTTGCCGGCCGCCAGCTCGAGCGCGCGCGCCGCGGCCCGCCCGGGATGCTCGCCGAGCTCGGCCTGGGTGCCGAGATCCGCGGTCATCAGCTCGAGCACCCGCTGCTCGAGCGCGCGCTGGCTCTCCTGCGGCGCCGCCAGCGTGCACAGCCCGGCCCCGGCCCGCAGCGCCGCGCTGCCACACAGCACCGCCGCGCCGGTCTTGCCCGGCGAACCCGCGATCACCAACAGGTGGCCGGCGCTGCCCTTGTGCGCCCCGGGGCCGCGCACCGGCAGCCACGCGCGCGCGTCCTCGGCCTCGACCAGCCCCGCGCGTGGCTCCAGCTCGGCCACCAGCGCCGACGGCACCCCGATGTCGACCACGGTGACGCGACCGCAGGCCTGAAAGCCGGGATCGCCCGCCGGGCCCAGCTTGGGCAGCGCCATGGTCACGGTCTCGGCGCACGCCAGCGGCGGCCCCCAGAAGTGGCCGCGATCGCTGTCCATGCCCGACGGCAGATCGACCGCGATCAGGTGGCCGGGCAGCGCCGCCATGACCTCCAGCACCGCGGCCAGGTGGCCGCGCACCGGCTCGCTGACCCCGATCCCCAGCACCGCGTCGATGACCACCCGCGCCGCGTGCAGCGCCGGGCCCGCCGCGGCCAGCCCGTCCGCGCTGCTGATGTCGACCACCGGTACGCCGGCCGCCTCGGCGGCGGCGCGATGCACGGCGGCCTCGCTGCCGGTACGCTCGCGCTCCGGCCGTCCGGCGCGATACACCGTCGCCGCCACACCATGCGCGCACAGCAGGCGCGCCGCGACCCAGCCATCGCCACCGTTGTTGCCCGGGCCACACAGCACCGCCACCGGCCCCCTCACGCTGGGCCCCTGCGCGTGCAGCGCCCACTCGGCGACCTCGGCCACCGCGGCGCCCGCACGCTCCATCAGCACCGGCCCCGGCGTGCCCGCCGCGATGGTGGCCTGGTCGAGCGCGCGCGCCTCGGCCGCGGTCAAGAGCGGCTTCACGCCGCGCTCTCCATCACCACCACCGCCGAGGCATAGCCGTCACCGTGGGTCAGGCTGACATGCCAGCGCACCGCGCCCAGCGCCGCCGCCGCGCTGGCCGCCACGCCACTCAGCCGCAGCACCGGCGCACCGCCGCCGCTGATCTCCATCTCGTGCCACGACAGCCCGGTGGGCACGCCCAGCGCCTTGAGCACCGCCTCCTTGGCCGCGAAGCGCGCGCCATAGTGCTCGGCCGCGCGCAGCTTGCCGGCGCAGTAGGCGCGCTCGGCCGGCGTGAACACCTTCTCGGCGAAGCGCTCGGGATACTTGCCCAGCAGCTTCTCGATGCGCGCGGTCGCCACCAGGTCGATGCCGACGCCGACGATCATGGCTACGTCGTGGCCCCGGCCTCGCGCAGGATGGCCAGCATGTCGCGCACGGCCTGCTCGAGCCCCACCATCACGGCGCGCGCGATGATGCTGTGGCCAATGTTGAGCTCCGAGATCCCGGGCAGCAGGGCGACCGGGCGCACATTGGGATAGTCGAGGCCGTGGCCGGCGGCGACGTGCAACCCCAGCGCGGCGGCGTCCTCGGCCGCGACCGCCAGCCGGTCGAGCTCGACCGCGGCGCGCGCTGCGGTGGCCTCGCAGTAGTCACCGGTGTGCAGCTCCAGCGCGGGCGCGCCCAGGGCGTGGGTGGCCTTGACCGCCTCGCGGGTGGGGTCGACGAACAGCGCGACCGGGATCCCCGCGGCGCCCAGCCGCTCGCAGGCGCGGCGCAGCCCGTCGGCCGGATTGACCACGTCGAGGCCGCCCTCGGTGGTGCGCTCCTCGCGCTTCTCGGGCACCAGCGTGACCAGATCGGGCAGCACCTCGAGCGCGATCCCCACCATCTCGTCGGTGGCCGCCATCTCGAGGTTGAGCTTGGAGCGCACCGTCTGCCTGAGCAGGCGCACATCCCGGTCCGAGATGTGGCGCCGATCCTCGCGCAGGTGGATGGTGATGCCGTGCGCGCCGGCGAGCTCGCACAGCGCCGCGGCCCAAACCGGGTCGGGGTAGCGGGTGCCGCGGGCCTGGCGCAGGGTGGCGACGTGGTCGATGTTGACGTGCAGGTTCATCGCCGCGCACCTTATCCGAAAACGCCCGGCGAAATGCGGAAAATGCCGCTACGGGAAGGGCAAGCCGGTGCAGCCCATGGGCACGCCGGCGTCGTAGGTCGGGTCGCCGCTGAAGCAGCTGCCGCCCAGGCACAGGTTGAGCGGGGGCGCGCCGCAGCTGTTGCCGCAGCCGGCGCAGTTGGCGCCGTCGGAGCACAGATCGACGCAGGTGGTGCCGCAGCAGGCCAGCACCGGGGTGCCGCCCAGCGGGCCGCCCGCGGTCGGGCACATGTTGCCGCCCACGCCGCACTTGCACGCGCCGTTGTCACACATGAGCTGGGTGCCGTTGACCATCGGGCACTTGACGCCGCAGCCACCGCAGTTGTTGGGATCGCTCTTGGTGTCGATGCAGCCTGGGGTGGCGCCGCCGCAGCAGGTCTCGCTGGCGGTGCAGGTGCGCGGGGTCGCGCCGCCGCACAGACAGCCCGAGTTCATGCAGACCTCGCCGGTCTTGCAGGCCTTGCCGCACATGCCGCAGTTGAAGGCGTCGGCCGACAGGTCCTTGCAGCCGGGGTTCGAGCCGGTGCCGCAGCAGCTCTTGCTGCCGGTGCACTTGGGGCCCAGGGCGCAGACACACTGGCTCTGGGTGCAGGTGTCGGCCACGGTGGCCTCGCACTTCTCGCCGCACATGCCGCAGTTGTTCTTGTCGCGCGCGGTGTCGACACAGGCCATCACCCCGCCGACCGCGCAGCACTTCTGCGTCGCGGTGCACCGTGCGCACAGGCCCTGGTTGTTGGCGGCGTCACCGCTCATCCCGCTGTCGATGTTGTCGCCGGCGGGATCACTGCAGGCGTTGTTGGCCATCACGCCCAGGAACCCGGACAGCACCAGCAGGAGCAGGAACGGCGAGAAGCGAACGATCTTCATAAGGGACCTCCACGACAGCCAACAGCGCAAGCGACCGTATCGGAGGCGTTTGCGGCGGTCAACTAGTCAAGTGACCAACCTCCCTGGCTGGTCATTTGTCCGGGGGTTTCGTCAGGCGTCGCAGGCGGCCACCAGCTTGGCGGCGATCTCGTCGGCCCAGGTCTGGATGCGGCCCTGATCGGGCCCCTCGATCATCACGCGGGCCTTGGCCTCGGTGCCGCTGTAGCGCACCACCACCCGGCCAGCGCCGATGAGCTCGCGCTCGACCGCCGCGATCATCTGCTCGACCTCGGGCAGCTCGCTGAGCGCGCGCTTCTTCTTCACGTTGACGTTGACCAGCACCTGCGGCGAGCGCTGCATGACCTGCGCGAGCTCGCTCAGCGGCCGGCCCTCCTCCACCATCACCGCCAGCACCGCCAGCGCGGCCACGATGCCGTCCCCGGTGGTCATGTGATCCAGGAAGATCAGATGCCCCGACTGCTCGCCGCCCAGGTTGTAGCCGGCGCGGCGCATCTCATCGACCACGTAGCGATCACCCACCGGCGTGCGCACCAGCTTGCCGCCGGCGCGCGCCATGGCCTGCTCGAGGCCGATGTTCGACATGATGGTCGCCACCAGCGTGTTGTGCTTGAGCGCCCCGCGAGCCAGCAGGCGCGTCGCGCACAGCGCCATGATGGCGTCGCCGTCGACCACGTTGCCCTTCTCGTCCGACACGATGACGCGATCGGCGTCGCCGTCCAGCGCGATGCCCAGGTTGGCGTCGTGCAGCCGCACCAGCTCGCACATCGAGCGCGGGTGCAGCGCGCCGACCTTCTCGTTGATGTTGGTGCCGTCGGGCTCGTAGCCGATGGGGATGACGTTGGCGCCGAGCTCGCCGAACACCGCGGGCGCCACCTTGTAGGCCGCGCCGTGGCCGGTATCGACCACGATCTTGAAGCCATCCAGGGTGCGCTCGCGCGGGAAGGTGTTCTTGAGGAAGACGATGTAGCGCCCCACCGAGTCGGCCAGGTGGATGACGCGACCGATCCCCCCGTGGGTGGGCCGGCGCTGATCCATCTCGTCCGAGGCCATCAGCTGCTCGATGCGCGACTCCACGTCGTCGGGCAGCTTGAAGCCGTCGCGCGCGAAGATCTTGATGCCGTTGTCCTGGAACGGGTTGTGCGACGCGCTGATGACCACGCCGGCGTCGGCGCGCATCGACGAGGTGATGAAGGCGATCCCCGGCGTCGGCAGCGGCCCGGTGGTCCACACGTCGGCGCCCATGGAGCAGATCCCGGCCGCCATGGCCTGCTCGAACATGTAGCCCGAAAGCCGGGTGTCCTTGCCGATGACGATGCGGCCCTTGCGGCCCTCCTTGGTGAAGAGGTAGGCCACCGCGCGCCCCATGCGCAGCGCGGTCTCCGGCGTCATCGGCTCGACGTTGGCGATGCCGCGCACCCCGTCCGTCCCGAACAGCTTGCGATCGTTGCTCATAGGGCCAGGAGAATAACCCGAACCCCTACGGCGGTGTCGCCGCCTTCTTGTGCGTGCGCAGGACGACCTCGGGCGGCTGGACCGAGATCGTCAGGGGGACGTTCCCGTCCCCCCTCCACGGGCAGAGCCCGCGGAGCCTCCCCCCACCGCGCGTCGCTCGCGCGGATCCGGACTAAGGAGTCGCCGCCTTCTTGTGCGTTCTCAGCACGACCTCGGGCGGCTGGACCTCGAAGGCCACGCCAGCGGGCAGCCCCGAGACGTTGACGCGCTTGGGCCGGTCGCCGTCCTTCTCGTCGTCCTCGCGGGTGGCCTCGACGATGGCGCGCATGGCGTTGAAGTCGACCGCGTCGAGCGCCAGGCGCGGGCCGCGCAGCACCACGGTGACCACCTTGGGCGCGGTCTCGCCGCCGCGGGTCGACAGGCCGGTGACCTCGACCGGCACGTCCTGGCGCGTGACCGAGTCCTGCTTGGGGCCGATCTCGACGCGCACCTTGATCTGGCGCGCGCTGACCGCCTCGAAGTTGCGCGGCAGCGAGGCCAGCGGCACGTCGCTGGTGAACGACTGGGTGGCGCCCTGCACCGACACCGGCCGGGTGGCGACGCCCTTCAGGTTGCCGATCTCGGCCTCGGGCCCCTTGACCTCGAGCTTGGCAGGCAGCGGCACCAGCTTGACCACCTCGTAGCCATAGCCGGGCTCGCCGTCGGTGGGCACCGAGACCGGCACCGTGGCCGAGCCCAGGCTCTCGAAGCGCAGCTCCAGCGACGGCGGCGCGAACGAGATCACCGACAGCCCGGGCGGAATGCCATGGATGAGGCTGCTCTCGAAGCGGAAGATCCCCGCCTTCTGATCGCGCAGGTCGATGTGGATCGGATCCAGGTCGCGCTCGTCGAAGCGCTTGATGCGCGACCACGGGCCGCGCACGATCATGCGCACCTGATCGATCTGCTCCGACACCAGCACGCGGTCGTCGGGCATGGTGTAGACCACGCGCATGGCGGCGCCGATCTGGACGTCCTTCTCGCCACGCACCACGATGAACAGCGTGACCGCCAGGACCATCGAGACGGCCTTGAGCGCGGCGTTCTCGACGAAGACCTTGCGCAGCAGCTCTCTCATTTGGGCGGGCCCGACCCGATGGTCGACTGCCGGCGCACGGCGCGGTGCTGCCCGGTCGCGGTGGTGGCGCGCGAGGCCTCGTCGCTGCCCTGCCCCTGCCCCGCCCCGGGCGGCACCGCGCTCGGGGTGCCGTCGCTGGCGTCCTCGGCCGCGGCATCCTTCGACACCGGCGGCATGGCGTGGATGACGTTGTCCGGGCTGGGCAGCGCCTCCAGGATGGCGGCCGACTCGGCCTCGGCGATGGCGTCACGCCGCTTCTCGGCGCCGCGGCGGCGCTTCTCCTTCTGGAACAGGCCGAGCAGCGCCTTGCGCAGGGTGGCCGGCTCGAGGTCGCGCGCGATGTTGCCGTAGAAGCACAGCGAGATCGACCCGCGCTCCTCGCTGACCACGACGCACACCGCGTCGGTCTCCTCGGTGATGCCGATGGCGGCGCGGTGGCGGGTGCCCAGCACCTTGTCGAGGCGCGGGTTGACCGACAGCGGCAGCAGCGCGCCGGCCTGCTGGATGCGCAGGTTCTTGATGATGATGGCGCCGTCGTGCAGCTCGTTCTGCCGGTCGGGCAGGAACATCGCCACCAGGAGCTCCTTGGACACCCGCGCGTCGAGCACCGCGCCGCCGGACACGAACTCGGCCAGGTCGGCGTCGCGCTCGAAGACGATCAGCGCCCCGACGCGCTCCTTGGCCAGGGCCTCGGCGGCGCGCACGACCTCCTCGAACACCGCGGTCTCGGCGTAGTGGCGGCCGCCCGGGAACAGGTTCTGCCCGATCCGCATCAGGCCGCGCCGGATGTCCTGCTGGAACACCACGATGATGATGATGATGAAGTAGTTGATGAAGTTGTCGAGCAGCCACGACACCGTCATCAGGTCGAACTGCTTGGACGCGAAGAAGCCGGCGCCGATCAGCAAGAGGCCTATGAGCATCTGCGCCGCGCGGGTGCCCTTGATGAGCAGCAGCGTGCGGTAGACGACGTAGTAGACGATGAGGATGTCGAGCGCGACCAGGCCGAACTCGCGCAGCGTCAGCCCGCGCAGGAAGGTCGGCAGGGGCAGCGAGATCGCCAGGGCCGCGGTGGTCATCAGGCGGCCCCCTGATACGCGCGCCCGTGGTCGGCCTTCCGGAGCGCGTCCGCGACCTTGACCACGGCCATGAGCTCGCCGACCGCGTGCACGCGCACGGCGTCGGCGCCGGCCAGGATGCACGCGGTGACCGCCGCCGCGGTGGCATAGTCGCGCGCCGCCGGCTCCGCGATCCCGGTCAGCTTGCCGAGGAAGCTCTTGCGCGACGGCCCCACCAGCACCGGCCGGCCGACCCGCGCACGCAGCGCCCCCAGCCCCTGGATCAGCGCCAGGTTGTGCTCGAGCAGCTTGCCGAAGCCGAGGCCGGGATCGATCACGATGCGCCCCGCCGCCACGCCCGCCGCGCGCGCCGCCGCCACTCGCGCGGCCAGCTCGTCACCGACCTCGGCGACCACGTCGGCGAAGGCGATGCCCTGCATCATGCCCGCGCCCGGCGCCCCGCGCAGGTGGCCCAGCACCAGCACGGCCCGGCGCCGCGCCGCCACCTCGAGCAGCCCCGGATCATGCGCCCCGCCGGCCACGTCATTGATGATGTCCGCCCCCGCCGCCAGCGCGGCGTCGGCGACCTCGGCCTTCACGGTGTCGATCGACAGCGCCGCGGTGCAGCCCGCCGCCCTGAGCGCGCGGATCACCGGCAGCACGCGCGCCGCCTCGTCGGCCGCGGGCACCGGCTGGGCGTCGGGCCGGGTCGATTCACCACCGATGTCGAGGATGTGCGCCCCGGCGCGCACCAGCGCCAGCCCCGCCATCGCCGCCGCCGAGGGGCTGACATGCTGCCCGCCATCGGAGAACGAGTCGGGCGTGACGTTGAGGACGCCCATGACGCAGGTGCCACCCGCGCCACCGATCGTCACTCCGTTCACGACGACCGGCTCCATCTGGGCGGCGCCTCCTCACGTCCATCTTGCCGAAACAGAAACGGCCCGGTCCAGGTTTTCCTGGCCGGGCCGTCGAAAAAAGCGGAGGTTCAGCCGCTCAGGCGCTGCACGCCCCAGGCTTGGGCCTAGGCCGCGCCGGGGTCGTCCTTCAGGTTGGGCAGCGGGCGCGGGGCGAACAGGCCCGGGCGCTTCTCCTTCTTGTCGTCCTTCTTCTCGGCCTTGGCGACCGGGGGGCGCTTGACCGGCAGCGGGCGGTCCAGCTTGCCGCCGCCCATCAGCTTGTCGATGTCGGGGCTGTCGATGGTCTCGTACTCCAGCAGCGCCTCGGCCATCGCCTTCAGCTTGTCCATGTTCTCGCTGATGATCTTCTTGGCGCGGTCGTACTCGTCCATCACGATGCGGCGGACCTCGGCGTCGATCTCGACCGCGGTCTGCGCGGAGTAGTCGGGCGCGCCCGACATCTCGCGGCCCAGGAAGGGCTCGTGCTCCTTCTTGCCGAAGGCCAGCGGGCCGAGCTTCTCGCTCATGCCCCACTCGCACACCATCTTGCGCGCCAGCTCGGTGGCCTTCTCGATGTCGTTGCCGGCGCCGGTGGTCTGCTGGCCGAAGACCAGCTCCTCGGCGATGCGGCCGCCCATCAGCACCGCGATCTTGGCCACCGCGAACTCACGCGAGTACGAGTGGCGGTCCTCGATGGGCAGCTGCTGGGTCAGGCCCAGGGCCGGCCCGCGCGGGATGATGGTGACCTTGTGCACCGGGTCGGTGCCGCCGCCGATGAGGCGCGCCACCAGGGCGTGGCCGGCCTCGTGGTAGGCGGTGTTCTTCTTCTCGGCGTCGGAGATGATCATCGAGCGCCGCTCGGTCCCCATCAGGACCTTGTCCTTGGCGTGCTCGAAGTCCGCCATGTCGAGCTTGTCCTTGTCCATGCGGGCCGCGATCAGCGCGGCCTCGTTGACCAGGTTCTCGAGGTCGGCACCCGAGAAGCCGGGGGTGCCGCGCGCGATGACGTCGAGATCGACCGCATCGGGCTCCTTGGGGTCGGTCTTGAGCGGGGTGCGCTTGGTGTGCACCTCGAGGATGCCCAGGCGACCGCGCACGTCGGGGCGCGGCACCATGATGCGGCGATCGAAGCGGCCCGGGCGCAGCAGCGCCGGGTCGAGCACGTCGGGCCGGTTGGTGGCCGCGATCAGGATGACGCCCTCGTTGGACTCGAAGCCGTCCATCTCGACCAGGAGCTGGTTCAGGGTCTGCTCGCGCTCGTCGTGGCCGCCGCCCAGGCCGGCGCCGCGGTGGCGGCCGACGGCGTCGATCTCGTCGATGAAGATGATGCAGGGCGCGTTCTTCTTGCCCTGCTCGAACAGGTCACGCACGCGCGAGGCGCCGACGCCGACGAACATCTCGACGAAGTCCGAGCCCGAGATGCTGAAGAACGGCACCCCGGCCTCGCCGGCGATGGCGCGCGCCAGCAGGGTCTTGCCGGTGCCCGGCGAGCCCATCATCAGGACGCCCTTGGGGATGCGCCCGCCCAGCTTGGTGAACTTCTTGGGATCACGCAGGAAGGCGATGATCTCCTCGACCTCGTCCTTGGCCTCCTCGATGCCGGCGACGTCCTTGAAGGTGACCTTGTTCTGGTGATCGCTGAGCAGCTTGGCCTTCGACTTGCCGAAGCTCATGGCCTTGCCGCCGCCGGCCTGCAGCTGGCGCATGAAGAAGAAGAAGACCAGGAACAGGAGGATCATCGGCAGCCACGAGATGATCAGCGTCTGCCAGAACGACGACTCGTCCTTCTCCGTCGTCTTGTACGAGATGTTGGCCTTGTCGAGCTTGGCGATGGTCTCGGCGAAGAAGGGGCCGCGGAAGGTGACGGCCTTCTGGTCGCCGGCGTAGGTCACCTTGTACTTCGCGGTGTTCGACGCGCCGCGCGTGGTGATCTCGACCTCTTCGATCTTGGGCTCGTTGGGGTTGAGGTTGCCGTCCTTGTCCGTGGTGATCTGCCGGATGAAGACCGAGTAGCTGCCCGGATTGGTCGAGCTGCCCTTGTTGGTGAACAAGCTGTAGATGCTCACGAACATGAGCAGCAGGAGGATCCAGAGCAGGATGGTTTTGTGCGATTGCCTCAAGCTGTCACCTCGAAAAGGTACTGTAACCTGTAATGGCTGCGCGGGAGCACGTCAATTGTGCGCACAAATTTGTGAAGCGGCAGCCCTTTTACGATCTCTTCACGAAACTCACCACACCCTGCCGATACAGCGCGCGACCACCTGGTAGATCGACGCCGGCGCCCCCGCGGCGACGCCGGCACAGCCCCTCGATGGCGGGCAGGTGGACGGTCTCGAGGGCGACCCCGGCGGCGCGGGCGGCGCGCGCCAGCGCCCGGTAGCGCAGCGCCCGCGGCGCCGCCAGCAGCGCGGCCCCGGTCAGCGGCAGCGCCGCCGCCAGGCTGTCCAGCGCCTCGGCGTCATCGGCCAGGTTCTGGCAGGCGCGACCGACCACCACCTCCAGTGCCGGGGTCAGGGTGCGCAGGGCAGGTACGATGTGATGACGCACGTGATTTCTGTGATGCCTGGGATCCGAATTGGTTGGATCCACCAGGGCGGTGACGCCCTGGGCGGCGAGGTCGGCCTCGATGGTGGCGCGCGCACAGGTCAGCAGCGGCCGGCCGACCATGACGCCGAGGACGTCGCCGCGCTCGCGCATGCCGGCCAGCCCCACGGTGCCGGCGCCGCGCAGAAGATGCAGCAGCAGGGTCTCGACCTGATCGGTGGCGTTGTGCCCGGTCCAGACCTCGCCGCAGCCCAGCGCGCGCGCCACCCGCGCCAGCGCCCGGTAGCGCGCCTCGCGGGCGACCTCCTCCAGCGAGCGCCCGCCGCGCCGGGCCACCACGCGCAGATCTTGCGCCACCCGCACCGCGCGCACCCGCGCCCGCGGCACCCCGGCGGCCAGCGCCACCGCGCGCACGAAGGCGGCCTCGCGCGCCCCGCCCGGGCGCAGCCGGTGGTCGACATGACAGACCGCCAGCCCGGGCACCCCGGCGCGCGCCGCCGCCAGCAGCAGGGCCAGCGAGTCCGGCCCGCCCGAGCAGGCCACCAGCGGCGCCTCGACCTGATGGCGCACCCGGTACGCAGCGACGGCCGCGGCCGGACCATCCGTGCTATGGAAGCGCTCGATCGACATGGCTGACGACATCATCGCATTGAGTCGCTTTCGCGCGGCGCTGGCTCGCGCCCGCGGCACCCGCCGGCTGGACGAGCTCCTGGCCGACCCCCAGGCGCCCGCCCTGGTGCCCACGCTGCCTGCGCTGGATGTCTTCTACCTCATCCAGGAGGTCGGCCTGGAAGCTTCCTCCGAGCTGGTCGCGATGGCCTCGCCCGAGCAGTTCCAGGCCTTCCTCGATCTCGACGCCTGGCAGGGGCTGGCGCCCGCGCCCGAGCGCGCCTGGCCCTGGCTGGCCGCGCTCAGCGAGGCCGGCTTCGAGCGCCTGGTCTTCGTCCTCGATCACGTCGACCTCGAGCTGCTCACCCTGCTGCTGTCGGCCGAGGTCCGGGTCTATGACATGACCCAGGAGGAGGAGCCCGAGAGCCTCGACAACGCCGCCTGGCAGAGCCCCGACCGCTTCTTCCTGGTCGAGCTCCTGTCGCCGCCCGACACCGATCGCCAGGCCCAGATCATCCGGCTGCTCGAGGACCTCTACCGCGGCGACCTGGCCTTCGCGCGCAACCTCCTGATGGCGCTGCGCTGGGAGCTCGGCGCCGCCATCGAGGAGGAGGCCCTGCGCTTCCGCGTCGCCCGCCTGCAGGATCTCGGCTTCCCCGATCCCGACGAGGCGCTGCGCCTGTACACCCCGATCGATCCGGCCAGCGTGAAGATCGGCGAGGGCACCCAGGATCCGCTCGATCCGCAGCTCGATCCGGGGCTGGCGCCTCCGGCCACCCTGCCCGCCCCCTACGTCGACCCGCTGCGCCGCGGCGGCTTTCTGGCCGACGTGCTGGCCACCATCAGCGACGAGCGCGAGCTGTCGCGCCTGTTCCACGCCATGACCTTGCTGGCCAACCACGCCCTGGGCGCCGACCGCGTCGCCGCCGGGGATCTCGCCGCGGTCGAGGCCGGCGCCCGCCGCGCCGCCGCCACCCTGTCGCTCGGGCTGGAGTCGGTGGCCGGGGCGGACATCGCGCGCGGGCGCCAGGCGCTGGCGACCATCTCGCTACGCCGGCTGTTCCGCGTCGGCGCCAGCCTGGCCTGGCAGGTGGCCACGCTGGCGCGCGTGCTGGTCAAGACCGGGCGCGTCGGTCGCGCCCGCGGGCGCCACGATCTGCTCGACCCGCCGCTCGACGCCGTGTTCGACGCCCTGCTCGGCCCCGGCCACCGTCCCGCCTACGCGGTGGCCCTGGATCAGCCGACCACGGCGCCGGATCCGGCCAAGCCGCAGCACCGCGCCTTCGCCAGCGTGGCCGATGTGCGCCGCGCCGCGCACGCCCTGGCCGAGGCCCAGCTGCACGCAGATCTGGTCCACGACGGCCTGCGCCTCGACCCCGCCGCGCTGCCGGCCGCGCGCGAGGATCTGCGCCTGGGCGCCCTGCTGGGCACCGCCGCCGCGCGCATCATCCTGGGTGACACCGAGGTCAGAAAGCCGCTGTCACCCGAGGAGGCGCTGCGCCTGCGCAGCCTGCTGTGCCCGACCGGTGACAGCCCCAGCCCCGAGGCGATCACCCAGGTCGAGCGCGCCTTCGCCGCCGTGCTCGAGCACGCCAAGCGCCCGGCGTCGCCGACCGGGCTGGCGGCGCTGGTGGGCGACCGCCTGGGCGCCATCGCGCGCGAGCTCGGTCGCCTGGGGCCGGGCACCCGCCCCGACCCCCGCTTCATGGCCTCGCTGTGGCTTGACTCGCCCGGGCTCGCGGGTTAATTCGACCCGGGAATAGGCCCGCAGCGTCCGTGGTTGCGCGGGTCGTCACCGCCCAGACCGCCTTCGCGTCTTCGTCCCCAGACCTCAGGAGGAGAGGTCACCGATGCCCGAGCCTCGCGAGATGATCAGCGTCGACCACCTCACCAAGCGCTACGGTCCGCACACCGCCGTCAACGACATCAGCTTCAGCGTCGACAAGGGCCAGGTCCTCGGCTTCCTCGGCCCCAACGGCGCCGGCAAGTCGACCACCATGAAGATCCTGACCACGTTCCTGTCGCCAACCGCGGGTCGGGCGCGGATCGCGGGCCTCGATGTCTGGGACCACCCCCTCGAGGTGCGCCGCAAGATCGGCTATCTGCCCGAGGATACGCCGCTGTACAAGGACATGGCGATCGCCGAGTACCTCGGCTTCGTGTGCGAGGTGCGCAAGCTGCCGCGCTCGAGCCGCAAGGCCGCGGTGCGCCGGGTCGCCGAGCAGTGCGGCATCGCCGACGTCGCCGGCAAGCCCATCGGCAGCCTGTCGCGCGGCTACCGCCAGCGCGTCGGCCTGGCCCAGGCCCTGGTGCACGAGCCCGACGTCCTCATCCTGGACGAGCCGACCTCGGGCCTCGACCCCAACCAGATCGTCGAGATCCGCCAGCTCATCCGCGACATCGGACGCGACAAGACGGTCATCCTGTCGACCCACATCCTGCCCGAGGTCAACGCCACCTGCGGGCGCGTCATCATCATCTCGGACGGTCGCCTGGTCGCCGACGGCAAGCCCGACGACCTGATGGCCAGCGAGAAGACCAACCGCTACCGCGTGCTGTACGCCTCCGACGCCGACGGTGAGCCCGCGCTCGACGACAAGGTGGTGCGCGAGAAGCTCGGCGCGCTGCCCGGGGTCAAGAGCGCCGAGCGCTATGACTCGGAGTCGAAGACCATCGGCTTCCACGTCACCTCGGACGGCGCCACCGACCTGCGTCGCTCGCTGTTCCAGAGCGCGGTGGCCGAGAAGTGGCCGCTGCTCGAGCTCGATCGCATGGAGGCCAGCCTGGAGGAGGTCTTCCGCCGGCTGACCCGCAACGACGCCGAAGAGAGCACCGCCAGCGCCAAGCCCGGCAAGTCGGGAGCCAGCTCATGAACGTCTGGGCCATCGCCAAGCGCGATTTCGGCTCGTATTTTCGCTCGCCGATCGCGTACGTCGTGCTGTCGATCTTCCTCCTGCTGACCGGCTTCTTGTTCTGGAACGGCGCCTTCGACTCGCAGAGCCGGGCCTCGATGACGGCGCTGTTCGGGCCCATGCCGCTCATCCTCAGCTTCTTCGCGCCCGCCATCACCATGGGCCTGCTGGCCGACGAGCGCGGCACCGGCTCGATCGAGCTCCTGACCACGCTGCCGCTGCGTGACTGGGAGATCATCCTCGGCAAGTATCTGGCCGCGGTGGGCCTGTACACCCTGGGCGTGGCGCTGACGCTGCCCTATGTCGTCACCATCGCCAAGCTGGGGCCGCTGGATCTCGGGCCGGCGCTGACCGGCTACCTCGGCCTGCTGCTGATGGGCTACGTCTACCTGGCCATCGGCCTGATGGCGTCGGCCTTCACCAAGCACCAGATCGTCGCCTTCATCGTCGGCCTCGGGCTGTGCTTCCTGTTCTTCCTGTGGGGCATGATGATCCCGTCGCTGCCGCGCGGCCTCAAGGTGGTGGCGCAGTACCTGGCGGTGGACCGCCACCTGCGCCAGATGGCCGAGGGCCAGCTCGATCCGCGCTCGCTGGTGTACCTCTTGTCGCTGGCGGCGCTGCCGCTGGTGATCGCCTGGCAGTCTCTCGAGTCACGCAGGTGGACGGCATGAGCACCTCCAATCGCGGCCGCAAGCTCAAGAGCTTCACCACCGCCACCGTGAGCACGCTGGCCATCTTCGGCAGCCTGCTCCTCGTCAACCTCATCGTGGCCTCCAGCAAGGTGCAGGGCTGGGACGTCACCGAGGAGCGCATGCACTCGCTGTCGCCGGCCGCCGCGGAGGTCATCCGCTCGCTGCCCGAGCCGCTGACGGTGAACGCGTACATCTCGGGCGATCACCCGGCCGCCTACGACGAGTTCATCCGCTCGCTGGGGATCCTGCTCGACCAGTACGCCGACGCCAGCCACGTCGAGCGCGAGGTCGAGGTCCTGGAGAATGGACAGACCGTCAAGAAGAAGAAGCGCATGCAGCTGGTGTCGTGGCAGAAGATCGACCCCGACAAGCTGCCGCGCAGCAAGGAGCAGCTGCACGAGGACTGGCTGAAGTCGCGCGCCAAGGCGCTGGGCAAGTCGCTCGACGACGTGCGCAAGCTGGACGACGCCGGCGACGCCAGCCTGGGCAAGGACCCCAGCAAGGACATCGTGCAGCGCACCCAGGCCGACCTCGCCGCCGAGGGGATCCGGCGCCGCCCGGCCTACACCCGCGAGGGCACGTCGATCTCCAAGCAGGACATCTACCTGACCCTGCAGCTGGAGTTCCGCGGCCAGAAGCGCGCCCTCATCTTCGAGGGCAACCCGCCGGTGCCCGAGGGGCTGGAGTTCCAGTTCACCAAGCTGCTCAAGGAGCTGGCCTTCGGGCGCAAGAAGCTGGGCATCACGGCGGGCAACGGCGAGGCCGACCCGCGCGAGACCACGGTGTTCCGGCAGTCGCTGGAGCAGCTGTTCGAGATCTCCGAGGTCAAGCTGGGCCAGCCCGGCGAGGCCGCCAAGCTGCAGAACCTCGACGGCCTCATCGTCGCCGGCCCGCGCAAGGCGATGCCCGACGATGCGCTGCGAGCGATTGACGGCTTCATCATGCGCGGCAAGCCGGTGCTGTTCCTGGTCGACGGCATGACCTTCGAGGGCCAGACCCCGCAGGACGCCCAGATGGGCCAGGACAAGCCCTACCTGGGCCAGGCCGCGACGCACGGCCTCGACAAGCTGCTCGAGGCCTACGGCTTCAAGGTCGACGCCAACACGCTGATCGACGCCAGCCACAACACCACCGGCTTCGTGGTCAACGGCAACGACGGCTTCCCCGCGCCGGCGCTGTTCCCGGTCCTCGAGGGGCTGGCCAACGCCAAGGGCGAGCCGCTCGACGGCATGAAGTCGATGGCGCTGGGCTTCGTGTCGTCGCTGCAGAACCTGGAGGGCAAGCGCGCCAAGACCGAGCAGCTGATCCCGTTCGCGCGCACCTCGGGGGCGTCGTTCTCGTTCGATCAGGGCCTCATGATCGTGGCGCCCGGCATGAAGCTGGATCCCAAGGCGGGCAAGGCCGGCCCCTTCGTGGTCGGCTATGCCGCGCGCGGCACCTTCCGCAGCGCCTTCGCGTCACCGGCGGCGGGCTCCGACGCCATGAGCGTCGCGCCGGCGGCCGGCGAGCAGAGCCCCGACAAGACGCGCGTGGCGGTGCTGGGCGACTCCGACTGCCTGAGCGACCTCAATGTGATGATGGCGCAGCAGCTGGGCAGCCCCGACCTGGTGACCGGGATCTCGGCGGTCACCAACGTGGCGGCCTGGATGATGGAGGACGCCGCGCTGTCGCGCATCCGCAACAAGGGCACCGTGCGCAAGCTGACCGCGGTGTCGTCGGGTGATCGCACGCTGATCAAGTTCGGCAACGTGCTGGGGCCGCCGTTCCTGCTCATCGGGTTCGGCCTGCTGGCGTGGCGCCTGCGCGTGCGGCGCCGGCGCAAGTTGAAGCTGTAGTCGAAGTTCGAGACCGAGGACTCATCCCATGAAGCGACTGCTCATCAGCCTGAGCCTGCTGGCGGTGGTGGGGGCGACCGCCTTCATCTACCTGCGCCGCAAGGATCCCCACGCCGCGCGCAGCAAGGTCATCACCTCGAGCAAGGCCCCGCTGGCCAAGCTGGCGCCCAAGGAGCTCGACGAGCTGGAGGTCACCGCGGCGCCCGAGGGCGCGCCGGGTGGCCCGGCGGTGGCACCGGTACACGTCAAGGTGCAGCGCGCCGACGCCACCAGCTGGAAGGTGGTCGAGCCGTTCGCCGACGTCGCCAGCCCGGACGCCATGCAGCAGGCGCTGGAGGGGCTGGAGTTCGTACAGTGGAAGGCGCAGGTCGCCGACTCGGTCGAGGCCATGGGCAAGCTCGGCTGCAACGACGAGAAGGGTGTGCACGTGGTCGCGCGCGCCAAGGGCCAGGTGGTGGCCGACCTCTATGTGTGTGGCGAGCTCGATCGCGCCCGGCTGGCGTCGTCGAGCCAGATCTGGGAGGTCTCCGGGCTGGATCGCTGGCGCTTCGCCAAGGCGGCCGCCAAGGACTGGCGCCACCTGGTGGTGGTCGAGCTGCCGGCGCAGGAGGTCGGGCGGCTGCGCCTGACCGGCGCGGGCGGCGCGCTGGATGTGTCGCGCCCGCCGCCTGATGACGGCGGCGTGCCCGGACAATGGAAGATCGAGGCCGCGCAGCCGGCGCTGGCGAGTGTGGATCAGGACCAGCTGGGGCAGCTGGTGTCGCGCCTCGGGCGCCTGAGCGCGCTCGACGTGGCTGATGGCGTGAGTGATGCGGACGCCGGGCTGGCGCCGCCGCGGGCGACGCTGGAGGCGCTGACCTGGGGCGGCGGCAAGGGCGTCAAGCTGCTGCTGGGCAAGCCAGCCGGCGAGGCGCCTGACGCCGGCGTCTATGTGAAGAAGGACGGCGACGCCCGGCTGTACCGGCTGCCCAAGGACGCGGCCGACGATCTCGGGCGCAGCGCGCTGGAGCTGCAGAGCCGCGTGCTCGGCCCTGGGGCCGGCACCGCCGTGCGGGTCGATCTGCAGGCCGGCGGCGAGGCGGTCAGCGCGACGCGCAAGGACGCCAGCGCGCCCTGGGTCAGCAGCGCCAAGCTCGATGTCGGTCGGCTGGGCGGCCAGGTCGGTCAGCTCGAGGTGCTGCGCGCCAGCGCGATCGCGACGCCGCAGCCGACGCGCAAGGACGCCGGACTCGAGAAGCCGACCGCCAGCGTGACCCTGACCGACGCCAAGGGTGGCAAGACGACGCTGCGCATCGGTTCAGTCAAGGACGGCTCGCGCTACGCCGCGCGTGACGGCAACCCCACCATCTTCCTGGTGGATGGTGCAGCGGTCGAACCGCTGACCCGGAAGCCGTCCGAGAGCCTCAAGTAGACAACCTCGCCACAGCGGGGGTTTAGACTCCCACGCGTAACGCAGAGCACATCAAGCAGAAACCCTGATCGAATATCGTTCGAAGCGATGAACGATCGCGACGAGGACGGAAGGGCGAAGCGGCCCGACGTCTCCGCTCCCGCGGCCCCCCAGCGCCGCCAGAAGTCACTCGCCGAGTGGCTGGTCGAGAAGCGCGACGAGCCCACCGAGGTGCCGCGCCCCGACAAGTCGCCGTCGGGGATCGTGCAGCTCATCGGCGAGCTCGGCAAGCCGCGGGAGTGACGAGCTCGGCAAGCCGCGGGAGTGACGAGTCCGGCAAGCCGCGGGCCGTGTGACTGACGAGCTCGGCAAGCCGCGCGCGTAGCGCGACGCGCGCGCGCTACGTCATCGAGCGATCTTCACCCTCGAGCAGGAACAGCGCTGCTTCGGCCGCGCGCTGCTCGGCCTGCCGCTCCCCATCCCGGGCACGCCACTGGCCCGCGCCCGCGCCTTCACCGCAGCGACGCTGGCCGAGTTCGCGCAGGTCGCGCCCGGCCGCCACCGGATCTGCCGGCTCCACGCCGCGATCGAGGTTCTGCGCCCAGATCAGCTCGCCATGCAGGAGCAGGCTGCCCCAGCACCGCAGCTGCGCGCGCAGCTCGACGTCGGCGCCCAGCGCGAAGCGGTCGTACGCGATGGACGGTGACGCCGCGCGCCCCGAGATGACCTGGATCTCGGGGCTCTCGACCACGCCGTTCTGGTTGCTGTCGCGCCACACCAGGACGTCCTTGGTGCTGGGTGAACCGGGGTGCAGGCCGCGCCCACGCAGCCCCGACACGCCCGCCGCCAGGCGCAGCGCCGAGGTCACCTCGACGTCGACGCCGGCGCGCCCCACCACGTCCTTGGCCGCATTGGCGTCCTGCGCCGGCCAGACCCGCTCGCCGATGGGGTCACCGTTCATGGCCGCGAGCTGCCAGCGTGCGAAGCGCCAGGCGCCGCGCACCTCGAGGCCGAGATCGCGCTCGCCGGGGAACAGCGCACGCACCATGGTCGACGGCTCCAGGAAGACGCGGCGCTCGGTGACCTCCTGGGTCTCGCGCCCGAACGGGATCTTGAACAGGCCCAGCGCGGCCTCGACCAGGGCCAGCGCCGGCCTGGTGGGCGCGGCCACGGGCGCGCCGGCACCAGGCGCGACCTCCGCGGGCGTGGCTGTCGCGCGCGCCGGCCAGCGAGCGCTGACCTCGGCCGCGACCACGCGCGCCTGCCCGCCATGCACGGTGTTGGCGTCGAGCTCGACGAGGCCGGCGCCGCTGGCGCGCTGCTCGAGCAGCCGCACCCGCGCGCGCCGCACCAGCACGCGCTCGGTGTTGAGCGGCTGGCCGTCCTGATCCAGCTGATCCTGCGCGGCCTGGTCGTGCAGGACGGCGTCGGTCTGGACATAGCCGGTGACATCCGGCCGCGCGCTCGCGGCCGTGCTCACCAGCACCAGCGCCAGGGGCGCCAGCGCGCTAGGGCAGCGTCGGCAGGTCCCCATTGGGCAGCAGCAGCGGCAGGGTGGGATCGCGGGTCAGCGAGTCACTGGTGGTCGACGCGTTCATCAGCGAGAGGCTGCCCGCGGGGTCGGCGCTGCACATCGGCGCGCCGCCGCCGTCCACGCTGGCGTCCACGCCGCCGTCGCGCGGGCCAGCATCGAGCGCGGGCGCCGCGTCGCGCACGGTGGCGTCCAGCGGCGCTCCGTCGTCATCGTCGCCGAAGCATCCGGCACCACCCAGCGCGCTCGCGCACAGCATGATGAGCATGAGCTTGCGCATGGCCTACCTGGCCTCGCAGAAGCCGCGGCGGCACACGCCGGTGGCACAGGTCCCGGCTGGGCACGCGGTACACCCCGGGGGACTCGGGTTGCTGGTCGCCTTGCTCTCGAAGTAGCAGCCGCACGGCGCCGCCGGCGCATACGGCTTCAGCGGTCCGCCCTCGGCGCAGCGCGTGACCTGCATGGCGCACTCGGGCACCAGGCCGACCGCGACCACGCTGTCGAGGCTGTCGAAGCCGGGGTCGGGCGTGATCGGCACGCCGTTGACCAGGTTGATGAAGTCCTGCGCGATGGCCGAGGGCTGGCCGGTGCCGGCGACCTTCCTGGCCAGGTACACCGTCGGCGACCAGATGCCATAGTGGCCATCGCGCATGCTGCGCTTGTCGGTCGCCGTCGCCGTAGAGTCCGGCCAGTACGCCCTGGTCTGGCCGAAGGCCTCGAACGCCAGCGCCTTCAGCGTGGTGCGGTTTCTGTCATAGATCTCGGCGCCCAGGATGCCGATGGCCTTCTCGGGCATGCTGGCGGTCGCGGCCACCAGCATGTTGACCACGCCGCTGGACGCGGCCTGCGGCGAGCCGTGCCACTTGCCGACCGGGACCCGGATGTTGGCCGCCATCGCGACCAGGGTCGACTTGTCGTCGGGGCGGATGAACTTGAAGGCGTCGCTGTCCCAGGGCGGCGCCATGCCGGCGCCATCGGCGTAGCCGAACACGAAGAAGGCCTCGGCGGCGGTGATCGCGGTCTGGTTGTTGTTCTGTCGTGGCACCGCGAAGACGTAGGGCTGGTTGGGCGACAGCACCGCGACCACGTTGTTCGGCCTGGTCTGCCCGGCGCAGGCCTCGATGAAGACGGCGGAGTTGGCGACGTCGATGTCGTGACCGGCCACCGTGTTGATGCAGGTCGGCGAGGCCATCGCGGTGGTCCAGCCCGGGACCTCGGTCTGGGTCGGGATGAACTTCGGGTTGGTCGTGATCTTGGTGCCGTTGTAGAGCGCCAGCGTGTTGGTGCACGACCCCGAGGTGACGTAGATGAACGTCATCGGGTGCGTGGTCGACTCGCGCATCTTCTTGCCCAGGTCCTTGAGCAGCGGCTCCTGGGTGTCGCCCACCTGCAGCCAGATGGGGTTGGGCAAGTCGGCACACATGGTCTGTGCCTCGGCCGCGCTGCCGAGGAGCAGCACCGCCAGGAAGGGCCAGCCTCTACGCATCGTCCTCTCCGTTCGTCAGTTGCTGCCGACCTCGCCGACCTGGTCGCCGCTGCCGTCCACGTCGTAGCCGAGCGCGCGCGCCTCGCGGCGGAACGCGCCATCCACCAGCCCATCGAGCAGCCGCGTGATGGCGGGCTCGCGCGCGTGCTCGCGCGGGACCACCAGATCGAAGCGCTCCTCGGCCAGCGGCACGAAGCCGAGGCCGAAGGCCAGCGCCGCGCTGCGCATCGCGAAGCCGACGTCGGCGGCGCCCAGCGCCACGCTCTGCGCCGCCTCGAGCTGCCCGTGCGCCACCAGCGGCTGGGTCGGCAGCGTCGCCACGCTGAGCCCCAGCTTGCCGAGCTGCGTCTCCAGCTGCCGGCGCGCGCCCGAGCCGGGCTCCAGCACGCTGAGGCGCACGCCGGGCCGCGTCACGTCGGCCAGCGCCCGCACCTTGAGCGGGTTGCCCCTGGCGACCACCAGGCCGACCTCCCAGCGCGCCAGCGTGTGCAGCGTGGCGGCGCGGCGCCTGAGCAGACGGCGCACATCGGGGACGTTGGCCTCGCCGGTGTCGCGATCGATGAGGTGGACGCCGGCGACGTGGGCGCGCCGCTCGCTGAGCTCGTGCAGCGCCGTGGCGCTGCTGCGCGCCAGCCACAGGTAGCGCCCGGCGCGCCGTCCATTGAGCCGATCCAGCAGCACACCCAGCGCGGGCGCGCAGCCCAGGACGACGGTGGTGTCGCGCGCCTCCTCGGTGGGGCGCAGCAGCTCGACGCGCGCGCGCCGGCCCGCCGCGCCCGGGCCCGGGCTGGCCAGGCCATCCGCCGCGCGATAGGCCTGATCCGGCGCGCTCGCGGACAGCGCATGCGCGATCCAGCGCCCGCCCAGGTGCGTCAGGGCGACGCGTCCCCCGGCGGGCGCACCTGGCGCGAGCTCGGCGCGGACCTCGACGGCGGGCTGCGCCATCACGAACAGCTCCTCGACGCGACACTCGAGCGCGCGCGCCAGGCGCAGCGCCACCGCCACCGACGGCACCGAGCGCCCGGCCTCGATGGCGCCCAGGCTCTGGCGGGTCAGCCCCGCGACGGCGGCCAGGTCCTGCTGCGGAAGGCCCTGCTGTTCACGTCGCGACCGGACCTGGTTGGGCAAGTTCGCCATGACAAGTGGACGTTACCCAGGGAAGGTCGTCCTGTCGTCGCACCCAGGTTGCGCGCGATGTCACAGGTCGGTCACAACTCAGCGTGGGCCGCGCTCGATCCAGCGCGCGAAGGCCTCGGCGGCGCTGCGGGCGTCGGACAGCGCGCGCTCGTCGGGGCTGCGGCCCTCGCCGGCCTCGATGGAGTACGACATCTCGCAGCCGTCGGGGTGGTCGGCGAACGAGGCGAAGCCGCGCACCGCCGAGGGCGCGCCGCTCGAGGGCGCCCACGCCACCAGCCGCTGCGCGACCTGGTACGAGTAGCGCAGCGAGTAGGTCAGCGCGGCGCCGAACTCGAACAGCACCTCGATGGGCAGGCCGTCGTCATTCGCCCTGACCAGCCGTGCCTTGCGCAGGCCGGGCACCCACGAGCGCAGCCGCCGGGTGTCACAGAAGGCCTCGAAGCAGCGCTGCGCCGGCCGACGAACCACCTGCCTGACGACCTCGGTCACCCGCCGATGGTAGCAGCTTCGTCAGCGCGGTCGTTGGGTCAGGAGGCGCACCGGCGGGTCGGGGCGGAACGGCGACCGGCTGTCGACGGTGACGAAGCTGCACCCGATCGACGCGGTCTGGGCCACGTGCGGGCGCCACACCGCGCGCACGTTCAGCCGGTAGTGCCGCTGCGTCACCGGCTCCACGATGCGCAGCTGCGCGGTGTCGCCGATCTCGAGGTGTCCGGCCGGCATCAGGGTCAGGCCGCCGGCGCCGATGCGGGTGATGAGGACGTCGCGCAGGAAGCCGGCGTCCTCGAGCACGGCCGGGATCCAGACGTCGAAGCGACGGAACTTGCGGCGCTGGAAGTGCGGCGCGCCCGGGCTGGGCGGGGCGTGAAACAGCCGCTCCAGGTGGCCCAGGGACTCCAGGTCGTAGGCGCTCATGGCCGGCCCCAGCGCCTCGCGGCGCAGGCTCAGCATG
Source organism: Polyangia bacterium (assembly GCA_044229835.1). GTDB lineage: Bacteria > Myxococcota_A > Polyangia > Haliangiales > JADYYK01 > JADYYK01. The sequence continues at coordinate 11,926 of JBGASF010000013.1, read as the reverse complement.
CTGTAGTCGTAGAGCTCGTGCAGCAACTCGGCGGCGTTCACAGCCTCTGCATAGCGCGGACGCCGCAGCCGGGTGGCGAACCTTGGAATGATCGGGCACCCCCGCCGCTCTCCTGATCTGGCACACTGAACGCGTGACGACCTTTCGCGACCGGGTCTCGCTGGGTTCCACGGGCTTGCAGGTCAGCCGCATCGGCCTGGGCTCGAGTTTCGGCCTGTCCACCCGCGAAGTCGAACGAGCGTTCGACGCCGGCGTGAACTACTTCTACTGGGGCTCGATCCGGCGCCCCATGTTCGGCCGCGCCCTGCGCCACATCGCCAAGCGCGAGCGCGCCGGCATGGTCACCGTGATCCAGACCTACACCCGCGTGGCCGCGCTGATGCGCGCCTCGGTCGAGGTCGCGCTGCGCCCGCTGGGCCTCGACTACACCGACGTGCTGCTGCTGGGCTGGTGGAACGACGTGCCGCCGCCGGCCATCATGGACGCGGCGCGCGCGCTGGTGGACGCCGGCCTGGCCCGCCACGTGATGGTGTCGTGCCACAACCGCCCCAGCTTCGGGCGCATCGCGCGCCACCCGCTGATCGACTCGATCATGGTGCGCTACAACGCCGGCCACCCCGGCGCCGAGAAGGACGTCTTCCCGCTGCTGCCGCGCCCGCGCCCCGGCGTGGTGGCCTACACCGCGACGCGCTGGGGCACCCTGCTCGATCCCAAGCTGACCCCACCCGGCGAGCGCACGCCGCGGGCGTCTGACTGCTATCGCTTCGCGCTGTCCCATCCCGATGTCGACCTGGTGCTGTCGGGCCCGGCCGGCGGCACCCAGCTCGACGAGGCGCTGTCGGTGCTCGACCAGGGCCCGATGTCCGACGACGAGCGCGCCTGGATGCTGCGCGTCGGCCTGGCGGCGCGCAACGCCCCGCAGACGCGCGCGCTGAATCCGGGCCACCTGTTCGACAAGATGACCGGGTTCCTGACCGGACAGAGCTAGCTCAAAAGCGGCGCGAGATCCGCGCGCCGATGGTCGACGGCGCCAGCATCGGCTCGATCGGCGCCTGCACGCGCGGGGTGTCCATCAGGTACAGCAGGATCCCGGTCACGCCGGCGACCGCCGCGCTGCCATACAGCACGTACGACGCCGTCACCATGTTGTCGCGGCGCTGGATCTTCTGGTTGTAGTCGCGCAGCTCGGCCGGGGTCAGGCCGACGGTGTCACGCTTGTCGAGCAGATCCTCGGCATTGCTCTGCGCGGTCAGCGCCAGCGTGGTGGTCACGCCACCGCCCAGCAGCAGCAGCCCCGCGCCACCGAGCACCCAGAACGACGCCCGCCGCTGCGAGGTGCGCGACAGCGGGGCGTCGACCGCCAGCTCGCGACCGCGCTCCACCGTCAGCTCGCGCGTGAAGGGGTGGTGCCCGCGCATGGTCACCGCGAGGAAGTGCTTGCCGGCCGCCGCCTGCACCGGCTGACGCAGCGGCGTCGACCCCACCAGGCGCCCGTCCAGGCTGATGTCCGCCCCCGACTTGGCGCGCACGCGCAGCAGCGCCGGCTGCGGCTTCAGGTCGACCTTGACCACGACCAGCTGGCCCTCCAGCGCGACGCCGTCCAGATCCTGCGCGAAATAGCCCGGCGCCTCGACATGGATCTTGTGCTCGCCAGCCGGGACCTCGCGCGTCAGCGGCACCCGCCCCAGCGCGCCGCCGCCGATCGACGCCTGCGACCCCTTGGTCAGCGACAGCACCATGAGCTGGGTCTTGCGCGGCTGCTCGACCGGGCCGGAGTCGCCGCCGCCGCTGCCCTCGAGCCGGGTCAGCTCGGGCTGCAGCGTCGACAGGTGCTGCACCGCGTCCTCGCGCCGGCCGCCCTGCTTCACGTCCTCGATGTACTTGCGATACAGCTCGACCGCGCGCCGGAGCAGCGGCAGCTGCTGGTCGACCACGTACTGCTTGCGATAGGCCTGCGCCAGCGAGAACGCGATGGGCGGCTTGGGCGCCAGCCGGTACGACTCCTCCAGCGAGCGGATCGCGGTCAAGTAGTCGCCCGCCTCGTAGGCCTGGCTGCCGGCCTCGAAGTAGGTCTTGGCGTCATCCAGCGGCCCGGCCCCCGCGACCCCCACGCCGAGCAGCAGCCCCAGCGCCAGCGCCGCCCGCGTCCCGACGTGCCTCATGCGCCTCACTGCGCCACCACCAGGTCACGGGTGCTGATGCCCGACCAGATGTCGACCAGCTGATCTTGCACCACCACCAGATCCTCCAGACCGTCGCCGGTCAGATCGCCCGCGGCCAGGAAGCCGCGCTCGACGCGCAGCGCATCGAGCTCGCCCAGGTGAATCGCCGGCTCGGTGGCCGCCGTCCACACGCCCGCGCTGCGCTTCAGCACGAACACGCCGCGCTCGGTCATCACCGCCAGCTCGCGGGTGGCGTCGCCCCCGGCGTTGATGGCGGCGGCCGACTGCACCTTGCCCGGCACCGTCGGCAGGGTCACGCCCTGGTCGATCTTCAGCACGCCGTCGACGTTGGGATACAGCACCACGGCGGGGCTCATGCCACCGTAGATCACCAGCAGCTCCGGCTTCTGGTCGTTGTCGATGTCGACCAGCTGCAGCTGGCGCGGCTCCTTCATGCCGCCGGGGATGTCGTACTTGACGATGTCGGGCACTGGCGGCACCGCGCTGGTCGGCGTGGCCACGAACAGCTTGGGCGCGCCGGCCGCGCCGCTGACGTCGACACAGCGCCGGTTGAAGGCGCCGTCGATGGCCAGCACCTGATCGCGCGTGATGGTGCTCGACAGCCGCCCGGTGCCCATGATGATGCACTCGTTGAAGGCCAGCGAGGTCAGCGGCAGCTCGCCGGCGCGGGTCAGCTGGCCGCCGCCGTCGCCGCCCAGCAGGATCCCCGTGGTGCCCGCCATCGCCATCACGTCGGGCAGGGTGTCGCCGCTGAACTCGCCGGCGGCCAGACCATCGACGCCGGTGTCGCGCGCCACGCCCATCGCCGTGCTGAGCAGCAGCGGCGCCAGCAGGGTGCGCTGCGTGGTGCCGAACATCAGCGCCAGCTCGGGCTTGTCGCCGGCGGGATACTTGGTGGTCACCACCAGCATGTCGTCGGTCAGATCGGTGCCGCCGATCGACATCCGGCTCATCGAGGTGATGAGGCCCTGCTCGCCCATGCGCACCGGGTCGTGCGGCGCGCCGGGGGCGTTGCTGTACAGCACCGAGACCTGCTGCGGGCGGCCGTAGGCCTCGTCGTGCTCGACCACCGCGAGATCGGCGACGAAGTCCCCGTCGAAGTCGCCGATGGTCAGGCCGCTGACCGCGGCCTCGCTGGCGATGCGGTAGTAGTTGAACAGGCCGCTGCCATCGCCCAGCATGACCTCGACGCCGACCGCCAGCGAGCTGGTCGCCACGTCGGGCCGGGTGTCGCCGTTGAGATCGCCGACCACGGCGTCGGTCCACGGCTTGGCCGCCGGCGCCACCATGGTCACCGTGGTGCCGTCGGGGTTGCCCAGGCAGATCCCCATGTCGCCAACGTAGTCGAGGACCTGCACCACCAGATCCTGGTTGATGCGCGCCATCTCCAGCGGCCAGCCGTCGGCGTCGCAGCCCGACTGCTTGAGCGCGTCGAACACCGGCTCGGGCGCCGCGGCCCCGAAGGTCGGCGCCACCCCGCCCGTGCTGCGCGCCACCACGCCACGCGGCGTGCCCGCCATCATGATCGGCGCCGCCACGTCGACGTCACCATCGGCGTCGAAGTCGACGAAGCGCGCCGCGCCCGCCAGCACCCCGGGCAGCGTGATGGTGTACTTCTCGAACGTCTTCAGCACCTGCGTCGCGCGCACCGTCTCGTAGCGCGAGCCGTACACATGGACGCGATTGTCGTCCTTGAACGAGAGCAGGAACTCGTCGCGACCGTCACGATCGACGTCGGCCACCGCCACCGTGGCGGGCTGGCCCCCGGCGAGCAGGTCGCCGAGGCCGTAGCGCATGATGCCGGTCTTGATGGGGAACGCCGTCGCCAGCAGGGGCTCGTTGTCGAACGCCGGCGCCGGGACCACGAAGACCAGCACGTTGTCGAACATGATGACGACCTCGCTGCCGATCTTGCCGTCGGCCTCGATCACCACCGGCTGCGCCTTGGCGCCGGCGAAGTCGAGCGGCAGCGACGAGTAGGGCACCGGCGACAGCCGGCCATCGACCTGGCCGCGCAGCGTGAAGAGCCCCGCGCTCAGCGGCACCACGATGTCGAGCGTCTTCTGCGTCGGCCCGTCGAACTTGACCAGCGCCGGCTTGCCGCTGCGACCCGGCGTGATGGCGTCCTGGCGCAGCTCGAAGGTCGGCCCATAGCGCACCGCCATGATGTCGGCGTCGAAGCCGAACAGATCCAGGGCACCGTCGCCGTTGACGTCACCGAGCTCGATGCCCTCGGCGGGCAGGCGCAGATCCTGGCTGAAGCTGGCGAAGCTGCCCGAGGGCTGGCTGCACAGGCCATCGGTGCCACAGCCCCAGCCGCTGGGACACACCGCGGGCGCGGTGCACGAGTAGCGACACTGGTTGACCTGCCCGGCGGCGATGCAGGTGCCGCCGCCCGGGGCGGTGTCGCAGTCCTCGCTGCTGTCGATCACGCCGTTGCCGCAGACCCCCTTGTCGAGCGTCGGCAAGTCGGTGCAGCCGGCGCAAGCCAGCAGCAACGCCGCCAGCGTCTTCCATCTCCCCCAGGGCATGTCGCCTCCGTCGTCAGTTCCAGTCGGGCGTCTCGAGACCTTCGCCCTTGGGCTTGTCTGGCTTGCCTGGCGTGCCGGGTTTGCCCGGTTTGCCGGCCTTCTTCACCTTGTCGAGCTTGATGGCCAGCCGGGTGTTGGCGCTGGGCACCAGCGACTCCTTGTGGTCCTGGTAGCCGTCCTTGCGCAGCTCGAGCTCGAGCGGCGTGGTGCCCGCGGGGATGTCGAGCTTGGCCGGGACGCGGCCGACCTTCTTGCCGTCGAGGTAGATCTCCGCGCCCTTGGGCCCGCCGTTGATCTCGAGGCTGATCATCGCGGGCGGCAGCGCGCTGACCGCGGGGTCGGGCGAAGGCGAAGGCGGCGGCGCGCCCAGGTCGGGGCCTGGAGAGGGCACTGGCGACGCAGACGCCAGCTGCGACGGCGACGGCGACACCGAGGCCGACGGCGACGGCGACGCACTCGGCCCCGCCGCGGCGTGCTTCTCCTGCTTGCCGCGCATCATGATCAGCGCCACCGTGGCACCGCCGATCACCAGCGCGCCCGCGACCGCCAGCCACAGCTTGCCGCGGCCGCGCCCGGCCGCCTGCAGCTGGGCGCTCGACTCCGCGGCGATGAACGACTGCCCGGGGTGCGACTGCGCCCCCGCCTGGGCGCGCATCGGCGTCGTGGGCGGCTTGGACTGCGCCATCTCGGTGGGCGCGTGGCCAGCGGCGCTGTCCCGGCCGGGGCCGCCGGTGGTGCGCTTGCGGGTGCCGACCCCGGTGCTCTCGGGCGGCGGCAGCGAGATCCCCATCAGCCGCGCGGCGTCCTCCAGCGCGGCCACCGCGGCGCTCAGCGTGGCGGGGCGATCCTCGGGCTTCTTCTCCATCATCGCCAGCACGGCGCGATCGATGGGCGCGGAGAGGTCGAGGTTGACCTGCGACGGCGGCTTGGGGTCGTCGTTCATGTGCTGGACCAGGATGTCCATCGACGACTCGCCGTTGAAGGGCAGCCGGCCGGTCAGCATCTCGTAGCAGAGCACGCCGAACGAGTAGATGTCGGTGCGGTGATCGACGTCGCGACCGCGGCACTGCTCGGGCGACATGTAGTACGGCGTGCCGATGGGCGCGCCGGTCTGCGTCTTGTGCCGGGTCTGCTCGTGCATCAGCTTGGCGATGCCGAAATCGAGCAGCTTGGGGTACATGGTGCCGTCGCCGTCGCTGGCCAGGAAGATGTTCTCGGGCTTGAGGTCGCGGTGCGCGATCCCCTTGGCATGGGCGGCGTCCAGCGCGCGCGCCACCGCGCGCAGCACCGGCAGCGCCTCGGCCAGCGGCACCGTGCGGTCGGCGATGAAGGCGTCCAGCGGCTCGCCGGACAGGAGCTCCATGACGTAGTACTGGCGCCCATCGGGCAGGGTGCCGAACGAGAAGATGTCGATGATGTTGCGGCTCTTGATCTGGTTGACCGCGCGCGCCTCGGCGATGAAGCGCGACACCATCTGGGGGTCCGACGAGAAGCGCCGGTACAGCACCTTGATGGCGACCTGCTTGCCGATCAGCGGGTGCGCGGCGCGAAACACGGCACCAAAGCCGCCTTCGCCGATCTTGGCCTCGACCACGTACTCGCCGACGGTGGCGCCGACCTGGAGATCGAGGTCGGCGCTGGCGAAGGCCTCGTCCTCCAGCAGCGCCTCACCATCCGAGGGGCAGGTGCCTGCCGCCTCGTAGTGGACCCGACACTTGGGGCAGGTCGCCATGCTGGTCGGTCTGATTTTCGCCCCTTTTGCCGGCGTCGGCAAGGCGGGCGCGGCAACAAGTGTATTCCGCTGGTGTGTGACGGACGGCTCAGTGCGCCCCGAAACTGGGCATAATGCGGCGATGCGTGGGGTCTTCATGGGCGCTTGGCTGGCCGCGGCCGTGCTGGCCGCCGCGGCTTCTGGCTGCGTCGCCAGCGGCAGCTTCCAGTGCAGCACCGACACCCAGTGCGGCGCGCAGGGTCAGTGCAGCGCGCCGGGCTACTGCAGCTTCCCCGATCCGGGGTGCAACCAGACCGGGCGCCGCTTCGGCGAGCACGCCGGCCAGGGCCTCGGCGGCCAGTGTGTGGTCGCCGACGGCGGCCTGGGCGACGGCGGCCCGATGGCCGACGGCCCCACCAGCGACGCCCCCCTGAGCGACGGCGGCCCGATGGCCGACGGCCCCACCAGCGACGGCCCCATGAGCGACGGCGGCCCCAGCCCCGACGCCACCATGGCCGACGCCAGCATGGCCGACGCCGGGGTGCCGACCTGCATCTCCGAGCTCGCGGTGGGCGGCTACCACGTCTGCGTGCGCAAGGGCGGCGCGGTCGAGTGCTGGGGCAGCGATGACAACGGCCAGCTCGGCGACGGCCGCACCATCCGCAGCTCGACGCCGCGCCCGGTCAGCGGCCTGACCAACGCGGTCGAGCTGTCGCTGGGCAACATCCACTCCTGCGCGCGGACCCAGACCGGCGCCGTGCTGTGCTGGGGCGCCAACACCGGCCGCCAGCTCGGCAGCACCGACCCCAGCGACCGCACCACGCCGCTGGCGATCAGCGGCCTCACCGCCAAGGCCATCGCCGCCGGCGCCTACTTCAACTGCGCCATCGACAGCAGCGACGCCGTGCAGTGCTGGGGCTACAACGACAGCGAGCAGCTCGGCACCAGCGGCCCCATCGAGTCGGCCACGCTGATCCACCCGACGAACGCCCCCGCCGCCAGCGCGATCGACGCCGGGCGCTCGTTCGCGTGCGCCCTCAGCCTGAGCCCGGCCGGGCAGGTCTGGTGCTGGGGCCGCAACGCCGAGGGCCAGCTCGGCGACGGCAGCACCACCCCGCGCAGCGGCGCCGTGGAGGCGTCGATCAGCAACGTCGCCGAGCTGGCGACCGGCTTCCAGCACACCTGCGTGCGCAAGAACGACGGCACCGTGTGGTGCTGGGGTGACAATGGCGCCGGCCAGCTCGGGCGCGGCAGCCCCAGCAGCAGCGGCACACCGCTGCAGGTGACCCAGGTCAGCGGCGCCACCGCGCTGTGGTCGGGCTGGGACTCGACCTGCGCGCGCCTCGACACCGGCGTCACCACCTGCTGGGGCAACGACAGCTACGGCAAGCTGGGCGACGGCTCGCCGACCTACAACCAGACCAGCCCGATGCCGACCCGCTACAGCGGCGTGGTCGAGATGGGCTTCGGCGACACCCAGGGCTGTGCGCTGATCGGCAGCGGCGTGCGCTGCACCGGCATCGACTATTTCGGCTCGCTCGGCGTCGGGGTGCTGACCGCCAGCGCGACCCCGGTGGCCGCGGTGCTGACCGACGTGGCCCAGGTCAGCGCCGGCCACTTCCATACCTGCGCGGTGCTGGGCACCGGCGCGCCGCGCTGCTGGGGCTACAACCTGAGCGGGCAGATCGGCGACGGCAGCGGCATCGAGATCCGACCCGCGCCGGTCGCGGTCAGCGGCCTGGCGTCGGTCACCGAGATCATCGGCGGCGATCGCGCCACCTGCGCGCGGCGGGCCGGAGGCGCCTCGTGCTGGGGCGAGAACGGCACCCACCAGCTGGGCAACAACGAGACCCCGCCGATGTCGCACGACAGCCCGGTCGCGCTGGCCACCCTGACCACGGTCGATGAGCTCGACCTCAACATCGCGCACGGCTGCGCGCGTGTCGGCGGCGCGGTGCACTGCTGGGGCGAGAACATGCAGGGCGAGGTCGGCGACGGCACCACCACGCCGCGCCCCGCGCCGGTGCCGACCAGCATCACGAGCGGCGCCATCTCGGTGTCGACCGGTCGCCAGTTCACCTGCGTGGCGACCACCACCGGCGTGACCTGCTGGGGCATCAACGACGCCGGCAACCTGGGCGACGGCAGCAACGCGCCGCGCAGCACCCCGGTGCAGGTCCAGCTCTTCGGCGGCGGCGCCCTGACCGGCGTGCTCGAGCTGGCCTCGGGCTGGGAGCACACCTGCGCGCGCACCGCGGCCGCGGTGTACTGCTGGGGCAACGGCTACTCGGGCCAGATCGGCGATGGCGGCGGCACACCGCGCTTCTCGGCGCGCGTGGTGCCCGGCCTGATGGCGCTGCAGATCGCGGCCCACGCGCACAACTCGTGCGCCCTCAAGATGGATCGCACCGTGGTGTGCTGGGGTGACAACTTCTTCGGCCAGATCGGCGACGGCTCGAACCTCCAGCGCAGCACCCCGACCCCGGTCAGCGGCCTCGGCAACGTCGCCCAGATCACCGTGGGCGCGGTGCACGCCTGCGCGCGCCGCATGGACAGCACGCTGGCCTGCTGGGGCAACAACGAGAACGGCGAGCTCGGCACCAGCCCGACCCTGCTGCGCCTCGACCCGCTGCCGGCCCAGGTCAGCTGCCCTTAGGGCCCGCGAATGGGTATCTCGATCGCCCTCGCGGTCGATCCATCCCGACTGACTTCGTCGCGGCTGCGCTCCAGTGCTCATTTACGGCCAGTAAACTGCGCTCCGGTGCTCGCCGCTCCTCGCCATCCGGGCGCCTCGGCCACGATCGTCGATCGACTTACCCATTCGCGGGCCCTTAGGGCCGCGGTGCGGCGGCTGGCGGCGCCGGTGCTGTCAGTCGAAGCCCGGCGTCAGCACCCGCGCGAAGTGTGACAGCGTCGGGATGTCCTCGCTGCGGGCCCAGGCCTCGGCGCGGGCACGCAGGGCGGCGCCGGCGTCGCCGCCCAGCAGCTGGCCCAGCCGGGCGTTCACGCAGGCCGCGATCATGGTGAAGCCAGCCTGGTCGGCCTGTGCCGCCGCGCGCTCCAGCGCGACACGGGTGGCGCCGTCGTCGCCCTTGACGCTGGCGATGCCGGCCTCCATCGCGGCGGCCCACACCGTCGCCAGCCCCAGCCCTTCGCGCCGCAGCCGGCGCGCCGCGCGCTCGGCCCGCGCCAGTGCCCCGCTGACCCCGCCCTGCGCCGCCAGCACCGCGACGCGACCATCCATGTCGAGCAGGAAGCAGCGCACCACCTGCGCGCGCAGCAGGAACGAGCGCTTGAACTGCGGCCAGGCCTCGTCGAGCCGCCGCAGCGCCCCGGCGCCGGCGCCCTCGCCCCGCAGCAGGTCGAAGGTGCAGCGCGACAGCACGTCATAGCAGTGCTGCATGTGGAAGCGCTGCTCGCCGGGTGCGCCCCAGACCGCCATGGCCTCGCCGAGATCGCGCTCGCCGGCGGCGATGTCGCCCGAGGCCAGGTAGGGGATCGAGCCGAACGCCCCGCGCAGCCCGATCTCCAGGTAGCGATCGCCGCGACTGCGAGCGTCATGGATGCCGCGGGTCAACGCCTCGCGCACCTCGCGGACGCGACCCAGCAGCACCAGCGACGCGATGGCGAAGACCTGGGCCTGTGACAGCTCCCACGACACCCCGACGCAGCGCGCGCGCAGCTCGGCCTCGGCCTCGCGGGCCAGCTGCAGCGCCGGGCCGGGCTCGCCGCTGACATACGCCGCCGTCGCCCCCAGCAGGCGGACCAGCCCCGAGACATGGGCGTCGTCCAGCTCGGCGGCCAGCGTCCGCGCGGTGGCGAGCAGCTTGCGCGACGAGGCCCGCCCGCCCGGCTCGATGGCCCGGTAGGCCGCCTCCAGCCCCAGCGCCCGCGCGATCCGGCGCGGCTCGCCGGCGTCGAGCGCGAGCAGCAGGTGGCGCGCGCCGAAGTCGCTGCCGCGGATCGGATCGACCATGCCGAGGCCGATCCCCATCGACCAGCAGGTGTCGATCAGCACCCGGCGCTGCGCCGGCACCTCGGGCTCGGCGCGCTGCACGAAGCCGAGGCCACGCAGGCGCACCCGCGCGCGCCGCCACAGCAGCGACAGCAGCGCGCGCCCCGGCCGCCGCGGCACCGCCAGCCCGACGCTGCCCAGCACCGCCGACATGGTCTCGATGCCCTCGGGGATGAGGCCCGCCTTGAGCTGCTGCTCGGCGGCGCGCCGGCGCAGCTCGAGCGCCTCGTCACCCGCCATCGCCGCGGCCGCCTGCAGCAGCGCCGTCGCGGCCTGCCCGCCCTGACCAGCCCCCGCGAGCGCCTCGCCGAGAGCGATCTGCAGCCGCAAGCGCTCGGTGCTCGTGCTCGTGCTCGCCGGCACCAGCGCCACCTCCGCCGTGCGCTCCAGCGCCAGCCCATACAGCCGGGCCGCGCGCTCGAACGCCAGCGCCTGGTGCGCCGCCGCCGCCGCCGTCGCATACAGCTCGCCGGCCCGCCGCGTCTCCCCGGCCCCGTCATAGTGCGCGCCCAGGAACTCGGTCTCGGCGCCGCCGTGCTCGACCAGGGCGGTCGCCAGCGCCAGGTGCAGCGCCCGCCGCCGCGCCGCCGGCAGCGCCTGCGCCACGATCTCGCGCACACGATCATGAAACGTCTCGGCGTCGTCACCCTGCAGGCGCAGGAGGCGACTCTTGCTCAGCATCGCCAGCGGCCCCTGCGCCTCGTCGACCCCGGCGGCGCGCGCCGCCACCGCACGTGGCAGCGGCCGCCCGCCCAGCGCGACGACCTCCAGCAGGTTGCGCGCCGGCGCCGGCAGCCGCTCACAGCGCGCGCCCAGGACGTCGACCAGCGTGGCCGCGGCCGTGCTGGCGCCACGCTCGCGATGCCAGCGCGCCAGCTCACCGGCCAGCAGCGGGCTGCCATCGGCCTCGACCGCGATGGCCGCGCGCCGCTCAGGTGTCGCGTCGGGCAGCAGCACCTCCAGCAGCGCGCTCAGCGAGCTCGGCGGCAGCGGCTCGACCGGCAGCTCGCGCGTGCGCTCCAGCCGGGGCGGCGCCGCGCTGCCAGGCGCCCCCAGCGCGGCCAGGCACACGCTGCTGCCGGCATCCTCGCGGCGATAGCTCGCCAGCAGCAGCAGCCCCGGCGCCGCGGGCGCCGCCAGCAGCTCCTCCAGCAGCGCGGCGCTGTCGAGGTCGCCCCACTGCAGATCGTCGATGTGCACCACCACCGGCCCCACCCGCGCCAGCCCCACCATCAGCTCGCGCAGCGCGACCGCGCCGCGGCGGCGCAGCTCCTGCGGATCCGGCGCCCGCGTGCCCTCGGCCCCGGCCCCGCCACCCTCGATGGCCGCCACCTGCATCGGAATCGACAGGCACATCAGGCGCGCTCCGCTATCGTCAGGCCACGGGCACGCAACTCGGCGACGGTCAGCGCCACCAGTTCGGGCAGCCGCTCCGGGCCGAACACCAGCAGGGCGACGACCCCCACCAGCAGCAGTTCGCTGAAAC
>JBGASF010000139.1:0-21195 GCA_044229835.1 Polyangia bacterium | reverse complement strand
CGGAGCGGGCACGGGGACGAGCACGAGCACGAGCACGGGCACGGGCACGGGCACGGGCACGGGCACGGGAGGGAGTGGGGATGCGCGGGTGGTGGGGGTGCTGGCCAAGCTGCGGCCGTTCGCGCAAGGGGTGGGGACCTCGGGGCAGTTCTCGGCGGCGCAGAAGATGGGCGGCGTCGGGGGCGGCGTCGTGGGTGGTGGCGCGGCGGCGCAGAAGCTGGATCCGACCACGCGGCTGCCGCGCGCGGTGACCGCGGCGCTGACCGAGCACGAGCTTTCGCGGGTCGCGGTGGCGCTGCGCGCCGGGCAGGCGCTGGCGACCGCGCGCGTCGGGCTGGCGCTGGCCGCGGTCGACCGCGAGCTGGAGCAGGCCCGCAGCGTGCTGTCGGACCAGGGCGAGGTCATCGCCTGCCTGCCCGCGGCGGACATCACGGATCCTGCGCTGCTGGAGCTCGACTTCCTGGTCGCGGTCGAGGCCGGCGCGCTGGAGCGCGCGCTGCGCGGCAGGCTGAAGGCGACGGTGGCGGCGGTGCCGCTGTCTCCCGCGGCGCCCGCGGCGTCGGGCGGACGGGGGACGCCGTGAAGCGCGCCGGGGGGCTGCAGCTCACACCGATCTCGGTCAGCGGACAGGACTTCTGCGTCGACATCATGTCCATCCGCGAGGTCATCACGCCGCTGCCGGTGATGCGGGTGCCGACCGCGCCGGCCTTCGTCGAGGGCGTCATCGATCTGCGCGGGCGCGTGCTGCCGGTGCTCGATCTCGGGCTGCGCCTGGGCCTTCGGGCCTCGACGGCGTCGCGCACGCAGCGCTATGTCATCGCCACGGTCGCGGGCTGGACCGCGGCGCTGCGCGTCGACGCGGTCGGCGAGGTGCTGCGGGTGGCGCCCGGCGAGGTGCTGCCCGCGCCCGAGCTGGCGGTCGGGGTGCCGGCGCCGGCCATCTTCCGCGGTCTGGTGCGCCACGACGGGCGTGCGCTGGTGGTGCTCGATCTGACCGCGCTGCTGGGCAGCGCCGAGGCCAGCGCGCTGGCCAGCCTGCCGGCGGGGGCGTGACATGACGATGCCGCCCGAGATCCGCGTGCTGGTGATCGACGACTCGGCCTACAACCGGCAGACCATCACCACCATGCTGTCGAACGTCCCGGGCATCCGCGTGGTCGCGCGCGCGGCCGACGGCGACGAGGGGCTGCGTCGGGTCTTCGAGCACGCGCCCGACATCATCACGCTCGATCTCGAGATGCCCAGGATGGACGGCTTCACCTTCCTGCGCATCCTGATGCAGCGCAAGCCGACGCCGGTCATCGTGGTCAGCTCGTATGCGCGCAAGGAGAACGTCTTCAAGGCGCTCGAGCTGGGCGCGCTGGACTTCATCGCCAAGCCGGCGCACGGCGTGTCGGGTGAGCTGACCGGGATCGAGGCCGAGCTGGCCGGCAAGGTGCGCCTGGTGACCCGGCTGCGCGTGGTCGCGCTGGCCGAGCGCGCGCGCGCGCCGTCCCCGGTGGCGCCGCCGCCGCCCATCGTGATCTCACCGGCAGGGCCGACGCTGCGCATCGTGGTGCTGGGCGCGTCCACCGGCGGGCCGCCCGCGGTGCAGCGCACGCTGAGCGCGCTGGATGCGCGCTCGGGGGTGTGCGTGCTGGTGGCGCAGCACATGCCGCCGGCCTTCACGTCGACCTTCGCCGAGCGGCTGGATCGCCAGAGCAGCTTCGAGGTGCGCGAGGCGCGCGATGGCGACGCGCTGCGCCCCGGGCTGGCGCTGATCGCGCCCGGGGGCAGCCACCTCGAGGTCGATTGTCCGCCCGGCGGGCTGCCGCGCGCGCGGGTGCTGCCGGCGGGCACCGCCGATCGCTGGGTGCCGTCGCTGGATCGGCTGCTCGGGTCGGTGGCCAGTGTGGCGGGACGCCGCGCCATGGCGGTGATCTTGACCGGGATGGGCGACGATGGCGCCGAGGGGGTGCGCTCGATCAAGCTGGCCGGCGGACGGGTGGTGGTGGAGTCGGCCGACACCGCGGTCATGACCGGGATGCCCGAGGCCGCGCTGGCCACCGGGCTGGTCGACGAGGTGGTGCCGCTGCACGGCATGCCCGCGGCGATCACACGTTTTGCTGCCGAGGAGCGCTAGACATGAGTGCCGCACACGCGACGGTGCTGGTGGTGGAGGACAGCCCGACCATGCGGCAGCTGCTCACGTATGCGCTGATGCGGCTGGGCGACATCGAGGTGCTCGAGGCCGAGGATGGGCTGGATGCGCTGCGCAAGCTGGCGGCGCGCACCGGGCCGGTGGAGCTGGTCATCACCGACATCAACATGCCGAACCTGGATGGGCTGAAGTTGATCGCGCGGCTGCGCGCGGATGACGCGACGCGGGATGTGCCGATCGTGGTGATCACGACGGACAGCGGCGAGGGGGATCGCGAGCGGGCCATGAAGCTGGGGGCGACCAGCTATATCGAGAAGCCGCTGCAGGCGCCCAAGGTGCTGGAGGTTGCGAGGAGGTTGCTGGGGCGGGAGCCGGTGGGGTAGGGGAGCGGGAGCGGGAGAGCCCGGATCGGGCACGGGCACCGGCACGGGCACGGGCACGGGCACGGGCACGGAGCCGGAGTCGGGTCAGGGGCGAGGGTGGTGCTTTCTGTGGATTTCGGCGAGGCGGGCGCGGGTGACGTGGGTGTAGATCTGGGTGGTGCCGATGTCGGCGTGGCCCAGCATGGCCTGCACGGCGCGCAGGTCGGCGCCGTTCTCGAGCAGGTGGGTCGCGAAGGAGTGGCGCAGCTTGTGCGGTGAGATCGGGCGCGTGATGCCGGCCTGGTAGGCGTAGCGCTTGATGAGTTTCCAGAACGCCTGCCGGGTCATGGCGGCGGCGCGCGCGGTCAGGAACAGGGCGTCGGCGCCGCGGCCGGCGTCGAGGCCGGGGCGGGCCTCGTCGAGGTAGCGCTGCACGCGGTCGCGCGCGGCGTCGCCCAGGGGCACCACACGCTGCTTGCCGCCCTTGCCGAAGGTCATCAGGAAGCCGGCCTCCAGGTTGACGTCGCGCATGCGCAGCTGGGTCAGCTCGCTGACGCGCAGCCCGGTGGCGTAGAGCAGCTCGAGCATCGCGGCGTCGCGCAGGGCCAGGGCGGTGGCGTCACCGGGCTGGGCCAGCAGGCGCTCGACCTCGGCGAAGGGCAGCACCTCGGGCAGGCGCCGGGTCAGGCGCGGCAGCTCGATCTCCTGGGTGGGATCGCGCGCCAGCAGCCGTTCGGCCGCGAGGTGCTTGAACAGCTGCCGCAAGGTCACCAGGTTGCGCGCCTGCGAGCGCACCGACAGGCGGGCGCCGGCCAGCTCGACCAGGAAGCCCAGGATGTCCGCCTGGGTCACCGCGTCGCTGTCGCTGAGGTCGCGGCGGCCACAGAAGGCCCTGAACTTGGCCAGATCCGTGGCGTAGGCAGTCACCGTGTGCGCCGCCAGCCCCTTCTCGATCTTGATGTGATCGATGAAGAGGTCGATGGCGCGGTCGAGCTCCATCCTCATCCGCTACCACGGGGGGCGGACACGGGCAAATTCGCGTTGATCCTCACGATTCCCCCACTCATAATGCGCGCACCTTGGATTTGCTGTCGAACCCGGAAGTCATCCGTCAGCTCGTCGTCGGCATGATCTCGCTGATCCTGTCGATCGCGGTGCACGAGTTCGGCCATGCCTTCGTGGCCGACCGGCTGGGCGACTCGCTGCCGCGCTACCAGGGCCGCGTGACGCTGAACCCGCTGGTGCACGCCGATCCGGTCGGGACCTACCTCCTGCCCATCGGCGGCTTCGTGCTCAGCGCCATGTCGGGCTATGGCGCGCACATCGGGTTCGGCTGGGGCAAGCCGGTGCAGATCAACCCGGCCGCGCTGTCACGGCGCTTCCGCATGAAGGTCGGCCACATGATGGTGGCGCTGGCCGGGCCGATGATGAACTTCCTGTTCGGCACCCTGGTGCTGGGCATCACCCTGGCGGTCGCGCACGCCGGCCTGATCCGCAGCTGGGAGCTGGCCAACGCGCTGCTCAGCCTGATCATCCTCAACTACACGCTGATGTTCTTCAACCTGGTCCCGGTGCCGCCGCTGGACGGCTCGGCGGTCATCGTCGGCTTCACGCCGCGCAGCGTGGCGCACCTGATGGACAAGCTGACGCCGTACAGCTTCATGATCCTGGCCGCGCTGATGTTCACCCCGGCCAGCAAGATCTTCCTGTGGCCGGCGCAGAAGATGTTCTACTTCGGCGCCGACGTGACCGGGCTGTGGCCCGCGCTGGCGCACTCGCTCAGGGGCGTGCAGTGAGCGACGGCGTTCAGGTCGAGCTCGACGTCTTCGAGGGGCCGCTCGATCTCCTGCTGCACCTGGTCAAGAAGCACGAGCTCCAGATCCTCGAGATCCCGATCGCCTTCATCACCGAGAAGTACCTCGAGCACCTGGCGCTGATGCAGACGCTGAACCTCGACGTCGCCGGCGAGTATCTGCTGATGGCGGCCACGCTGGCCTACATCAAGTCGCGCGAGCTGCTCCCGCCCGACCCCAACCAGCCCGCCCTGACCGAGGACGGCGAGCTCGACGAGTCGGACATCGACCCGCGCGGCGAGCTCATCAAGCGGCTGCTCGAGTACCAGAAGTACAAAGAGGCCGCGCGCGAGCTGGGTGAGCGCCCGGTGGTCGGTCGCAACGTGTGGACGCGGCGCGCCCCCGTGGTCGGCGTCGAGCCGGCCGAGGCGGAGCTTCTGCCCATCGGCGTGCACAAGCTGATCGAGGCCTTCGAGGGCGTGCTCAAGAAGGCGCGCATCAAGCTGGCCCATGACGTCGTGGTCGATCGCATCTCGATCACCGACAAGATCCACGCCCTGACCGACCGGCTGGCAGCCGAGAACGAGCTGCCCTTCGAGGCCTGTTTCGGCATCGATCCGAGCAAGCCCGAGCAAGAGGTCGAGCTGACCCGCTATGACGTCGTCATCACCTTCCTGGCCATCCTGGAGATGACCAGGCTGCACCTGCTCGAGCTGCGCCAGGTCCAGGACCGTGGCTCCATCCTGCTGTGTCGCCCGGCGTCGGTGGCCGATGGCGGCACGGCCGCACTGCCCAGTGGCCCGCTGCCCGAGGACGACTACAAGTGAACCAGCCAGAGAAGCCCGAGGCCGAGGCCGAGACCGGCGCCGCGGTCGATTTCGACGAGGCCGCCCCCGGCGGTGGTGACACCGAGTCGGGGCCGCCGCCCAGCGCGCCTGACGTCGTCGATGGCGGCCCCGAGGCCGTCGCCGCGGAGGGGCTCGAGCATCCCCCGGTCGCCGACGTGGTCGAGGGCGGCCTGGAGCCGCCGCCGTCGAACGACGACGTGGTCGACGTGGCTTCGGACCCGCCGCGCCTGCGCGCCATCATCGAGAGCCTGCTGTTCGTGTCGGAGCGGCCGCTGACGGTCGAGGTGCTGAAGTCGCTGCTGGGGCTGCGCAAGGCCGATCCGGTGCGCGAGGCGCTGGCGTCGCTGGCCGAGGCCTCGGCCGGGCGCGGCATCGTGGTGCACGAGGTCGCCGGTGGCTGGCAGCTGCGCACCCACCCCGACAGCGCTGCCTGGGTGCAGAAGGTGCTGGCGGCGCGCCCGGTGCGGCTGTCGCGCCCGCAGCTGGAGACGCTGGCCATCGTGGCCTACCGGCAGCCCATCACGCGCCCCGAGATCGACGAGATCCGCGGCGTCGATTCGGGCGCCGTGCTCAAGCTGCTGATGGAGCGCGATCTGCTGCGCATCCTGGGCAAGAAGGAGGAGCCCGGGCGGCCCATGCTGTACGGCACCAGCAAGCACTTCCTGGAGTTCTTCAACCTGAAGGACCTGCGCGACATGCCCACGCTGCGCGAGTTCCACGAGCTGTCGCAGGAGTCGGCGGCCAAGGTGGAGGCGCTGGATGCGGAGCTGAGCGAGGGCGATGGCGGCGGCGGCGGTGGTGGCGAGGGTGAGGCGGGGGGAGCGGCGGTCGGCGTGCCCGGAGTCGCGGGCGCGGCCGAGCGTGCAGAGCATGATCAACAGAGCCGGACACCGGAATCGACCGATGCGGTCGATTCTGCTGACTCGGGCACAGAGGGATAGCAGTTGAGCCAGAATTCCGACAAGGACGACGCCGGGCTGGTCCGGCTGCAGCGCTTTCTCTCGCAGTCGGGGGTGGCCTCGCGGCGCGCCGCCGAGAAGCTGATGCTGGAGGGTGTGGTCAAGGTCAACGGCAAGGTGGCCAGCGAGCTGGGCACCAAGGTCGACCCGGCCAAGGACGCGGTCACCGTGCACGGCCGGCGCGTGCGCCCCGAGGAGCATCTGTACTGGATGCTCAACAAGCCCAAGGGCTATGTGACGACGACCGCGGATCCGCAGGGTCGGCGCACGGTCATGGAGCTCCTGCCCGACGATCTGGCGGCGCGGCTGGTGCCGGTGGGGCGGCTCGACTACTACACCGAGGGCGTGCTGCTGTTCACCAACGACGGTGACCTGTCGTTCGGCCTGCTGCACCCCAAGGGGCTGGTCGACAAGACCTACCATGTGAAGCTCAAGGGCAAGGTCGCGACCGCCGACATCGAGCGCCTCCGCGCGGGCGTCAAGCTCGACGACGGCGCGGTGACGGCGCCGGCCGAGGTCGACCTCATCCCGGATGAAGAGTCCAAGACGCTGCACCACACCTGGCTGCAGATCACGATTCGCGAGGGGCGGTCACGGCAGATCCACAGGATGGCCGAGGCGATCGGCCATGACGTGCTCAAGCTGGCGCGCATCGGCTTCGCGGGGCTGAACTATTACGGGCTGCGCATGGGGGAGTCGCGGCCGCTGACGGACGCCGAGGTGTCGCACCTGAAGCGGCTGGCGGCGGCGGGGCGGGGCGAGGATGCGGAGGGGATCGAGGCGGCGGGGAAGCTGAAGGCGAAGGGGAGGGGCAAGGGGACGGGGAAGGAGCGGCCAGAGGGGAAGAGCCCGAGATCGGGCACGGCCACCGGCACGGGCACGGGCACGGGCACGAGGGAGAGCACGAGGGAGCCGAGGCCGTTCGGGAATCGGCCGTCCGGGCGGCCCAAGGGGGCGCCGCGGGCCAAGCTGTCACCCAAGGGGCGGCCGGCGCTGCCGAGCAAGCCGTCGCAGGTCCGCCCGGGTCGTCCCGAGCGTTCCGAGCGGCCAGGTCGCCCCGGGCGTCCCGAGGGCAGCGGCGGGCCGCGGCGCGATCCTGGCGGGCGGCCATTGACCCCCGGCGGGAGGCGCAGGTAACGTGCCCGCGATGGAACTCCGGACCTTCAGCTACATCGATGTGCTGCAGCCGCAGCTGGCGGGCTTTCTGCAGACCGTGGCGGCGGGGTTCCTGCCGCTCGAGCAGCAGGCCTCGCTGTTCATCGAGATCGCGCCTGGCATGGCCATCAACGAGCTGACCGACGTGGCGCTGAAGAAGACGCGCGCCATCCCGGGCATGCAGATCGTCGAGCGCGCCTACGGCCTGCTCGAGCTGCACCACTTCGATCAGGGCGAGATCCGCAGCGCCGGCGAGGCCATGCTGGAGCGCCTCGGCCTCAAGCAGGAGGATCGCCTCAAGCCCAAGGTGATGACCTCGCAGACCATCACCGGGATCGACGGCCACCAGGCCGCGCTGATCAACCGCATGCGCCACGGCGACATGCTGAGCCAGAGCCAGACCCTGTACATCCTCGAGGTCCACCCCGCCGGCTACGCCGCCATCGCCGCCAACGAGGCCGAGAAGGCCGCCGACATCTCGCTGCTCGAGGTCATCACCTTCGGTGCCTTCGGGCGCCTGTGGCTGGGGGGCGACGAGGCCAACATCGCCGAGGCCGTCAAGGCCGCCGAGGCCGTGCTGGCCGACCTGCCGGGCCGTCCCAACAGCTAGCTCACCTGCAGCGCGTAACGCGCGGTTCCCCCGTCGCATCAGCTCTCAGAGGTCCCCATGACGACACTCGCCGCACGTGCTCCGTTCGCGCCCGCAGGTCCCGCGGCCATCGACGCCGCCATCGCCCAGCAATTGCTCGGCGCGGCGCTGGCCAGCGGCGGCGACTACGCCGACCTGTACTTCGAGTACCGGGCCTCGGCCGACTTCGTCTACGAGGAAGAGCGCGTGCGCAACGTCGGGCGCGGCATCACGCTGGGCCTCGGCGTGCGCGTGCTCAAGGGCGACGCCACCGGGTACGCCTACACCGAGGAGCTGACCCAGGAGCGCATGCTGGCCACCGCGCGCACCGCGGGGCAGATCGCGGCCGGTGGCGGCGCCGCGCCGGTGGCGGTGCCGGCCCAGATCGCGGTGGCCGACTTCTACCCGGTCGGGCTGCCGACCATCGACGCCTCGCCGCAGGGCAAGCTGGAGCTCCTGCGCCGCGCCGATCGCGCCGCGCGCGCCTACGACCCGCGCATCGTCAAGGTCGAGTGCTCGGTCAGCGAGGAGCTCAAGGAGATCCTGGTCGTGACCTCGGACGGCCGGCTGGCGCGCGACACCCTGCCGCTGGTGCGCTTCGGCGTGCGCGCGGTCGCGGAGTCCGAGGGCAAGCGCCAGGCCGGGTCGTCGGGCGGCGGCGGCCGCTACGGCATGGAGTACTTCGACCAGGTCCTGCACACGCCCGAGGCGCACGGCCGCGAGGCCGCCCGCATCGCCATCACCATGCTGGACGCGGTCGACGCGCCGGCGGGCGAGATGGAGGTCGTGCTCGGCCCGGCCGACTCCGGGATCCTGCTGCACGAGGCGGTCGGCCACGGCCTCGAGGCCGACTTCAATCGTAAAGAGACCTCGAACTATTCGGGTCAGATTGGCAAGCGCGTCGCCAGCGACCTGTGCACCGTGATCGACGATGGCACGCTGCCGAGCTCGCGCGGGTCGATCAACGTCGACGACGAGGGCTTCGAGCCGCAGCGCAACACGCTGATCGAGAACGGCATCCTGGTCGACTACATGCACGACCGCATCTCGGCGCGCCACTTCAAGCGCAAGCCCTCGGGCAACGGGCGCCGGCAGTCGTTCCGCCACGCGCCGCTGCCGCGCATGACCAACACCCTGCTGATGCCCGGCCAGCACACGCCCGAGGACATCATCCGGTCGGTCAAGCGCGGCGTCTTCGCCAAGCGCTTCTCGGGTGGCCAGGTCAACATCTCGAACGGCGACTTCGTGTTCTCGCTGACCGAGGGCTACCTGATCGAGGACGGCAAGATCACCGCGCCCCTCAAGGGCGTCAACCTGATCGGCAACGGCCCCGACGTGCTGACCAAGGTGACCATGGTCGGCTCGGACTTCGAGCTGTCGGACGGCCTGTGGACCTGTGGCAAGGACGGCCAGTCGGTCCCCGTCGGGGTGGGTACGCCAACCGTGAAGATCGCCGCCATCACCGTGGGCGGCACCAAGGCAGGCTGATGCGCGACGAGGTCCCCGAGCTGAAGGCACTGGCGGAGTCGGCGGTCGAGCAGGCGCGCAAGGCCGGCGCCGACGCCGTCGAGGCCATCGTGCAGAGCGGCGCCGAGCTGTCGGTCAAGGTCCGCATGGGCGAGCCCGAGATGGTGCACGAGGCCGGCTCGCGCGCGCTCGGCCTGCGCGTGTTCAAGGATCACCGCTCGGCGGTGACCTACACCAGCGACTTCACGCCGGCGGCCTTCGCGGCCTTCGTGCGCGAGTCGGTGGCGCTGGCCGAGCTCAGCGAGCCGGATGAGCTCAACGAGCTGCCGGCAGACGACGAGCTGGCGCGCGGCGCGCTGCCCGATCTCGAGCTGTGGGACGACGCCACCCTGAGCGTCGACGCCGCCGAGGCGCTGCGGCGCGCGGTGCGCGGCGAGCGCGCGGCACTCGACTACGACAAGCGGGTCACCAACAGCGAGGGCGCCAGCTACGATCGCACCGTGGGCGCCTCGGCGTTCGCGACCTCGGGCGGCTTCTCGGGCGGCTATCGCGGCACCTACCAGTCGCTGGTGGTCGAGCCGGTGTGCGACGACGAGGGCGGCAAGAAGCGCAACGGCTACCACTTCACCGCGGCGCGCTTCCTCGCCGCGCTCGAGGATCCCGAGCACGTCGGCCGCGAGGCCGCGCGCAAGACGGTGGCCAAGCTGGGCTCGCGCAAGATCGGCACGCGCGACGCCATGGTGGTGTTCGACCCCGACGCCGGGCGGGCGATCCTGCGCCTGCTGGTGTCGTGCGTGACCGGCACCGCGTTCTACAAGAAGAGCTCCTACCTCATCGGCAAGGAGGGCGCCCAGGTGGCGTCGCCGCTGGTGACCGTGGTCGACGATCCGCTGCTGCCGCGCGCCCCGGGCTCGCGCCCATATGACGGCGACGGGCTGCCCTCGCGCAAGCAGGCGGTGGTCGAGGCCGGCATCCTGAAGACCGTGCTGTGCGACGTCTACAGCGCGCGCAAGCTGGGCCGCAAGTCGACCGGCTCGGCGGGTCGCGGCGTCGGCGGCGCCCCCGGCGTGACCACCACCAACCTGGTCATGCAGCCCGGCAAGACCCCGGTCGCCGAGGTCGTCAAGCAGACCCAGGCCGGCCTGTACGTGACCGACATGATGGGTTTCGGCTTCAACGCCGTGACCGGCGACTTCTCGCGCGGCGCCAATGGCTTCTGGATCGAGAACGGCGAGCTCGCCTTCCCGGTCTCGGAGATCACCATCAGCGCCAACCTGGAGGCCATCCTGGGCGGCATCGACCTGGTCGGCGACGACCTCGACTTCCGCACCTCGACGGCGTGCCCGACCTTCCGCGTCGCCAAGATGATGATCGCCGGCAGCTGAACGCGGCGCGCGGCCGGGCTGCCGCGAAGACGAGACAAGACCGGGGCCGGGCGGGTTGAGCTGTTACCATTGCCGTCATGGGCCCCGTCGTCGTAGCGACCGATCTCAGCGCGCCTGGCGACGAGGCCATCCTCCAGGGCCACGAGCAGGCGCGCGCGCGCGGTGTGCGCCTGGTGGTCTGCCACGTCATCCCGGACCTGCTGAGCACGGGTGGCCCCATGCTGGCCGATCTGACGACCGAGCTGGCGGTGGCCCTGCCGCGGCTGCGGGAGCGCGCGGCGGAGGACTTCCAGGCCCGGGTCGCGGCGCTGACGGGGCGTGGTGCGGCCGACTTCCGCTGACGGGGCGTGGTGCGGCCGACTTCGAGACGCGCATCGAGTACGGCACTGCCCATGCCCGCATCGTCGAGCTAGGCGAGTCGCTCGATGCGTCGCTGGTGGTGGTGGGCAGCCATGGCTCGACCGTACTCCGGCACGCGCTGCTCGGGGGCGTCGCCGAGAAGGTGGTCCGGCATGCGGTCGGACCGGTCCTGATCGCTCGGGCGTGTGCCGCGACCGGGGTGGTGGTCGCCGGGACCGACTTCTCCGACGCCGCGCTGCCCGCCATCACGGCCGGCGCGGCCGAGGCCAGGCGCCTGGGCGGTACCCTGACGGTGGTGCACAGCGTCCACATGGGCCCGATGGTGGTCGCCGAGCCGGCGCTGGGCGCCTACCCGCCGGCGCCCACCCCCGAGCAGCGTCACGAGGTCACCGCCGGCGCGACCCGCCGGCTCGACGAGGCGCTGAAGCGTGTGGGGGCGACCGCGAACCGAAGCGTCGCCGAGGAGCCACCGCCGACCGCGCTGGTGCGCCGCGCCGAGGAGCTGGGCGCCCAGCTGGTGGTGGTCGGGAGCCATGGCAGGACGGGGCTGCGGCGGCTCCTGCTCGGAAGCGTGGCCGAGGCGGTCGTCCGCAACGCTCCCTGCTCCGTGCTGGTGGTCCGCCTGAAGAGCTGACCGCGCCCTGTCCGGCGTCGGCCAGCGGCAGCTCAGGCCAGCACGAGCGCGAACAGCGCGTAGCCCAGCGCGACGCCCTGGATGATGGCGAAGCACAGCAGGCCGACGGGCAGGAAGTCGAGGAAGCCGAAGCGCAGCTGCACGCCGGCGGGGTCGCGCAGCTCGGCGCGCTCGGTGAGGATCTGCGCCATCGGGCCCGAGGTGGCCGCGGTCAGGAACAGCGAGCTGCCCGCGCACACCGACAGCGCCAGGCCGACGTAGACGGCGTGCGGGGGCAGGCGCTGCGCCAGCGACTCGGCGACGTCGAGCAGCGAGGCCATGCTGGGGCCGGCCGAGAACAGCCCGGTCAGCACCCCGGCCAGCACGAGGAACACCAGCAGCTGACCGCCCGCGCTGATGGGCAGCCGCTCGAGGCCATGCGCCACGGTGTCGAACAGCCCGCTGCGACGCACCGCCGCGATCATCACGAACAGCGACAGCAGGTAGAGCACCGCCTCGATGTCGACGCGCGAGCGCAGCAGTCGCTCGCCGGCCTTGGGGCGCAGCGCCAGCGCCACGCCGACGCCGAGCAGGCAGATCAGCTCGGGCCCCATGCGGGTGGGCGGCACCAGCATCCAGGCCGCCAGCATGGCCGCCATGATGGCCGCCGCCGGCACGAACAGGCCGCGGTCGAGGCGGGTGTTGCGGTACAGCGCGGCCACCACGGCCAGCGACAGCCGGGTGCCCAGCGCCGGCTGCTCGACGCCGCGCTCGGGGCGCACCAGCTGCAGCGCCAGCAGCACCAGCAGCAGCGCCAGCACGGTCGGGGGCGCGGCCGCCGCCAGGTAGCTGGGGAAGCTCATGCTGCCGCGCGCCAGGAGCAGGATGGCGGGGAAGTCCCCGATCGGGGTCGCGGCCCCTCCCAGGTTGCACGCCACCAGCACGATCCCCAGCGTCCAGGCCACGTAGCGCTGGCTGACGGCCATCAGCTTGAGCAAGATGAGCAGCACCGGCAGCACCAGCAGCAGCGCGGTCAGGTTGTTGACCAGCCCGCTGGTCGCGTACATGACCACCGCGAACAGGGCGATCAAGGTGCGCGGTCGACCCTGGCTGCGGCGCGCCGATGCCACCGCGAGGACCCCGAAGATCCGGGTCGCGACGAAGACCTCGGACAGCAGGCCCAGCCCCACCAGCATGATGATGACGTCCCAGGGCACCTCGGCGAACAGCGTCGAGGTCGCGGCGGTGCCGGTCAGGGTCGCCACCAGGCAGCACAGCGCCGCGCCGCCCGTCACCAGCAGCAGGCGAAACGCCGGCAGCGCCGCCTGCGCGACCAGCGTCGCGACCAGCAGCGCGGGCAGCACGAACTGCGCCGTCATGGCGTGGTGACGAACTGCGAGAAGTCGCTGGTCGGCGTCTCGACCAGCCAGCGCGGATACACCTGCAGGCTGGAGCCCAGGACCTCCCAGCCGATGACCGAGCGGAACTGCGTGCGCACGTCCGCCCCGACCACCCGCAGCCACTCCGGGGAGGTGAAGGTGACCTCACCCCGGCGCCCGTAGGTGGTGACCAGCAGCGCGCTGCGGCGACCGGCCAGGCGCTGGAAGGTCGCCAGATCGATGCCGCGCACGCGCGCGCCATAGTTGGCCAGCACCCGGTCCCAGTCCACGGTGAACGAGCTCTGGGTGAGGAGCCAGACCTCGGCGTCGCCCAGGGCGGGCAGCAGCGCGTCGAGATACCAGGTCTCCAGGCCGACGACCAGGACGCGCGTCGCGCCCGTGCACGCCGTGGCCACCGCCGCGGTGCCGATGCGCGGCGCGCGCGCCCCCGCGAGCCAGGACGCCGCCACGGCGTCGAGCACCGGGTAGCTGCGGCCCAGGAGGTCGCGCAGCTCCGCGACCGCGGGGTCGCCGTCGCGGCCCGCCTCGCCCACGAACAGCCACGAGGCGCTGCACATGCCGAGCTCGCCCGCGGCGACGTGGAAGGCCTGCTCGAGGGTGGCGCCGAGCGCGCTCACACCTTGGGCCGGGCCTCGAGCAGGGTGTCGAGCAGCGCGACCATGGCGACGTTGGCCAGGGCGTGCTGCGGCGGTCCGTCGAGCAAGGCCTCGATCATGGCGCGGAAGGCCTCGGAGTCGCGCGGCGCCAGCCGCTCCAGCGCCGCGGTGGGCAGGCGCAGCGGATAGACCGCGTCGTCGCCGCCGCGCAGGTGGGGCGGCAGCCGCATGGGCACCTCGACCGAGGGGCCCGTCGACGCCGTGACCGGCGCGGGCAAGAGCTGTCCGAGCAGCCTGAGCAGGACATAGTTGGCGCCCCTGTGGTGGGCTGGCCCCTCGTCGAGCAGGCAGCGCAGCACGAAGGCGCGGTCCTCGGCGTCGGGCACCCAGGGCAGCAGCAGGCGATCGACGGCGCCGCGATCGATGAAGTTGGCGATCGCGGAGGCGGCGACGGGGCGGGAGCCGGGCGGCTTGGGCATGCGCGCCTCGATCATAACGCGAAACAATCGTTTGAGCTCAAACCATCATGGCGGGGCGCTCAGCAGGAACCGCGAGACGGGGGCCACGACTCACCGCCCCCCGCCGGGTGAGGCGCCTCAGAGATCGACCACCTCGACCGCGGCCCCGAGCTCCGCCGCGCGCTGGCACACCGCCAGGGCGTTGGAGAAGAACACCTCGAAGAAGGCGGCCAGTGACATGTTGTCGTCGGTGGCGGAGATCTCGCGCCGCTCGCTCTCGGTCATCACGCGCCCGGCCTCGCTGCCGCGCGCGCCGAGATAGAGCACCGAGGCGGTCTCGGGGCCGAGCATCATGGCGGTCACCTTGTGGGCAGCGAACTCGCCCTGGATCTTGCGCAGCTCGGCCGCGAGCAGCGCCGGATCGAGCTTCAGCCCCCCCTCGCCCAGCGCGCGACCGATCGACACCAGCAGGGGAAACCGGCTCGCCGGTGCGCCGCCCTCGAGGTGATGCACGACGCAGTCGCGCAGCAGCGCCCAGCGTCGCCAGCGAAACTCGTACGCGGCCCCCCCTGCCATCATCGCCAGGCTCATGGTCGCCATCATACCGCTGCTCCGGCGTGTTTCGGGCCGGAGTTGGCCAACTTTGTTTGAGCTCAAACCATCTGGCGCAGCGCCGTCGGCGGGTCGGGCGGGCCGCTCAGCGCCGGCGGTCGTGCGCCAGCACCGCGGCGACCTTGCGCAAGAGCTCCTCGGGCGTGAATGGCTTGGCCAGGAAGTGCGTCCCGGTGGCGACCACGCCGGCGGGCAGCATGGCCTCGTCGCTGTAGCCCGACATGTACAGCACCTCCAGCGCCGGCCGCGCCGCCGCCAGCGCCAGCGCCAGCGCCATGCCGCCGCGCCCCGGCATGACCACGTCGGTGAGCAGCAGGTGAATGCGGGCCGTGAAGCTCGCGCTGGTGGCCAGCGCCTCGTCGGCGCCGCGCGCCGGCAGCACCTGGTACCCCGCGCCCTCCAGGATCTTGCGCGCCACCGCGAGCAGCGCCGCCTCGTCCTCGACCACCAGGATGGTCTCGCTGTGCGTGGCCGGCACCTCCGGATTGGCCACGCGCCGCTCGACCAGCCGCTCGCCCGAGCCGTGGCGTGGCAGGTAGATCTGGAAGCTCGAGCCCTGGCCCGGGGTGCTGGTCACGGTGATGCTGCCGCCGCTCTGTTGCACGATGCCGTGCACCGTCGCCAGCCCGAGGCCGGTGCCCTTGCCGAGCTCCTTGGTGGTGAAGAACGGCTCGAAGATGCGCGACTGCGTCTGCTCGTCCATGCCGACGCCGGTGTCGGACACCGCCAGCATGACGTGCGGACCCAGCTGGGCGCCGACATGGCGCTCGACATGCGCGGCGTCGAGCTCGACGTTGGCGGTGGTGATGGTGAGGCGGCCGCCGCCCGGCATGGCGTCGCGGGCGTTGATGGCCAGGTTGAGCAGGACCTGCTCGAGCTGGCCCGGATCGGCCTTGACCAGCGCCAGCGCGGGCGCCTGCGCCAGCACGAGCTCGATGTCCTCGCCCAGCGTCCTGCGCAGCAGCTTGTCCATCTCGGCCAGGACCTGGCCCAGCTCGAGGACCACCGGCTTGAGCACCTGCTTGCGGCTGAAGGCCAGGAGCTGCCGGGTCAGCGCGGCGGCGCGCTCGCCGGCCAGCTGCACCTCGAGCAGATCGTCGTGCAGGGCCTGGCCCTTGGGCAGCCGGGTCAGGGCGAAGCCGGTGTAGCTCAGGATCACCGACAGCAGGTTGTTGAAGTCGTGCGCCACCCCGCCGGCCAGCCGCCCGATGCTCTCCATGCGCTGGGCCTGGCGCAGCTGGGCCTCGAGCTCCAGCTGGTGCGTGACGTCGCGCTTGACCCCGACATAGCTGGTGATGACCCCGGCGGCGTCACGCACCGGTGAGATGGTGGCGTCCTCGGTGTAGAGCCGGCCGTCCTTGCGCCGGTTGACCAGGCGGCCCTGCCAGGTCCGGCCGCTGCTGATGGTCTGCCAAAGGGCGCGGTAGACCTCGCGGTCCTGGACCCCGCTCTTGAGCAGGCGCGGGTTCTGGCCCACGACCTCGGCGCGCGAGAAGCCGCTGACCGCCTCGAAGGCCGGGTTGACGTAGGCGATGGTGCCGTCGAGGTTGGTGATCATCACCGACTCGCCGACCTGGTCGATGGCCGCCAGCAGCCGCTCGCGCTCGGCGGCCTGCAGGCCGGCGCTGTCCTGCGCCTGCCTGAGGTGGGCCTCGGCCTGGCGGTGCGCCAGCTCGGAGCGCTCGCGGCGCAGCGACACCGCGGTCATCTCGGCGAACGATCCCAGCAGCGCCGGTGATGGCCGGGGCTGGCCCTCACGCCGCGCCACCAGCGAGACCCCGTAGAGCTCGCCGTCCACGATGTAGGCCACGCCGAGGAAGTTGTGCACGCCGCGCAGCTCGCGCGTGATGGCCGCGACCAGCTCGGGCTGCAGACCGAAGGTGGCCGTCGCCAGGGAGGGCCGGTAGTCGATGGGGTTGTGCACGAGCTCGCGCAGCAGCTCGTCGCTGACCGGGAAGCGCACCCCGGCCAGGCCGGTGGGGCCCAGCGCCCGCTCGACGGCGCTGGCCACGTCGGGGTCGAGCTCGACGTGCGCGACGCGCAGGCAGCGCTCGGCGGGGTCATACAGCCCCGACGCCACCCCGGCCGCGCCCAGCAGCGCCTTGAGCTGCTGCGTCACGACGACCTGCAGCTCGCCGCTGGGGGCCCGCGCCAGCGCGCCGCCCACCGCATAGAGCGCCTGCATCTCACCCAGGGTGTTGTCGGCCACTCTCAGCCCCGCTCGAACAGCGGGAAGAAGGCACGATCGACCGCGAGCAGGTGGCGCGCGACGACGTCCTGGGCCAGGAACTCGACCACCGCGCCGAGCGACGCCCCGCCCGCCTCGGCCTGGGCCATCAGGCGATGCGCGCGGCGCAGGAGGCCCGCGTGCGCACGCTTGTGCTGCTCGAGGTCGGCGTAGTGCAGGCGCGCCAGGATGACCTCCTCGTCGGCGAAGTGGCGCTCGACGTGGCCGATGAGCTGGGCGAAGGCGTCGCCAAAGCGCGCCGGCTGCGCGCTGCCCTGCAGCGCGGCGTCGAGCAGCAGGTTGGCCAGCGCGAACAGCTCACGGTGCTCGCCGTCGATGGTGGCCTCGCCGCACTCGTAGGCCTCCTGCCAGATGAGGTGCATGGCGGAGGCGCCGGTCTCGGCGGCCCAGGTGTCGGAGTCGCCGCGACGATCGACGACGACGCGATTGCGCCCGCCATGCTTGGCCGCATACAGCGCCTGATCGAGGCGCTCGAACCAGGCGGTCGCCGTCTCGCTGCCGTGTCGCTCGGCCACGCCGAGGCTGATGGTCACGCTGCCGACGCCGCGAAACGCGTGCGCCGCCACCGCGCGACACAGGTTGTCCGCCAGCCGCTCGGCGCCGCGGTAACCGGCCGACGAGGCCAGCACCGCGAACTCCTCGCCGCCCCAGCGGAACAGCACGTCGGACGCGCGTGTGCGCCCCTGCACCAGCGTGACCAGCTCGCGCAGCACCGCGTCGCCGGTGGCGTGCCCGAAGCCGTCATTGATCTGCTTGAAGTGATCGATGTCGAGCAGCACCAGCGACAGCGGCTGCCGCGTGGCCCGGCTGCGCGCCAGCTCGGCGTCGATCAGGCGATCGAAGTGGGCCCGGTTCCAGGCCCCGGTCAGGTGGTCGGTGGCGGCCAGTCGCTCCAGCTGCGAGATCCGGGTGCGCAGCTGCTCGAGCTCGGCCAGCGCCGCCGGCGGCGTGCTGGTGTCGAGCACCAGCAGCAGTCGCCCGGGCAGGCGGATGGCGCGCGCCACGACCTCGATGGCGCGGTCCTGATCCTGGCTGCGCAGCGCGATCCGGCAGGTCTCGGCCTCGCTGCGGGCGGCCTCCTCCACGCCGCCGGCGACCACACAGCCGACGCCGTAGCGCTGCGCCAGCGCCTGGTTGCCCATCAGCATTGCGCCACCCAGGCTGACCAGCGCCAGCGGCGCCGGGAACCTCATGAAGACCTGGTGAAGCTCAGCGCCCGCAGGCGGACCAGCGTACGGATTCGACATTACCCCCGATCATTGTACGATGACCGCGCGAGGCCGATACGCACAGATCTCAGCGCTGCGCGCCGGCGTCGATCCAGTCGCGCACCAGCGCCAGCTGGGCGTCCGACAGCGGCAAATGTGCCGCGCCCCCGGTGTCGGGCGTGCCGACCAGCTTGCGCAAGAGGCCGCTCGCCGCGGAGTTGCCCGCGATGACCCGGGCGGGCGGGCCGGCCAGCGCGGCGAACGCGGCGTCCTCGTTCGACAAGTCCAGCGCTGGACTTGCGTGGCAGTCGCGACAGGCCGCGGCGATGACGCCGGCATGGACCTCGCCGAAGCGGGGCATCGGCCGGGCGGTGCGGCCGGCTGGGGTGTCGCCGGTGCGGAACTTGAGGATGAAGGGCGCCGCCAGCGTGGCGCCGCCGGTCGCGCGCAGCGCGGGCGCCACCACCACGGTGTAGCCGGTCTGGGGATCGAGCAGGCGCGGCGGCTGCTCGCCATAGCGGGCTGGCGTCACGCGCAGCTTGCGCCCGACCAGGTCGACCTCGAGCTGGACCCCGACGTCGACCACGCCCGCGGTCATGCGCACCACGCCGCCGGGCACCGGCGACTCGGGCCAGGCGTCGAAGCCCAGTTCGATCACGGCGTCGGTCGGCACGCCCTCGGCGCCGCTGGACGGCACGGTGGCGACCACGGACAGCACGGGGACCTCGGCCTCGACGGGCCGATCAGCGGGCCAGGAGCAGGCGGGGAGGGTTGCGGCGGAGGCCGCCAGGAAGATCACGAGAGAGGCCGCCGAAGCAGCGTGAAGCAGAGCAGGGCAGGGGGCCTGGGCCCCCGATACAGAGGTTCTTCTGGTCACGACTCCGCGTAAGTACGGATCTGCTCACGCATGGTGTCGTCGCTGATCGTCGTCTTCAGGTTCTCCTGAAGGCAGTCGGCCAGCGTGATCATCATGTCCGACACCCCACCGTCCTCGACCAGCTTGTTGAGCAGCGCGCGGGCTTCGCGGCTGTCGTCGTCGCGCAGAAACTCCCGGACCGACTCGAGGCTGATGTCACCCTGGAAATCGATGATCATGTTCTCGAGCAGATAAGCGATGAGCTGCTTCACCAGGAACCTCCAAGGCAGGCGGGGCGAGCAGGGCTCGCATCAATTGGGACGCTCGTTCGGAACGCGGTAATATCCCAACCTCGGCGTCGGCGCAAGCTTCCAAGCGCCGAAAACTGCGAGCCATGGCCCGCGTCCTCATCGTCAGCTTCTCGGTGGCTCCCGCGCCCGACCGCCGTGGCGTCGAGCTGGTGCAGCTCGTGCGCGCGCTGGCGACGCGCCACCAGGTCGATTGCCTGACCGTCAAGGCGGGCGAGCTCGGCTATGTCGAGCGCTTCCACCGCGCCCGCATGCTGCGCGTCCCGGTCGGTGCCCCCGACGCTCCGCGCGGCGAGCGCGCCCAGGCCTTCCGGCGCGCCGTCAACCGCCAGCTCGACGGCGCCGAGTATGACGTCGTGCACGCGCGTGACATCGTGGGCGGCGACCTCGCGGTCGAGCGCGCCCGCGAGCTCGGTTACAAGGTCGTGTTCGAGCCGACCGGGAGCGAGCCGACCGCGAGCGCCAGCGGGGCCGCCGCTGCCGTGGTGTTCGACGCCGCCGCCCTCGAGCGCTGCGAGCGCGGCGCCCACCTGCTCATCGCGCGCACGCGCGCACATCGCAACCACCTCGCGCGCAAGGGGCTGACCGAGCGCACCAGCCTGGTCATCCCCGGCTGTGACATCGACCTGTTCGACTGGGAGAGCCGGGTCCCCGGCCCGCCGCTGGTGCTGGCGCTGGGCAGCTTCGCGCCCACGCGCGCGGTGCGCCTGCTGGTGCGCGGCTTCCAGGCCGTGCGCACCGCGGTGCCCGACGCGCGCCTGCTGCTGGTCGGCCCGGTCGCCCCCGGCTTCGAGTCGTCGCTGGGCTCCGCGCTGGCACAGCTCGGGCTGGCGGGCGCGGTCGATCGCGCCGGCGCGCTGGACCACGCCGAGGTGCCACGCGTGATCGCGCGCTCCAGCGTGTGTGTCACCCCGGACGTGCCGCAGGGCGACGAGGCGCCGCTGGCCCCGGCGCCGCTCAGCCTGCTCGAGTTCCTGGCCTGCCGCCGCCCGGTGGTGGCGCCGCGCACCAGCGCCATCGAGGACGTCATCGACGACGGCGAGAGCGGCCTGCTGTTCACGCCCGGTGACTCCGGCGATCTGGCCAGCAAGGTCATCACGCTGCTCGGCGATGCCCGCCGCGCCGCCACGCTGGCGCAGGCCGGCTACCAGAAGGTGCGCGCGCTGTATCCCGCCAGCGCGACCCGCCGCGGCTACCTCGAGGCCTACGCGCGCATCGTGCCGCCCGACCGCCCGCGCGATCACACCCCGACGCCGTCGCCCGCGTTCGCGCTGGAGTCGTCGACGGCACGGCGCAGCGCGTCCGAGATCACCGACGACGGTGTGCCGCGGCGCGACTTCGACGACCAGGCCACCTCGCCGTCGCTGCTCGATCACATGGCGCAGGCCGCGACCTTCGTGGCCGGCCAGATCGACGTGCGCGACGACGACGCCGACAGCGACGACGACGACGACGACGACGGTGAGGCCACGGTGATGACGCCCGCCCTCCCCGAGCCACCGCCGCCAGCCGGGCAGGTCGGCCACCTCGGCGAGATCACCGCGACGTCGCACGCCGCGCCGCCAGGCCCCGAGGACCACACCGGCGAGCGCCCGCTGCTTCCCGGCGTCAGCCTGGAGGACGCCACCATGGTCGCGGTCTCCGGCCTGCTCGGCACCGCCACCTCGGGCGGCATCGCCACCCCGGCCCCGCCGACCCCCAGCCCCGTCGACGTCCACGCCACCCCGACCTCCACCGCCGCCGCCGTCCCCGCCGCTGCCGCGCCCATCGCCACCCCGCCCGCCGCCCGCCTCAGCCTC
>JBGASF010000138.1:0-21292 GCA_044229835.1 Polyangia bacterium | reverse complement strand
GGTGCCGAGCATGCACAGCAGTCGAGGTTCCTGATGCCGCCTGAGGTCGTTCGCAGCACCGCCGCTCCACCCGCCAACAGCACCGCCCGCGAGCCGGGCACCGCGCCGACGCCGCTGGGCGCCTTCGCGCGCGCGCTCAAGTGTCGCGAGTGCGGCAAGGAGGTCGCCAAGGCCCCGGTGCACGTGTGCGAGTTCTGCTTCGGGCCGCTCGAGGTCGCCTACGACTACGACGGCATCGGCAAGGTCCTGACCCGCGCCGTCATCGAGGCGCGCCCGCAGTCGATGTGGCGCTACGCGGAGCTCTTGCCGCTGGACGGCGCCGCCACCGTGGGCGCCCAGGTCGGCATGACGCCGCTGGTGCGCGCGCGGAATCTCGAGAAGAAGCTCGGGCTGCGCGAGCTGTGGATCAAGAACGACGCGGTATCGTACCCCACGCTGTCGTTCAAGGACCGCGTGGTCTCGGTCGCGGTGTCCAAGGCGCGCGAGTTCGGCATGAACGTGATCGCGTGCGCGTCGACCGGCAACCTGGCCAACGCGGTCGCGGCCCACGCCGCACAGGCGCACCTGACGGCCTACATCCTCATCCCGCACGATCTCGAGCAGACCAAGATCATGGGCACCCAGATCTATGGCGCCAACGTGATCGGCATCAACGGCACCTATGACGACGTCAACCGGCTGTGCTCCGAGGTCGCGGGCAAGTACGGCTGGGGCTTCGTCAACGTCAACCTGCGCCCGTTCTATGCCGAGGGCTCCAAGGCCTACGGCTACGAGATCGCCGAGCAGCTGGGCTGGCGCCTGCCCGACCACGTGGTGGCGCCGATGGCGGGCGGCTCGCTGATCACCAAGATCGCGAAGGCGTTCGGCGAGCTCGAGAAGCTCGGGCTGGTGGCGGGCGCGGGCACGCGCTACCACGGTGCCCAGGCCGCCGGGTGCGCACCCATCGCCGACGCCGTGCGCGCCGGGCGCGAGGCCATCAAGCCGGTCAAGGTCCCGAACACGATCGCGAAGTCGCTGGCCATCGGCAACCCGGCCGACGGCTACTACGCCATCAAGACCATCACCGGCTCGGGCGGCTTCGCCGGCGCGCCCGACGACGCCGAGATCATCGCGGCCATGAAGCTGCTCGCCGAGAGCGAGGGCATCTTCACCGAGACCGCGGGCGGCGTGACCCTGGGCGCGACCCTGAAGCTCCTCGACGAGGGGCGCATCTCACGTGACGAGTCCATCGTGGTGTCCATCACCGGCAATGGCCTCAAGACCACCGAGCCGCTGGTCGGCAAGCTCGGGACCCTGCCGGTGATCGGCGCGCGCCTGGCCGACTTCGACGCATTTCATACAAGGAGCTCCTAGATGGCCACCGTCCGCATCCCCACCCCGCTGCGCAAGCTGACCAACGGTCAGGAAGAGGTCAAGGCCGAGGGCGCCACCATCGGCGCCGTGCTGGCGGATCTCGAGAAGAACTTCCCGGGGATCAAGGAGCGCCTGTGCGACGAGTCGGGCCAGGTGCGCCGCTTCGTCAACATCTTCGCCAACGAGGAGGACATCCGCTTCCTCGCCAACCTCGACACCCCGGTCAAGGACAGCGACGAGATCTCGATCGTCCCGGCCATCGCGGGCGGCGCGGGCTAGGCATGCACGCGGAGCTCGGCGACTACGAGCGGCGGCGCTATGCCCGCCAGCTCGCGCTCCCGGGCTGGGACGTGGCCGCGCAGGTGCGCCTGGCCGACGCCACCGTGTGCATCCTGGGCGCGACGCCCGAGGCCGCGGCGACCGCGCTGGCGCTGGCCGGCGCGGGGGTCGGCACGCTGGTCATCGACGCCGGGCTGGCGGATGTGCCGGCGCGGGTGGCGGCGCTGACCACGCTGTGTGTGGTGCGCTTGGCGGCCGATGCGGCCAGCCCCTGGGGCTGCGCGCCTGAGGCGGATGCCGTGGTCGAGGCTGGCGCGGGCGCCGCGGCACGCGCGGCGCTGGACGACTGGGCGCGCGGCGCGCGGGTGCCCTGGGTGGTCGCGGTCAGCGACGGCTGGGATGCCCAGGTGGCGGTGCTGGATCAGCGCGTGGCCGGGGCGCCATGCGCGCGTTGTGTGTGGCCGGCACCCGACGAACGCGCCGAGTCGGACGCCCCGGCGGCGCCGGTGGCGGCGTGGGCGGGGGCGCTGGCGGCGCTGGAGGTGGTCAAGCTGCTGGGCCAGGGCGGCAGCGCGGCGCACGCGCGGCTGATGCTGCTGTCGGGGCTGGCGGGGGACGTGCGCATGCTCAGGCTGCGGCGCGATCCGGGCTGCCCGGCGCACGGCGACGGCGCCAGCGCGGGGGTCGCGTGACCACGCGCAGCGAGACCCTGTGCGACTCGGTCGCCGATCTGGTCGGGCGCACCCCGCTGGTGCGCATGCCGGCGCTGGAGCGCGAGTTCGGCGGCCGCGTCGAGCTGCACGCCAAGCTGGAGTTCATGAACCCGGGCGGCTCGGTCAAGGATCGCCCCGGGCTGCAGATGCTGCGCGACGCCCTGGCCGACGGCCGGCTGCGCGCGGGCAAGCGCATCATCGACGCCACCTCGGGCAACACCGGGGTGGCCTACTCGCTGTTCGGCGCCGCGCTGGGCTACCCGGTCACGCTGGTGATGCCCGCCAACGTGTCGCCCGCGCGCAAGGCCATCACCGAGGCCTACGGCACCGAGATCGTGTACTCGTCCGAGATGGAGGGCTCTGACGGCGCCATCCGCCTGTGTCGCCAGCTGGTGGCCGCGGAGCCCGAGCGCTGGTTCTACCCCGATCAATATTCCAACCCGTCGAACCCGCTGGCGCACTACCTGACCACCGGGCCCGAGCTGCTGGAGGCGCTGGGCGACAAGCTGACCCACTTCGTCGCCGGCATCGGCACCTCGGGCACCATCATGGGCACCGCGCGCCGCCTCAAGGAGCACCGCCGCTCCATCCACGTCTGCGCGGTCGAGCCCGAGGACGCCCTGCACGGCCTCGAGGGGCTCAAGCACATGGCGTCGTCGATCGTGCCCGCGATCTACCACCCGGCCGAGCTCGACCAGGTCATGCCGATGCCCACCGAGGAGGGCTGGGACGTGGCCGAGCGCTTCCACGCCGAGGAGGGCATCTTCATCGGCCACTCGGGCGGCGCCGCCATCGCGGGGGCGCTGCGCCTCGCGCGAGGCTTGCCAGCCGGCGAGCGAGGCTGCATGGTGGCTTTGATCCCCGATCGCGGTGAACGCTATCTGCCGCTGCTGGGTCTGGAGAAGCGCGATGTCTGGTGAGCACGTCCACGTCGAGATCCCCGCCAGCGTCATGCTGGCCGCGTATGCCCACGCCGCCGAGACCTATCCCGAGGAGTGCTGTGGCCTGATGCTGGGCGGCCCCGACGGCATCGGGGTCGACGAGCTGCGCCGCTGCGAGAACCGGCAGAACCAGATGCACGCGCTGGATCCGACCACCTTCAAGCGCGACGCGCGCACGGCGTACTTCTTCGGCCCCGAGGACGTCAAGCTGCTCGACAAGTCGCTGCGCAAGGGCGCACCGCGCGTGACGCGGGTGATCTACCACTCGCACTGTGACGTCGGCGCCTACTTCTCGGCCAGCGACCGCACCGCCGCGACCATGGACGGCCAGCCCATGTACGACGTCGCCTATCTGGTCCTCGACGCCGTCATCAACGGCGTCATGGGCGGCATGGTCTACGCCTGGAACGACAAGCGGCACGACTTCGTGCCCATCGCGTCGTACGGTCCGCAGGGCCAGCGCGTCAACGTCCCGACCTATATCTAGCGCCTATTTTCCCTTCCAGAAGCGGACGGGACCGACGTCCGCGTGCACGAACTGGCTGTCGGGGTAGTAGCCGACGCCGCCCAGGGCCAGCGACTTGACCCAGTCGCGCAGGGTGGCGGTGGGCACGCCGGCGACGCGGAAGTCGACCGCGTGGCCGTGCGAGTGCTGGCTGTCGTCGGCGACCTCGTGGCCCTTCTTGCGCAGCATCAGGTTGTACTTGGGCGAGCGATAGCCCGAGACGATCTCGACATAGCTGGAGTTGAACTGCATGGCGGCGCGGATGACCACCGGCAGCAGGCGCGGATCGATGTCGGTGCGGCGATCGGTGAAGCGACAGCGCAGGAAGGGCTGGGTCACGCTGGCGGGCAGCGCGCCGACCGGCGGCGGGGGCGGCAGCGGCGGCGGCGCGTTGCGCGGGCGGCGGCGCCCCGGCGGCGGCGGCAGGCGCGGCCCGCCGGCCAGCAGCGCGACCGGCGGCACGATGACCAGGACCTCGTGGGTCCACTGGTGCTTGATGCTGATGGGCACCTCGGGCGGCGCGCCGATGCGGGCGCGCAGGGCGGCGGTCTCGGCGGCGCGGGCGCTGGGGGCCAGGCGGCTGCGCAGCGCGGCGGTCTTGCCCTCCAGCCAGGCCTGCTTGCGCAGCGCGGGCGGCGGGCCGCTGGGCATGCCGTCGGCGTGGGCCGGGGGCGCCGGCAGCGTGGTGATCAGAGCTGCGGCAGCGGCGACGGCGGCGAGCGCGAGGCTGGCGGGCGCGCGCACGCGCAGCCTCAGCCCGCCACCGGGCGGCGACCCAGCTTGACGACCTCGTTCATGGCGCCGGTGCGATAGCCGCCGAGGTCGACCGCGACATAGGTGAAGCCGAGCTCGCGGCCGAGGCCGAGGATGCGCTCGCGCGTGGCCGGCTCGAAGGCGCGTGCCAGCTCGCTGGCGTCGAGCTCGAGGCGCGCGATGGTGTCGTGGAAGCGCACCCGCAGCTGGCGGAAGCCCAGGCTGCGCAGGCCGTCCTCGAAGCGATCCACGCGGCGCAGGCGGTCGGGCGTGATCTCGGTGCCGTAGGGGAAGCGCGACGACAGGCAGGCCAGCTGCGGCTTGTCCCAGGTGCGTAGCCCGAGGTGCTGTGACAGCGCGCGCACCTCGGCCTTGCTGAGGCGGGCCGCGACCATGGGGTGGCTGGCGCCGCGCTCGCTGGCGGCGGTCAGGCCAGGGCGGTGGTCGCCGAGATCGTCGAGGTTGGTGCCCAGCACGATGGCGTGTTCGGGCAGGCCCAGCTGGGCGGCCAGCGGGCGCGCCAGATCGAGCAGCTCGGCCTTGCACATGTAGCAGCGGTCGACCGGGTTCTGCGCGAAGCCGGGGCGCTCCAGCTCGTGCGAGTCGATGATGTGGTGGCGCGCGCCCAGGCCCAGCTCGGCGCCCAGCGCGCGGGCGTCGCCGACCTCGCGCTCGGCCATGGTGGCCGACACCGCGGTGATGGCGAAGCAGCGCTCGCCCAGGGCGTCGACCGCGACCTTGAGCAGCAGCGTCGAGTCGACCCCGCCCGAGAAGCACACCAGCGCACCCGGCAGCGCGGCCAGGGCCCCGCGCAGCTCGGCGTGCTTGTCGGAAAGCTCGGGCGTCATCAGGCTTCAGTATAGCGAAATCGGCCCGGAAGCCAGGCTTTCAGCGGATGCAATCGAGGATGCGAGGGCTCCGGGCCAGGTCGTGACACTTGAGGCAGGTGCGCGGGTTGCGGCTGGCCAGGGCCTGGCAGCTCGGCTGCTGGCCGAAGCCGCGCGGGTGCGGGCTGGCGCTGGCGGCAGACGGCAGCCCGGGGCGGGCGCTGTGGCAGCGCATGCAGGTCGATTCGCGGTGGCAACTCGAGCAGGTCGCGAGGTTGCGCTGGGCCTCCCAGGCGTGGTGGCCGGGGCCGCGCCCGGCGGCGGTCCAGGTCGCGGGGTGGAAGCGCGCGCCGCGGGAGAAGGGGCCGCCCGGGGTCTCGCTGGCGACGCCGGTGCGCTGGTGGCAGCCGACACAGAAGATCTGGCGCGTGTGGCAGGCCGCGCACGAGGGTGCGTCCTTGCGCGCCTCGAGCGCGTGGATGGTGACGTAGTCGCCGGGGTGAATGGCGCGCGGCTTGACCTCGCCGGCGTGGCAGTCCTCGCAGAACTTTTGCCTGTGACAGCTGGCGCACGAGGCGCCGGCGTCCGTGGCGGCGGCGCGGCCGTGGGTGCGCGCGAAGCCGAGATCGTGGGCGTCGTCGCTCATCTGCCCGGTCGGACGCAGGGTGCCCTCGGGGAAGTTCACCCGCATGCGGCCGTCGGGCAGGCCGAGGTGACAGGTCGTGCAGGCGGACGCCGCGGCACGGCCGTCGTGGCAGCGCAGGCACGAGGCCATGCGCGGCAGGTCGGCGCGGCTGACCTGGCTGCGCTTGCTCAGGTCGCCGTGACAGCTGGCGCAGCCGGCGCGGGCGACGTGGGCGGTGTGCGAGAACTTGAGGTTGGGCGGCGGGATGACGGTGCGCGCGGGGGGCGTGCCGGCGACCCAGCCGGGGTGACAGGCGGCGCACGCGGTGGGGCCGGCGCCGGCGGCGGCGCGCTCGTCGGGCAGCGCGCGGTCGATGGCGTGGCAGCCGGCGCCGGTGCACGCGGCCTCGGTGGGCAGCAGGCGGTCGGCGGCGGCGCGCGATCCGGCGGCGGCGTGGCAGCGCGCGCAGGCGACCCCGGCGTGGCGCGCGTGCGAGTAGCGCAGCGCCAGGGTCTGCGGCGGGTAGACCACTGGCGAGACCTGGCCGGGCGCAGGTGCGGATCCGGGTGCGGATGCCGGTGCCGGCGCCTCGGCGCGGGCGCGCGCCGGCGCCAGCACGACCAGCGCCAGCGGCATGACGGCGGCCAGCGCAGCGCGGGTGGCCCGATGGGCAGCAGCGCGCGCGGTCACGGGAAGACCTCGAGATCGAGCACGCCGACCACGCGCAGCGCCGAGTCGTAGAAGCGGCTGACGTTGTCCTCGACCCAGATGTGCGCGCTGAGGCCGGGCCGGATCGGCCAGCCCATGCCGACCTGGGCCCCGAACGAGACGCCCTCCAGCTCGGCGCGCAGGGCGTCCTCGAAGGCCTGCAAGGTCAAGCGCCCGTCGAGCTGCACGTCGCTGTCGCCGCCGCCGGCATCGACGCCGCGCCCCAGCCGCCAGCGCACCTTCCAGGCGCCCGACAGGTCGAGCCCCGCGCTGCGCCCGCTGCCGCCATCGCTGAACCAGCCGTCGCCACGCAGGTGGCCGCGGCTGCGCGACCACTCCAGGGCGGCGCCGCCGCCGAGGTCGACGTCGAAGCTGGGCGCGTCACACCCGGCGGCCCCGTCACAGCCGCCGTGGTGGAACCAGCGCGCGGTGCCGCGCAGCTCGGCGCGCCAGCACGCCGCCAGCACGCCGTCCCAGGCCACGCGCAGGTCGTCGTAGGGATACTGCGTGAAGACGTTGAAGATGGAGTCGCCGTCCCAGCTCGGCAGCGCGTTCTGGTAGTCGGCGCGCAGCGTGTGCGCGGCGGTGACGCGCGCGCTGACGCCGGCGTAGCGCTGGTCGACCACGCGGCGCAGGGCATCGAAGCGCGCCCCCGCGTAGGGCTGCAGCCGGCCGCCCAGCAGCCAGGCGCGCCCGCTCAGGGTCAGCCGCTCGGCGCGCACCAGCTGGTCGTCGTCGAGGCCGAGCGCGGCCAGATCACGATCGACCGCCTCGTCACCGGTGGCGCCGGCCGAGGTGGTGCGCCGGTACGACAGGCGCGCGGCGGCCCAGCGCGGACCGGCCAGCTCGAGGGCTGCGCCGATGGTCGGGGACAAGAGCGCGCGCTCCGCCGAGGTGCCGCCGACGTCGCCGTACGCGGGCGCCGCGATCAGCTCCTCGCGGGCGGCGCGCGCCTCCAGCCCGCCCGAGGCCTCGACCAGCAGCCACCACGGGGTGCGCACGCGCGCGGTCAGGCCGTCGAACGCGAACCAGTCCAGGCCATCGACGGTGACCTGGCGCCCGGCGCGGAAGTCGACGCGGCCCCAGAAGCCCTGGCCCTCGAGGTAGGCATACATGACGTCGAGCTGGCGCTGCTGGGCCTCCAGCTCGGGCGTGGCGTCGAGCGCGGCCTGCTCCAAGTAGTCGCCGAAATCGGCGCCGTAGCGCAGGTTCGACGCGAACGACAGCGTGGGCCCGCGCCCGTGCGCATTGCGCGCCAGCAGGTTCCACACCCCGAGGCGCAGGCTGCCCAGCAGGCGACGCCGGTTGAGCAGGCGGTCGCCGCCCAGGCGCACCTGGCGCACCTGGTAGCCCTGCCCCACCACCGTGGCGTCGACCTCGAAGTCGTACGCACGCGCCGGCCCGGGCGCCGCCGTCAGCGCAGCCAGGGTCAGCGCGATGCAGCCTGCCCGCGCCCGCAGCGCCATCGTCAGTCGGCGGCCCGTCGCATCGGCGCCACCTCGGCCAGCCCCGCGGCGCCGCGCGCGCCCGGCTGCATCGACACGATGGTGACGCGCACGCTGCCGCCGCCATGCGCGGCGTCCTGCTCCGGCGTGCGCGGCCAGCCCACCACCTGCGGGCGGCCGTCATCGGCCAGCCGCAGCCGGCGCGGCGAGCCCAGCGCGGTGCCGTGGGCGTCGTACAGCTCGACCTCCAGCTCACGCGCGCGCGCGCCGTCGATGTTCTCGTCATGGCTGACC
The DNA here is from genome assembly GCA_044229835.1 of Polyangia bacterium. Taxonomy (GTDB): domain Bacteria; phylum Myxococcota_A; class Polyangia; order Haliangiales; family JADYYK01; genus JADYYK01. The sequence goes on along the minus strand of JBGASF010000138.1, from coordinate 12,849 downwards.
ACGACCAGCCCGCCGAGCTGGCCGATCTCGGCCACGCGCAGCTCCAGCGCGGCCTGCGGCGCGGTGGGCGGCGGCCGCCACGCCGTCAGCACGTTGCGATCCGCCGCCAGCAGCGCGGCGTGGCCGCTGGCGCTGTCGCCACCGGCGTCGAGCACCTCGACCGGCGCCAGCGTGGGCGGATGCGGGCGCTTGCGCCGGGCCGCGATGTCACCCAGCACGCGCAGCGCGTTGCCCGAGGCCAGGCCCGCCAGCTCGGCCGGGGTCCAGCCGCGCGCCGCCAGCGCCTCGTACAGCTTGGGCACCTGGGTCACGTCCTTGAGGCCGCTGGGCTTGAAGATGAGGCCGTCATAGTCGCTGCCCAGCGCGACGTGCGCCTTGCCCATGACGCGGGCCAGGTGCTCGGCGTGGGTGGCGACGTCGGCCAGGCTGGCCTTCTTGCCGCCGGTCAGGAACACCGCGTGGTAGTTGACGCCGACGATCCCGCCGGCGTCGGCGATGGCCCACAGCTGCAGGTCATCCAGGTTGCGCGGATGATCGTTGAGCGAGCGCGCGTCCGAGTGCGACGCGATGAAGGGCTTCTCGCCCGCGACATAGACGTCCCAGAAGGTGGTCGCCGCGGCGTGTGACACGTCGACCGCGACGCCGAGCTCCTCGGCGGTGCGCACCAGCTTCTGGCCCTTGGCCGACAGGCCGCCGTTGGGCGGGTGCGGGTCGAGCGCGGCGTCGGCGAACGGGTTGGAGTTGTTCCACGTCAGCCCGAGGTAGCGCAGCCCGCGCGCCGCCCACGGCTTCAGGTTGGCGGGATCGTCGCCCAGCGCGTGGGCGCCCTCCATGCACGGGATGATGGCGATGTGGTCGGCCTCGGCCAGCTTCTTGATCTCGTCGGGCGTGGTCGCGACCTCGAGCGCGCCGCCCGAGGTGTCGAGCATGTGCTCGAGGCCGGCCCACGACTTCTCGGCGAAGGCGGCGTAGTCGCTCTCCGCGGGCGGTACCCAGATGACCCAGTACTGCCCGAGGTACTTGCCCTCGCGCAGGCGCGGCACGTCCATGTCGCCGAACTTCAGCCGCTTGTCGAGCTGGAAGGGCCCCTTGTGGACCTGCTGGTAGGGCGTGTCGGCGTGCAGATCCAGGGTGCGCGGCTCGGTCGGCGCCCACGGCGCCGGGGTCGGCGTGGCCGGGGGGCGCCCCGCGGTGGTGACCGAGGCGACCGGGGCCGGCGCGCCGGCGTCCGCGGCCTTGACGGTGCGGCCGCGCGGATCGCCCGCCGGGCCGCCGCTGCCGCCGCTGCGCCGCACCAGCAGCACCACGATGACCACCAGCGCGACCGCCAGTGCCATCAGCGCCAGCGCCATCGGCCAGCGCCGCTGCGGCCGCTGCGCCGGAATCCTGAGCGTGGTCATCGATCGGCCCCCAGCTGCGTGAGATCCAGGCTGCCCGTCAGCGCCTCGGCGCCGACCCCGCCACGCCCCAGCGTGGCGCTGCACGACAGCAGTTCACTGCCGGCGAGCACGCGCACACGGCCAGCGCGGTGCTCGACCGTCAGCTCCAGGGCTGCGGCGTCGAGCGCGGGCGCCACCCGGCCGGTGCACAGCGTGCTGTCCGCGGCGCCCGGCGCGCGGCGGACCAGCAGCACCGGCTGCCCGGCCTCCAGCTCGACGCGCACCAGGTGGGCCTCGTCGCTGCGCGCCAGCAGCAGGGCGACGCGACCGCTGGCCTGCAGGCGCGCGCTCAGCGTGACCTCGGCATAGCTGGGGCCGGCCAGCCAGGCGGCGTCCCCGGCCGCGAGGTGCAGGCGCGCGGGCCCGCTGCGCACGTCGGCGGGCGGGCGCGCCACCGCCAGCTCGGGCGGGGTGGCGCCGAACGACAGCGGGGCCAGGTTCATGTACGGGCTGGCCAGGGTCAGCACCAGCAGCTCGGCGTCGGCGCGCACGCGCGCGCCCGCACCCGGGGTCGGATCACGCCCGCCCACCAGCAGCACGCTGCCGTCGGCCAGCCGCGTCGCGGTGTGCTCGCGGCGGTGCGCCATGCTGGCGCGCAGCGGCTCGAAGCGGCCCACCCCGGGGCGCCACAGCTCCAGCTCGGCGACCTCGGGGCGCGCGGCCGCGGCGGCGTCGAGGCCCCCGCTGACCAGCACGCTGCCGTCCTCCAGCGCGACCACGGCGTGGCCACCGCGCGCCTCGCCCAGCTCGCCCAGGGTCAGCGCGGGCGCGCCCAGGCTGCGCAGCGTGGCCTCGCGCCGCGTGCTGCCGCGCGGCCCGCCGACGCTGAGCACCCCGCCGCCCAGCGCGCCCACCAGCCGCCCGGCGCCCGGGCCCGGCAGGGCGGTCGAGCTGGCCGCCGCGGGATCGACCAGCTCGGCGCTGTCGAGCGGCACCCCGGCGTCATCGTGACCGCCGGCGACCACCAGCAGGCCGTCGGCGCGCAGCACCACCTCGGGCTCGATGCGCGCGACCAGCAGGCGCGGCCCGGCCTCCAGCGCACCGGTGGCAGGATCGAAGCGCACCGTGGTGTCGAGCGCGGTGCCGGCGCGGCAGGCGTGGCTCTGGTCGACCTCGCGACAGCCGCCGATGAGCAGGGCGCGACCATCGGGCAGCGCGATGGCGCCGTGGTAGGCGCGCTGCTCGCTGCCGGCCAGGAAGCTGGGCGGCTCGGCGCTGCGACCGTCGGCGGCGACCAGCTGGTAGGCCGCCTTCTCGCCGCCGAACACCAGCACCCGGCCGTCACTCAGCCGCGTCGCGCTGTGGCCGATCAGCGGATCGCGCCGGTACAGGTCGGGCCCGCGCACGAAGTGCGCCAGCGCCGGCTCGTAGAGCTCGCTCTCGGTGGCCAGGCGCTCCTCGTTGTTGATGAGGGTGATGCCGCCGGCGATGAGGACGGCGCCGCTGTCGAGCAGCGTCGCGGTGTGCTGCGCGCGCGGCCCGCCCACCGGGGCCACGGTCGGACAGCCGGCGCGCGGCGCGGCGTACAGGATGGGGACCGTGCGCGCGGCGGGGGCGCCGTCGCCACCCAGCGTCAGCTCGGCGCTGCGACCCATGGCGACCAGCTCACCGCGATCACCCAGCCCCTCGACGGTCAGCACGCGGGTGCCGGTCGGGATGGTGCGCGAGGTCGGCATGCCGGTGGTCGGCGAGGCCAGCGCGGTGGCCTCGGTGGGCGGGAAGTCGCCCAGCACCTTGACCACCACCTGGCGTACCGCGCTGGAGCCCGGGCAGGCGCCCGCCGGCAGCGGGACCGGCGCCAGCGCGACGCCGCGCGTCTCCTCGCCGCCACAGCCCGCGAGCACAAGCGCGGTGCAAAGCAGCCCCGAAGCCCTGGCCATACCGCGGTCAGCTTAACACTTCCGTCGTATAGTGTTCGCGTGTTCGCCCCGACCACGTTCGGGAAGTACTATCTCTTCGAGAAGCTCGCCACCGGGGGGATGGCCGAGATCTACAAGGGCAAGCTGCTGGGGCCCGGCGGCTTCGAGAAGGTGCTCGTCATCAAGCAGGTGTTGCCCGCGCTGGCGCGCCGCCGCGAGTTCATCGAGCTGTTCGTGCAGGAGGCCAAGACCACGGTCTCGCTGAGCCACGGCAACATCGTCCCGATCTACGAGCTGGGCGTGATTGACGGGACCTACTACACGGCGATGGAGTACATCGACGGTCCCACGCTGTACGAGCTGGCCAGCGCGGTGCGGCGCGCCGGCAAGGTGCTGCCGGTCGACCTGGCGGTGGCGCTGGTGGTGGAGGTGCTGCATGGCCTCGACTATGCCCACCGCAAGGGCAACGGCAGCGGCGGGGTCGGCGTGGTGCACCGCGATCTGTCGCCGCGCAACGTGATGATCTCGCGCGAGGGCGAGGTCAAGATCCTCGACTTCGGCATCGCGCTGGCTGGCGAGGGCGGCGTCGGCGAGCTGGCGGGGTCGTATGCGTACATGTCGCCCGAGCAGGCCTCGCGGCAGAAGGTCGACCCGCGCTCGGATCTGTTCGCATGCGGCACCCTGCTGTGGGAGCTGCTGGCGGGCAAGCTGCTGTTCGCGCGCGACAAGCCCGAGGAGACCTTGAACGCGGTGCGCGCCGCGGTGGTGGCGCCGCCGTCGAGCGTGCGCCCCGAGGTGCCCGCCGAGCTCGACGCGGTGGTGCTGCGCGCGCTGGCGGCGCAGCCGGGGGCGCGGGCGCAGAGCGCGCAGGAGCTGCTCACGCCGCTGATGCGCTGGCTGTATGCGCGGCCCGAGCCGCCGGGCGCCAACGTGCTGGCGTCGTGGGTCGAGGACTACTGTCCGCGTGGCGTCACCGAGGCCTCGGCGCCGGCGACCCAGGTCGGCAGCGCGCGCGTCGGCGCCGGTGTGAGCCAGACCCCGCCGATGCCGCCCGAGAGCGCGGGGCCGCCGCGGACGCCGGGCGGCGGCACCGGAGAGGTGCGCACCTTCGCGACCCACGTGCAGCTGGTCGAGCTGCTGAGTCGGGCGCCTGACGCGACCGATGCCGGTGTCGGCGGCGGGGCTGGCGACGCCCAGGCGCCGAAGACGAAGACCATGACCGGGCGCGTGCCCGCGCTGCGTGAGGGTGCGGGCGCGGGCCCGACGACCAAGGCGATGACCGGGCGGACGCCCGCGCTGCGCGACGTGCCGGTGCTGGAGGATGGCGTCCCGGTGGCGATGGGGATGGGAGCGGGGGCGGACACGGCGAAGGCGAAGAAGCCGAGCGGGGTGACGGGGACGGAGGCGGAGGCGGAGGGGAGATCGGGCACGGGCACGGGCACGGGCAACGACACGAATCCCAGCACGAGTTCGAGCACGAGTCCGAGCACGAGTCCGAGCACGAGTCCGAGTTCGAGTCCGAGCACGAGTGCGAGTCCGAGCACGAGCTCGAGTCCGAGCACGAGTGCGAGTCCGAGCACGAGTCCGAGCACGAGTGCGAGCACGAGCCCGAGTCCGAGCCCGAACGGCGCCGGGCCCGCACCCGACCTGACCGCGCCGATCCCGCGCGTCGAGCAGCGCCGGCTCGCCCCCCTGCTCATCGTGGGCGCCATCGCCGCCGCCGCCCTCGGCGCCGTCGGGGTCATGGTGCTGCGGCCGGCCCGCTCCAGCGGCCGCGGCCCGGGCGGGCCGGTCGACGCTGCCCAGCTGCTCATTCCCCCGACCGCCGACGCCGCCGTCGCCGCCTTCACCACCGACGCCGCTCCGTCCGGCCTGCCCGCGCCGTCCCCCGACGCCGCCACGCCTGCCGCGCGCAATGATGCCGGCCCACCGCCGCGCCGCCGCGATGGCGGCACCGCCGCGCCGCGCCCCGACGCCGCCACCCCCTCACCGTCGGGCACCGCGACCCTCACCGTTGGCGCCAATCCCTATGGTGCGGTCACCGTGGACGGCACCCGGCGCGGCGACACCCCGGCGCGCAACCTGCAGCTGTCCGCCGGCACGCACAAGATCAAGGTCGTCTGCCCCGCCGACGCCTGCCCGCCCGCGGGGCGCGACTTCAGCTTCTCGGTCACGCTGTCCGCCGGCGAGGTCGCCACCCGCGCGGTCGACTTCACCGGGCCCGAGCCGGTCCTGATCCAGTAGCTACGGCCGAGCCAATCTGCCCCAATCCACCGTCAATTCTGTTGTCACGCTGTCATCAGCCGTGGCCGCCACCACGACCGCCGTGCCGACCACCACCGCGGCGCCCCCAGCCACCGCCCAGACCCAGCCCTTCTTCCACCACGGCTTGCCGCCCGGCACCGGCACCTCGACCCCGCCATCGCCCGCGCCACCACCCAGCGGCGTCACTGGCGACGGCGGCTCGGCCACCGTCACGCTCTTCGACTCCAGCAGCGTGACCCCGCCCTGCCCGACCTCCAGCGTCGCCACCAGCGCGCGCGCCGCCTCGGCCAGCTGCGAGCGCCGCCCCGCGCGCACCTCGCGCAGCCCGCCACAGCCCAGCGGCCGCCCGGCACAGCGCTGGCCGCTCACCGCCAGCTCGCCGCCGCGCCAGCTGACCGCCGCCAGCACCACCTCGTCGGCGCCCGCCAGCTCGCGCACCAGCTCCAGCGCCGCCTGCGCCGGCCCCGCCGCCGCGCGCGCCCGCAGCGCGACCCCGGCCGCCTGCACCGCCGCCACGCGGGCGTCCTCCACCAGCGTCAGTGCGACCTCACCGCCCGCCGGCGCCGCCGCCAGCGCCACCGCCGCCCCCGCCGCGCGCCGCCCGCGCGCCCCGGCCCACACCAGGTGGTCGCCGACCGCCAGCCCCTCGACGCGCACCTCGGCGCCGCTGCCCACCGGCGCGCCGTCGACCCAGATCTCGTCGGCCGCCGGCGTCACCTTGATGACCAGCGCGGCCCGCGGCGCCGTCGCCAGCTCGGCGTCGACGGCGTCGACCAGCGCCACCACGTTGGGATGAAACTCGTCGCGCCCGACCGCGCGCTCGCCGTCCAGCACCCGCGCCCGCCGCACCGCCACCCGGGCCTCCGCCGGCCGCTCCGCCAGCAGCTCCGCCGCGCCACGCCGCAGCCACAGATCGCTCAGCGCGTCGGCCACCCCGGGCCACTCCAGGTGGCCGAGCAGCAGCGGCAGCGCCTCGTCGATCAGCGCCAGCGCGCGCGCCGCATCGACCAGCGTGTAGGCCTTCCAGGCCTCGCGCAGCTTGCCCTGGGCCTCGGTGAAGAAGGCCAGCTCGTCCTCGCCACGCGCCCCCGCCTGCGCCCGCGCCAGCGCCACCTCCAGGGCGTCGCCGACCACCACGCCGCCGCCCTGCCCCAGCGCGCTGACCAGCAACCGATCCGCGGCCGCCCGATCCATCGGCCGCGGCGCCACCGGATCGACCACCACCGCCGCGACCCCCTCGGCGCGTGCGCTCGCGCACAGCCCGAGCCCCACCGGCGCCAGCCCGAGGCCCACCCCGAGGCAGGCCACCACGGGGAGCCGCCCCATCCAGGTCAGCCGGCGCTTTCCGGGCACCACCTGGTCAGCATACAGGACGCCCCCTATAATGAGCAGGTTCGATGCTGCGTCCCAAGCTGCGCGCCCTGGAGTCGTCCCCGGTTCAGCATCGCGGCGAGCCGATGGTCATGCTGCGCGACCCCTACGGGCTGACCGAGCAGGTCGCGCTGCTGCCGCGCCTGGCCGTGCACCTGCTCAGCCTGTGCGACGGCGAGCGCACCGTGTCCGAGGTCGCCAGCGAGTTCGAGGCCCGCACCGGCCGCCCCATCGATCCGGCGCGCATCACCGACCTCGTGGCCCAGCTCGACGCCGCGCTGCTGCTCGACAGCCCGCGCTTCGCCGCGCACCGGCGCGAGCTCGAGGCCGACTTCCGGCGCACCCCGCTGCGCGCCGCCGCCCACGCCGGCGGCTCGTACCCCGACCGCCCCGCCGCGCTGACGCGCTACCTCGACGACCAGGCGGTGCGCGACACCGGCCCTGGCAAGCGCATCAAGCGCGCCGGCCGCGGCCCCGGCGCCGGCGCGGCCACCAGCGCCCCCGCCGTGCGCGCCCTGATCTCGCCGCACATCGACATGCACCGCGGCGGCGGCGCCTACGCGCACGCCTTCCGCCCCCTGCTCGAGGCGCCCGCCAGCGCGCGCCCCGATGTCGTCGTCGTCTTCGGCACCGATCACCACGGCGAGCACGAGCCCTTCACGCTGACGCGCAAGTCCTACGACACCCCGCTCGGCGCCGTGCCCACCGACGTGGCCAGCGTCGATCGCCTGGCCGCCGCCCTCGGCCCCGGCCTGTTCGCCGAGGAGCTGCACCACCGCCGCGAGCACTCCATCGAGTTCCAGGCGGTCTGGCTGCGCCACGTCTACGGCGCCGACTGCCCGCCCATGCTGCCCATCCTGTGCGGCTCGCTGCACGAGCTCATCGCGCGCGGCGCCGACCCCACCCAGGAGCCCGCGCTGGAGCGCTTCATCGGCGCCCTGCGCGACACCCTGCATGGCCGCCGCGTGCTGGTCATCGCCGGCGCCGATCTGGCCCATGTCGGCCCGGTCTTCGGCGATGCCCACGGCCTGGGCAGCCGCGAGCGCTCGGCGCTGGTGCGCAGCGACGCCGACGCCCTGGCCGCCGCCGCGCGCGGCGACTCGCGCGCCTTCTTCGCCAGCATCGCGGCCGTCGGTGATCGCAACCGGGTCTGCGGCCTGGCCCCGATCTACGCCACCTTGCGCCTGTGCGAGGCCGACGCCGAGCCCCTGCGCGGACAGCAGGTGGCCTACGATCAGTGCGCCGCCGACGACGCCCAGAAGTCGTTTGTCAGCATCGCGTCGATGGTGTATCGATAGGGCAAATGTCCGCGCCAGCCCACGCCTCCGGCCCTCGCTCCCGCTGCGCTCGCTGTGACGCCCCCATCTACACGGGTGAGGACAAGTGCCACTACTGTGGCGGTCGCGACGAGCCCGCCGAGATGGAGCTGCTCAACGTCTTCCTGCTCGCGGCCATGCTGCTCGGCATCCTCGGCTTCGCCATCCTGGCGCGTTAGCTCGACCTCCGTCGCCCGCCGTCAGCCGCCGCCCCACAGCCGGGTGACGATGGCCTCCAGCGCCGCGCGCTGCTGCAGCGCCGCGCGCCCGAGCGCCAGCTGGCCGGTCGCGCGCACCTGGTTGTGCGCGCTGCGGCTGGGGAAGCGCGCCGGGTCCCAGCCGAAGTAGCGGTCCTCGATGGCGTCGGTGCAGAAGCGCGCCGCCAGCTCCAGCGCGATGGTCGCCAGCGCCGGCACCAGGGCGCGAGCCTCCTCGGGCACGATGAGGTCGCCGGCGGCGGCGTGATAGCCGGTCAGCGCGGCGTCGACCACGTCGGCGTCCAGCCGGGTGGCCTCGACGTCCTCGCCCAGGGGGTTGGCCCACGAGCGCAGCGCGTCGCCGAGCTCGATCGGGATCGACAGCCGCGCCAGCGAATCCAGGTCGCACAGCGCCAGCGCCTGATCGCTGCCCTGTGCCGGCGCGAACAGCACGTTCGAGATCTTGAGATCGCCATGGATCAGCCGGCGCGGCAGCCCACCCAGCGCGGGCAGCGTGCGCGCCGCCGCCAGGATGGCCTCGCCCAGCGCCGCGGCCTGGTGGCCCGGGGCGCTGGCCAGCGCGCGCTCCAGCCGCGCCAGGTAGGCCGGGGTGTCGTGAAACTCCGGGCGCACGAAGCTGAGCTCGCGCGGCAGGTCGGCCACCGCGCGGTGAAAGCGCGCCGCCAGCCCGCCGGCCGCGTGCGCCTCGGCCGCGCGCGAAACCCGGTGCACGGTGCGCCCGTCGATGAAGGTCATCACGCGCCAGACCCGGCCGTCGTCGGCGACCGCGCACAGCGCCCCGGCCCGCGTCGGCACCAGCAGCGGCGTGGCCAGGCCGCGCGCCACCAGGTGGCGCGTCACCGCCTCGATGTCGTCATGCAGGGGCGGCCCGTAGATGGTGTGCAGGCGCTGCAGGATCCAGCGCTGTCCGCCGCGCTCGACGCGATAGGTCTGGTTGATGAGGCCACCCGGGATGGGCAGCACGCTGGCCCCGGGGAGCTCGTCCCAGGCGGCCTCGATCTCGCGCGGCAGCACGCCGCCAGCTTACTTCAGCGGAAGCCGATCAGCACGGGACGCGACACCCGCTGGTTGCCGGCGCCGTCGGTCACGCGGACCTGCAGCCCGCGCCGCCCGGCCCCGACCTCGAGCTCGAACACGGTGACGTCGCCGCGCTGGCGGCAGCTCACCGGCATCCCGGCCGGCAGAGCGTCACAGGCGAAGATGTGGGTCTCGCCGCCCTCGATGGCCCAGCCCAGCTCGACCCGGGCGATGCCGCTGCGATCGCTGGCGCGCACCTTCACGCGCAGCACGCTGTCGGCGCTGAACTGCTGGCCGAACTCCGGTGACAGGAGCTCCAGCCCGTCGACCTCCTCGTCGGCCGGCTCGGCCTCGGTCTCGGTCTCGGTGTCGCCCCCGGCCTCGGTGTCGTCCTCGTAGCCGCCCTCGTCCTCGGGCTGGTAGCCGCCTCCGTCCTCGACCGCAGGCTCGTCGACCACCTCCGGCTCGTCCTCTGTCTCGGGCTGCTGCACCACCTCGGGCTCGGGCTCGGCCTCCGGCTCGCGCGTGACCACCGGGCGGCGCCCGCTGCTCGACGCCGGCCCGACCACCCGCATCAGGTGCCGCCACGAGTTCTGCGACGCCTGGCCATCGCCACACTCGCGCACCTCGCCCTCGCCACACGCCACATCGACGTCGGCATAGCGCTTCTCGCCGCAGCCCTGCAGGTAGGTCATCGGATCCGGGCAATGCATGACGTGATCGAGCCCCAGGGTGTGCCCGATCTCGTGCACCGCGGTGTTGCACACCTGCTCGACGCCGTTGCCGGACTCGCCGATGGTCGTCGCGAACACGAAGGCCACCGCGCGCGACACCACGTCGCCGGTGTACGGCGCCACGCCGCCCACCCCGCGCGAGAAGCCCAGCACGCTGGAGCGCCCGCCGATCACGGCCTGGATGTAGTCACCCGTGCTGGGGCGGCGCTCCACGATGTCGATCGCGAACGGCGCATAGCGATCGCGCACGCACGACACCAGCTCGCGCCAGTGCGCAGCGCTGCCCTGCCACGCCGGCACATCGACGGCGTCGGCCCGGCCGTAGACCACCGACGAGGTGTCCTTGGCGCTGTCCTCCCAGCCGGGCAGGAAGTGGCCGCCGCCCCCGTTCAGCCACACCGTGACGCGCTCGCCGGGCGCGCCCGCCTTCATGGCGCGCGGCATGCGCGGCAGGTGCACGCGGTCATCCCCCACCGCCGCCGCGGCCCGGGCCGCCGCCGCAGCAGCCCCGCGCAGCTTCCCGGCGCGGGCGCGCTTGCCCGAGCGCCCCTGGGCGCTGCCCCCGAGGCCCAGCCCCAGCACCAGTGCCCCGACGATCCCCGCTGCGACCCTGAGTGGAACCTTCATGCGTCTCCCCCCGATGTGCGGACGGACGCCTGATCCAACCTTGCCATTCAGACCGCTTGTTCCCGCCGGCGCGGACCTACATGGCCCCACCGCGGGGCGATGTCACAGAAGGAAGGTTCTCGGTGGCCGAAACGAAACAGCCCCCTCGCGCGCGTGCGTCGAGGGGGCCGTGGTGCAGAAGGGGGCTAGCTCAGTTCGCCGTGCACTGGATGATGCCGGCGATGTTCAGCACCATCGCGGTGCAGAAGCGCACGGTCTGGCCGCCGAACGGGCAGCTCTGGCAGATCCGCTTGTCGCTGGGGCAGTCGGGCGAGTTCATGCCCGGGTCGTTGCAGATGATGAGCTGGCCCGACTGCGCCAGCAGGTTGAGCTCGCCGGAGCACTCGTTGGGGCCGGTGCCATAGCCACGGCAGCTGGCCGCGCCCGACTGCGAGGCGCCCTGGACCTCGGCGCAGCAGACCTGGTTGGTCGGGCAGTCCTCGGTGCCGTCGCAGCGCGCGGTACCGCCGCCGGTGCACGCGCCACCGATCGGGATGCACGACACCGACGGAGTGCCGCCGCCGTTCGGGATGATGCAGCACTCCTGCGTCGCGTTGTTGCAGGTCATCGAGCCGCACTGCAGCGCGCCGGCGCCAGCGTCGGTCGCGGGCGGGTTGATGGTGCCCGAGTCGACCACGCGCGAATCGACGCGCGCGTCGGCGATGCGGGCATCGGCCATGGCGGCGTCGGGGGCGGCGGCGTCGGCGACCTTGGCGTCGACGGTGTTGGCTGGGCCATCATCGTCGCCACAGCCCGCCATCACGAGTCCCGTCACGATCACGCAAATGTTCAACCAAGACTTCATGTATTTGTCCTCCAGCGAGCGGCCAGTGCGAAGCGAGGTCGCCGTCATACCACGAAATCGGCCCCGCGCGCACGCCCTGGCGGCTATTCGACGCGGCGCAGCAGCTGGGCCCCACCACCCCAGGTCAGCAGCAGCTCGGCCCCGGCCAGCCGGCCCTGGTAGCGCTCCAGGCGCCTGAGGTTGCTCTCGCACGGGCCCGGCACGGTCTCGTACGAGGTCTCACCCAGCACGACCACGCCGTCGAGCAGGGTGCCCGCGACCCGGTAGCGCGTGCGCAGGGTGTACTCGCCGGTGCCGCTGCACGCGAAGATGTGGCCCTGGCCCTCGCGCGCGGTCACGGTGACGACGTGATCGTAGTAGCCGGTGACGTCGGCGCTGTCGGTGCCCTCGGCGATGAGGTGCCAGATCTCGAACTCGGTGCGCAGCTGGCCGCTCTCGTCGCGACGCGACACCACCGACTGCCACAGCCCGGCCAGCTGGGCCGCCGCCCCGGCGCCAGCCCAGGTCGGCACCGCATCGGGATCGTCCTCGCCCGCCGCCCCTGGCGGAGCCGGGGCCAGCCCGGGCCGCTCCAGGACGACCGCCTCACCGTCGCGCTCGAGCTCGAGCCGCGCCCCCACCAGCCGCCCGCGCAGCGTGGTCAGCCTGCGCACCCCGTCGTCACACAGGCTGGGTGCGACCTCGGCCTTGCGCTCGATCAAGGTCACGCTGCCATCGGCGGCCAGCGTGCCGTCCAGGCTGATGCGCGCCCGCCGGGTGTAGGCGTCACCCCGGTTGCAGGCGAAGACCTGGCCATCCGCGCTGCGACGCAGCACCACCCGGAGATAGCGCGCCTGCAGGCTGCGCCCGCTGACGTGGATGCTCCAGACCTCGCGGGTGTCCTCGACATCCCCGTCCGACCCCGCCGCCGCCCCCGCGCTGCTGCGCAGCCAGCGCCCGGCCAGCTCCTGAGCCCCCGCGATCGGCGCCGGCGCCGGCGTCGGCTTCGGCCCCTGCGCCCCCCGCGTGCTCGGACGCCCGCCACCACACCCGGCCAGGATCACCAGCACTCCGACCAGGGTCGCTCGCACCCGCCTATCTTATGGGCCGCCAGCCCCCCCGCCAAGTCCGCGCAGCTGTGACTCGGCCCCCGCCTCCGTTCCCCTCCCCGCCCCCGCAC